>JAOPUZ010000064.1 GCA_025966315.1 Frankiales bacterium | reverse complement strand
AATGGCGACTGGCCATCATCTGGCAGTTCACCGAGATCGCGGTCTGGATCGGCACGCTGCTCTGGTTGCTCAGCACCGCCAACCCGAACAAGGCACTGACGTACGAGGGTCTGACCTGGTTGTTGCTCATCCGGGACGGCACGTTGTTGGTGCTGATGGGCTGCGTGGTGCGCGAAATGTTGTATCCGGAGACTGACCCAGTCCGGACGCCGGACGATCCCGATCCGGGCGGCGGGATCTTCTGCGAGGTGCCAGCCGACGACCGACGTCGTCCGGAGCACCGCGGCCCGGCAATCGCCGCGGAGATCGACGAGCCGGTTTAGGTAACGTGTGTTGTCGGGCTTGATTGCCCGAGAACGCTAGCTGTCCTGTTCTACGCCCGTTCTACGCCTGTTCTACGCCATTCAGAGGAGTGCCCGAAGTGTCGTTGCGGATGTCCACGCTGTTTGTACGAACCCTGCGTGACGACCCGGCCGATGCCGAGGTGCCGAGCCATCGCTTGCTCATCCGCGGCGGCTACATCCGCCGGATCGCGCCGGGCGTGTACTCCTGGTTGCCGCTGGGCATGGCCGTTTTGCGAAACGTCGAGCGGGTGGTCCGCGAAGAGATGGACGGCATCGGGGCTCAGGAAGTGCATTTTCCGGCGTTGATCCCGCGCGAGATCTTCGAGGCCAGCGGGCGTTGGGCTGCCTATGGCGACGGGCTGTTCCGCCTGCACGACCGCAAGAACGCCGACTACCTGTTGGCCCCGACCCACGAAGAACTTTTCACTCTGCTGGTCAAGAGCGAGCTGTCGTCGTACAAGGACTTTCCCCTTTCGCTGTACCAGATTCAGACCAAGTACCGGGACGAGGCCCGGCCGCGGGCGGGTATTCTGCGCGGCCGGGAATTCATCATGAAGGACTCCTATTCCTTCGATCTCACCGATGAAGGTCTGGCGGCGTCCTACAAAGCCCACCGGGACGCGTACGAGCGAATCTTCACCCGACTCGGCTTCGACTACCGGATCGTCTTCGCGGTGTCCGGGGCGATGGGCGGCTCAGCGTCAGAGGAGTTCCTCGCGCCGACGCCGGTCGGTGAGGACACGTTCGTCCAGTGCACGAACTGCGACTATGCCGCGAACACCGAGGCGGTCGAGATCGCGGTGCCATTGCCGATGACAGCCACGGAACACCCCGCGCAGCTGGTATTGGACACGCCCGACACCCCGACGATCGCGACGCTGGTCGACCGGCTGAACAGCATCGATGACCTGCCTCGTCCGGCCGCGGGCCAGTTCAGCGCGGCCGACACGTTAAAAAACGTGGTGCTGAAGACGCGCATGCCCGGCACCGACAAGTGGCAACTGCTAGTCGTTGGCGTCCCGGGTGATCGCGAAGTCGATCTCAAGCGGCTTAGCGGCCAGTTCGAGCCGGTCGAGGTGGCGCAGGCCGAGCCGGCTGACTTCGCCACGGCGCCCGGGCTGGTGAAGGGATACATCGGCCCACAGATCCTGGCGGACTTGGAAATTCGCTATCTCGTCGATCCGACCGTGACGAACGGTTCGGCCTGGGTGACTGGCGCGAACGTTGCCGGTAAGCACGCCGCTTTCGTGGTGCGCGGCCGTGACTTCACGCCGGACGGTGAGATCGGCGCGGTCGAGATCCGCGACGGCGATCGATGTTCACGGTGCGGTTCGCCCTTGCAAATCTCGAATGGCATCGAACTGGGCCATGTGTTCCAGTTGGGTCGCAAGTACGCCGAGGTGTTCGGACTGACCGCGCTCGGGCCGGACGGCAAGCCCGTGACCATCACCATGGGCTCCTACGGAGTCGGTGTAACGCGGGCAGTAGCCGCGGTGGCCGAGCAGACTCTCGACGAACGAGGCCTGTGCTGGCCCCGGGAAATTGCCCCGGCGGACGTCCACATCGTGCCCGCTCACAAGAACGACACCGTCATCTTCGCCGAAGCGGAACGGATCACCGCCGAACTCGAGGTGCTGGGTGTGCGGGTGCTGCTCGATGACCGGAAGGCGTCGCCGGGCGTCAAATTCGCCGACTCCGAATTGCTGGGCGTACCCACGATCCTGATCATCGGACGGGGACTGGCCGACGGCGTGGTCGAGTTGCGTGATCGCCGGACCGGTGATCGACGAGATGTCCCGGTGGCCGACGCGGTGGCCGAGGTACTGGCCGAAGTCCGCACGCCCCGATAGGTCCTACTCGTACGCCCCTATAGGGGCGCGTGGGTAGGACATTCGCCGGGCGGGACGGTTTACTTCCGCAGGAAGCTGATGTCGTCGGCCTGACCGTCAGCTGGCGTTTCGACCAGCGCGTCGCAGCCGGCCGCCTTGACCACACCGGCCACCGCTTCGCCGGCAAGCAGGCTGTTGTCGAAGTTGGCGTGCCGGTCGGCGCCCGAATCGAAGGTGTCCCGGCTGCCGTTGGCGTGCACGAGGTCGATCCGGCCGGTGATTGCTTTGACCCGCTCGACCAGGCCGTCGAGGTCCTCGCCGCCGGCATGGGCGTGGCAGGTATCCAGGCAGAACCCCGGGTCGTACTCGCCGATTGCGTCCCACAACCGCGCGATCGATTCCAGGTGGCGAGCCATCGCTTTCGTCCCGCCCGCGGTGTTCTCGATCAAAATCGGTAACGGAAAGCCGCCGGTCTCCGCGGCCTGCGCAAAAGCCTTGCGCCAATTGTCTACTCCGACAGCGGGATCGTCGTCGCCCGTGACGTGACCACCGTGCACAATGAGCCCTTTGGCCCCGATCTCGGCGGCGGCCTGGGCGTGCTGGCCGAGAAGTTTGCGACTCGGGATACGAATGCGGTTGTTCGTGGTAGCGACGTTCAGGACGTACGGAGAATGGATATACACCGCCAGTCCGCTTGCTTTGATGGCGTCGGCGTGCGGGTGCGGCTTAGGTGCCTTCCAGCCTTGCGGATCGGCGAGGAAGAACTGAACTGCCGCCGCGTCCACCGCTTCGGCGTGCGCCAACGGATCAGTCGAGTCGACGTGCGCGCCGATGATTTGGGTGCCGGTCATGCGCCCAGATTACGACTGGCCACTGACGTCGCCGCAGGACGTTGCCGCGACACGTTGGAGCAGGACCTCGTGACGGGACGTCGTGGCATTCTCGGCGCAGCCGGTCAGGACGGCGACGGTGCGCGCAGGTCGAGTTGCCAGTCGTTGCTCGGCGAGAAGTTGCCCGGCGGGTATTCGAACATGCTTTCCCCGCGCAGCTCGAAGCCGGCCCGACGGCAAACCGCGTTCGACGCCGCATGTCCGACCTCGGGGAAGGCGTGCGCATACCGGTGGACCCGCGACGAGCGGGCCGCGTCGAGGGCCAGGCGTACGGCCGCGACCGCGATGCCCCGGCCCTGGAATTCGGTGCGCAGGCACCATCCCATTTCGAGAATCAGTTCGCCCTGCCAACTGCGCTCCCAGAAGCCCGCTGATCCGACCGGAGTTCGTCCAGGCAGGGTGACGATCATGAACATTTGATCGGTGCTGGAACTGTTCGTGGAACGGTAGCGCTGCTGGCGTTCAACCAGCTTCGCTTCCGTCTCGGGCCCACCGAGATATTCGGTCATCTCAGGCGTGTTGAGCCGGCGCAGCAGATCGAGCGCGTCCGGAGGCCATTCTTCAAGCGCTATGTCCGGATTCGTGAGGCCTGTTTCGGTCATAGCGCTAGGTAAGCACCTCGGTCCGACAATCGTGCTCCAGGATTCGCATAAGCATCAGCATTCTGGGCATAAGACAGGCACGGGCTGAGGGGGTGTCATGGACGCGGAGCGGAGGGCACGTTCGCCCGGCGAGCGTTGCATCCCCGCTGGCGCCCTCGTCCTCGCCGGGATGCTGGTCGCCTCGTTTCTGCATTCGCCAACTGCCGGTGCGGCAACGGTGGTCGGCAGCTCGCTGACCGTTGCCGGCCCGGTCACCGCTCCCTGCCCGACGCCATCGGCCACCATCAACGCTCCCGCCCGGTCGACCGTCCGGTTCAGCACCAGCCTGATCGGCTCGGCCTCGGCGCCGATCACCAATCTGGTGCTGGCCCCGGCGGTCCAAGTCGTGCTGAACCGCGGCGCCCGAAATCAGGTCGTGCGGGTCATCTCGTACGCGCCGAATGCGCCGCGAACCGTCGATGTGACGGTGCCGGCGAGTGGTCGGGTGCCCTTCTCCTACGTCAGCGGTACGGCTAACGCGCAGGCGGGCGGCTTGCTCGGTGGCGCCCTGAACCTGATCTCGCAACTCGCCAGCTCGTTCCGAGCGGCCAGCGGGGTCGGGGCCGGGGTATCCGCGACTTGGTCTGGGCAGATCGTGGTCGGCACGGCGTCCAACGGCTGCGCTGTCCAACCACAGGTGCCAGCCGTGACGGTCAGTCCGACAGTGCCAGGAGTGACCGTGCCCCCGGTTCGGTTGCCTGGCGTGACGCCGCCGGCCGTGACGCTGCCGGCGGCCAGTCATCTCCCGGCGGTCGGTCCGGTGCTCGGAGCCGTGGTCGGCGGTCTCGTCGGTGCCGTCAGCTCGGCGCCGACCGCCGTACGGTCCGCCGCGCCCGCTCCGGTTCGTACGGTTGCGGCCGGTTCGCCATTGGCTGGGGCGGTCGGATCGCCCGGCGACGCTGGTTCTGTTTCGAGCTCGGGGGCGGCGGAATCCACCGGTGCCGGAACTAAGCCGGCCTCGACCGACGCTGCGGTGGTTGGTCCCTCCGGTCCCTTCGCTCCGTCGAGCCTTCCCGCAGGCAGTTCGGGCGGCTTCGGCGGCTCGGGCGCCGCGGGGCCGTCGGTGGGCGATGGCAATGGCTGGCCGGCGCCGGGGACGACGATCGGCGAAGGTCAGAGCGCGGGTGCGGGAATCGTCGCCAATCCGGTAGGTAGCGGTGCGCTGCTGGCGAATCAGGTCGGGCGAGCCCCTAGGGGGCCCAAGATCGTAGAGATCGCATCGAGCCGGGATCGCTCTGTTCTCACGGTGCTGCCGACCTTCCTGGTGGTGTTGGCGATGCTGGCCTTGTCGATGGCGACAGCTTGCTTCACCCGTACGTTCCTGTTGCGCCGTCCCACGCATCGCGAGGCGTACCACCCGCGCTGACCGGATGACGATTTCGTCGGCAGTCGTCCTTGCGGGTAACCTTGCCGAGTTGTCTGTCTGTAGGGGCGCCTTCGTCCCTCTCCGACGTCAGACCTTGCCGCTCACCGCGGCGCACGGGTTCTGCCTCGGGTCAGCTGCACCCTCCTGCCACGGAGAGTCCGTGGCCGCACAGTCCACAGGAGGCTGGTTTACACCCATGCGCCACTACGAAGTTATGGTCATCCTCGATCCCGAGCTGGACGAGCGGACCATCACGCCCTCCCTCGACGCGTTTCTGAACGTCGTCAAGAAGGACGGCGGCTCGGTCGACAAGGTCGATGTCTGGGGACGCCGCCGCCTTGCGTTCGAGATCAACAAGAAGGCCGAGGGCATCTATGCGGTCATCGACCTGCACGCGGAGCCGGCGTCGGTCATCGAGCTCGACCGTCAGCTGAACCTCAACGAGTCCGTATTGCGGACCAAGGTGCTCCGCCCGGTCCCGAAGAAGCCATCGAAGAAGGCTGCGGCCGCAGCGGCGAAGTCGGTCTGACATGGCCGGCGAAACGATCATCACGGTGGTCGGCAACCTGACCGCGGATCCGGAGCTTCGCTTCACGCCATCCGGCGCTGCGGTGGCCTCGTTCACGGTCGCGTCGACGCCGCGCACATTCGATCGTCAGTCGAACGAATGGAAGGACGGCGAGGCCCTGTTCCTGCGCTGCTCCATCTGGCGTCAGGCCGCCGAGAATGTCGCGGAGTCGCTCACCCGCGGCATGCGTGTTGTCGTCCAAGGACGCTTGCAGCAACGCTCGTACGAGACCCGTGAGGGCGAGAAGCGCACGGTCATCGAGATGCAGGTGGACGAGGTAGGTCCTTCCCTGCGTTACGCAACCGCCAAGGTCAATCGCACTCAGCGCGGCTCTTCCGGCGGCGGTTTCGGTGCCGAGAACGCGCCCGGTGGCGCGGCTCCGGCCGACGATCCGTGGGCCTCGGCCGCACCCGCCGGCGGCCCTGCTGGCGGGTTCTCCGACGAGCCCCCCTTCTAAAGTCCTTTCCTTCGCGATGGCTTCATCGCGGCCGTTGGTTCGGTCGCATGCGCCAGCCGAGAATTCCTCAGGAGTCAGATCATGGCAAAGCCGCCCATTCGCAAGCCCAAGAAGAAGTCCAATCCGCTCAAGACCACCCGCATCGAGGCGATCGACTACAAGGACACCGCCCTGCTGCGCAAATTCATCTCCGACCGGGGCAAGATCCGTGCTCGCCGGGTGACCGGCGTCAGCACCCAGCAGCAGCGTGAGATCGCGAAGGCGGTCAAGAACGCCCGCGAGATGGCGTTGCTGCCGTACACCTCGACCGCTCGCTAAGCCCCGTTAGTCAAAGGACAAGACATGAAGCTCATCCTGACGCAGGAAGTCACGGGCCTCGGCCTCGCCGGTGACGTCGTCGAGGTCGCTGACGGCTACGGCCGGAACTACCTGATCCCGCGGGGCTCGGCGATCAACTGGTCCAAGGGCGCGGAGAAGCAGATCAGTCAGATCAAGCGGGCTCGTGATGCCCGTGAGATCCGCGGTCTGGATCACGCGAAAGAGATCAAGGCCGAGCTCGAGAATCTCTCGGTGACCCTGGCCGCTCGCGCCGGCGAGGGTGGCAAGCTGTTTGGCTCGGTGACGCAAGCTGACGTGGTCAGCGCCGTGAAGAGCGCTGGCGGTCCGCTGATTGACAAGAAGCGCGTGCACCTTCCCGGTCACATTAAGACGACCGGCGCGCACACGGTCACCGTCGAATTGCACTCCGACGTCATCGCCTCTGTGCCGGTCACGGTTGCCGCCGCGCAGTAGCAGTCACGCTGGCTCAGTCGGCTAGTTCGTTCTGGGGCTCCTTCCTCGCCGGAAGGAGCCCCAGTTTTTTGCGTTCGACTTTTTGCGTTCGACGTGCGAGTTCAGCTCAAGTCGTGTAAGGCTCAGTTAACGGTGCCAGCCCGCGTATACACGCTCTGTAGCGAAAGTAAGCATGTGGTCACGTAGGGTATGAGATCTCTAGCACTGGCCACCCTTGAGGCTCGCTTGATGACCACTTGACAAGAAACGCCGCATGCGCTTGTGGATGAGTACTAGAGATAGACGGGTGTGACCTGTACCTGAAGCGTTTTCTTCATCTGGATTCTTCTTGGACGAGCAGTAGTTATCCCCAGGCTGTCAGCGCCGTAGCCTCCGAATTACGGGCCCTCCGCGCGGATATTGCCAACTTATCCCCAGTTCTGTCCCCAAGTCATGAACACCTTTGTCGGCGTTGCGCACAGGTTCATCCACAGCTGTGTGCACAGGCTCGATTGCTCGGCGACGACAACGTCCCTAACGTAGCCGTCGGACCGTACGACAAGCTCGTGAAACGAGTCCAGCGACGTTGGCACAAGACGGGGGTAATTACTGACAGTGGCGCCGCGGTTGGAGCTTGTAATAGCCGCCGGCCCTTTGTCGGCGCGGCAACGGAAACTGTCGGACGCCCCACGTACAACTGCGGTATGGCTGATGAGCAGGCATCGGGAAGAGGGCGCGGGCTAGTGGCGGTAGCGAACGAAGCTCGGGTGGCACCGGTCGAATTCGACCGGACGCCCCCACAAGACATCGACGCCGAGCAGTCAGTGCTCGGCGGCATGCTGCTCTCCAAGGACGCAATCGCCGACGTCGTCGAGGTGCTTCGCAGTGAGGATTTCTATCGGCCTGCGCATCAGCTCATCTATGACGCCGTGCTCGACCTGTACGGACGGGGCGAACCAGCCGACGCGGTGACAGTCGCCGCGGAGCTGTCACGGGCCGGTCACATCGGTCGGGTCGGCGGCCACCCGTACCTGCACACGCTGATCTCGGGCGTGCCGACGGCCGCGAATGCCGGTTACTACGCAGAGATCGTCGCCGAGCGAGCAATTCTTCGGCGACTCGTCGAAGCCGGCACCAGGATTGTGCAGATGGGGTACGGCGCCGCCAGCGGCGAGGGGATGGCCGGCAGTGTCGATGACGTCGTCGATCGCGCTCAGGCTGAGGTCTATGAGGTGACCGAGCGGCGGGCGTCCGAGGACTACGTCAGAATCGAGGACCTGCTCGAAGGCACCTTGGACGAGATGGACAAGATGACGTCCAACGGCGGCCTCGGCGCCGGCGTGCCCACCGGATTTAGCCAGATCGACGAGATGACCCATGGGCTGCACCCGGGCCAAATGATCGTAGTGGCGGGCAGACCAGGTTCTGGCAAGGCGCTGGCGCTAGACACCCCGTTGGTTACTCCGACCGGCTGGACGACGATGGGATCCGTTCAGGTCGGTGATGCCTTGATGGGCGCCGATGGGCGTCCGACCCGGGTTGTCGCCGTCACCGACGTCATGGTGGACCGACCGTGCTACGAGGTGACGTTCTCCGACGGATCGACCATCGTGGCCGACGCCGAGCACCAGTGGCGAACCACGACGCGGGCGTCGCCGAGACTTGAGTTCACGTCGCCGTTGTCGGCCGATGCTCGTGACAAGGCGTTTGTCTTCGCAGCAAGGGCGCACGTTGGTGCCGACACCCTGGCGACGTTCCGTGATCTCGTCGAACAGCTCGGCGAACAGTTCCACTCCATCATTCGCCAAGAGACGGCAGCGGTCGGTGTCGGCGGGCGGTTGCCCAGACGAGTTGCCGGCCCGTCACGGTCATACGTCTGGACGGCTCCGGCTTATTCTCGTCGCGCTGTCGCGGCGCGGGTCTTCGAACGGACGCTGGCGGTTACGCGCAGGCCGGACGTTGCCGCGATCGTTACGACCGAGCAGATCGCGGAAACTCTGCGGTGCCCGACTGCAGATCAGCGGGCCAACCACGCGGTGGACTGTGCCTCGGCATTGGATCTTCCCGAGGCGAACCTGCCGATTCCGCCGTACACGCTCGGTGCCTGGCTGAGCGATGGAACGAGCGCCGCGGCCGCAATAACTTCGGCTGACGTCGAGCAGCTGCGCAGCGCCGGTGTCCTCAACAGGAAGCAAATTCCTGCGATATATCTGCGCGGAAGCAAGACTCAGCGGCGCGCGATGCTGGCCGGATTGCTCGACACTGATGGCACGGTCACCGTCGACGGCGCCGTTTCGTTCGCGGTGACAAACCAGCGACTCGCGACCGATGCTCTCGAGTTGATCATCAGTTTGGGATACCGGGCATCGATGTCCACCAAGGCTGTGCAGGGTCGGACCCCGGAGTCGTCGACGTGCTACACAGTGACGTTCACGCCTGCCGACCGGGACTTTGAACTGTCGCGCAAGGCGGCACGCCAAACGAACGTCACTCGTAGTGGCACCCGTACGCGCTACATCACCGATGTGCGACGGGTCGAATCTGTGCCGGTGCGGTGCGTGCAGGTGGACAACGCCGACCATATGTATCTGGCCGGCCGGAACATGATTCCGACGCACAACTCGACTTTGGCCATGGATTTTGCGCGTTCGGCGGCGATCAAAAACCATCAGTCGACGGTTATCTTCTCGCTCGAAATGTCGAAGCAGGACATCATGATGCGACTTTTCTCGGCCGAAGCCCGGGTCAAACTGAACGACATCCGGTCCGGGCGAATGACGGATGACGACTGGCGCAAGATCGCACTGCGTTCATCCGAGCTGGCCGAGGCACCCTTGTTCATCGACGATTCTCCGAACCTGACCATGATGGAGATTCGGGCGAAGGCTCGCCGGCTCAAGCAGCGGCATGATCTGAAACTGATCGTGATCGACTACATGCAGCTGATGACGTCCGGCAAACGCGTGGAATCGCGCCAGCAGGAAGTGTCCGAATTCTCGCGGGCCATGAAGCTGCTCGCGAAGGAACTGGAACTGCCGGTGGTCGCCCTGTCGCAATTGAACCGTGGTCCGGAGCAACGCACGGACAAGAAGCCGATGCTGTCCGATCTTCGTGAATCCGGCTCGATCGAACAGGATGCCGACGTGGTCCTGCTGGTACACCGCGAGGACATGTACGAGCGGGAATCCCCGCGGGCCGGCGAGGCCGACATCATCATTGCCAAGCATAGAAACGGCCCGACCGGGCAGGCTGTTGTGGCATTCCAGGGTCACCTTTCCCGCTTCGTCGACATGCCCAATTGACAGCTGTCATACAGCGCGCAGTCCGATCGGCTGGAACAGAGTGTTTCGGCTGGGTTCGGAAAACCCGGCGATCGTGGCGACCTCGCTGGCATTCAGTCCTCGGGAGCTGAGGCTTTCTCCGATCGACTGGGCCAGTACTGGTCGCTCCGGGGCGATGTCTTCGCTACCGGGTTCGTGGGTGCGCCAACCCTTGGCGCTGAACATCTTGTACAAATTGGTCCGCTGGGTGGGGCTGAGCAGCTCCAGCTGGTAGGCACGTTCGATCAACGCCTGCATCGACACGCCGTACTCGCGCTTGAGATCCAGCAGCCGCCCGATTTTCAGGTTCCGCAGGGAAGGACGAACGATTTCGGCCGGCATGAGGAACTCTGCCGCGAACGCGTTGGCCTCTGCCTCGACATCGTCGGTGTTGGTCGGGGAAGCATGCAGAACGAGATGCCCCAGTTCGTGCGCGAGGGTGAGCCGCGCCCGATCGGGTGGGGCGGTGTCGTTGTAGAGGATGACTGGGTGCTCACCAATCCATTGGGACAGGCCATCCACACGGCTGGTCGCGAAGTCTTCGGCTATCAGCAGGCACCCGGCCGCTTCCAACCACTGGGCCAGGCGGCGCACGGGACCGGCAGGCATGCGCCATTGAGCTCGCACGAGTCGGGCGGCGTCGTCGGGGCGCACATCAAGCGGGTCGAAGCTTGGTACATGTTGTTCTGCTCGAAGAGACACCTCCTCGAACAAGTGGCTGGAGTGCCAGCGGTACACGTTCAAGCGCGCTTCAAGTTGTCGCCACATCGCTGGGGGAGCGGTGGCGCGACGACGCATATGCGCATCCATGGCCATGCTCCCACGGGCTCGACCGGCGTGGCGTAGGAATGCCACGGTGACACCAAGCGCGTCCGCGACCCGATGCAGAGCGTCTGCCTCGGGGTCTCGAAGGTCGCTTTCATACCGCGAGAGGGCCGCTTGAGTGATCCCGGCGCGGGCGGCCAGCTCGGCTTGCGTCAAGCCTTGCGCTCGACGGGCCGTTTCAAGGACCTCACCAAGTTCAGTCACGCTTGTTCGGTCCCTTCGTCCCGTCCGCGACTCTCATCGTCGGAGACAAGACGGATCTCAGGCGCTCGCGGCCCACCAGCCGGCACAATTGGCACCGCACTCACGACGGTGCCGTCGACAGGCTCGTCGAGGATTTCCGTCCATACGATCTTGTCCGGCCCGCTACGCAGCGAGATGACAGCCGGTCCCAGTTCTCGCAGTTCGGCGTCCCAGCGGTAACCGGCGATGAGACGCACCTCATCCAGCCCATCCAGGGTCTGTGCGGGCTCTTGCTCCATGAAGTCCAAAGCGCCTTTGAGTCAGATAAGTACTGACCTGCCCATCGAGGTCATGTTTTTTCACGCGTAACCGGTATCGGGTGCCGACCCACAGTTCCCGAAGCGGCGGCTGATCAACAAAGCTGACCTCCGATACTCGATCAAAGGTCCGCAGGGCGTGTGCCCACGCCCGATCGTGGGACCAGTTCAGCAAACCTCGATCGGTCGAGTCAGCGGCCCAGGACGGAAACGTCCGCCGATAAACCTGCAAATCGTCCCGGGTCTGGGCCACCATCAGCGCCAGGCCTTGGACGACCTTGTCCCCCAAATCGTCCAGCACCGACTCCGCCGAAGGATGACTAGATTTCATACCGATTTTTATACCACGATTCGGCGGAGTGACTCGCAGGAAGAACAGCAAGGGTTGGCAACGCGGTTGTCACCAAGAGGGCGGCGAGCCAGCTTGCAAGATGGCTGGATCAGGCGCCGACGTAGGCCGCGAGATGCTCGCCGGTGAGGGTGGAGCGGGCGGCAACGATGTCGGCGGGTGTGCCCTCGAAGACGATCCGGCCACCGTCGTGGCCAGCGCCAGGGCCGAGGTCGATGATCCAGTCGGCGTGCGCCATGACCGCCTGGTGGTGCTCGATCACGATGACCGACTTACCGGAATCAACCAACCGGTCGAGCAGGGCAAGCAACTGTTCGACGTCGGCGAGGTGCAGCCCGCTGGTCGGTTCGTCGAGGACGTAGACGCCGCCCTTCTCGGCCATCCGGGTGGCCAGCTTGAGTCGCTGCCGTTCGCCCCCGGACAGCGTGGGGAGCGGCTGGCCGATCCTGAGATAGCCGAGCCCGACGTCCGCCATTCTCTGCAAGATCGTGTGGGCCGCCGGTGTCTGTGCTGTCCCCGCGGCGAAGAAGTCTGTCGCCTCGGCCACCGACATCGCCAATACCTCAGCAATGTTGCGGCCACCGAAGGTGTAGTCGAGCACCGTCGCCTGGAACCGCTTCCCCTCGCATTCCTCGCAGGTCGTCGCGACGCCGGCCATCATTGCCAGGTCGGTGTAGATGACGCCGGCGCCATTGCAGCCCGGGCAGGCGCCTTCCGAGTTCGCGCTGAACAGCGCAGGCTTGACGTCGTTGGCCTTCGCGAAGGCCTTGCGGATCGGCTCCAGCAAGCCGGTGTACGTCGCCGGGTTGCTCCGCCGTGAGCCACGGATCGGTGCCTGGTCGACCGACACCACTCCGTCCCGTCCTGACACGGAACCTCGGATCAGTGAGCTCTTTCCCGACCCGGCCACGCCGGTGAGCACTACGAGCACGCCTAGCGGTATGTCGACATCGACGTCCTGCAGGTTGTTCGTGTTGGCCGCACGCACCTCCAGCGCGCCCGAGGGCGTCCGCACCGATGGTTTCAAGCTGGCCCGGTCGTCGAAATGGTGGCCGGTGACGGTGCTGCTGTTGCGCAGCCCCTCGACGGTGCCCTCGAAGCAGACGGTGCCCCCCGCCGTCCCAGCGCCCGGGCCGAGGTCGACGACGTGGTCGGCGATCGCGATCGTCTCCGGCTTGTGTTCCACGACGAGCACCGTGTTGCCCTTGTCGCGCAAGCGAAGCAGCAGGTCGTTCATCCGCTCGATGTCATGGGGGTGCAGCCCGACCGTCGGTTCGTCGAACACGTAGGTGACGTCGGTCAAGGACGACCCGAGCTGCCGGATCATCTTGACGCGTTGAGCCTCGCCGCCCGACAACGTGCCCGCCGGTCGGTCGAGGCTCAGGTAACCGAGCCCGATCTCCACGAACGAATCGAGCGTCTGGCCCAGCGTCGTCAGCAGCGGACCCACGGACGGCTCGTCGAGGCCGCGAACCCAGTCAGCCAGGTCGCTGATCTGCATCGCGCAGGCGTCGGCGATGTTTATCCGTTTGATCTTCGATGACCGAGCTGCTTCGCTGAGCCGGCTGCCGTCGCAGTCGGGGCAGGTCGTGAAAGTGATTGCGCGCTCGACGAACGCCCGGATATGCGGTTGCATGCCGTCGACGTCCTTGGACAGCATCGATTTCTGGATCCGCGGGATCAGGCCTTCGTAGGTGAGATTGATGCCCTCGACCTTGATCTTGGTTGGTTCCTTGTAGAGCAGGTCGTTGAGTTCACGCTTGGTGAACTTCTTGATCGGCTTGTCCGGGTCGAAGAAGCCGCAGCCGCTGAAGATCCGGCCGTACCAGCCGTCGACGCTGTAGCCGGGGATTGTGAGCGCGCCATCGTTGAGCGACTTGCCGTCGTCGTACAGCGCGGTCAGGTCGAAGTCGCTGACTGAGCCTCGCCCCTCGCAGCGCGAGCACATGCCGCCGAGAATGCTGAAGCTCCGTCGTTCTTTCGTGGTACGGCCGGCACGTTCGAGGGTGACCGCACCGGCGCCACTGATCGAGGCGACGTTGAAGGAAAACGCCTGCGGCGAGCCGATGTGTGGTTTTCCCAACCGGCTGAACAGGATGCGCAGCATGGCGTTGGCGTCGGTGGCGGTGCCGACCGTGGAGCGGGCGTCGGCGCCCACCCGCTCCTGGTCGACGAGGATCGCCGTCGTCAGACCTTCGAGTACATCGACCTCGGGCCGCCCCAGCGTCGGCATGAAGCCTTGCACAAACGCGCTGTAGGTTTCGTTGATCAGCCGCTGCGACTCCGCGGCGATGGTGCCGAACACCAGCGAACTCTTACCCGAGCCGGAGACGCCGGTGAACACGGTCAGCCGCCGCTTGGGGATCTCGACGCTGACGTCTTTGAGGTTGTTCACGCGCGCGCCATGCACGCGAATCACGTCGTGGCTGTCGGCACCGGGCCGCGCAGGTGACTGCCGGCCCGTCCTCGTGGCCAAGCTCATCGTGTCTCCATCTGTTGCGGACAAGCGGTTGCGACGCGGCCTTGGCGGCCCGACGCTGGCATCGCCTGGCTCGATCTAACCAGTTTCAGCAGTACGTCTGCCGCTGTGCCGCTTCGGATCGCGAAGCTGCTCGGTTCGGTACTCACCGGTCCTGGAGTAGCCCTAGAACATTGCCGTCCGGGTCGGTGACGGTGGCGACCAGGCGTCCGCCGCCGACGTCGTGCGCCGCCTCACGCACCGTTGCACCCGCGGCCGTCACCTCGGCCAACTTGGCCTCGATGTCCGGCACCTGCCAGTAGGCAACCGGCGAGGCCATCCCTTGTGGTCCGCCGGCCGGCACCAACCCGATGCTCTGGCCCCCCGTCTCGAAGCCGACGTAGTAGGACTCGTCGGTCTGGGGCGCTTTGCCGAGTAGTGCGGCGTACACCTTCTTGGCCGCGGCCAGGTCCGAGACGGGGTGCAGAACGGTCTTGATTCCCAGGGTTGAAGAGCTGGTCATGGTCACTCCTGATGTCGTGATTTGGTTGGCTGTTGTGAGCGATGATGTCCACGCCGGTAACGCTAGAGGCGGCTCGGAGACGGCGCTTCTCGATTCCTGACCGGTCTGATCAACCGTCGCGCCGTTCGCTGAGTCGAGCGCGGACGGGGCGCGTCCCGGCTGGTTCAAATACCCGATAGTTACACGCTCGTTCGCCTCGACCAGCCGGCCAAATTTGCCGACGCGGTCCGAGCGTTTCGGCCGCCAGTTCAGCAACCGGTGCGGCGCGCGCCGACCCGGTAGTTGCCTTTCTCGGAGCTCCGCTTTGGCGCAAAGGGCCCTTAGACTTCGGAACGTGCTGCTGCTGGAGCGTGCGGATCTGCTCGCTCGGTTGCGCGCGGGGGTCGAGGATGCCCGCGCCGGCAGTGGTGCCCTGATCGCCGTGTCGGGCGAGGCCGGCGCGGGCAAAACCTCATTGGTCCGGCAGGCTCTCGTCACTACCTCGGCGGTGTGGGGTTACTGCGAACCTCTGGCGACGCCTCGCCCGCTCGGCCCGTTCCGGGATATCGCGCGCCAGCTCTGGGCCGATTCCGCAGAATCCCCGTTAGGGATCACGGACCTGCGCGAGCAGCTATTCGACTGGATGCAGCGCGGTCCGGTGCCGCTGGTGGTGGAGGATGCGCACTGGATCGATGCGGCCAGCGCGGACGTGCTGCGGTTCCTCGGCCGCCGGATCGAGGCCAGCGCGGGCCTGATCGTGCTGACCTACCGCGACGAGTTGAGCGCCGAGCATCCGCTGCGTCCCGTGCTGGGCGAGCTCGTATCGGCAGCGGGCGTCACGCGCTTGGTCGTGCCGCCCTTGAGTGGCTCGGCCGTTGCGCAGTTGGTGGCCGGCAGCCGGGTCGACGGGGACGAGGCACTACGGCTCACCAGTGGAAACCCGTTCCTGGTCAGTCAGCTCGTACTGGCACCGGATGATCGGGTGGGCACCTCCGTGCGGGATTCGGTGATCGCCAGGATCAGTCGGCTGAGCCCGTCGACGCGTACCGTCGTCGAGTTGCTCTCGGTGATGCCGGGCCGAATTGATGCCGCCTTGCTCGGGCCGGATTGGTCCGACCTGGACGAGGCCGTGCTAGCTGGCCTGGTGCAGGTCGACGGCGCGGTGGTCGAGTTCCGCCATGAACTCGTCCGGATGGCGGTCGAACAGGCGCTGACGCCCGGACGTCGCCGCGAGTTGCATATCGAGGTGCTCGAGCGGTTGTCCCAACTCGATGGCGCCGAGCCCGCGACGATCGCGTACCACGCCCGGCGCGCGCACGACGTGCGGCGGGCATTGACCAGTGAACGGCTTGCGGCCGAGCGCGCGCTCGCCCTCGGTTCGAACCACGAGGCGGCCGAGCACTATCGGCGCGCGATCGCCGATGCGACCTCGATGCTGCCGGCCAGCGAGCGGTCACGGCTCAGATTGGCGCTGTCCCAGGTCGAGTCCTCGATCGGCCGGGATCGCTCCGCGCTGGACGAAGCGCGCAAGGCCTTCGAGCTGGCTCGTTCCGGCGCCGACTTGAGCCTTCGGAGCGCGACGGTGCGCTGGCTCAGCCGGGCGACGCCGGTCGAGGACGAGGGATATCAGCTGGCCCAGTTGGCGGTCGAGACGGCCGAGTCGATAGGCCCGTCGCGGGAGCTGGCCGCCGCCTACGCGCTGCTGGCTACGAACCGGATGCTTGCCCGCGACCTGGATGCCGCTCGGACGTTGGCGGAGCGGGCCATCGCACTGGCCACCGAATTCGATGACACCGAGAGTGCGATCGTCGCCTTGCAAGCGCTCGGCTCCGCGCTGTTGCTCGACGGTCAGGCCGACGGTGGCGAGCACCTGCGCCGCGCCATCGCGCTGGCCGCCGACGCCGGGCTGCACGCCGAGCTGGGCCGCGCGTACTCCAACCTCGTCTCCGCCGCCGGTGAGGCACGGCTGTACCAGCAGAGCGCCGATGCCGCCGAGGAAGCGCTGAACTATTTCGTGGCTCGCGACCTCGATGGCCCGGCGGGATACACCCGCGCCTGGCACGCCCGGTGCCTGTTCGAGCAAGGCTATTGGGAGCAAGCCGCCGTGCAGGTCGATGCGGTCCTCGGTGCAGCTGATCGGAACACGGCGAACACACGGTTGGCGGCCTGGTGTATCAGCGGCCGGATCAGAGCCCGACGCGGCGAGCCAGCGGTCTGGTCACCACTGGATGCCGCCTTGCCGTACGCCGAGCACAGCGGTTCCTTGCAGCGGATCGCGCCAATAGCCGCCGCCCGGGCTGAGGCCCGCTGGCTGTCCGGCGAACCGGACGACGGAGCCGCCGGACTCGAGGCTGCCTATCTGCTGGCCATCCAGCGATCCAACCGCTGGGCCATCGGCGAACTCGGCTTCTGGCTGTGGCGGCACGGCATGCTCGAAACGTTGCCGGCCACCGCGGCGGAGCCGTACCGGCTGCACGTCGCGGGCGATCCGGTGGCGGCCGGCCACGCGTGGCTCGAACTCGGTTGCCGGTATGAAGCCGCCGACGCGTTCTGCGACGCCGGCGACGAAGCCAGCGTCCGCGCCGCACTGGAGCTGTTCACCGCGCTGGGCGCGAAACCGGGTCGGCTTCGGGCCGCCCGGCGGCTGCGCGAAATCGGGGTGCGCGCCATCCCGCGCGGTCCGCGCGACGCCACCGCACTGGACCCGTACGGCCTCACCCCGCGGGAGCGGGAAGTGCTGAGCTGGCTGCGCACCGGACATACCGACGCCGAGATAGCGACGAAATTGCAGCTGTCGACCAAGACCGTCGGTCATCATGTCTCTGCCGTGTTGCGAAAGACGTCTTCGCGCTCACGACGCGAGCTATTCGATGCCGACAGCCGAACGACAGGCCAAGGAATCTAAACAAAAGCGACCGATTTCGACGTGGATGGTCCGTTATTTCGAATGCTTGAAATGCTGTCATTCACCCTCGTGTACTTCGAAGACTTCATCGGCGACCAATCCGTGCGCTTCGAAATGCACGTCGGTGGCGGCCTCCGCGGAGGGGGCGTCCACCAGGCAGAAAATCTTGCCCTGGGCTTCGTTTACCCAGTAGCGCAAGTAGTGAACGTCGTGCTTGCCCTGGGTTGCTAGATCGGCCTGGTGTGCTTTGGCGACGTCATCGATGCTGACGCCATTGGCGATGTGGTGGATGTCCATGTAGAGCGGCATGTCGAACTCCTCAAGCCGTGGATTGTTGATGTCACGACGATATGGCGATAGGCCGCGCGCCGAATCGGGAGCCATTCCCCATGTTGGACGAGCACCTCCCTACGTTTGTGGCGTGGCTGCTGCCGCACCGCGGCGGCGCTAATCAGGGGATGACGCGGTCAGGGCGGTTGAGCCGATTGACAGGCAGCCGAACAGCTGCCTATATTCAGGCAGCCGAAAGGTTGCATGACCGTGAGGTGGCGGATGGCAGATGTGTTCAAGGCCTTGGCGGACCCCGGTCGTCGGCGGCTGCTCGACAGTCTGAACGCCCGGAACGGACAAAGCCTGCGCGAACTGTCTTCCGAACTGGACATGGCCCGACAATCGGTCAGCAAGCACCTCGCGCTGCTCGAGTCGGCCAATCTCGTGACCACGATCTGGCGGGGACGAGAAAAGTTGCACTACCTGAACGCCGAGCCGATCAACGCCATCGCCGAACGCTGGATCAGCCAGTACCACCTTGAACGTGTACATGCCCTGGCCGACCTCAAAACCGCATTGGAGCAGCAGACCATGGCCGACATCGAATTCGTCTACACGACCTACATCAACACCACGCCGGAAGCGCTGTGGCTAGCGCTCACCGATCCTGCGTTCACGCGACGGTACTGGGGCGCCACGCTGGACTCGGACTGGAAGGAAGGGTCGACGGTGACCTGGGAGCAGAACGGCGTAGTGGTGGCCGACCCTGACCAGGTGGTCCTCGAATCCGAGCCGTACCGCCGGTTGGCCTATTCCTGGCACACCTTCACGCCCGAGTTGGCGGCGGCCTTCGGATTCTCCGACGACTTTCTTGCCATCGTGTCCGCCGAGCCCCGGTCCAAGGTCACCTTCGATCTGCAACCGATGGGTCGGACGGTGAAACTGACCGTCGTACATGACGGCTTCGAGCCCGGCAGCACGGTGTTGTCCAGCATCCGTGGCGGCTGGCCGGCGATTCTGTCGAACCTCAAGACCCTGCTCGAGACGGGCGAGATCCTGCCCGAGCCGACCCCGGCGACGTCCTAGCCGCGGGTACCTGCCGTGAGGCACGGCGCACTTGTTGCCAAGCAGTTGCAATAAAGCCCGCCGGGACTTACGGTCAGCGAGCAGGCGACGCCGACCTTCCCGGGGGAAACCATCGTGAACGTTCAGACACGTGCCAATCCCGTGTCGACCAGCCGGTTCGCCGACTTCCGCGCCAGCCTGAACGCCATGGACCGCCGCTCGTTGGCGGGCATGTTCGGTTTCATCGTGTTGCTGCACCTGCTCGGCTTCGGGGTGCTGTTCGGGCTGGTCGTACCGAAGCACTACCAGCTCGGCGGCGATCACCCGGTGTTCAGCGTGGGTGTCGGCGTGCTGGCGTACACGTTCGGCCTGCGGCACGCGTTCGACGCCGACCACATTGCCGCGGTCGACAATGCCACCCGCAAGTTGCTGGCCGACAATGTCGATGCCGGCGATGACGTGCCCGCCGAACAGCTGCGAAAGCCGTTGTCGGTGGGCTTCTGGTTCTCTCTCGGCCACTCCACTATCGTCTTCGCGCTGACGTTCTTGCTCGCGCTCGGCGTCAAGGCGCTGGCCGGGCAGGTTGTGAATGACAACTCCGGCCTGCATTCGGTTACGGGCATTGTCGGTGCGTCGGTCTCCGGGGTCTTCCTGTGGATCCTGGGCCTGCTCAACCTCGTGGTGCTCGTTGGCATCGTCGGCGTCTTCCGCCGGATGCGCACCGGGGAGTTCGACGAGCAGGAGCTGGAAGATCACCTGAACAAGCGGGGTTTCATGAACCGCTTCCTCGGCGGCCTCACGAAATCCGTCCGAAAGCCCTGGCACATCTATCCGGTGGGGGTGCTGTTCGGGCTGGGCTTCGACACCGCCAGCGAGGTCGGCCTGCTGGTATTGGCCGGTGGCGCCGCCGCGTTCAATCTGCCGTTCTACTCGGTGCTGGTGTTGCCGGTTCTGTTCGCCGGTGGAATGTGTTTGATGGACACGATCGACGGCGTCTTCATGAATGTGGCCTATGGCTGGGCCTTCATGAAGCCGGTCCGCAAAGTGTTCTACAACATCACGATCACTGCGGTTTCGGTCGCGGTTGCATTGATCATCGGCAGCATCGAACTCATCGGAGTAGTGGCCGACCAGGCCAACATCACCTCGGGACCGATCTCCGCGATTGCCGATATCCCCCTCGATTACGCCGGTTACGGAATCGTCGGCCTCTTCTTCGTATGCTGGATTCTGGCGCTCGCCATCTGGCGCTACGGCCGCATCGAAGAGCGATGGTCCGCTGATCTGCGACCGGCCGAGCAGCTGGCCGACTGACGGGTGTGGCTCAGTAAGCCGGCGCGGGTGTACAGCCCAGTAAGCCAGGCTCGGGTGTGCGGGAGGTCGATGGAATCCGCCGACATCGTCGGCCGCTTGCGGTCCGCCGGCTGTGTATACGCGGAGGACGAAGCGCGGCTGCTGCAGGACGCCGCTCGTGACGCGACCGAGCTGCACACCTTGCTGCAAAGGCGAATCGCGGGTGCGCCGCTGGAGTACATCCTGGGCTGGGCCGAGTTCTGTGGGCTCCGGATCGAGGTCGAGGACGGCGTGTTCGTGCCGCGGCGCCGCACCGAATACCTGGTCGCCCAAGCGGCCTGCGACGCTCGGGCCGGGGCCGTGGTGGTTGACCTGTGCTGTGGTTCGGGGGCTGTTGGCGCCGCGCTGCTGAGCATGCTCGATCGGGCCGAAGTGCACGCGGTGGACATCGAGGCGGTGTCGGTGCGGTGTGCGGTGCGCAACCTCGTGCCTCGCGGCGGGCGGGTTTACCAGGGCGACCTGTTCGAACCGCTACCGGCCGCGTTGCGGAGCCGGGTGGACATCTTGGTCGCGAACGTGCCGTATGTGCCCAGCGACGAGATTGCCATGATGCCGTCCGAAGCTCGCGAATACGAACCGCGCGTCGCGTTGGACGGTGGGGCCGACGGCCTCGACATCCAGCGCCGGGTCGCGGTCGGCGCTTCGCGTTGGCTTGCCCCCGGCGGCCGGCTGCTGATCGAGACCAGCGAACGGCAGGCGCCGCAGACCGTTGCCGCCTTCGAGCGAGGCGGCCTGGTTGCGCACATCGCCCATTCGCAGGAGTTGGACGCGACGGTCGTCATTGGTGCTGCTGCTGGCCCGATCGAGTAACAGCTGGCATCCCTGAGATGCCAGGTGTTGCACAACTTCGAGCGCGGGTCAGCCCGGATCCAGCGGCGGGAACGCCGGGCTTCGCTTGGCCACGAAAGCGTTCCGGCCCTCGACCGCGTCCGGCCCGGCCAACGCGATGCGCATCAGGCGGTCGCCGTCCACGACCGCGGGGTGCAGTTCGGTGGCCTGGTAGCGATGCAGCTGCGCCTTGATGACTGCCATGGCGGTCGGCGATGATTCCGAAGCCAGTTCCCGGGCGTAGCGCAGCGTCTCGGTCATCAAGGACTCCCGCTCGAACAGCGCGTTGACCAGGCCTAGCCGCAACGCTTCCTGCGCATCGAATGTCCGACCCGACAGCAGCAGGTCGTTCGCGGCGCCGAAGCCGACCAGCCGTGGCAACGTCCACGCCATGCCGTACTCGGCGATGAGGCCGCGACGCGAGAACGAGGTCGCGAACTTGGCGGTGGTCGCGGCGAAGCGGAGGTCGCAGAGCAGTGCGTGAGCGAGCCCGGCACCGGCACAGCCACCGTTGACGGCAGCGATGATGGGCTTGCCGATCGTGGACGGCAAGTCCGTCGGGATCTTGGAATTGGGCAGCGGTTCGTCCGCCGGGCCGCCGCGCATCGCCAGGTCAGCCCCTGGGCAGAACATCTTGCCCGCACCGGTGACGATGATGACGCGAACGGCGGTGTCCTCAGCCGCGCGTTCGAGCTGACGCAGATACGCCAGTTCGAGCTCGCCGGTCAGGCCGTTGTTCCGTTCGGGGCGGTTGAGCGTGACCGTAGCCACTCCGTCCTGCACCTCGTAAAGGCAGATGTCGTTCACGAACACCCTCTTCCTCGTCGGCTGATGTCCCGGGACCCGGCGCACCCGGCGCACCCGGCGGCCCTGGCGGCCCTGGCGGCCCTGGCGTCCCGCGGTCCTCGCCGAGCATCTCATCCGGCCCGGCCGTTGGCCCATGAGCGACAGGGTGAAGCGGCTTACTAGACAACACCGTGGCGGCGAATAATGTCTGCTTCCCCATCAATCCGGATAAGTCGGACAGGCCTTGCCCGCGCGGTGCAAACGATAGGTAACGGATCTATTACGCAGCGTGCATCAATGTCAGATCTGTCCTACCGTCAACACGTTCTCTTCACAAGCGTTGGTTGCCCGTAACGAATTCGTCGCTGTGCTAATCCCTCTCCGAGGGAAGCTCGCGCGGCCGACTCGGGCGCAAAGTGGCACCGGGATGGGCGCGGAGGATGGTCGTAGATTTTCACCAAGTCGATGGCGTTGGCGTACGCCAGTCGCAAAGCACGTTCGAAATGCTCGAGGCGGCAAGCAACAACCTGATCCTGCAGTCCTTGCCCGAGGCAATGGTCGTGGTGTTCGACCATGACCTGAGGTACGTGAGTACCGCCGGTCGCGGGTTGGCCGCGATTGAGTTGTCGACCGGGGTGATCGCGGGGCGCACCATCTTCGAGACCTTTCCCGCCGACGTAGTTGCCGTCATCGAGCCGCTCTACCGCGCCGCCCTGGCCGGTCACGAGTCTTCCTTCGACGTCGCGTACAACGGCCGGACATATCTGCAACGACTCGCACCGGTGCGCGACGCCGACGGCCGGATCGTGGCCGGCATGGGGCTCGGCCAGGACGTGACCGCAGCGCGGGACGCGCGATTGGAACTGATCGAAGAACGTCGCCGGCTGCGTGAGGCGGAGTCCATCGGGCGCCTCGGTTCGTGGGAGCTTGACAGCGCCACGGGCCGGGTGACCTGGTCGCACATGATGTTCGAGCTCTACGGAATCGAGAACGTCGGTACTGAGGTCAGCTACGCCGTGACCCTGCAACATGTCCATCCGGAGGACCGGTTGCACGTCGATCAGGCCGTCAACGAGTGCATCGCCGGGGGCCTGCCGTTACGGGTTCGGTACCGCGCCATCCGCGCCAACGACGGTGCCGTTCGTTGGATGGACGCCCGCGGGCAGCGGCTCACCGATGCGCGTGGCCAAGCTCGGCTCGTCGGAGCGGTCGCCGATGTCACCGAGGTGACCGCGCAGGTCATTGCCGAAGGCGAAGCGCGGGCCCGGCACGCATTCCAGGAAGCGGTCATCACAGCGTCACCGGACATAATTTTCGTCTACGACATCGACAGCCGCCGGACAATGTGGTCCAACCGCTCGTTGAGCAAGCTGCTCGGTTACGACGAGCTGCCGAGCTCAGCTACTCCTTCGATGGACCCGGTTGACTTCGAGGGTGTCGGAGGTTTTCGGACAAGTCGCGGGTTCGATGCCGATCTGACCGCGCAGTTCGGATCCGAGTTCGGTGCCGTCGTGCCGGGCACCCGCGACATCTTCGAAGGCCTCCTGCCGGAGGAGGATCGCGCCCCGTTCGAAGCCGCGCTGCTTGACGCGAGGTCGGCGGCGGACAACGAAACCGTGCAACTCAATCACCGTCTGTACCACGCTGACGGCAGCGTCCGCTGGTTCTCGCGACGGACGACCCCGTTGCGGCGAGACGAGTCCGGGCAGGTGACCCAGCTCGTCGGGGCACTGCGGGACATCACCGACGCCGTGGCCCTGGAGCGCCAGCTCACCCATTCCGCGTTGCACGATGACCTGACCGGCCTGCCGAACCGCGCACTGCTCGTCGACCGACTCGACTCGGCCCTAGCCCGAACTCGCCGGGACGGACGCGAGATCGCGGTGTTGTTCTGCGACCTCGACGGCTTCAAGCGGGTCAACGACACGGCCGGGCACGCGGCGGGCGACGCCGTCCTCGTGGAGGCAGCCAACCGCCTGCAGGGCGTACTCCGCGAGGGCGACACCATTGCCCGGGTCGGCGGCGACGAATTCGTCATCCTGATCGAGCCCTGGAACCGGGCGCCGTCCCACGAGATCCCGCTCGACCCGGCGCAGCTGGCCCGCCTGGATCGCGCACTGGCTCCGCTGGTGGCGAATCGAATCGCGGAGGCCCTCCGGCAGCCGGTCATCGTGCGCGGCGTCGAGCACGTGGTGACGGCCAGCATCGGGATCACCTACGCCAGCCTGCCGGCCGCCGGTCCGGCCCGCTCGATGACCGCCGACGAAGTACTGCAGGATGCCGATGCGGCGATGTATCAGGCCAAGCGCTGGGGCAAGGACCGCTTCGAGGTTTTCGAGCACGTCATGAGCACCGACTTGGCGGAACGAGGTCGCGTGGAGCAGTTGCTGCGGCAGGCGATTCGCGGCCACGCGCTACCCGCCTCCGAGCCGCCACCGGGGATGTTCGGCCGTCGAGTGCCCGTCCTTCGCGCGGCGTACCAGCCGGTCTTCGATTCGCAGCGGGGCGCGCTGGTCGGTTTCGAGGCGCTGGCGCGACTCACCGACGCGGACGGCGTCTCGATACCGCCGTCGGTGTTCATCGCGGTGGCCGAGGACACCGGCCTCATCCGATCCTTGGGGCAGACGATGCTGGACATCGCCTGTGGCCAGCTGGCCAGCTGGCGGGCCGAGCTGGCCCAGCTGGCCGCGGTGACGATGGCGGTGAACATCTCGGCCCATCACGCTCAGCACCCGAATCTCGGCAGCGACGTCCGGCAGGCCCTGCTCGCGCATTCGCTCGAACCGGCGGCACTGGTCCTCGAGTTGACCGAGACTGCGCTGCTGGAGGCCGCCAATTCGACCATTCGCGCGCTACGGGGCCTCTTCGACGACGGCGTCGGCATTGCCATCGACGACTTCGGCACCGGCTACGCCAGCTTGCGTTATCTGGCGACGCTGCCGGTGTCGGCCGTGAAGATCGATCAGTCCTTCACGGCTGGTCTGATGCACAATGCCAACAGCCGGAAGATCGTGAATGCCGTGGCCGGGCTGGCCGCGGACATGGAGCTAACGTGTGTCGTCGAGGGCGTCGAGACCAAGGCCCAACAGCTGGCGCTGCCGCTGGGCGTGCAGATGCAGGGTTGGCTGACCGGTAAGCCGCTGCAGCCGGAAGAGCTCAACCTGCCGGAGCTGCTCGCCGGCGTGGCGGTCTGATTCGGACGGCCGGTTAGCCGCCTGGACGCTCGCCGCTCAACCGGGCCACATACCGTTGGGCCGAACGCCGGACGGCCGTGGCTCCGTCTTCGATCACGACCCGCCCCCACCAGCCGCCGTAGACCCGATCGAAGTCGAAACCGGCCACCCGATCGGCTACCTGCAGCACCGTGGCGGCATCCAACGGGATCAGGTTGGGATAGCTCCACATGAAGCTGACCCAGTCGCGATCCTGCACCACGGTGATGGTGTCGCCGGTCAACAGTGCGCCTCGCCCGCCCGCCCCGGCCGGCCAGTGCAGTACCGCGGCTCCGTCGAAATGTCCGCCGATTCGAGCGAGCGTCACGCCGGGCACCGGCTCGGCCACATCGTCGAACAGCTCGATCTGCGGTGACGGTCGCTGGATCCAGGCCTGATCGGCGCGTGGGATCAATATCCGGGCGTCAAATGCTTCGGCGAATTCCACGTTCGCGGCGTAGAAGTGCGGGTGCGACATGCAGATCGCGTCGATACCACCGAACCCGGTGATGGCTTCGCGGGCGGCGTCGTCCAGCAGTGAGACGCAATCCCACAACACGTTCCCGTTCGGGGTGCGCAGGAGCAACGCGCGCTGGCCGATCGCAAAGGACGGGTCCATCGCCATTCCGATCAGGCCGGGCTCCTCTTCGCGCAGCACCAGCCGGTAGTCCCGCGCCAAGGCGGACATGGTCGTCCAGCGCTGGCCGTCCCACCCGACGTACTGTCTTTCGTCCTGGCAGATAAGACATTGCGCCGGCGGTTGCTCGGTGTCGGCCTGCTGCACCCCGCACGTCTGGCATATCCACGCCGGCATTCGCTCGCCTTTCGCTAGGACGTAATCGCTATGTCCGTATTACCAGTATCCGTGCCGCTAAAGCGGCCGATTTGTCTCTCCCGGTAACCAGAAAGCCTAACTACAGAGTCGCCGCCGGACGTACGATCGCAGGCCATGGTCAAGCTTGACGAGGACGACGTGCAGGCGCTGAGCTCAGCCATTCAGGACATCCGCTCAGTGTCTACCGCCAGCGCGTTTCCGCAGCAGTCGTTGGAGATAACGGCCGCGCTGGTGCGTAACGATTCGCTGTCCTGGAACGAGATCGATCCGGTGACCGGACGGACGTTCGCCATCGTTCTTCCCTACATGCCCATCGACGCGGCGCAACTGGCGCAATTCAGCGCGCTCCAGCACGAGCATCCGATCATCAACTACCTGCACGGGTCCGGTGACGGGTCGGCGCGCAAGATCAGCGACTTCCTGACGCAGCAGCAGTTCCACGAGCTGCGGTTGTACCGCGATCTGTACAAGATGCTCGGGGTCGAGCACCAGATGGCCTTGACGCTGCCCACGGTGTTCCCGCGGATCGAGGCCATCGCGGCCAACCGGGCCGACCCGGACGACGACTTCGACGAACGCGACCGGCTAATGCTCAACGTGCTCCGCCCGCACCTGGCGCAGGCCTACGCCGGCGCGCGTGAACGCGACCACATGTTGCGGCTGATGGCGACGATGTCTGAGGCGCTGAGCGAAGACGGCACCGGCGTGATCATCCTGGACGACCCACCGGCCGAGCTCACGGTTGGCGCACTCGTGTTGTTGTATCGCTACTTCGGACGCCCGGGCGCACGGAACCCCTTTCCGGATCGGGTCTCTCGTTGGCTGGCCGCCCAGCGGGCGGTGACCAGCTCGGCCAGTGACGGACTGCCCGATGCCTTGCGTCCAATCGCATCGCATCGCGACGGGCGCCAGCTCGTCGTCCGGTTCCTACCGGCGACGGAGACGGTGCAGGGTGCGCTGTTGCTCAATGAGCGACGGGACCCGTCTACCGCGGCGGAATTGCAGCAGCTCGGGCTCACCGTCCGCGAGGCCGAGATTCTCGAAATGCTGGTCAGCGGGGCCACCAACATCGAGCTGGCCACCTCGCTGCACATCTCGGCCGGCACGATCAAGAAGCACCTCGATAATCTCTATAGGAAACTTGGGGTTACGGGCCGTGTACAGGCCGTTGGCATGGCGTTGTCCCTGCTGCCGCGCACCCGCCAATCCGAACGCCGCGCCCACTGATAGTGGCGTGATCGCGCTCACCTTGCCTAACAGAGATACGCCGATCGGGGTATTGAGAGCGACGTCCGCGAACGGTCTACTTGCCACGGGCGCGATACCTCGGGGGAGTGTCGCGGCCCTAACGGGGGGAATCATGTGGCACGTCGTTCGGTGCTCGCCGCGTGCTGGGTTGGTCCTGCTGATCGTGGCGTTGGGTATCGGGCTCGTCCTGGTCCCGACAACGGCCGGAGCAGCAGGACCAACCGAGGCGAGCCGGGCCGGAGCCGGTGCGCGCAATGATGCCTTCCTGCACTCGGGCTACCCGCTCGTCGCGCTGTGTTTCGCGGTGCCGTTGGTGTTGAGCCTGGCCACCTACATGATCATGTCGCGGCTCACCCGCCGGCTTCGGGCCGGGCCGTGATCAGCCGCAACGATCCGGCGAACTCGGGTTGGCGTCGCAACGAGCCGTACCGTCGATCCCAGCTCCCCGAGGCCAGATCGGCCCGCAGCTCAGCCACGGCCCGATCGACCACCAGCTGGGCTACGAACCCCCACGCCGACTGTCCCTGCCGGACCCGCGCGTCGAGAAACGCTTCGGGACGGGCATAGAACGCCTCACCGAAGCCGTCGGCGCAATCGATCGGCACCGGGATCCGCTGCACCTCGACGAGGCCGCCGAGCGCGCTCGTCACGCGGTCGATCGCGGGGAAACGGCGTTGTTCCACCCGGACGAGTTCCGGGATGTAGTCGGCCAGCCAGAACCGCGACAGCGCGTCCGGGTCCAGCGTCAGGATCACGACCGGACCCCGCGTAACCCGGCGTAGCTCGCTCAACCCGAGCTCGAGATCAGCCCACTGGTGGATGGTGACGGTAGCCATCGCGGCGTCGAATGTGCCGTCGGCAAAAGGCAAAGCCTCGGCCGTCGCTGCGATCGCGGTCGTCAGCTGCGCCGGCCGCTCGGCGCGCATTGCGGCCGACGGTTCGACGGCGGTCACCTCCCGGTCGAGCGGTTCGTAGGACCCGGCGCCGGCCCCGACATTGAGGACGGTTGTCGCCGGGCCGAGCGCGGCATGGATCGGGCGCGCGATGCGTGGATCCGGCCGACGCTGCCGGCCGTAACCGCCACCGTGGGCCTCATAGTCGAAATCGCCGGCGATCCGAGTCATGCCGACACCGGACACACCGGGTACGGGGACGGAAAACTACCTTCCCAGTGCAGTTCCTGCGACGGCCGGAGCAGCCACGAGCGGTGCGCGGGTTTGGGAATGCAAATCTGTGGGTTCGGGGCGATCGCGGACGCGTCCAGGTCGATCACCGCTCGGGGCGTGTCGAGCAGCAGCCGCACATTGTCCTTGTCGCTGCTGAGGATGTAGGCCGCGAAACCCTGCGACAACACTTGGCCGCCGATGGTGACGGTCTGGCCGGGTCGTAGCGAGATGCTGCGCAACGGTAGCCACACATCGGTCGAGACGGCCAGGTACGTCGTAGAAACCAGTGCGGTGACAATGGCTATTCGGATCAGCGCCGTGCGCATCCGGCTCAGCAGGCGCCGCCGACCCGGCGCCAACCACGAGACCAGTACCAACGCGACAACCGGCAGCGCGAACAGCGCGAAGACGATCCAGGGCAGTGTGAAGAACGCGACCGCCATCAGGCTCCACATGAGCCCGGACTCGGCCTGCCACAGCGCCAGCGGGGCGCCGCTCGCCCCGTCCACGGGAACCGCCTGGATCCACCACCAGATCGCGACCGCCACCAGAGCAGCGAGGAATCCCGGTAGCAGTGTGAGCAGGACGCCCTTGAGCATGTCGACGGCGTTGGCCGAGCTGACTACGGCGACGGTGGTGGACGTCTCCATGTGCGCGGCCCGAAAGACCTTGATCGCGACCGTCACGAAGACCAGCGCCGATGCGACCGGCACTCCGGAGATCACGACCCGGCGGGCCAGATCGAGGATTGTCGGGGTGTCGGCGGCCGGCTCAGGCATCTGCGGCCTCCTCCAGGTGGTTGCCGGACGGGGCGTCAATGCCCGGCCGAGCCTCACGGATCGCGAAAACGTACCACCAGCACAGCAGGTTCAGCGGGTAGCTGAAGTAGCCCGGCCGGCCGACTGCGGTCAGCAAGAACAAGACCAGGTACAGCGCGACGGCGCCAGCCAATACCGTCGACATCGTCGGGGCCAGCCGCCGCAGTCGCAGGATCACCAGTACGGCGGCACCGACCGCCAACCCAGCGCAGGCGAGCGAGGTCAGTTTCAGCTGCGAGCCCGGCGCACCGCCGACCAGCAGATGAACCAGATTGCCCACTGGCGTCGGCCCGGCCGGCGAGGAGCTGCTACCGAGTCCGAGCGGGAACAACACCACGTCTTCGACGAATCCCGCCGGGTTGCTCAGCCAGCCGGCCATCGCAACGCCGGCGAGCACGGCCAGCCAAGGCTGGAATTGTCCGCGCCGCCGGCCAGCGCGTCCCGTCACCACCAGCAACACCAGCGCGAACGGCCAGGCCGTCGCCTTCAGCAACATCGCGACGGTCAGCGCTGCGGCGCACAACTGAGGCCGGCCATTGCCGAGCGAGACGACCGCGAGCAGCAGCAGGGCGAGCACCGGTAGGTCGTCGCCACCCACGGTCGACTGCAAGGCGCCGCCGGACGAAGCGAACAACACCAGGACCACGAGCAGTACGCCGTCGCGGTCACGGCGGTGCAGCCTGATGGCGTAGCCGCAGACGACCGCCGCGGTAAGGAAGAAATAGAGCCGCGCGTCCGTCAGCGGGCTGACGCCGAGCAGCCGGGGCAGCCCGAAGATCGCCATCAAAGGCAGATACGGAAAATGGCCGAATGACCCGTGGCGGCTGCTCAGGCCGTCGCCGGTGAACGCCACGTCATAAGGCGTATGCCCATGGGCCAGCGCGCGGGCCGCCTGCTCGATGACCAGCACCTCTGATTGGGCCCAGGCCGGCCCGGCCGTCGTACGAAGGACGAGTTCGCGGACCAGCGGCACCAGGCTGACCCCGATCAGCACCGCAGCTAACAGCCAACCCCGTAGGGACGTCACGAGACGGCGAACGGGCCACCCGGCGAGGCTGGGTGCCCAGCAGAGAAACAGGGCCAGGCTCACCCCGGCGGCGATCGCATACACCGGAAAGCTGAGCCGTCCCCACTCGCGCATCGGAGTGAGGCTCGAAAAGGTGCAGGCCGCCGCGATCGCCGCCGAGCTGGCGTAAAGACTGGCGTCCATCAGGCACATCCAGCGTGGCGTACAAGCCAGGATGCGACGGGTACGCACGGCGCGAACTATACGGAGAAAGTGTTTGGTCAGACTGCGTTTCGGTACCGCCGAAGTTGCGTGGCGCGAATAGCCCGGCCAGTCCGGGTCAATGACCGAGATCGAGCAATTCCTCGTAGAATCCGCCGATTTCGCGTTCGCGATCGGCGAGGTGAACCTCGAGAATTTAATGGCATTTACGTCCCGATATGTCGACGCGACGCAGCGGCTGAGCGCTGCCCGGGGCGATATAGGACTCGATCCGGCGGTGTCGGTTCGTGAGGTCGTGATGCCGACGTTAGCCGCTGACCTGCCGTTCGGCGCCGGCCGCTTTCACCACGTCTGCCAGACTTGACCGGTGATTTCTGCTGCCGATGTCGATACCGCCGCCGAGCGACTCGCCGAGGTCGTTGTTCAGACCCAACTCACCCGGAGCGAACGCCTGTCCACGCAATTGGGCGCCGAGGTTTGGCTCAAACGGGAGGACCTGCAACCGGTTCGCTCGTACAAGCTGCGGGGCGCCTACAACTTCATCGTGCAGATTCCGCTGGCCGAGCGGCAACGTGGAGTGGTCTGCGCCAGCGCGGGCAATCATGCCCAGGGCGTGGCCTTCGCGTGCGCGGCGCTCGGCGTCCAGGCGCGCGTGTACCTGCCGGGCACCACGCCGCGGCAGAAGCGCGACCGGATCACCTGGCTCGGTGGCGACGCGGTCACCATCAAGCTGGTCGGCGATACCTACGAAGAGGCCGCGACGGCGGCGATGGCGGACGCCCAGGCGACCGGCGCAACGATGGTGCCGGCGTTCGACGCGGTCGAGACCGTGGCCGGGCAGGGCACGGTGGCTCGCGAACTGGTGGCGCAGTTGGGCTATTCGCCTGATCTGCTGGTGCTGCCAGTCGGCGGCGGTGGGCTGCTGGCCGGCTGTGTGACCTGGTTGTCCGAGCGGGCGCCCGGCGTCAAGGTCGTCGGGGTCGAGCCTGCCGGCGCGGCCAGTATGGCGGCCGCGTTGGTCGCGGGACATCCGGTGTCGCTGGCCCAGCTCGACGGTTTCGTGGACGGCGCCGCGGTACGCCAAGCCGGCGACATCACGTATCCGCTGGTCGCCGCCTCGGGTGCGGAGCTGGTGGCCGTCGATGAGGGCCGACTGTGCACCGAGCTGCTTGCGCTGTACCAGTCCGACGGCATCATCGCCGAGCCAGCGGGCGCGCTGGCGACGGCGGCGCTGGGTGATTCGATCAAGCCGGCGCCCGGCTCGACCGTGGTGTGCGTGGTGTCCGGGGGCAACAACGACGTCAGCCGGTACGGCGAGATCGTCGAACGATCGTTGGTCTTCGAGGGATTGAAGCACTACTTCCTGGTGGAGTTCCCGCAGGAGCCCGGTGCGTTGCGGCGCTTCCTCGACGAGGTCCTGGGCGTGGACGACGACATCACCCGTTTCGAGTACGTCAAGCGCAACAACCGGGACACCGGACCCGCCCTGGTCGGCGTCGAACTGGCCCGCCGGTCCGACCTGGCGCCGTTGCTGGAGCGCATCGCGGAAAGCAGGCTCATCGTCCAGCACCTTCCCCCGGGCAGCCCGCTGTACGAATTCCTGTCCTGATCGGGTAGCGGTCCGGATCCCTCGCAGGCCGTCGCGATCATCAAAGGAGACCAACCATGACGTCAGGCCCCCGAAACCGCCGGCCGTGGTTCGGCCCGAAGCGAATCGGTTGGGGCCTGCGGCCGCAGACCTGGCCGGGCCGGGTCGTGACGATCTTGGTCATCGCGGTGATTGTCGTGGTCATCCGCGTAACTGCGCGCTAGGGCTTGACGAGCGACCCATTCGCGAGCTAGGTTAACCTAGTCGTTAATTAACAAGTAGGTTAATCAAAAATGGCAACCGATCAACTCAGTGCGATCTTCGCTGCTTTGGCCGACCCCACCCGTCGAGCGATCCTGGCCCGACTGGCCGCGGGTGATGCCACGGTCAACGAACTCGCCGAACCCTTTGCCATCAGCCTGCCGGCGATCTCGCGCCACCTCAAGGTGCTCGAGCACGCTGGCCTCATCACCAGAAGCCGTTCCGCGCAGTGGCGCTCGAGCAGCCTGCGGGCGGAGCCGTTGCGGATGGCCACGGACTGGATGGAGCAGTACCGCCAGTTCTGGGACGAAAGCTTCATCAAACTCGATCTGCATTTGAAGCGTATGCAGCAATCAGTCAAAGAATCTGAACCCACTGATACCGAGCATCGAAAGGATCCACCGTCATGACCAGCATTTCCCCGGCCAAGGACTTGGTTCTCACCCGTACGTTCGACGCACCGCGTGAGCTCGTATGGCTAGCATTCACCGACCCGGCCCAATTATCACAATGGTTCGGTCCGGTCGGATTTTCGGTGCCGCAGGACACGGTCGACATCGATCTTCGGGTCGGCGGTCACTGGAACTTCGTCATGGTCAGCGAGACGAATCCGGAACAGACTTCCCCGGTCAAGGCCAAGCTCGTCGAGGTCATCGAGAACGAACTGCTGACCGGCGAGGAGCTGTGGGAAGGCCCGGACGAGGTCATGCCCAAGGGCACGGTTTTGCGGGTGCGGATGGAATTCAAGGATGCCGGCGCCGGCAAGACCACGTTGGTGATGACCCAGGGACCGTACGACGACTCGCTGAAGGACATGGCCAGCGAAGGCTGGAACAGCTCGTTCACCAAGCTCGATACCCTGCTGTCAAAGGGCTAAACCGGCTGCGACCGGCGGGCACAGTTTGGTGTCTGCCGGGGTGCGCAGGTATCACTGATGGTGGTGTCCCCTCATCCACGGTGCTGGGCCGTCTCTGCCCGGCACCTGACGAGGGTGAAGGGATCCCACCATGGAACAAGACTTCGACGCTGCGCTGAACGTCTATCTCGACCGAGATCAGCAAGGCACCGTGCTACAGCTGCGGCACCTGGACGCACCCTTTCGGGCGGCGTCAGGGACGCCACAATTGGCCGCGGCGGACTACCTGCACAATTTCGCCGACTTGCTCGGAATAGCGCCTCCCGAATTGGCCAACCTCGGCCAGTCGCCGTCGCGCGCTCCCGAGGACGTCGACGTCGAATACCGGTTCCTCGGTGAGAAATCGCAATTCGACACGACCACGGTGGCTTATCACCAGACCGCACTCGGCTTACCTGTCTTCCAAGCCGGTCTGGCCGTGCAAATGCAGAACAATCCGTTCCGAGTGCTCAGCTCACAGTCGACGCGGCACCCGGACGTGCACGTGGAGATGCCCGCCGCCGACGTACTGAAACGAGCCGAGTCGCTCACCGCGGCGCAGCTGGCTCAATCGCTCGGCCTGCCCAGCAAGGACGGCGCCGAGGGCCAACCCATTCGCAGGTCGCTGGACATCGAGGCCAGGCAGCTGATCGTCTACCGCTACGAACCGGACCAGGTGCAACGCGACGAGCCGGTTCGGCTGGAGCGTCCTTCGGTCAAGGCCGGTGGCACCCGCACGAACGGCGCCGCCCGGACCGCCCGCACCCAGGTGGTCAAACCGGCAGCCGCGGTACGACCGGTCAACAAGCCAGCGGCGGCCGACCATGATCTCGCACTGCAATCGGCCGGGCAGCCGATCCTGGCGCTGCCCGCCGTGCCGGACTCGATCCGTCCCGGCGAGCACTACGTCTGCGTCAAGATCGATTTCGGGTTGGCGGTGCCGACCTGGGGTGAGCTGCACTGGAGCGCGATCCTCGAGGTCGAGACGCTGGCCGTCGTGTATCTGCGGCCGTACGTCGACGACGTCACTGGGCTCGTTTTCGACGTCGACCCGGTGACCACCAACAACGGCCCTGGACCGAGCGCGAACAGCAGTGCGCTCAACCCGTTCCGGGTGTCCGAGACGCTGCTCGGCCTGACGGCACCGGCGAACGGTGTGCAGAAACTGACCGGCGACACGGTGGCCCTGCTGGATACCGAAAGTCCGACAGTGGCGGCGCCGACCGAACCGTCCGGCAGCAATTTCGACTTCGACGCGCGTACGGACGGCTTCTCCGCGGTGAATGCCTACGTCCACTGCGACCGGTTCTTCCGGCTCGTGGACAGCATGGGCTTCTCGCGGGCCAGCTACTTCCCCGGTACGTCGTTCCCGACCTCGGTGGACTTCCGCGGTTTCGACACTGTCGCCCCACCGAATGCACATTGCGTGGGCACCTCGAACGGGGCCGGCATCCTGCGCACGACCTTTGCGCTGGCTGACGGTGGTGACACCGCTCATCCGATCGGGCTGGCCGACGACCTGCGGGTGGTGCTGCACGAACTAGGCGGCCACGGTGTCCTCTACAACCACGTGCATTCGGCAAACTTCGGTTTCGCGCACAGCGCCGGGGACAGCATCGCCGCGATTCTCAACGATCCGGGAAGCCAGGCGCCGGACCGCTTCCTGACGTTCCCTTGGGTCGGCACTGTGATCAATCGCCGCCACGATCGACTTCCCAGCAGTGGCTGGGGATGGGCCGGCAGCATCGCGCTCGCCCCGTTCGGTGCCCAGGACGGCGGCGGTTACAACAACGAGCAGATCCTGTCCAGCTCGATGTTCCGGATTTATCGTTCGCTGGGCGGGGACTCGACCGATCCCACTACGCAGCGCTTCGCCGCGCGCACTACCGTCTACTTGATCCTGCGGGCCATCGCCACCCTTACCCCGTCGACGAATCCCAGTACTGGGGCCGGGTTCGAGACCGCACTGGAAACGGCCGATGCCGGTGACTGGGTCAGCGAGAACCTCACCGGCGGGGCCTACCGCAAGGTGATTCGGTGGGCCTTCGAGAAGCAGGGCATGTTCCAGCCGGCCGGCACCGCGACCCCCAACAACAACGCCGGCGCACCGCCCGCGGTTGATGTGTACGTCAACGACGGCCGCAACGGCGAGTACGGGTATCAGCCCGTGTTCTGGGAGAACCAGAACATCTGGAACCGGACTGCCGCCGATGGCGGTCTTGCTCATCAGGATCCGATCACCAACCAAGTCAACTTCGCGTACGTGAAGATCAAGAATCGTGGGACCCAGGCTGCGACCAACGTTGTGGTCAAGGCCTTTCACGCCAACCCGGCGGCCGGTTTGTCGTACCCGAACGACTGGATCCCGATGACCACGGCGCAGTTGTCGGCGGCAAACATCGCGCCGAACAATTCCGGCGAGGTCATGGTCGGCCCGTTCGCCTGGACGCCTACGAACGTCGGCCACGAGTGCATGTTCATGATCGTGTCGGCCAACGGCGATGAGTCCAACGTCAGCCACATCGCGGCGGGCGACTCGATTCCCGAATGGCGGCTGGTGCCAAATGACAACAACATCGGCCAACGCAATGTTGCTCCGGTGCCCGGCCGGGGCACGTCGGGCTTGACCGCCGAGTTCGAAGGGTTAACGTTCGAGCTCAAGAACCCGCTCACCACGACCGCGGTGATGCAGGTGGAACACACGTTGCCGGCCCTGCTGGTGGAACGGGGTTGGCAGCTCAGTTACGCCAACCGCGGTGGTGCCTCGTTCAAACTGGCACCTGGTGAAAGCCGAGACGTCGTCATGCGTCTGGTGGCGGGCCAGGACTTCGAAGCCGCGGATGTGCAGAGTGCCAGCGATCGCACGATCCTGCTGACCGCGCGTGCCGACGGCATCGTGGTGGGCGGCATGTCCTACCTTCTCGATCCCACGATCGACAAGCCCAACCGGCCGGGAACCGACTACTACCCGGCCCCGGGCGAACCCGGCCACGAGCACTACGAAGGCTGCGGTTGCGGGGACGGCAAACCGGACCCGTTGGCGGGCTTGTCCGGCCTGGCCGAAATCCTCGTGCGTCGATTGGAGCAACGCCAGCAACGAGTTCGCGACGTGGAGATCAAGAAGATCGTCGTCGAGATCGACCTGGGTTGCGACTGAACGTCGGTGCTGTTTGACCCGCCGCCATCGGATGAATCTCGTCCGATGGCGGCGGGGCAACGGCGACTGTGTCTGCGCGGTTACCGGCTGGCCGCACGCTTGTACTGGTGGACTGACAACGGGACGAACACCGCGACCAGGGCGATGGACCAGGCCAATGTGTACAGGATCGGATGTTGCAGCGACCAGTACTTCGGTACGGTCGCGTTGGGCGGGGTATTGCCGAACAGTTGCCGAGCGGCTTGGGTCACCGACGACACCGGGTTCCAGTTGGCGATGGCCCGAAGCGGCGCCGGGAAATTGTTCGTCGGGACAAAGGTGTTGGCGATGAACGTGAGCGGGAAGATGACCATGAACGACGCGTTGTTCACGACCTCGGGACTGGGGACGATCAGGCCGACCCAGGCCATGATCCACGAGATCGCGTAGGCGAAGATCAGCAGCAGCAGGAAGCCTGCGGCGGCCTCGACCACTGAGGAACGAATACGCCAGCCCACCGCCAGCCCGGTCACGGACATGATCACCATGACCAGGACGTTATTGGCGACGTCGCTACTGGTCCGCCCGACCAATACCGCTGAGCGTGACATCGGCAGCGACCGGAACCGATCGACGATGCCCTTCTGGATGTCGTCCGCCAGCCCGGCGCCGGTAACGGTCGCACCGAAGATCACGGTCTGGGCAAAGATTCCCGGGATCAGGAATTCGCGGTAGGACACACCGGGAACCGTGATCGCGCTGCCGAACACGTAGGCGAACAACAGGATGAACATGATCGGAGACAGGGTCGAGAAGACCAATAGGTCCGGTACTCGCTTGATCTTGATGAGGTTGCGCTTGGCGACGATTGCGCCGTCCGCTACGGCCTTCATGGCGGTCATCGACTCAACACCTTCTCATCCGGCTCGTCGGCCTTGGTCTGGTTGTTCAGGATCGGCACGTCCTCGGGGGGCCGGCCGGTCAGGGTCAGGAACACATCGTCCAGCGTCGGGCGGCGCAAAGCCACGTCCAGCACCGCGATATCCGCGGCATCCAGCCTGCGCAGGGCTTCCATCAGGACCGCCGCGCCGCCGGTCACCGGTGCAACCAGGCGGCGAGCGTGCTGGTCGACTTCGATCGCGCCGCCGGCCAGGCCGGCGAGCAGATCGCGGGCCACGCCGAGGTCGGAATGCGCGTCGATCACCAGCTCGACGTGCTCGCCGCCGACCTGGGCCTTGAGCTCATCGGCGGTGCCCTGCGCAATCGCACGTCCATGATCGATGACCACGATGTCGTCAGCGAGCCGGTCTGCTTCTTCGAGATACTGCGTAGTCAGCAGCAACGTCGTGCCACCTTGGACCAATCCGATGATCACATCCCACATGTCGTTTCGGCTGCGCGGGTCGAGCCCGGTGGTCGGTTCATCGAGGAAGAGCACCGGTGGCTGGGCGACGAGGGCACCAGCCAGGTCAAGGCGGCGGCGCATCCCCCCGGAGTAGGTCTTGACTGGACGATCGGCTGCCTCCACCAGGTCGAATTGTTCGAGGAGCTCACGGGCCCGAGCCCGGGACGGGTGCCGCCCCAACCCGTACAACCGGCCGACCATCTCGAGGTTCTCGTAACCGGTGAGGTATTCGTCCACCGCTGCGTATTGCCCGGACAAGCCGAGTTTGGCGCGAACGCGCCCCGGTTGCTGCGCGACGTCGAGCCCGGCCACTTCGGCCGTGCCGCCGTCCGCCTTCAGAAGGGTGGTGAGCACCCGGACCGCCGTCGTCTTGCCCGCACCGTTCGGTCCGAGCAGTCCGAGCACCGTGCCCTCGGGGACGGCGAGATCAAGCCCGTCCAGGGCCCGCACCGTCCCGTAAGTCTTGATCAGGCCGTCGGCCCGAATCATGTCCACCATGTGAATGTGCCCTTCTAGTTGATCGTTGCCTTCGCAGTTAGGACGACCCGCGAGTCTCGAACTAATCGGCCTACCGGTTAATACCTACCCGGAGCCACCGACAAGTCCGTGCCGATGAGTTTTGGTCGCGGATCCGGTCCGAACTTTGGAGGGGCAAGCCGGCCTGGTTGTCGCGGAGGGAGGAGGGCCGTGGGCATGGAAGTACCGAGCGCCGACAACGCCGCGGCTGACGTGGACGCGACGGTCGACAGGTGCGCCGCCGTGCCGGCGTGGACCGTGGATCGGCGTCGATTCGTCTTCTGTTGCGACGTGTCCGATTGGGCCGCCGCTGACCTCGAGATGGTGGATACGCTCGCGCGCCTTCAGTTGCTGTGCAGCCGGGTCGGCGGCTCGTTGGAGCTACGAGGAGCGTCCGCCGAGTTGCGTCAGCTGCTGCGCCTGGCCGGCTTGGACGGCGTCCTGCCTATCGAAGGCGTCCACTGACACCGAATAGTCGTCGGCCTGGCCCGACTCGAGCGCCATCGGAAGCCCGAACCGCGGGAAGACGGCCGCCGTATCGAGGAAGAACGTGAAGTTGACGACCTTTCCCCCGGATACGTCCAGCACCTGGAGCGCCCACGGATCGAAGCCGTCGCCGTCCGGGCGCGGGCGGTACTGGCCGAAGGCCGGCCGGCCGTTGGCCACCGTCCGGATCAAGCGGGAGCCACGACAAGCCGCACCCGTACCCTGCCAGAAGTCCAGTACGTCGGTGCGGCCGCGCAACCACATCGCGTACGGCGGCATGGACTGGGTGGCTTCGGAGTGCAGCAGCGACGTCAGCGATTTCATGTCATAGCGCTGGAAAGCATCGACATAGCGGTCGAGCAGATCCGCCTGGTCGTGGTCCAACGGCGCGAACGGATCCCCGTCGGTCAGCTCGCTTTCGGCCAGCGTCGCCCGTGCGCGTTGCAGCGCGCTGTTCACCGACACGACGGTCGTGTCCAGTAGTTCGGCAACCTCGATGGCACTCCAGCGCAATACCTCACGCAGGATGAGCACCGCGCGCTGGCGCGGCGGCAGGTGCTGCAGGGCAGCGACGAAGGCGAGCCGAATCGATTCTCGAGCCAGCGCCACCGCCGCTGGATCGGCATCCTCGGGCACGACCTGGGCGTCCGGCATCGGTTGCAGCCAGGTCGCCTCGGGAAGCGAGTCGCCGATGGCCGCGTCCGCCGCACCGGCCGGGCCGAAGTCCATCGGCAACGCACGCCGCTTGCGGCCGGCCAGTGAATCGAGGCACACATTGGTGGCGATCCGATACATCCACGACCGAAGGGCCGACCGGCCCTCGAAACGGTCCTGCCCGCGCCACGCCCGGATCATCGTCTCTTGTACGGCGTCCTCGGCCTCGAACGCTGAACCCAGCATCCGGTAGCAGTAGCCGGTCAGCTCGGTGCGGTGCTGTTCCAGGTCCGCTTGCATCGATTAATCCTAGGGCACCCAAGCGAAATTTCGACACCGAATATCAAGCGCGACGGCGAACGACGATCGACTATTGGGCAACCTGCGGGTCAGACCACCGCGGCGCCCCGCGCGGCCAGCTCGGACCGGGCGCGTGCCGTGCTGTCCGGCGCGACACCGGCGATCAGATCAGCGAGCACGGTGACGTGCAATCCGGAGTCGAGCGCGGACAGCGACGTCTGCAGGACGCAGTAGTCGGTGGCCAAGCCGGTCACGTCGACCGCCGTCACGCCCGCCGCGCGCAGCAGATCGAGCAGCGACTCGCCGGCCTCGGTGCGTCCGTCGAACATCGAATAGGCCGGTTTTCCTTGGCCTTTCTTGAGGTGGACGGAGATGTGCTCGGTATTCAGCTCCGCGTGGTACGCCGCGCCCGGCGTCCCACTGATGCAGTGCGCCGGCCACGTTCGCCGGTAGTCGGGTGCCGTATCGCCGACGGCGATGTGACCACCGTTGTCGCTGTGCGGCGTATGCCAGTCCCGAGATGCTGCGACCAGGGCGTAGTCGGCTCGATGGCGATCCAGATGGGCGCTGATACCGGCGGCGACGGCCGCTCCACCGGTCACGCCTAGGCTGCCGCCCTCGACGAAATCGTTCTGAACGTCCACGATGAGAAGGGCTTTCTGAATGGCCATGACTTAGATCGTAGAAGCAGACAGGATGTGACGATGGCAGCACGGAAAACGGCCACGCAGGGAATGACGGTCGACGAACAATGTTCCGGGCTGCCCGGCAGCGTGCGCGGGTATCCGTTCGGCGAGCAGACGGCGGTATTCAAGGTCGGTGGCAAGATATTCAGCTTGGTGGCCACCGATGGGACGAGTGTCAGCCTCAAATTGCCGCCCGATCTCAACCTGGAGCTACGAGCCGCCTACCCGGACGCGGTGACGCCGGGATATCACCTGAACAAAAAGCATTGGAGCACTATCACGCTCAACGGAACGCCACCCGCCGATGAAGTCGCAGAGCTGGTCGGCATCTCTCACGAACTCGTACTCGGGTCTCTGCCCCAACGGGTCCAGCGCGAGATCGGCTAATTCCCATCCGGTTGGGGGTCGTTCGGCCACGTCGGGTGGCCTAGCTCGTCCGGGTAGGACGCGTCGATCGCGCCGTGCATGAGCTGAGCCCGGCGGGCCAGCCGCACCTCGTGGATGTCGCGCAGCTGGCGGTAGTTCTCGCCGTGGTCCGCTCCGTAGCCCGCGACCCAGGACGCATCGGTGCGCAGGCCCACGTATTTTGGTTGGATCGGTTCGGCCGTCGGCTGTTTCTTGGTCAACAGCACGGCGCACTGCACGGAGGCCGGCCGCAGGGCCCACACCAGATCCACCACCCGCGACAGCGTCAATCCGGAGCCGAGCACATCGGCGGCAACGAGGACGTGTCGGCCGCGGACCGGTTCGGACAGCCCCTTGACCAAGGTGGGCCGCATCGGCTCGAGTGGGTCGGTGACCGAGCCGCGGTCAATCCGACCGGGGGTCGAAATCGCCACCCAGTCCATCGTCAAAGGTAACTCGATTGCGCGCGATAAATCGACGGTAAAGGTGGCGCCACCCTTGAGAATCCCCACCAGAAGCAGATCCTTGCCCGCGTAATCCGAATGGATCTCGCGGCCCATGCGGTAAACGGCATCGCGAATCCGGAAGCGGTCGAACAGCACCGGTCCGAGACGGTTCGCATCCGACCGGATGAAGGACCTGATCGGTTGGCTGAGGTTGGCTGAATTCACCGCGGAAGGGTAACTACCCGAACGCAATAAATGTGGCGTTTAGGGCGGATTGGGGTCTGCAGGCCAGGCCGGGTTGGGCCGTTGGGCCCAGGCAGGCCAAGGAAAGTCCTACCCTCCCGTCCCTATGGCGACGCAGGAGTAGGACTTTCCGAGATGCCTCGGGTACGCCAGGCACCCGGTAAACCTCAGTAGCCCGGGACTACCCCACTGTCGGACGTGGCCGAAAAGCTCGTTGCCGGCCCGTCATCGGCGGCCGTGGTGATCGCCGTTCCGGCACCGTCCAGCAGCCACCATTTGGCCCCGAACCCGTCACTCCCTTGGCCCTTTTCGTCCCCGGCCGCGGTGTCCTGAACGAAGTAGTACAGCGGATGCCCGGCGTAGGTGACTTGGCTCGAGCCGTCGTCTCGCTTTACGGTGCTGAGCTTGCCGGCGGTGAGACCCATACCCGCCGTTGGCGTGCCGGTGGCGGTGACCGGCGGCCATGCTGTTGCGCATGCCGCGGTGCACGTCGACTTGCCTGCGGTGTCCGCTACCCACAGGTACAGCGACTTCCCTGAACTGTCGACCAGATGCGGGGTCGAACCGCTAGTCAGCATGACGGTCGTCGCGGCCGCGGCGGATGTCGACGCGGCGCTGGCCGGCGTGCTGCCGGTATTGGCCGCCGGGGTGCTGGTTGACCCGCTGCTGCTGCACGCGGTCGCGATCACCGCGGTAGCCGCCAGGGGGAGCCCGTATCTCGCCAGCCGAGAGAACGATGGCCGGGTGGCGCGGCGGGCGTTAGTGGATTTTTCCGAGGTGATCATGGTAGGTCCGTTCTGTAAAAGGTATTGCCGGTGGCGCCGATTCGCGGTGGAGTTCGGCGTCTTACCCACGACCACGATGGCCCGCTGCCTGCGGTTCAATCGGCCTGGCGGCATTTGGCAAACTCTTTGGTTATGGATACCGACTTCCCGGCCGAGTTCGTCGACGACTGGGTGAGATGCTCACCGTCGACGGGGCGCTGGGCGACCCGCTTTTCAACCAGCACCGATGGATTGAGGTAGCCACATGGGGACGATCGAGCTCAGTCGAGAAGGCGGCGTCGCGGTTCTCACCATCGATTCGCCGGAGGTCAAGAACGCGCTCACGCCCGAGATGGGGGCCGAGCTCGCCGCCCGGTGTGACGAGATCGATGGTGACCTCTCGATTGGGGCCGCAGTTATCAGAGGTGCCGGCGGCACCTTCTGTTCTGGCGCTGATCGGCGTCGGTGGGTCGTTGGCGCTGATCAGGCCGAGGACGTTTCCTACCGTGAAACCAGCCTGATCTACGGGGCATTCATGCGGGTCGGCACGCTTGCGGTGCCCACCATCGCCGCGGTGCGAGGGGCGGCGGTTGGCGCGGGCACCAACCTGTTGTTGGCGACCGACCTGCGGGTGATGGCCAAGAACGCGCGCATCATGGCCGGCTTTCTTCGGATCGGCGTGCACCCGGGCGGCGGCTTCTTCACGATTGCCAACCGGACGGCCGGACGCGAGGCCACGGCGGCGATGGGCTTGTTCAGCGAGGAGCTGAACGGCACGCGCGCCGTCGAGATCGGTCTTGCCTGGTGCGCGGTCGAAGACGATGAGGTCGACTCGGTCGCTCTGGAACTGGCTTCGCGTCCTGCTGCTGATCCCGCGCTGGCGCGCGAAGCGGTGCGATCGTTCCGGACCGAAACCGGCCCACCCGGAACGGACTGGCCAACGGCTCTGCATTTCGAACGTGCCACCCAGATGTGGTCTCAGCGCCGGCGCACCACCGCATGAGCCGCCCGGCCGAGTGATCACCTGCCCGGCCGTCACAGCTACGTCAGGCGTTCACCGTCGCGGTGTCGAGGTCACGCACCGTCAGACCGGCCGCTTCGGCGACGGGCGCCATGGCGGAATCGATGAGCTGCAGGTCCCGGAGCGCCAGCTGGCTGCGGCTGGACCACGGCGAGCGGGCTAATCTCGTCGCGACCAGACCGAACAACGAGGCGGACCGCACGTAGATCAGTTCGCCGGCACCGGCCCTGCCGTCCCGATTCGACAGCAGCTCGGACAGCGAGGTCCGCAGGGTGCGGGCCGCATCGCGGAGTTCGTCGCGGCCGCCATCGTCCAGTTCGTGAACGTACGCCGCGTCGATGACCAGGTTGCGGGCGTAATTGCGTGATGCCATGGCGCTGCTCAGGTATCGCGCCAGCGGTCCGTCCACCCGTCCGGCCAGTGGCACTGTCAGCGGCTTGGCGGTCGTCACCAGCGCTTGGTACGCCGCGTCGAGTTGTCGGGCCGCCGTACGAAGGTCGGCGGCGGGCTCCGGTTCGATCATGCGCTGGACGGCGACGTCGACCACCTCGATCAGTGCGGTGACGTACTCGCGAGCGGCTACTCGCACGACATGACCGGTTCGCAGCGGCAGCACCAACAAGGACGTCAGGATTGCCACGCCGGCTCCGATGGCGGTCTCTTCCAACCTGAGTACCAGCAGGGCGTTGGAGTATTCGTCCAGCTGTACGTAGAGCTGCGACACCATGATCGTGATGCCGACGACCATGAACGCGTAGTTGATGCGCATGAGATACAGGCCGAGGAACAGCGACACCAAGATGACGGCGATGGAAAGGTCCGTTCGGGTGCCGACCACGTGCGCCAGCGTCGCGCCGACCATGACCCCGAAGAAGGTGCCCAGGACGCGGAACAGCGACTTGCGTGACTGCTCGCCCGCATTGTTCGCACCCATGAACGTGACGAACGCGGCGATCACCGCCCAGTAGAAGCGCCGGCCCGAGAGTACGTCGCCGAGCACGATGGCCAGCGTGACGGCAACCGTCATCTGGATGGACACCCGCGAATACGGCGCCAATTTGATCCGGTCGCGTCGCCGCGGGCCGAGCTCGCCGGAGGCCTGCGCGCTGACCGTCGCGGAACCAGGCAGCCAGCCCCCGATCAACTGGACGGACGGTTCGAAGATGTCGAGGTCCGCGCGGTCCTGGTCGGAGTCGGCCACGTCGGCCGATTGCCAGACTTCGAAGGCGTCCGCGAACGTGAGGACCGAGGTGGCGAAGCGATGCAGGACGATGTCGCTTCGCCGATTGTCCGTGCCGACTTGCGCGATGTCGGTGACCTGGTGCGGCGTGGACTCCGCCGCCTCGATGCGATGAAGCAGCTGGCGTCCGTGTTGTCGAACCAACTCGAGGTCGCCATCCCGGACGTCGGACAGGATCGCGTGCACCAGCTCTCGAAGCTCATCCTCGAGCGGCATCCGGACGATCGCCTCGGCGAAACGAGTCATGTTGGCCAACGAGATCTCGGCGTCGAACAGCCGTTGGTGCAGGATCCGTGCGGAGGCCGGGACCCGGAGCGACGTCGGCTCGGCGAGCTGGGCGTCGATCATCAGGGCCGCTTCATTCAAGCGAACCAGCTGCCGGTGCAACTGCCTGGACGTACGCCGCGGATCGGAACGAGACTCGAACAGCTCGGCCGCGAACGCGGCAGTTTGCCGGGCTCGGGCGGCGTAGGAACGTTGCAGGCGGTGCAGTCGCCGGCGTTCGTGAGGAAAGAACAGCACGAAGTGGACGGCCACCGTGACCGCCGCGCCCAGCACGATCTCGGCGGACAACCATCCCAGGTCGCCGAGTTGGACGGGGCCGTGCAGGAAGAATCCGAAGAAGTCGCCCATGAACAGCATCTGCCCGGTCCAGAAACCGAGCGGTCCGAAGCGACGCAGGTAGGTACCGCCGCCCAGTAGCACGGCCAGCGAGGCCAGGGCGAGGATGCGGTACGGCGCCAAGGTCAACCCGAGGGCGAGTGCGCCGATCATCGGCACCGGCAGGATCAGCAGGGTCATGAGCTGATCCCGCGGCTTGGTCTGCATGTTGACGGCGAACCCGCCCAGCATGCCGGTGATCGCGCCAAGCATCAGCGCGATGACCAGCAGGGCGTGGTGTTGCGCGGCGATCACCGCCGCCTGCGCAGGGGGCAGCTCGGCGCCGTGGGTGTCGATCTGAATCGCATGCGTCAGGTGGACGAAGGTCCCCTCGACGACCAGCGCCAGCGCGATGGTCAGCACAATCTGCAATGCGAGCCGAAGCCGAGTCAGGCCGGGATCCGAACCGATGAACCGATCGAGCCATTCCCAGCCACGCACTGCCTTGGGCGCCGGGCTGTACCGCTCCTGCGGCCGGCTCGGCAGCTCGACACTCATACGAGCTGTTTTGCGGTGTCTTTGTCCTGGGCCAGCAAGGCCTTCGCTCTGGCGCCAAAATTCTCGTCCGCCTTCAGCGTGGCGAGGTAACTGTCCACGGCCCGTTTGAAGAAGTCGTTGACCGAGATGTCCTCGACGCGGGCGACGAACTCGACCCGTCGGGCCAGGTCGGAATCGAGCCGGACGGTGATTACTTTGCTTGCTGCCATGCCATCATGATAGCAACCTGTTTAGGTGGTTGGGAGTAGGCGTCAGATGGCCGTGCTGCCTTCGGGTCGTATCAACACCAGTGGTTCGACGCTCTGTGTGCGTGACGGCCATCGACCGTCCTATCCGAGAAATTCTCGGGTCGTCACACCCATCCGGAGTCCACCATGGCTATTCGTGGCAGTGCAGATCGTTTGTTGTTCCAAGCCGTACCGAAGCTCGACGTCAGACTGAACGGCGAGGCGTCCCTCGAACAGGTGCTCGAGGTCGTCAAGACGATTTATGGCCGTACCGGCTGCGATAACTGCGGTCGGCTGAGCTTCAGCCTCGACGCCATCCGCGAAGAGATCGTGTTCCCGGGCATCGCCGAGATCGGCAAGCTCGACGCCGTCGAAGCGGTCGGCATCGCCGGCCAGGGCTGATCAGCGGCCGACCCCACCGAGACCGCCATGCCTGCCCCGACGCGTTGCCCGCAGCCCCGGGCCGCGGAATCTTCCCGAACGGATTACGCGACACCCGCCCAGGGCCGGTGGCCCGCGCGCGTCGGGGTAGGCCTGGCATACCTGCCCGGCCGGCCGGAATACCTGACCGAGCTACTGCCCGAGCTGGACTACCTCGAGCTCAGTCCGGAAACATTTGCCCAGCAACTGCCCGACGGCCGAATGCTGCTGGACCAGCCGGCGGTATCAGCCGTGCTCGACCTCATCGGGGAACTTCCGGTGGCCGCGCACGGTCTGGAGCTTTCGATCGGGTCGGCGCACGCGATGAACGAGTTTGCCCTGCAAAATACGGCCGAATTTATGTCTGCGTTCGCTCCGGGCCAAGTCCGATGGCACAGCGAGCATCTGAATTTTCTCACCACCGGGGCCGCTGACGGATCGGTCGTTTCCCTCGGTCTCCCCATGCCGCTGCCCTTTACCGACGAGGTGGCCGAGCTGGTCGGCAACCGGGCCGCCGCGGTGACCCGTCGATTCGGCCTGCCGTTCTTGCTGGAGAACTCCGCCAATTACTTGCCTGATCTTCCCGTTGATCCGGGGTGGGACGAGGCCCGGTTGCTCACCGAAATCTCGGCCGACGCCCGATGCGGCCTGCTGCTTGACCTCTACAACCTCTGGACGAACTGCGTGAACCATCGGCTGGACCCGATGCGCTTGCTGGCCGGCATCCCACTGGATCGGGTGGTCGAGGTGCACCTCGCCGGAGGCGAGGAACGCAACGGTCTGCTGCTGGACTCGCACAGTGCGCAGGTATCCGAACCGGTCTGGCGACTGCTCGAACACGTGCTGCTGCACGCGCCCAACCTGGCCGGCGTGACGGTCGAAGTGCTCGACATCTACGCGGACCGGCTGGGCGTCGACGGCATTGCGACCCAGCTGGCCATCGCCTCGGACCTGTGGAACGCGGCCCGGTCGTTGGACCGCACATGACCACGGCCGAGGCCCGACCCGGCGAGTGGGCCGGGGCGACGGCCCGGGGTGGCCTCGGCGCCTGGCAGCGGGAGACCGCCGCCCGGTTGCTGACCGGTGCGGCCTCAACGCCCGATTCGACCCCGGACTCAACATTGGATTCAACGCCGGACTTGATGTCGATGACGGGGCACGTCCCGACCCCGGCCGAGCAGGTCGGCTGGTCGACGACCGTGGCGCTGTACCGGCAGTGGCGTCTCTTCCGGATCCGAACGCTGGCGCCGGTGACTGTCGCGGTGCTCGGCGACTCTGCCGACCTGGTACTGGACAGCTACCTCTCGGCAACGGTCGGCTCGACCACCTTTCGTGCCGACGAAGCACGGGCCTTTCTGGCGTTCGTGGCCCGCAGCGTCCCGTGGGAACCACACCTGACTACGGCGCTGGGATTGGAAACCGCATTGCTGGCCGCTCGCCGCCCTGAACCCGGCGAGCGGCTGCCGCGGCCAGGGTGGATCGGCCGGTCGAATCGAGCCAGCCTGATCGAGCTGCCGATGAATCCGGCCGAACTGCTGCTGTGGGGCGCTGGCCGCGCGCCCCGCCCAGTGACAAATTCCACTCTCGTCCTGGTGGCCCCAAAATTGCCAGGGTGGTTTCGGGTGGCGGCCCACCGCGAGGCGAGCCTGTGGCACCAACATGCCGTTGACCGGCCGCTCGACGACGTCCTCGCGGGCCCGGCGGCTGATCGCCGGGCCGCCAGCGTGCTCTGTGACGCCGGCGCGCTCGTGATCGGCTGACCTGCGCGAGCACAATAGCCCGCGCCGGTCGTCTGCGCGCGGCGAGATAGCCCAGAAATACGATGGCTGTTAAGCCATTGAAAAGAATGCTGACTCTGGGCGACCGATACCGAATGTGCGTCTTGTGCCGGGACTCCGATATGGGAATAGTCGCCCTCATGTCCGGCGACCAGCGCCGCACATCACCAAGTCCAGGGGAGTACGTACATGGCCGTGCGTAGAACCAGACTGGTCACAGCCCTCGTCGGCGCTACCGCGCTCGCGACGGTAAGCCAGTTCATCGCGGTGTCAGGGGCTTCAGCAGCCACCGGCGCCACCACCGCCACCAGCGGCAGTCAAAGCGTCATCGTCCTGCTGAGGGACCAATTAGCGTCCGTCCCGGCGAACAAGGCCCACATCAGCCAGCGCAAAACGCGAGCAACCAGCGACCAAAACACAGTCCTCGGCTCGCTGAGCGGGGCCAAACCGACGAAGCTGAAACACTTCGCCGCGGCCAATGCCTTCTCGGTCACCGTGACCAGTGCCCAGGCCGCCCAATTGGCGGCGAACCCGGCTGTCGCCGCGGTCCTGCCGGACACGAAGGTCAGTGTCCCGGTGCAGACCACCGCGCCCACGTCCGCACTACCGGCGGCCACACCCAACGCCAAGGTCGCCGCGCCGTCGGCAGTGCCCTCGTCCGCCATCTGCCCGACCGACCCGAGTAAGCCGTTGCTCGAGCCCGAAGCGCTGAGCGATACGAACACGGCTTCGGACGATCCGAACGCGAAGACCGCGCAGCAACTGGTCGACGGCACCGGCGTCAAGGTGGCTTACATCGCGGACGGCATCGATCCGAACAACCCGGACTTCATTCGCAAGGACGGCTCGCACGTCATCACTGACTACAAGGCGTTCTCCTCGGATGGCCCGAATCCGGCTGACGGCGGCGCCGAAGCGTACGGCGACGCCTCCTCGATCGCTGCCCAGGGCCTCGTCTCGCATGATCTCTCCGAGTTCGTGAACGCGGCCTACGCGCTGCCCAAGGGATGCAACATCCGGATCCTGGGCATGTCGCCAGGGGCCAGCATTGTCGCCCTGAAGATCGACTTCTATGCGTCCTCGATCATCCAGGCCATCGACTACGCGGTGACGGTCGATCACGTGGACGTCATCAACGAGTCCTTCGGCGGCTCACCACTGCCGGATTCGAGTGCCCGCGATGCAATCTCGGCGTTCAACGATCAGGCCGTCGCGGCCGGGGTGACCGTCACGGTGTCCTCCGGTGATGCCGGCGTAACCAGCACCATCGGTTCGCCGTCGACCGACCCGAACGTCATCTCGGTCGGGGCCACGACCAACTCCCGCGGGTACGCCCAAACCGGCTACGCCGCGTTCGCGTTCTCCAACGGCAAGTGGCTCAACGACGAGGTCTCGTCCCTGTCGTCGGCCGGCTTTACTCAGGGCGGCAAGACGATCGACCTGAGCGCGCCGGGCGAAGCCGGCTGGGCGGTCTGCGCCAAGAGCGGCCCGGAGTGCACGGATTACAACAGCAAACCGTCCGACGTCCAGCTGTTCGGTGGCACCAGCCAGTCCGCACCGCTGACCGCCGGTGCTGCGGCGCTGGTCATCCAGGCCTACCGCGAGACCCACGCCGGCTCCTCGCCCTCGCCCGCCCTGATCAAGAAATTGCTGACCAGCACGGCCAAGGACCTCGGCCTGCCGGCGGAGGAACAGGGCGCCGGACTGCTCGATTCGCGTGCCGCGGTAGAAGCGGCGCTGACCTACCCGGGCGCGACGAAGGTCCCACCCGCAGGGGTCTCGTCGAACATCGCGTTGTCGACCAACCAGCTCAACATCTCGGCCAAGCCGGGGTCGACCACGACCTCGACGGTGGGCGTACGCAACGTCGGCACCAAGCCGCTGACTGTGTCGGCCGGTACGCGTAATTACGCCACCATCACCGATGTCGCCACCACGACGGTCATCAACTCGACCACCGATCCGAAGTTCCCGTACGCAATCGGCGGTGTGCCATGGGCATACAAGAAGGTGAGCTTCTCGGTGCCGGCCGGCACCGATCGGCTCGCGGCCGCCATGATCTGGCAGGGCAGGCCGCAGAAGGGGGCCGGTGGCGCGACCGTCACCCCGGTAGTTCGGCTGACACTGCTCGATCCGACCGGGACGTATGTCGCTAACAGCCGTCCGCAGGGCGGCCCGGCCACGGCGAACTTCGCCAACCTCGACGTCGCGCACCCCACCGCAGGGGTGTGGACGGCCATCGAATACACGGTTGGCGGAGCGAGCGGTTACACCGGAGACGTCACGCTGCGCACGACATCGCAGCGCGCGGTACCGGTCGGTCGCGTCAGCCCGGCGCTGTTCACGCTGTCTCCCGGCCAGTCCAAGAACGTCAAGGTCACGCTCCCGACGCCGGCCGTCAGCGGTGACACCGCCGATGCCATCACGTTCGCCAGTTCCGGTGGCCACCACACCTCTATCCCGGCCGTCATCCGGGCCATCGTGCCGATCACGTCCAGCGTCGGTGCGTTCAGCGGAGTGATCACCGGCGGCAACGCGCGTGCGGGTTCGGCGGCTCAGACGTTCACGTACGCCTTCGATGTGCCCAAGGGCAAGAAGGACATCAGCGTGGGCGTCAAGCTGGCCCACGATGCCGGCGACTTCCTGGAGGTCGGCCTCATCTCGCCGACCGGTGAGGTCAAGTCGGCCGGCACGAACGTGGTCGTCGACTCGTCGGGGATCGCGCTCGGGCAAGGTCTCGGTACGCAGCTCAACGCCATCAACCCGATAGCGGGACGGTGGCGGATCGTGGTGCTGGTGCAGAACCCGGTGACCGGTAAGGATCTCGAGCAGAGCTTCACCGGAAAGATCGCGTTCAACCAGAGCAACCTCGCCTCGATCGGACTGCCGAACTCGGTCAAGACGAAGATCGCGGCCGGTAGCACGGTTACGGCCAAGCTGTGGGTGAACAACACCGGTATCGCCCCGATCGACGTCCAGGCTGATGCGCGGACCACCGCGCTGCAGACCCTGGAGCTGGCACCGCAGTTCTCCTCGGGCACCGTCAAACTGCCCGACGGCGCCGCACCCGGCTACCTCGTCCCGCCAGGCACCCAAAGCCTGACCGTGGCGGCCTCGTCGACCTTGCCCGCGCAGGTCGAGCTCAGCTCGCCGACCGGGGGCATCGATGTGGTTGGTGACCTCAAAGCCGCCCAGGCCGGCAACTCGCTGTCCGTGGCGACGGTCAAGGAGACGACCGACACCGTGGGCCAGGGGTACTGGTTCACGCACATGGAAGAAGTGGGCGCGATCGGGCCTGACGGGGCGCCGACCGGCACCTCGACTCTGGTCGGGTCGGCGCGGACGCAGGGCTTCGATGCTGCGGTCACGTCGTCCACCGGTGACCCGTACCTGTCCGCGGTGGATCCGACCGCCGACTTCGGGACTCCGGTCGTGATCAACCCGGGTGAGACGGGCACGATCACGATCAAGATCAAGCCCACCGCCAAGAAGGGCACGAAGGTAACCGGCGTGTTGTATCTGGTGACGCCGGCTCTCGGCTTCGCCACCTTCAACACCACCGGCGACGTGATTGCCGCGGTGCCGTACAGCTACACCGTCAGCTAGCAGCTACGGGCCCAGTGCGTAGCGCGGCCCGAGTTCCCGGTTCGATCGATCGAGCCGGGAACTCGGGCCGCGCAATGCGTTTCTGAGGTGGGGGTCGGGCGGCTCAGCCTTGGTAGCAGGCTGATTCGGTTAGTCGCAGGCCCACAATCTGCTGGCCGTTCAGGCCGAAGGCGAATCCGGGACGGGACACGACCCCGCCGGCGATATCGCTCCATCCACCCTGGACACGGCCGGTCGCGGCATTGATACAGGTCACGCTGTGAGCGTTCTCGTTGAGCGCCCACACCACGGTCACGCCCGGGAACACCGCCGCGCTCGGACCGACGGTGTCGCCCACCGGCCCAGAACCGGTCACGCCCGCCACGAGCGTGGCCGGGTTCAGATGCTGCAAGGTCCGATCGTCGGCGCCGCCCCCGAGGTAGCCGCCCAGCCAGATGTCATTTGCGACCACGGCGAACGTTGGTCGCACCAGGCTTGTCGAGCCGCGGGCGTCCACCTCGCCGCCCTGGTCGCGGACCGCGACGAGGTCCGTACCCGAACTGCCGTCCAGCGCGACCAGTATCCGATCCCGTACCGGGTCGGCGGCCACGGCTACGACGTTGCCCGGCACGGCCCGGACGGCCGCCGGCACCCGTCCCCCGAACGGGAGTGAGTGCAGGCCGTTGGGCGTGCCAAGCCAGAGACGTCCGTTCTCGGTGGTCACCGCAGTAATCATCATCGGCACCTGAACCTGGACCTTGGTGGCCAAGGACAACGCGTCGAATTCCGTCACGGTCGAGGACCGGTCACCGCCACCGACGACCCATAGGCGTCTGGTGACGGAGTCAAAGGCGAGATAGCGGGAGCCGTTCGGTACTGGTACCGACCCGGCAAAAGCCACCGGCAGGTTCGGGTCGATCCGGATGAGCCTGGGTGGATCCACGGCCAGTGCGTAGACCAGCTGGCCGCCGCCGGCCAGCGCGATCGGGGCGCCGCCGGACAACGAGATGGACGAACGCTGGAACGGATTCGGCGCTGCGGACGTGGTCGGGGCCGGCGGCCCGATGCGCTGGAGCCTGCCGTTGCGGGCGTGGTTGACGAGCCCGACGATGACCAGCACGGCCACCAGGCCGCTGGCGATCAGCGCGTGCCGCCGGTTCACGAGGCTCGTCGGCACGGGTCTGCCGGCTCACGTGACGGCCGGCGGGTTACCAGCCGTCAACGTGCAGCACCTCGTCCAGCGGCTGCCGTTGCGCGGGACGGAACGTCTCGCCGGTGTAGTACGCGGTGGGGATCAGCGCGGCCTGCCGGATGTCGTCGGGCAGGCCGAGGATGTCGGCGACTTCTTGTTCGTAGCTCAGATGCATGGCGGTCCAGGCCGTACCCAGGCCGCGGGCCCGGGCCGCCAGCATGAAGCTCCACGCGGCCGGCAGCACGTTGCCCCACAGCCCGGCCTGATTGGACGCGGGCAGCTCCGCCCCGGCCTTGAGACAGGGAATCACATGCACCGGAACCTCGCCGATCACCTGGCCCAGATGGCTCGCGCTGTCCCCGACGCGCTGCTGGACGGGTGCCCGGTCCGGATCATCGCTGTAGAGCTTGCCGGCAAACCAGGCGGATTGTTCGTAGTTCGCGTTGGCCTTGCTGTAAACGGCGCCGATCGCGCGGCGCTTGTCCGGATCGGTGACGACGAGCCAATGCCAGGGCTGGGTGTTGCCGCCCGACGGCGCCTGCAACGCGATCTCCAGGCATTCGCGGATGAGTTCCATCGGCACCGGACGGGTCAGGTCCAGCCGCTTGCGCACCGACCGCGTGGTGGTGAGCAGTTCGTCCGGGCTGAGGGGCAGCGTGGCCATTCGGGTGCTCCTTCGAAGGTTTGGATCTTGATGCGATCCGAATACTTCGGTGACCATATCGGCGCTGCTCGCTCAGTAGAGTGCCGCTGTGCCGACTGCCACCGATGCGCCGAACGCCCGTGGCCTGATCGTAGTAGTAGAGGACGAGGCGGCAATCGCGGACGTGATCAGGATGAACCTGGCCCGGGCCGGGTTCGGCGTCCACATCGAGGGCGACGGCGAACGCGGTCTGGCGGCGATCCGGTCGTTGAAACCAGCGGCGATCCTGCTCGACGTCGGGTTGCCCGGCATCGATGGCGTGGAGGTGTGCCGGCGGCTGCGCGCGGCGCAGGACTGGACGCCGGTGTTGTTCGTTACCGCTCGGGACGACGAGGTGGATCGGATTCTCGGCCTGGAACTGGGCGCCGACGATTACGTGACCAAGCCGTTCTCGCCGCGTGAACTGGTGGCCCGGGTCAGCTCCGTACTGCGCCGGTCCCGGGGCGTGCCGGACGCCGGCGCCGAGCTCACGGTCGGCCAGGTGACTCTTGATCTCGGTGAACGCCGGGTATTCGCCGCGGGTGGTGCCATGGAGCTGACCGCGACCGAGTTCGATCTGCTGGCGTTTCTCATGCGACGGCCCGGACGGGTGTTCGGCCGGGAACAGCTGATGAGCGAGGTCTGGGGCTATTCGTCGGTGGCCGGGACCCGGACCGTTGATGTCCACATCGCCCAGGTGCGGGCCAAACTCGGCGACGCCAGCCCGATCCGGACGGTGCGTGGCGTCGGCTACTCCGTACAAGCTCGGCCCGGGGACGCCCCGGTGGCCGACACGGAGCACGAATGACCCGTCGGGCCTCGCTGGCGCAGCGGATCTCGCTGCTGGCGGTGGCCATCGCGGTGATCACGGCGCTGATCGCGGGCCTGCTCGCGGTGGGCCTGATCCGGCAGGAGAACGAGCGCAACGCCCGGAGCACGCTCGCCCAGCTGGCCGATGCGGCGCAGTCGACGGCCGACCAGGCGGTCAGCGCGCAGAACGGGCAGCAACGGGCTCGGCGGCTGCTGCTGGCCTTGAAGGTCCAGTCGGCCTCCGTGAACAGACAGGGCCGCGTGACCTCGACGGCAACGTTGGCCGCGAATGCCCTTACAGCGGCGGATATATCGGCCTTGCTCGCCGGCCGATCGGTGTCGATGACCGGGGTTTCAGGCGGCAAGCGAGTACTTGTCGAGGCCCGCCCGACCGCGGTCGGCGGCATTGCGCTGGTGCAGCTGCGGACGGACGCGACCGCGGCGGGTGAACGAGCGATCAGGCGGATATTGCTAGGGCTGCTAGTTGGCGTCCTGATCGCCGTGCTGCTGGGCCTGGTCGTGGCGTACCGCATCGCCGGCCCGTTGCGACGCACTGCTGCCGTCGCGCACGCGCTGGCGACGGGTCAGCGGGACGTCGAGGTCGAGGTGGACGGCCCGACCGAGGTGGCCGAGGTCGGTGCTGCGGTGAACCGGCTCGCGGGGGCGCTGTCGCACTCCGAAGGTCGTCAGCGCGAATTCCTGCTGTCGGTCTCGCACGATCTGCGCACGCCGCTGACCGCGATCACCGGCTATGCGGAGTCGCTGGCCGACGGCGTGGTGCCAGCCGAGCGGGTGCCCGAGGTCGGTTCGGTGATGCTGGCCGAATCCCAGCGGTTGACCCGGCTGGTGGCCGATCTGCTGGACCTGGCCCGGTTGGACGCCCAGGACTTTCGCATCGAACTCGTCGACGTCGACGTATTCGAATTGGCGGCGGCGGTCGAACAGGTGTGGTCGGCCCGCTGCGCGAGCAACGGCGTGCGGTTCGAGTTGCAGCGCCATGGCGAGCCGGTGTCGATCAGATCCGATCCGGGCCGCATACGACAGGTCGTCGACGGCCTGCTCGAAAACGCACTCCGGGTGACTCCGGCCGGCGCACTGATCGTATTGGCGGCGGGTACGGCCGCGGATGGTTCCGCCGTCGCGCTGGAGGTACGAGATGGTGGGCCGGGCCTGGACGAGTCCGATCTGGCCGTCGCGTTCGAGAGATCAGCGCTGTTCACAAAGTACCGGGGCGTACGTCAGGTGGGCACCGGATTGGGGCTCGCGATCGTGCACGGACTGGTCAGCCGGCTCGGTGGAACGATCGAAGCGGGCCACGCCTATGAAGGCGGGGCCCGCTTCACCGTCCGGCTGCCGCTGGCCGCCGCGACCGTTACTTCTTGGCGTCCACCACCTGGGTCGCCGTAAGCGAACTCGTACCGGTGCCGACGACCAGTACCGGGTCGCCAGACTTGACGTCGGTGATCGGCGCGGCCTTCTTGTCGGCGCGGGTGTGCACCTTCGTGGAGCTGTTCACCGTGTACGTCTGGGTGACGTTGTCGGCCGCCTTGACGCTGATCGAGGTGGCCGAAACGGCGGTCACCGCGCCGCGGATCGCGGCGTGTGTCACGAATGTCGCGTTCTCACCTTTGGTGACCCAGCTGGCGTGCAATGCCCGCTTGAGCCGGCCCTGGGCAATCGCGGGCCCCCGTTGGCGGCCCTTACCCGAGCTGCCCGAGGCGGCCGAATGGCTGGGTGTCGTCGTCGCCGATGCGCTGGTGGACGAGTTTGCGGCCGGCACCACGCCGGTCGTGTCGTTCCCGGACGCAGCCAGAGCCGCCGTACCCGCACCGAGGATCACGGCGGCCGTGCTGCCCGCTACGGCGATTTTCTTCCACATGAGTTGCTCTCCCGTTTCAGATGACGAACAGATGGACGCGCTGTAGTTGCTGGACGTGACTCTGCCGTCGCGATGTGCCGGGGCGGCAACGAAAATGTCAGCGTTTGGTCAGAGCTGCCGGCGGTACGGTGCGTGGCGTGAACATCGCAGCCCGGAACCTCGAACCGCGGGTGGGCCGCCCGGCCGAATTGGACGGCGCCACCGTGTACCGCGTCTTGAAGCTGCGGACCGACGTATTCGTGGTGGAACAGGAATGCGCGTACCCCGAACTGGACGGTCGCGACCTAGAGGTGGATGCGCGCTGGTTCTGGATTGCCGACCCGGACTCAGGCGCGGTGCTGGCCACCCTGCGGGTGCTGCGGGACCCCGACGGATCGGCTCGCATCGGTCGGGTAGCAACGGCGCCCGAGGCCCGCTCGGCCGGCCTGGCCGCCCGTTTGATGGCCTCGGCCCTGACCGACGCCGGACCGGAGGTTGCGGTCGTGCTGGACGCCCAGTCCCAGCTGCGGGCCTGGTACGGCCGGTTCGGCTTCGCGGTGAGCGGCGAGGAATTCATCGAGGACGGCATCCCGCACGTACCGATGCTCCGGCCGGCCAAAGCCGGGCCGCCGAGCTGACGTTCGACCACCGATATCGGTTCGGTGGCCAATGCCCCTACTCGCCTGTTTAATCGACTCGCCAATTTATTAGGATTTCCAACTATGGCCCTCAATCTTCAACACAATTCCGCACCGGCCGCCGTCGAGGACCGCCGCGCGATTCTCGACAACCCCGGCTTCGGGCGCTTCTTCACCGATCACATGGTCAAGGTGGACTGGACCGTAGCCGATGGCTGGGCTGATGGTGCGGTAATTCCCTACGGCCCGCTCTCGCTGGATCCGGCCACGATGGCGTTGCATTACGGGCAGCTGATCTTCGAGGGATTGAAGGCCTACCACCAGCCGGACGGCTCGATCGCCACGTTCCGTCCCGAGGCGAACGCCCAACGCTTCCAGCGCTCCGCGCGGCGACTGGCCATGCCGGAGCTACCGGTCGAGACTTTCGTGGACTCGTTGCAGGCCCTGGTCGACATCGACCGCAGCTGGGTTCCGTCCGGCGCGGACACCTCCCTGTACCTGCGGCCATTTATGATCTCGACCGAGGTTGGTCTGGGTGTCCGTCCCGCAGACTCCTACAGCTACCTGTTGATCGGCTCGCCGGCCGGTGCGTACTTCCCCCGCGGAGTGCAGCCGGTGAATGTCTGGCTGTCCACCGAATACACCCGGGCGGCGCCGGGCGGGACGGGCGAAGCCAAATGCGCCGGCAACTACGCCGCGTCGCTGGTGGCGCAGGCCCAGGCCGCCGCCGAGGGCTGCGACCAGGTCGTCTGGCTTGATGCCGTCGAGCACCGGCTAGTGGAAGAGATGGGCGGGATGAACCTGTACTTCGTCTACGGCAGCGGCCCGAACGCTCGGATCGTCACGCCGAAACTCAGTGGCACGCTGCTGCCCGGCATCACCCGTGATTCACTACTCACCCTGGCCAACGACTTGGGCTACGTCTCGGCTGAGGCAGAGATATCGACCGAGGATTGGCGGCTCGGCAATGAGAGCGGCGAACTCACCGAGGTGTTCGCCTGCGGGACAGCGGCGGTGATCACCCCGGTGGGCGAGGTGAAGAGTGCCGCGCACAGCTGGACGGTGGGCGACGGCAAACCCGGTCCGATCACGATGCAACTGCGACAGGCGTTGCTCGACGTCCAGACCGGCGAAGCTCCGGATAAGCACGGCTGGATGCATACGCTGGTCGCCGCCGAGTAGTTGTGATCAGATGACGGGATGGACCTCGTCGAGCAGCTGAGCAGGCACGGCCGTCAATTGATGGTCTCGGCTGTGTCGGCTGGGCTGGACGCACCCGTCCCGTCCTGCCCGCGCTGGGACGTCCGCCGGCTGGTCAACCACGTCACCAAGGTGCATCACTGGGCGCTGCACATCTACGGTGGCGGCGCGCCGGACGATTTCACCTTCGCTCAACCCGATGACGCCGAACTGTTCTCGGTGTACGCGGCCGGGCTGAAGTCGCTGGCCACCGGCTTGGCCGTTCGTCCCCGCACCGACCAGATCTGGACCTACGTACCCGGGGCGTCCGGGGCGGAATTCTGGCCGCGCCGGATGGCCCACGAGACCGCCATGCACCGCGTGGACGCCGAGCTGGCTGCGGGTCTGGGCGTCAACGACTTCGATCCGGAGTTCGCCGCGGACGGCCTCGATGAGCTGCTGGTGGCCATCGCGCCGGCTCGGTTCAACACCTCGCGCGTCGATCGGCCGTTCCGAGTCACGTTCACCCCGCTTGATTCCAACCGCGCGTGGACGATCTCGGTGGCGCCGGGATCGGTGTCCACCGAGCCGGTGGCCCGCGACGGCAGTGACCTGACCGTCTTCGCCGACGCCTCGCTGCTCTACCGCTGGGCGTGGAACCGGGTGCCCGACGACGAAGTGTCCTTGGTCGGTGAGGTGACCGTGGCTGACCGCTGGCGGCAGCACCTCACGGTCGGCTCGCGTACCGACGCCGAGTGATTCGCGCTGATATGCGCTAGCGGGTTTCCCAGCGTTTGAAATTCAGGTACGAGCGGCTCGGGGTCGGTCCGCGCTGTCCTTGATAGCGGGAGCCATACACGGCACTGCCATAAGGATGCTCGGCTGCTGAGGACAGCCGGAACAGGCACAGCTGGCCGATCTTCATCCCCGGCCACAGCGTGATCGGCAGGTTGGCGACGTTGGACAGTTCAAGCGTGATGTGACCCGAGAAGCCCGGATCGATGAAGCCGGCCGTGGAGTGCGTGAGCAGCCCCAGCCGGCCGAGGGATGACTTGCCCTCCAGCCGACCGGCCAGATCATCGGGCAGGGAGACGATCTCCAGCGTGGAGCCGAGGACGAACTCACCCGGATGCAGCACGAATGGTCCGTCCCCGTCCGGCTCCACCAGCGAGGTGAGATCGTCCTGCTGCACGGCCGGGTCGATGTGGGTGTACTGCGAATTGTTGAAAACTCGGAAATAGCGATCGAGTCGCACGTCGATCGACGACGGCTGGACCAGATCTGGTTCCCACGGTTCGAGGGTGAGCCGGTTGGCCTCGACCTCGGCGCGGATGTCGCGATCGCTCAACAGCATGGGCGCACCGTACCGAACATGGGTCGGCGCCGTGGCCGGTAGGTCGCCGTGAGCCGAAACCGGCGGTTCGGCGGTCGGGGTGAGACTGCGGGCCGCGGCGGTCGACAATGAAGGAGAAGGCCCCGCCAAGTATGAGTTGGCGGGGCCTTCATTGATCCGGTGGTGACACGCCAGATCTCACGGACGGACCTGCGGTCCTGCCGCCATGTCACTGACGAACCCGGCCGGTTGCCCGGCCGGATTTGGACCCTCGTTTTCGCCCGATCCCGCTCCCGTTGCCGGGTGCGTAGTTCAATGTCTACCGGCTCGGACGACTATGCGCAATACGTGGTAACAAGATATTCAACAATGTAGCAATCAAGAAACATCAATAATTACAGGGACTTTCTCGATTGCTATCGGCGGCGGCGGGCGCTCGACCGGCCGGGGAAAGCTGGCGCAAAAGGTGGAGGCCCCGCCAAGTATGAGTTGGCGGGGCCTCCGGTGCGGCTCGGCGGTGACCCGTCCGGACCTCGCGGTGCCTCGTAGCAATCTCGGGCCCTGTCACTGGCCCGCACCACCAGTTGCCTGGGGTCCGACTGCTCGATCTGCACCGGTCCCGCTCTCGCCGGCGCGAACGCTGCCGAGTGCGTAGCAAGATTTGTACTGGCGATTCCCCTTGTGCGCAAGGGGTTTGGTGAAACTGATGAGAGGGAATTCTGCCGCTCGGCGTGTCGTGTCACGGCTGTGACTCGTGGGACGCAAACGATGTCGAGTGACTCTTTCTGTCGACTCGACCTTCAGTGTTCCCGGGCCAATGACGGTGACTGTTCGCGTGTCGTTCATCGGGATTCACACAGGCGTCCGGGAGACTCGATCGGAGCCCCGCCGGGTATGAGCTGGCGGGGCTCTTCGGCGCTCGCGGGGTCGAGCAACACCCGTACTCGCGGCAAATCGAGCCGTGTGGTCCTCCGCGGTAGGCCGAGATGGGAGGGTGTAGGTGTGACATCGCGAATTCCGGATTCGGGCAGTACGTACGTCGCATTGGGCAGCTCGTTCGCGGCCGGCCCCGGTATTGCCCCGGTGCTGGATCGCGGAGCGGGGCGCTCGGGTCAGAACTATCCACATCAGCTCGCGCGTGCGTTCAGCCTTCGGCTGGTGGACGCCAGTTGTGGCGGAGCGACGACGGCCAACATCCTGGACACACCACAGGAGACCTCGACCGGGCTGAAGCCGCCGCAGCTGACCGCGGTGGTGCCAGACGCCGCATTGGTGACGATCACGGCCGGCGGCAACGATCTCGGCTACATCGGTTCGTTGACGATGGCCAGCCGCCGCAATCGGATGGCGAGCTTCCTCCCTGGCCCGCTTAGAGGTGCGGTGCTGCGCTTGCTCGGCTCGGCGTCCACGGCGCTGGCGTCAGACCCGCTGGCGTCCGACGCTCTGGTGCCGACGGCGGAGCGGTATGCCGCGGTGGTCGCGTCCCAAGTCGAGGTCGTACGGCGGGTGCGCGAAATTGCCCCGCAGGCGCTGGTCCTGCTGGTGGACTACCTGACCCTGGTGGGTCCGGATACCCACGAAGGACGCCGGTTTCCGATGTCGGACGAGGAACGGGTCCAGGTCGAGGCCATGGCTGCCGGCCTGTCGGCGGCCTTCGCATCGGCCGCCGAGCAGAGCGGGGCACAGTTGGTGAGTGCTTCGGCGGCCAGCGTCGGACATGGAATTGGAGCTGCGGAGCCTTGGGTCACGGGCTTCGCGCTCGGTATCCCGTTGATCCGGAGGCCAATCGTCTACCACCCGAACCTGGCCGGCATGACCGCGGTCGCCGAGCTCATCGGCCGGCACTTGACGGCCGGTACGGTGACCACGGCGCCGACGGCCCCGGGCGCCGCGCCTGTCGATACCCGTCACGATGGAGTGTGAAGATGGGAAAGTTGCGATCACGGCTCGGACACACGCTGCGAGAAGCCGGTGTAATCCATAGCCATGTCGACGGGTTCACGGCGAGTCAGCAGCAACAGTTGCAGGAGCTGATGGCCCCGGTCGAACAACAACTTGCTCAGCTTGAGGAGCAGTTGGCCGGTCCGGAACTCGATATTCTCGATTCTTATTGTGCAGCTACTCCGAGTGCACAGACGGCCATCGACATCTTCGCCGGCGAGTGGGCATCAGAATTCCCGCCCCCGCTCAGCGGTGTGCGGGCCGGCGACGCGCCGCTGTTCGCGATCGAGCATGTGCCGTGGGGGGTTGAGGTCCTCGGCGGTGTGCGCGGGCAACGCGTGGTGGAGCTTGGGCCATTAGAGGGTGGACACACCTATTTGCTCGACCGGATGGGCGCGGCGGAGGTAGTGGCCATCGAGGCGAACACTCGCGCATTCTTGAAATGCCTGGTGAGCAAGGAACTGCTGGGAATTCCGAGCGCGCGATTCCTGTGTGGGGACGCCCTGCGTTATCTCGAAAGCGAATTGGCGCGGGGCGCGGCGAAATTCGATTTCTGCCTGGCCAGTGGCGTCCTTTACCACTTCCTGAATCCGGTGGCAGCGCTTGATCTGATGACCCGGGCCAGTGATCGGCTGCTGCTCTGGACGATGTACTACGACGAGGACTACATCCGTTCTCGCGAGGACCTTTCGGTGAAGTTTCCCAAGGCCACGGCGATGGAATACGACGGCTACGCCCACACGCTGTACCGCCAGGAATACCAGCAATCCCTTGACTACAAAGGGTTCTGCGGTGGATCCGCTGCGAGCAGCGCCTGGATGACGCGGTCCGACATTCTCGGGGCTCTTGACCATTTCGGATTCGATGTGGTTGATATCGCCTTCGAGGAACAGAATCACAAGGGCAACGGACCGTGTTTCTGCGTTGCCGCCAAGCGCCGCGGGACGTAGCCGCCGGCGTGTGACGTAGGCTGTGCGCCCGATGCGTAGCCGGGCGTTCGTGAATCGAGCTTGGCAAACCAGAAGTGGCCTCGCGCCGAAGTACCAGTAACGCATCGGCGCTTGTTGACGCCGCGCCATCATCTGGGAGGCCTCATGCCGCGAACGCATAGTCGGGATCAAGATAGGGACGCGAATCCGACAGTCAGGCTCTGGCGAGCGGGCGCGCTCTGTGTGGCGACGCTCGGGGCAAGCGTGGCGCTGCTGTCCGCGTGTGGCTCGTCGAACAACGCGGTCACTGGTTCGGCAAACTCGACGCCGAGTGCGATGTCGTCGATTGACATGTCCTCGATGTCGTCGACTGGTTCCTCGATGACGAGCCCGTCGCAATCTGGCCTGACTTCGCCGATTGCGGGGATGGCAACCTCGGGCGTGACGATTCATATCAGCTCGTTCAGCTACACGACGCCCACGTCAGTCAGTCCCGGTGCAACGGTGACCGTAATGAATATGGACGGCGAGAACCACACTGTTACCGCGGACACCGGCAATGCCTTTGATGTCAAAGCCGACGCCGACAAGACGGTGACGTTCAAGGCCCCGACCAAGCCGGGCAGTTACCCGTTCCACTGCAGCTATCACTCGAACATGCACGGCGTCCTGGTCGTCAAATGACCAGCGCCAACACCAGTCCGCGGCGGCTTCGTTGATCGGAATCTTCAGCCAGCGTCAATCCGATCCGACCACTGATCCGAATTGCTTGTGAGTTCCATCCACACGCCGAGCTAATAGCCCGGCCCATTCTCGGAGGAAACATGAAAAAGTCCCTGCTGTTGGCCGTGCCGACTATTGCTCTCGGCGCAGCCATCCTCGCAATGCCCGGCGTTGCAACCGCTGCCGACGCCACCTCGTATCAGGCGACCCTCAATGCCCTCAACAGCTCCTCCGGTTCAGGCAACGTGACGATCCAGCTCAACGGGGCGCAGGCCACCGTTACCGAGCATTTCGAAGGCCTGGCCGCAACCTTTAGTGGCAAGCCGTACCCGCATGTGCAGCACATTCACATCGGCGCGCAGGGCGTCTGCCCGACGACCGCCGCGGATGCCAACAAGGATGGCGTCATCAGCACGACCGAGGGTGGCGCCAGCTACGGCGCGATCGGTGCGACGCTGTCGACCTCGGGCGACACCAGTCCTGCGGCCGGCACCACGTTGACGGTAGCGCCGTCAGGCGCGTCGTACGACTACAGCCGGACGATCACACTGGACGCGAAGACCCTGGCCTCGGTGAAGGCCGGTACCGGAGTCATCGTCGTGCACGGCCTCGACCCGGCAACATTGAGCAAGACCGCGCAGGGCGAAAAGAGCGACCTCGTTCCATCCCTGCCGCTCGCGGCAACGTCTCCTGCACTGTGCGGCACCCTCGTCGCATCGCAGATGAGCACCATGCCGGGCGGGTCGGCGAGCACCGGCGGCGGTAGCACTGCGGGCACCGAAGACCAGACGTTGCTGGGTGTCGGTGGCGGCCTCGTCGCTCTCGGCGCAGTTGCCGGTGGCTTTGCATTGCGTCGTCGCGTGTCAGTCAACAGCTGACCTGTGTCGACCAGCTGACAAACGGGAGTAGCCAGAAAATGACCGAGGACGAGCGGCACGGTCGACGCATCCACAAACCCGTGGCTGCATTGGCCGCGCTGCTCGTCCTGGTCGGCGTGATCGCCCTGGCCGTGGCGATCGGCGCGCAACGGCAGGCGCCGCAACCGCCCGCATCTGCGGCAATTTCTTATTCGGCTTCGGCCGGCGTCCCGTCCGTCGCAGCGACGCCGTCCGCAGCGACGCCGTCCGCAGCGGCGTCATCTGCTGCGGCGAGCCCATCGGCGACTTCGTCGTTGCCGGCAGCATCGCAGGCGAAGGTCGTCGGACCAGTGCTCAAAGCGGCCGCGCCTATCCGCATCGACATTCCCGAGATCGGGGTGACCTCCACCCTGCTTCAGCTCGGACTGAATCCCGATCACAGCGTGCAGGTTCCGCCGTTGGAAAAGGATTCCAAGGCCGGTTGGTATCAGAACTCGCCGACGCCGGGCCAGCTCGGACCGTCCGTCATTCTTGGTCACGTCGACTCGGCCGAATACGGGCCAGGAGTCTTTTTCAGACTGGGCGCCCTTCGTCCGGGAAATCAGCTCACCGTCACTCGCGCCGACAATACGGTGGCGGTATTCCGGGTCGATAAGGTCGTGTCGTACCCGAAAGATCATTTTCCGACCTTCGAGGTCTACGGAAACACAAACCATGCGGCACTGCGATTGATCACGTGTGGCGGCCGCTTCGACCTCAGCACACACGACTATGAAAGCAACATCGTTGCCTACGCTTCGATGATCTCCAGCCATTCCGCATAGGACCTAGGAGAATCTGAGATGACTCGACGGACTCGCGGGCTGGGCTTGGTCGCCTCCGGCCTGATCCTGGCTGGCTGCGCATCGACCCAGGCGGCAACGCCACAATCGACGATCGTGGCGCCGGCGGCTGGTTCGGCGGCGCCGGTCGACGCCACTTCAGGAATGTCCATGTCGAGCGGGTCGTCGTCTGCTTCCTCGGCCTCGGCCTCGGCCTCGGCGTCGGCGTCCGCGCCTGCGTCGGCGGCCTCGCAGCCGACGAAGACGGCGCTGATGGTGTGCGGGGATGACATCGGCGGGCAGATCCAGCAGGTGCTCAAACTGACGAGTCCGGCCAAGACAACGTCCACGTTTGCCGATGAGCTGTACACCTGTACTTACCAACTTCCTGTGGGGCCGCTGGCGTTGTCGGTGAAGCATTCAGCAACTAATGCAATTGCCGGGCAATTCTTCGACGACCAACGGGCGAAACTTCCGGGTGCGGAAGCCCTGATTGGACTGGGCGAGCGCGCGTACGGAACTCCGACCGGAATCGCCGTGACAATCAAGGACAATGAAACGCTGATCGTCGATGCCACAAAATTGCCGACGGTATTCGGAGCGGAAATGCAGAAGCGTACTGACTTGGCCTACGAAATCGCATCCGATGTATTGGGCTGTTGGACCGGCGACGGCGACGAATAGGTCCGTCGAGCTGGGCCGATTGGTGCCGCCGGCGGGCGTTGCCGTCGAGGCGGTCGATGCAGCAGCTCCGTCCGTGTGGAACGGTACCGGCGGAACCCCGTAGCCGCGCGAAGCAGCCGGCTCGGGTATCGTTTGGCGGGTTCGCGGGTGTAGTTCAATGGTAGAACATCAGCTTCCCAAGCTGACAGTGCGAGTTCGATTCTCGTCACCCGCTCCAGGACGAAGGCCCCGTAATCCGGGGCGTGCAGCGCTTCGGTAGGGATTCACGGAGGACCTGCCGACGGTCGCGTGCTGTTCGCGTGCTGTAACGGCCCCGGACGGCGCAG
>JAOPUZ010000026.1 GCA_025966315.1 Frankiales bacterium | reverse complement strand
CCTCCAGCCTCAATTTCGTCCACGGCCAAACGGTCGCCAACCTCGCGATCGCCCGAATGGGGACCGACGGCAATGTCGTTCTCTACAACGGCTCGGCTGGCACCGTCCAATTACTGGCCGACATCTCCGGCTACATGCCGGGTGTGGCTGCCCCTCTCGAGTTGACAGCCCAAATCCAGCATATGGACGCGCACGACGGCGGCATTATTCAGGTTGGTGACACGTTCTTCGAATACGGAACCTCTTACGACTGCGGATTCCAGTTTCAGACTGAAGGTACGCATTTCTGTGGGGTAAACGTCTACTCGTCGCGGGACCTCGTCGAGTGGAAAGCGTTGGGGCAGGCCTTCGACGCCGACACCGCCGATTGGCAGGATGCGTGCGTACCCGGCGGATGCTTCCGCCCCCACGTGGTGTTCGACCGCGCCACGCAGCATTACGTGATGTGGGTCAACGTCTTCTCCGGCAGCTATCGAGTGCTAACGAGCACGACGCCGTACGGTCCCTGGATTCTCAAAGTTGGTGCCGGGGCCGTCAGCTCGCCTTCTGGCGATGAGAACTTTTTTGTCGACATAGACGGCACGGCATATCTCATTCGGACCGACATTCGCGGAAAGGTCGCGACCTCGCAATCCCATGAGCTCGAGATCGACCAATTGGACTCTACCTATATGAACGTCGTCACGGCGGCCAGCCGACCGACCGTGGGGTTCGTCGAGGCGCCGACTCTCTGGCGACACGGTCTCACGTACTACCTCCTCTACTCGGATCCGGCCTGTCCCTACTGCACCGGTACTGGCACGAGCGTGACTACTGCTCCGAGCCCATCGGGACCCTGGTCGCCGCCGTACAAGATCACCGAGCGTTCCTGCGGCGGCCAGCCCACAAACGTCACGGCCACGACGGTCGGTGACCTTTACCAGTCCGATCGTTGGGTTCGGCCCAACCCGCGGGTGATCGAACGCAATCAGGCAGCCGCGACTCAGGCGATGTCACCCCTCGTTTACGACGGGATCCGCGTCGAACCGGTTCGCTGTCCGACCTGAGGGCTGCTCGCTGGTAAGGCCTGCAAGGTCGGCACGCCAACCAGCGGAATACCCGGACGCAGCTGACCGTCTCTGTTCCTCGCCCTGGAGCCAGATCGTCGATCGACGTAGAACCGTACAGCCCTGGGTAACTGGACCCCCGTCGACGGCCGGGCTATTCGGCGTGCGTTACCAGGATGCGGCCGCCAGATCGATCGACTGCAGGTCTGTCTGTCCTGACCGTGGCCTTTCGATGCGCGGGTCGCGATCGCGCGCCTGAACGTGTCGGTGGCGTGTGGCACTGTCACAGCCATGACCGAGTTCTTCCGTCAGGACCTGTCCGGTGCGCGGTTCGAAGAAGTCGACTTCAGCCGCGCGTGGTTTCGCAATGTGTACTTCGTCGGCACGACACTACGGGGCGCATGGTTCGACGACGTCGATATCGACGGTGAGATCCGCAACCTCCGCATCAACGGCGTGGATGTCGGCCCGCTCGTCGAAGCCGAGCTCGACCGCCGCCACCCAGAGCGCACGAAGCTGCGCCCGACCGACGCGGACGGCTTCCGCGAGGCGTGGACGATCATCGAGCGCGCGTGGTCACCGACCATCGAACGCGCCCGTGCGCTGCCGCCCGCGCTCTTGCACGAACGTGTTAATGACGAGTGGTCATTCATCGAGACGCTGCGCCACCTACTCTTCGCCACCGACGCGTGGCTGCTGCGTGCCTTCCTCGGCAGGCCCAACCCGTACACGCCGCTCGGTCTGCCGCACACCGAGATGGAGGCGGACCCGAGCGTTCCCAACGACCCGGACGCGCGGCCGTCCCTCGATGATGTGCTCGCGCTGCGCGCCGAGCGAATGTCGATCGTTCGCGACACGCTAGCCGGTCTCACCGATACCGTCTTGGCGGGCGACACCGACCCAATCCCGGCACCCGGCTACCCCGCGGCGGGCACGTACCCCGTTTCCCGATGCCTCCGCGCGGTGCTAAACGAAGAATGGCTGCACCGTCTGTTCGCGGAGCGCGACCTCGGCGTCCTCGAGGCGCGCGGCAACCCAACAAACACCTGAATCAACCCGAAGACCACAGCGCCGCCGCGCCAACTGGCGCCTGCAGGTCGTCGGGTCCCGGCCGCCATCGTGCGGACAGACGAGACGAAACCGGCGCGCCTCACCGTCGATGTGCGCAGACCGGCAGGCGGTTGACGCTGCCAGGTGATGGATAGTTAATGCGATTAAGTCTTGATCGTGGCATGTGCGACGACATCGTGGACGTCGACTTCGAAGTCATTCGCCCAGCTCACCAATCGTGAGCGACTACGGTCAAGGCGCTGTTCACCGCCGCGACTGCGGTGCGGTCGCGGCGGTGAGCATTCGCACCATCATTAGTGCAGATCGCTATACAAGGCCTTTAAACACTGCTCAGCTGTGGTGTACCCAGTCGTCTCCAAGCATCACGTTCATCACCCAAGCCTCGGCGACTCGCCCGAGGACGCCCTTGATCGTGCCCTGAGTGCGTTCAGGCTCCTCGGCGTACGGATGCTTTCCGGTCACGCGAACAGACCGGATCGCTTTCCAGTTAATGATCCAGGTGCTTATAGGAAGCATCGGTTGGGATTCGGATGCGACGCCGGTCGAGTTGATAATCCCGTTGTGCATCCAACTCACCACCGCCTCGTCCGCGTCGACAATCGTGGACCCCTTCAACTCGATCACATCACCCGTGTCATTAATGACAATGTATGCGGTCAACGGACCCCTCGTTAATGGAGCCAAAAAACGGCCGGTTTGATGTTGATGGTGTTGCGTTGCTCCCACCGGCAGATCGCCGCGAGTCCGAGTCTTACACCCGAGGGTCCATCGGATCGTTCGGCTCGATGTAGGTCGTGCGGCCGGGTTCTGAGATCACATCCGTACGACGGCGGGAGAACATGACGACGAGACCAATCAGCAATCCGCGGCGCCGACAATCATCAACACAACACCAACCGTGCTCAGGTTGACCGACTTCACATTGTCAGTGACAGCGAATTTCAGAATGGCGCCGACGGCGATCAACAACAAGCTGAACCCGACAGTCATTTGGGTCCCTTCCTATGGTTAGCTCGCGTGCGCTGAAGTGGCAAAGACCGCTCTACGCCGGCCTCAGAACCAATGACGTCGACCTCCGATTTCGCGCCCAGCAGCCCCGAGAGCGAAGAGCACGACACCGATCACGAGGACGATGATGCCGATGGTCCATAGGATTGCGATCTTGGCGATAAAGCCAATGATCAGCAGGACGATGCCGAGGACGATCATTAATGTTCTCCTTTTTCTTGCGTCCGACCCTTTAGCCGGACGAAGTCACTAATGCGGATTGCTTCCCGCTGAGAAACGCCTTCGGCGCGGTTTACGGTCGGGCCGCGCGGCCATGTCGGGCGCGGCGCGTTGGACGCCCAAGCTGTTCGAGCCCCGACGTTCCAGCCTCGCCAGTTCGCGCACCTCGTGGGCGACGTCCACCGCGGCCGGGCGATCTATCGCCGGTTGACGCGCCATGTCGAGCAGCAGTCGAGTAATAGCTCCGTCGCCGCTGCTCGGCCCCTCAGCCGGTCGCCAGACCTCCAGGGTGAGAGCCGCGAGGTCAGCGACGTCGTCGGGGGCGGCGCGGTCGGCCGATTTGGATTGGACGTATAGCCCGAGAAACGGAACCCGCACCCGGCAATCGTCATCGTTCGACTGCTCGGCGATCCGGATAGCTCGCGGGAACAGTCCCGAATGGCCAAGACCAAGGCCGTGCAGATAAGCCAGCAGGTCCGCGATTTCACGCAGCACCGATCGCCCCAACTCCGATGAAGGCGTGCACTGGGCCAACGTCGTCGTCGGTTGGTGGCTGGTTACCAAGTACGCGAACTGTCCGTCGTCATGTAGGCCAACGTCCAATAATGGCTCGAGAACCGGGTGGGTCAACGCCGGCGCCGCCCCCTGATCGTCGACGCACACGAGCAGATCGGCCCCATCACCATCCAGGCCAGGAAAGATCACCTTGACCGGGCGGTGCAGGCGGGAGTCGTAGGCGGTGAACCTGGGCGTCTCGCCCTCCAGCCGGTAAAGAAGGCGATAGCGGCCCCCAAGGACGTCGCGGACTGCTCCGCCCGTCACCTCCATGCCGTCAAAACGGTGGCGAGCACGGTGGTTCCCTGCGAAATCTCGCGACATAACGCTCCTGCCGGGAACCTCACAAATCAACGACTGTGAAGCGGCAGGGTTGGCCGTACAGCGCTGCCTAGTAAGCGCTGTACACGCGAAAAGTGTTACACCACCTCGGCTCAGAGCCGACGCTCAGCCGGCGACCGTTGGGTTGCGATGGGTATTGCTTCGTTCGTTACCGCGTCCGTTGCCTGCAGCCTTGCCGGCGCTGTGGACACTGATCGGCGTGGGCCGGCCAGCGCCTTCTTCCTGAGCGTTGCCTTTTTCCTGAGCGTTGCCGTTGTCCTGCTCGTCGTCATCTCTGGAACCGAGGTTCGAACTCGGGTCGGGCTTGGCGGGACTACCACTAATGGTTGGTGTTGGGGAGTCACTCAGCGACGCACCTGGGCTGGGACTGGACGAGCCCGAACTGGTCGACGTTGTCCCCGGCGATTGCGTGATCGACGTTGCCGGGGCACTGACGGGCGGTGTCGCCGACATCGTTGCGGTTGCGCTGGGGCTGCGCGTCGCACTCGAACTTAGGGCAGGGGGGCCACTCGACACCTGATGCGACGGTGCCGTCGAGGTGTGGCGCGGGGGCGGCGCGGACGGTTTCCGGACGGGTACTTGTTGATGTTGGAGGTTGGGCAGTGGTGGAAGGTCGAGGTGACCGGTCGAGGCAGCTACTGCCGCTCCGCTAATTCCGAGCACGGTAGCAATCAGCGCGGCGGCAATCGCCGTCCGTGTCTTACGCTGCAGGCGATGGACACGGCGGCCAGCCTCTGACAACCCGTCCGGCGTGGAGTACGCCGTGAGCGCGGCATTGAGGCCGGCGCGTTGCGATAACTCGTCCGGTTGTTCGCGCAGCGCCTCCAGGGTCGAGCGCAGCTGCGCAGATCCGCCCGTCAATAAAGAGTTGACTTCGTCCTGATTTGCGCGACGTGATCTAGACATCTGGCTTGACCTCAATCAGATCGGCCAATCGTCTGAGTCCTCGGTGCGTGGCGACCCGAACCGCGCCCGCACGCTTGCCAAGTACCTCACCGGCCCGGGAGGCGTCCAGACCGAACACGACGCGCAGGAGCACGGCTTCGGCCTGATCCTGCGGCAATTCTGCGATCAGGGCGAGCGCGGCACGAGTCGTGAGATTCTCGATAACCGTGTCTGCTGGGTCCGCTTCTCCAGATCCCGTTGCCACGGCCGGTTCGGTTAGTTCGAGCGGCAACGTAAGTCGACGCGCGGACGAACGCAAATGGTCCAGCGCGCGATGACGCACGATCGTCGCCGACCACGCACGAAAATGCGGCAAGTCACCAGAAAAGTTACGCAGGTCGCGAGAGATTTGGAGCCACGCTTCGGACACGACATCTTCGGCGTCGCCCTGAACAAGGGAACGGGCGTAGCGGATAAGACGGAAATTAGTGTCTCGGTAGAGACTCTCGAACCCGGAGATGTCGCCCGCTACCGCATCAGCGAGCGCCTCCGACACATGAAGCGCCCCGACGTTATTCGCCTGGCTACGCTCACTTGCCAGCGTCTGCTCCCCCGGCCGCCTCAAAGCAGTACCGCCTGTCGTATGAAACCCTGTCCCGGGTTTCCAGGTAGCGTACTGGCCTCCTGTGACTGCACAGCGAGGTGACAACCATCGGCTGCCGTCGGGTCGGGCCGGATCACGAGGCCCTGGTACTCGCCGACGGTGTGGCTATCCAGTCCCTCGCCTGAGGTGGCGGGGCTCGTGCGGTCGCGGGGTTGATGATGTGGGCGGCTCGGTCGCTGTCAGGGCCAACGCGTCTTAGGCGCTCTGGGTCGTCCTACTGGTGATGAGTGATTTCCAACCGCGGGAGGGTCAAATCTAAGCGCTGTCGACAATCAGAATAGGGCTGTCGACGGATCGTGCTTAGCGCGGCTTAGCCCAACTCTGGATTGCATCAATCGATCCAGCGGAAGGCACCAACGTGGACGCGAACACTGATCGTCGCTGTAACGGTCGGGTCCTGGCGGATTCGTTCCGGCGGAGCTACCCGTGAGCGCCACCGCCACTGCGCTCTCGGGCAACACGCGCACGGACCGCACCGGTCGGCGAGACTTCCGCCGATTGATGGTGGGCCTGGCGAGTTCGCAGTTGGGCGACTGGTTGTACAACGTTGCCCTGCTCGGTTTGGTGTTCGAGCGCACGCATTCGGCCAGCTGGCTCGCCGCTACCACTACAGCCCGAATCCTGCCGATCGTGATGCTCGGTCCGCTGGGTGGCGTCCTCGCCAGCCGGTACGACCGACGGTTGGTCATGATCGTCAGTGACGTGGTCCGGGCCGCGCTGATGCTCGGGCTGGCCGCGGTCGCGCTGACGCACGGACCGATCCTGTTCGCTCCGCTCATCGCCGGCCTCGCCACGGCGGCCGGTGCGCCCTACCCATCGTGTGTGGCGGCAACGACAACTCGGGTCGTGGCCGACGTCGACCTGGCCGCTGCCAACGCGATGCGCGCGGTAGTCGGACCGGTCAGCGTTGTTGTTGGTCCGCTGCTCGGCGCCGTCTTGCTGGCCATCGGATCACCGGGGTTGGCCTTCGGCGTCAACGCGGCGACGTTTCTCCTATCGGCGCTAGCGGTCGCGGGGCTGCCGGCGGACGCCGGACGGAACGCGACGCGGACCGCGCGCGCCCGGATCATTGACGAGTTGTATGAAGGCGCCGCGGCGCTATGTTCCAACCGCGCCGCGGCCCGAATGGTCGGTGCCGACCTCGTCTGCAGCATGGTCTACGGCGTCCAGACGGTCGCGCTGCTGGGCCTGGCCACCCGTCTCGGACTGTCCGCAGGCGGCTACGGCGTACTACTCGCGGCGGTTGGCGGCGGCGGCGTGCTCGCATCGCTGATTTCTCCGCGAGCGGCGGCGCATCCGAACGTCGGCGCAACCACCGCCATCGCCCTGATCGCGGTCGCCGCCTCGAGCCCACTGCTCGGGCTGGTCTCCGGGTTAGCCGCGACGGTGACGGTGGCCGCGGTCGGTGGGGCCGGCTCGATGCTCATCGAGGTTCTCACCGAGACCTCGTTGCAGCGGACACTCCCAGAGGCCGTGTACGCCCGCGCCTACGGATTCGCCTTCCCAGCATCCATCGGCGGGATCGTGGTGGGTGCGCTCGTGGCCGCGCCGCTGATCAGCCGTTGCGGCCTGAACACCACCCTCGGCGGCGTCGGTGTCATCGTTGCCCTCTACGCGGGTTTCCTGCTGTTAAGCCCCATCAAATTGTCAATCTCGAATGAGCAGGACAACTCATGAAGCGACTCGAGTGGTCCGTTCTCCGAACCTGCGGTTGGTCGTCCCCGGCGCCAGTCCAGACGCCGGCCGGCGCGTTCAAAGATCAGGGTTGATCTTGGTGGCCTCGGGACAGCCATCCGGCCCTCTCAGTTCCTCGTCCGGCCAGTATCTTTAGGCCAATATCCCTAAGGGGGGCAGTTGCGCGGAATTCTGGTCAGCCCCGTGTTCGTCGGACGGGTCGACGAACGGGCGCAGGCGCTGGAAGCGCTCGCACGCGCCGCCACGGGCAACGCGGCGCTGCTGTTGGTGTCGGGTGAAGCGGGGGTCGGCAAGAGCCGGCTGGTTGCCGAGATCGCCCGGGAGGCAGTCGCCAGCCAGGGGCTGGTGATGTCCGGGCAGTGTGTATCGCTCGGGGCTGACGCCGTGCCGCTGGCTCCGGTCGTCGGGGCACTGCGCAGCCTGGCCCGCTCGATGCCGCCGGCCCAACTCGAGGACGCTCTCGGCCCGGCCCGTCAGCAGCTCGCCCGCCTCGTGCCCGAATTCGGCGGCCCAGCCGAGGACGGGCACAATGCGAACTCCAGTCAATTGCCCGAGCTGGTGCTCGGCCTGCTCGAACGCCTTGCCCTCAACCGCCCAGTGGTGCTCATCCTGGAGGATCTGCACTGGGCCGACAGCTCCACGCTGGAACTCATCGCCTACCTCACTCATGCACTAAGTGATTCACCGGTCTTGCTCGTGACGACGTTTCGCTCCGACGAGATCCACCGCCGGCACCCGCTCCGCCCACTCATCAGCGCGTGGGAGCGGGATCGATCGGTGGTACGGGTCGCGCTGGAACGGTTCAGTCGCGACGAGGTCGCCGACCAGCTCGCGGCGATCATCGAGGACCGGCCCGACGAAGCGCTTATCGAACTGATCTACTCCCGCTCGGAGGGCAACGCGTTCCTGGTTGAGGAGCTGCTGGGCGCAGTGCGGGCCGGTGGAGATCCGTCAGCGTTACCGCCATCGGTCCGCGACATCCTGCTGACCCGCATCGACACGATGTCCAGCGATGCGCAGCTGCTGCTGCGCACGGCATCGGTGGCCGGAACATCTGTGCCGGAACAGTTGCTGGCGAAGGTGTCGGGATTGGACCAGCCGACGTTGTTCGCCGCCCTTCGCGAGGCGGTCGAGAATCACCTGCTCGCCGTCGACGCTGCAGGCAGCGGCTATACATTCCGGCACGCGTTGGGACGCGACGCAGTCTACGAGGATCTGCTTCCGGGCGAGCGCGCGCGCCTACACGCGGCCTACGGCGAAGCTCTCGCCGCCGACCCCGCGCTGGCCGACACCGACACGGCCGAGGTCTCAGCGGCGCTGGCGCATCACTGGTACGAGGCGCTGGAACTGCCCCGGGCGCTGGCCGCGTCGGTGACGGCCGGTCGCGAGGCCCGGCGGGCCTACGCCCCGACCGAGGCGCTCGCCCTGTTCGAGCGGGCCATGCAGATCTGGCCGCGAGTTCCTGACGCCGCCGCGTGCGCCGGCATCGATCCGGTCGGGCTGGCCGCCCTCGCCGCCGACAGCGCGTACTTCTCCGGCAACAACGACCGCTGTATCTCGCTGCTGCACCAGGCCCTGACCGAGGGACCAGATCCAGTCCAGCAGGTGCGCCTACGCGTGCTGCTCGCCCAGGCCCTGCGCGACGACGGCCACGACGAGGCCGGCATCGCCGAGCTGCGCCGAGCATTGGCGGAACTGCCCGATGACGGCAGCCCTAACACCAGCCGGGCCATCGTCCTGAGCGCCCTGGCTACCGCTCTTGGCCGGATCGAGGCCGGAGCCGAGACCAGGGTCATGGCCCAACAAGCAGCGATCGCCGCCCGCGAAGCCGGTTCGGACGAGCATGAGGCCGATGCCCTCATCACTCTGGGAACTCAATTGACCCCCGATGAAGGCGTCGAGGTCGCCATCGATCGGATCCGAACCGGCCTGTCCCTGGCCTTGGACGGTGACCATGTGCTGGTTGCGTCCCGCGGATACGTCAATCTCTCCGACACGCTGGAACTGGCCGGCCGCCACGAGCAGGCGGTGGCCGTGGCAATGGACGGCATCGTCTTGGCCCAACGCTTTGGCGTCTCCCGCACGTTGGGCAACTTCCTGGTCGGCAACGTCGTCGAGCCGCTTGGCCGCCTCGGGCGCTGGCGGGACGCGGAAGATCTCGTCATCGAGGCACTGCGCAGCCAACCGGCTGGTGTCAACGCCGCCACGCTGTACGACAACCGGAGCGGCATCCTCGTCCTGCAAGGGCGGCTCGACGAGGCCGAGTCTGACCGGCTCCGCGCGCTGGCCTTGGTCGGAGCCGCCGCCGAAGACCAGTTCTCGCTGCCGATGGTCGCCACCGCCGCCGAGATCGCCCGTCAGCGTGGTGACCTACCGGCCGCGCTCGAACTCATCCGCGGCGCGTTGGCTCGCGACGACTCGGACCCGACGCTGCGGGGATCCCGCTACCTCTGGCCGCTCGTGTGGCTGGGCGCCCGTATTCAGGCTGACCTGGCCCGGCCGGCGCTGGGCACCAGCGGCGCGAATGCCCAGCCAGACAGCTGGCTGGACGCCTGGCTCGCCCTCCTGCCGCCGGATCTTCCGGCCGCGCACGCCTACAAACTGCTCGCCACCGCCGAGCTGGCGCGTGGCACCGGCACGACCGATCCCCAGCTGTGGTCCGCTGCGCGCGCGGCGTGGCTCGCCCTGGCTGAGCCCTATCTGGCGGCCTATGCGTCTTATCGCGCGGGCGAAGCGGCGTTGGCGGCCGGCGGCGACGCGTCGGTCGCGCTCGAACAGCTCAACGACGCCGTACAGGTCGCCGACCAACTCGGCGCACCACCCCTGGTCGCGGACATCCTCGGCCTGGCCCAGATGGCTGGCCTCAAGCTTCGACGACCCGAGCAGGCCCGAGCGAGCGTCGAGACCGATGACGACGACTTGGCCCGGTTCGCACTGACCTCGCGGGAACGGGAGATCCTAGCCCTCGTCGCCGCCGGTGGAACCAACCCGCAGATCGCAAAGTCGCTTTTCATCAGCCCTAAGACGGTGAGCGTGCATGTATCCAACATCCTGGCCAAGCTCGGTGTGACCAGCCGAGTGGAGGCCGCAGCCATCGCCTTCCGGGCCAACGCCCCGATCACTAAGGCACTGCCGTACCGCACCCTGTGACACGAGTGATCCCGGCTACGCGCTTTGGGCAAAACGCGGTTACCACCTCGCGCACCTAGTCCACTTGGCTGCTCAGGCGTGGACTAAGACGACCCGGGCCGTGGCCTAGGCAGTAAGCCGACCAAAATAGGGCAGCTGCCCAATTTCGTGAACTCGTCCTAGAGACGATTCTTCAGTTGTGCCCGACAGCGACGACCGCGACTGGCACTCAGCGAATTTGATGTTCGCCGAATTGACGAATCAATACAGAAAGGCAAGACCCATGCCCGAATTATCTCGGCGCGGCCTACTCAAGATGGGCGCGTTCAGTGGAGCCGCTGTGTCCGCTGTCGCGTGGCCCGCTACGGCTCAGGCGCAGACGACCCGGCCCACGACCCAGCCCACCCAGACGATTGAGATGACGGTGACGCAGTTGCGTTCACTCGGCGGCGCTCACCGTAGCGGCGCGGGCGACCCGATAAGCCTGCATGGAACGCTGGTTTCGGGATCGAGCGCGACCGGCGATTTTCTCGCCCACGGAACGGGTCTCGGTCGGCCGAACCGCACCCACCCCCGCCCGGTCTCGATGCAGACGCAGCTTTTCACCCTGGGCGACGGAACGATCACTGGGATGGGCACCGTCGACAATGCCGGCGACGGCACTTTCACGATCACCGGCGGCACCGGCAGGTACGCGCACGTGCGCGGGTCCTACACCTCCAGCCAGCACCCCAACCAAACCCGCGGCGGCTCCGGCCGATTCGTGTTCACCTTTCACCACTAAGGAGCCCTCATGTCGATCGCGTATTACCTCATTCTCGTTGACAAAGCCAACACCTACTACCCGGGCGAAGGCCCCACGAATGTCACCGTCCTCGACCCGTTCAACGGCGCAAAATACACCGCGCCCTTGCCAATCGAGGACTGCTCGTTCGGCTATGCCATCAATGCCGGCAAGATCTCAATCGGCGGGCTTTCGCTTCGGCGTTACCCGGACGCGTTGAGCCCCCAATTGTTGACGATCTGCGCAACGGACTCGCCGTTACTCCGTGTCGATGTACTTGCCGTCAACACCGGGGCCACCGGCGCCACGGTCGGCATCCCGCTAAGGCCGTTCTGGGGTGTCAGCTTCAACAACAACGCCATGGTCGACTCTGTCGAGCTCAGCGGAGCGCCCGGCGATGTGCCAGACGAATCGATCACCTTCTCGCCCACGAAGTATGTGTCTGTCGGGTACGCCGCCACGGACACCAAGGGCACACTGGGGACATTCCATTACAGGACCTGGGACGTTGCGAACGAGGCCGTCGGTCCGAGCGCCTGATGTGCTGACCGTGCCCGACCAGGACGTACGCTGATTGTTCGGGATTCATCGCCAATAGCCGCAGTGCGTCGTCCAGCAATAACGCAAGGCTCGGCAACATTGGCCCACTCCGATGCAGTACAGATACATCCGGTGCGCGACGACGTAATACGTCTGGCCGAACGAAGCGCGTTCAATCTCAAGTAAGCACTTTGAATTAGCGGTGTACGACGGATTTCTAAGGCGTTCCGCCGCGGAACTAAGGGGCCCATCAAGGCTCAAATACACCGGCTGCCCAATATCCCCCTGCGATTTCAACTGCGAGTCTCGAACAAGGCAATCCGCCGACCTTTCCCCCGAATCCGAAGGTTCAAACATGTCAACGCACCCGACTTTCCGCCGGCGACACGCCGAGCAACCGTTCCCCTATGTTCCAGCCACCGCTAGCCGGCACTCCGGCAAACGTCCGCTTCGTGTGCTCATCACAGCCGGGCTCGGCGTGTCGGCCCTCGCGCTGTCGCTGTTTTGGGGCACCGGGACCGCCTCGGCCCAAACTGCTGCCGCCGACACTGGGTCCACACAGAGCGCCACCTTCAACAACGTCGGCGGCAGCCAACAGTTCGTTGTTCCTACCGGCGTTACGACCCTGAGCTTCTCGGTGTCTGGCGGCGGCGGTGGCAACGGCGCTGGAACTAGCGACCCTGGTGGTTCCGGAGGTTCCGGGGGGCTCGTGACCGGGAACCTTCCGGTGACTGGCGGCGAGGCGCTCGTGCTGTGCGTCGGGCCGCGCGGCGGCGACGCCAGCTCCGGCTACTTCAGTCAGACGCTCGGCGCCGGCGGCCTCTCCGGCTGCAGCGCCAAGGGAGGCACGGGAGGATCGGAGAACGATGCTCCGCTGATCACCGACAGCGGGACTGGCGGCGGGGGCGGCGCGGCGTCGTCGATCTTCGATCCGGCCGCTGACTCGCTCCTCGTCGTCGCCGGCGGAGGGGGAGGCGGGGGCGGCGGCTTCACGAGCAATCCTGACACCTACGGCGGCAACGGCGGTTTCGGGGGAAACCCGGCCGGCGGGGGCGATGACGGGTACAACGGGTCCATCGGGAACGTCCTTAGAACATATGGCTACGGCGGGGGCGGCGGGACCAACTCCGCGAGCTACGGAGGCAACGGGACCGATGCCAATCCAGACCCGTTCGTCAACAACGAGTATCTGGCCGGCGGCGGGGGCGGCGGCGGCGGCTACAACGGGGGTACGGCCGGCGGGGGTTACGGCGGCACCCAGGACAGCGGCGGCGGCGGCGGTCAGTCATGGTCGGGGCCCACGGTCACCGGCGTGGTTCAGTCCCACACCACCACCTCGACCGATGGGCAGATCACGCTTTCGTGGACTCCGGCGCCCGCGACGGCTCGCCTTGCCTCTAACAGCATCGGCTACGAGAACCAGTTGGTCGGCGTGACCGCCCCCGCCGGCTACGTTGCCATCACCAATACCGGGTCAGTTCCCCTGACAATCACGGGACTGGCGGCCGGGGGCGCAAACCCAGGTGACTTCAGCGGGACCTTCGGTTCGTGCTCGGGTTCCCTGGCGCCGGGCTACGCCTGTGAGCTGGGTGCCACCTTTACCCCAACCGCGGCCGGGCCGCGCTCAGCCACGTTGCTGGTCCTCGATAGTGCCGCAGACAGTCCCCAGGTGATAACCCTGTCGGGCCTCGGCCTGGCGCCAGCCACCGCAACGCTGAGCTCAAACAGCCTTGCGTTCGGGAATCAGCGGGTGGGTACGACCAGCCAAACGCGGTCCGTCAGCCTCACCAACAACGGCGACGTTCCACTGGTTTTTGACGGCGTCGGTGTCTTCGGCGCTAACCCGGGCGATTACACAGGCAACGCGGGTACCTGCGGCGCGACTATCGCTGCGCACTCGTCCTGTCAGCTCAACGCCAGCTTCGCGCCCACGACAGCCGGTGATCGCGGTGCTGCCTTACTGGTCTACTACGAGGGACCCACCAGCCCGCAGGGTGTGTCCCTGGTCGGGACCGGAGTAACGGCCACCGCTCCCACTGCGCCGAGCGGGTTTACCGCAACAGCCGGGAACACCCAAGTTGCATTGCGATGGACGGCCCCGTCTTCAGACGGCGGGTCCCCGATTACTGGCTACGACGTTTTCGAGGCCACGACGTCCGGCAGCGAGAAAACCGTCCCGGTAAACGCATCGCCGCTTTCCCCGACGGCTTCGGCCTACACCGCCACGGGTTTGACCAACGCCAAGCAGTACTACTTCACTGTCCGGGCGATCAACTCGGTCGGTTCATCGCCGGCATCTAAGGAGGTATCGGCGGTGCCGGTATTGCCGCTGATTGCTCCGACGGTCAACATGATCACTCCGACATCGGGGCCGACCGGCGGTGGCACCACCGTGACGATTACTGGAACGGGCTTCACTGGCGCGAAGAAAGTGACCTTCGGCGGGGTGTCGGCCACCAGTTTCACGGTGGTGTCCTCGACGAAGATCACTGCGATCTCGCCGGCGCAAGGGGCCGGAGATCACCCTGTCTACGTCAACACCGCGGGTGGCACGAGCGCCGCGTCGGCTGCTGCCACGTTCAGCTACGTCAAGGCCCCGGTTGTTACCGCGATCTCGCCGACGTCCGGTCCGACCGCTGGAGGGACGAAGGTCACGATCACCGGCACGAACTTCACCAAGGCGACGTCGGTGAAGTTCGGGACGGTGGCCGCGAGGAGTTTCACGGTGGTGTCCTCGACGAGGATCTCGGCGGTATCACCGGCTCAAGGCGCCAGTGTGCGCAACGTTCTTGTGGCGACCGCCGGTGGGATTAGTGGAGCGGTAACCGCGGATCGGTACACCTATCACTGAGCTTTGCTGATAGCACCGAACCCCCCGATCTGGCGCCCCTCAACGGCGCGCCCGTCCGGGGGGTTCGGTGCTGCGGGCCGTGTCGACGCAACGCTGGCCCAGCTCGCGACGCGGCGGCTGCCCTTCCCGCTGCGGGTCGGCGGCCCGGCGTCGGCTCAGAACCGCCAGCGTGTCGCGCCGCCGGGCGTGACGGTCATGAGTGCCGTTGCCGTCCGCATGGTTAGGCGATACACGAACCACGGCGGCGGTCCGGCCGACGGAGCGCTGTACTCGGCGGTGATCGCCCGGCCGGTGTCATCGACTCGCGCTGGCCATCCTCCGCCAGCCCAATGCGCCGCCATGATTGCCACGGTGGGCGGGTCGGTGATCTGGTCGGCTGTACCTTCGGCGACAAGGTCGAAGTCGTGGGTAGCGACACTCAGCGCGCAGCGAGAATCGCGGGCGAGGTTCCTCGCTTTCCGCGTCCGCTCGCCCGTCTGGAACCAGAAGGTGCCGTCGACCCAGAGCGCACCGACGGCGGTGACGTGCGGGCTGCCGTCCGGGTTAATTGTCGTCAACCAGGACGTGTGCCGGTTAGGCCCGCCAGAGTCCGGCGCCTGGGTGTAACCGGCATCGAGTTTGTCGTGAATACCTTCCCAGTCAACTGCCGGCAGGTTGTACAGGTCAGCGAGGTTCGTTGTGTCCATAACAATATGACCCTCGCGCAGCCGAGAACTAATCGGCAGATGGCGAGTGCGAGTCTGGCCCGCCGGCAGTGAGCCGTCTGAGGCATGATCGGCTGATGGCCTTCGCGCGACTTCATCACGTGCAGCTGGCAATGCCTGCCGGCCAGGAGCAGCAAGCGCGCGACTTCTTTGTCGGCGTTCTCGGCCTGACAGAGGTCGACAAGCCGCCCGTTCTTGCCGCCCGCGGTGGCGTTTGGTTTCGAGCCGGCGACGTCGAATTGCATCTCGGAGTCGAGGACGAGTTTCGGCCGGCGCGCAAAGGCCATCCGGGAATTCTCGTGACCGACTTGGACGAGGTCGTTCAGCGATTGGTTGACTCGGGACAGGACGTGCGTTGAGACGCTGACTTCCCGGGATTCCGGCGGGTGTATGCGCACGACCCCTTCGGTAACCGCCTGGAATTTCTGGAACCGGCATAGCCCAGCACCGGCAGTCCGCTACGGATCCGCAACGAATATGTGGGCTAAGCCATTACTCGTCGTTGCCGGGAACCAGATGAGGCCGACGTCCGACTAATCCTTAGTGACCGCACGCATGGTGCGGCCCGAATCCATGGAGTAGTCGTTGACTTTTCGATGCCGCAGTTTCGTCCTTGCCGTACTCACCCTTGGTGTCGGAGCAGCAGCGCTCATCGGGGCCGGCGCCGCGTCGGCCCACGTGACCGTTTCCAGCCCCGCCGCCACGCAGGGCGGATACGCGACCGTGACGATCAAGGTTCCGACCGAATCAGCGACGGCAAGCACCACCAGCCTGAAAGTCCAACTGCCGGTCGATCAACCGCTCGCGTCGGTGTCGATCCTGCCAACCCCGGGTTGGTCCTACATAGTCACCAAGGCAAAACTGGCCACCCCCATCAACAACGATGACGGTGATATCACCGAAGCCGTGTCAACGATCGAGTGGAAGGCGCTCAGCCCCGCTACCGCCATCAAGCCGGGCGAGTTCAACCAATTCGTCATCAGCGCCGGCCCGCTGCCCAAATCCCCTAGCATGACGTTCAAGGCGATCCAGATCTACAGCGACGGCTCGGTCGTTTCCTGGATCGAGGAAGCTGCTCCTGGTAGCAGCGCCAAACCCGAACATCCAGCGCCCAAACTCCTGCTCGCGGCAGCAACGACGTCCACACCAGCAACGACGTCCGCACCGGCAACGACGTCCGCACCGGCAACGACGTCCACAACGGCACCGACCGTACCCACCACCGGCGGGCCGACCGTCAGCGCAGTAGCCGCGGCTGACGACGGCCGCGGCAAGACAACCGTCGGCATCATTCTGGGTTCCGTGGGCGTCCTGCTGGGCGCAGCTGCCCTCGGCGCGACGATTCTGCTGTCGCACAAAACCCGAGCCCCGTAGGGGCACCGGCAGATGTCGCCCGGCGGCGAGCCTGGCTTGCGGCGAGGGCGGGCGAGGTGTGGTGGCCGACCACGATGGCCGCCACCCCGAATGCCGTCCACGCGAGTAGGACGGCGAGGTGGCCCTCGGCACCGTTGCCGTAGAAGTAGGCCGTACTGCGTAGCAGATTGGCGCCGGCCCCGGGCGGCAGCCATTGGCCGAGGTGGTCGACCCCGGCGGGAAGCAACTGCGGCGCCGAGGTCACCCCCGAGAACGGGTTGCCGACGAAGACCATCAGGATCGCTCCGAGCGCGAAGCCGGCGGTCCCGATCAACGCGATCAACCCGGCCGTCGTCGCACTGATCGCCAGCATGGTCAGGCTAATTGCGGCCGACGTCGCAACTGGGTTGTCCGGAAGCGCGCCGAGGAAAGCCTGGGCGATGAGGTAGACGCCGACCCCGGCGACGGCACTCGTAGCTACCAGTGCGACGAGCTGGCGCCAGGCCGGCCGGAAGCCGATCACAAGTCCGACGGCCGAGGCGATGATGACGCTGCAGATTGTCAACGGCAGTAGCGAGGAACTGAGCACCAAGCCGCGCGGATCACTAGCCGAGGCCGGCACCACGTCGACCGAGGTCAGCGCGAGCGGCGATTGGTCGGCGGCTGGTCGCGTTGCCGACGCCGCTGGTCGTGTTGCCGACGAGGCCAACCGCTGGCCGGTGCCGGTGAGCAATTGGGCGACCGTGCTGCTGGCCGCACTGGCCTCCAACACCGTGACATCGGCGCCGCTGACGATGAAAGCCCCGTAGATGTCGCGATTGCGGATTGCCGCGCGCGCCGCCGCATCGTCGGCATACAAGTGGAAATCGAAGCCGTTGGGCTGGGCTTTGTTCAACGCCGCCACGGCGCGCTGGCTGGCTGCGGTCGTGCCCACGATGCCCACCGGAAGAGAGCGCGGTGCGATCCGGGCCGCCGGCCAGGCGAAACCCAGCACGGCCAGCGCGATCATCGCCGGCAACACGCCCGCGGTGATTGCCTGCTGACGCCACGGCGGATGCCTGGCCAGGAAATTGCTCATCGCTTGGGCTCCTCAAACGTCAACGATCGTTCTCTTTCAATTGAGCATTCGTGCCATCGCCTGGGTTGTCAAGACGAACGTTCGTTTTCTTGTAAGATTTAACCGTGCCGAAGGTCACCCAGCAGTACCGCGACGCTCGACGTGAACAGATCCTGGCTGCGGCCCGGCGCTGTTTCCTGCGCGACGGATTCGACGCCACATCGATGCGAAACCTGTTCGAGGAAGCACAGCTTTCCTCCGGTGCGGTCTACCGATACTTCGCCAGCAAGGACGACGTCATTGTCGCGATCGCCGAAGAGAACATGCGCGAAGTCGTGGCTCTGATCCACGACGCTGCCACCGAACGCCACGATCGATCCGCGGGCGTTGCGATGGCCGCCGCGCTTGAGATCGTGCAGGCCAAGCACGCTACCCACGGCCTCGGTGGCCTGGCCGTCCTCGCCTGGGCCGAAGCGTTACGTAACCCCAACGTCGCCGATCAGTTCACCCGCTTGCTCAGCCAGATGCGCGAAGACCTCGCCGCCGTCGTTCGCCAGCAGAATTCGGGGAAACGACTCGATGCTGTCCCACCGGATGCCCTGGCCGCGCTGCTCATCTCCATCGTTCCGGGATACATCCTGCAACTGGCACTGCTCGGGCCGGTCGCGGTACAGGGCGTCCCAGACGCACTCCGCGCGCTCTGGCCACCCGCCCCAGCACCGACCAAGTGAGGTGCCGGTCAACGCGAATTCGTTCGGCGTGGGACTAGGCCGCGGCGCCGGGATCAGCGCCAGCGCGGGGATCAGCGCAGCCGGCGGGCGCGCAGCACCAGATCCTCAGCGTGGTGCGCGCCGGCGCCGCTATCCGGGGTGATGCGCGGCCGCTGTTCGTTCACCTCTACCTGCCAGTCGTCGTCAAGGAGCGCGGCGACCATGTCTGGCCAGACGTAGTCGGCCGGGTCGAAGCCGCTGTCGGGCGCCTCATGGGTGTCGTGGCTGTCGTGGGCGTCGTGGCTGTCGTGGGCCTTCTGGGTGTCCATCCCGGCGTGGTGCACGAGCAGCAGCACACCGCCCGGGGCGACCGCTGCGAGCAGCGCGCGCTCGGCCGCGGCGTCAGGGGTACGCAGCAGAGCCGGGTACTGCGCGGAGACGAGATCGAAGGACGCCGGCGGAAGCATCGCCTGCACCAGCTCGGCATGTACCCAGCGAATGGTGACACCGACGTCGCGAGCGTGCCCGGCCGCCCGCTCCAGCGCCAGTCCGGAGACCTCAAGCGCGGTCACGTCCCAGCCGCCGTTCGCGAGCCAGACCGCGTCGGCGCCCTCGCCGCAGCCGACGTCGAGCACCCGCCCGGGCGGCAGCCCGGCGACCTCGGCCACCAGCGCGCCGTTGGGCTGGCCGCTCCAGAGCTGTTCCCGGTCGGCGTAGCGCCCGTCCCATTCCGCCTGCACCGCCGGGTCTCCGAGGTAGCCGTCAGTAGGCGGACGAGGGGAGGAGGCCGGCGATCCGGTCACGATATCGTTGGTCACCGGGTCATCGTTGCCTGCCGCATGCCGGTCTGGCCACTTCTGTTGCCGGTTCGGCAAGGCGTCAACCGATGCGCTTGGCGCGGAATCGAACAATTCCGCCTAGCCCGTCGATAACAGGAATTTGCCGATCGTTTGACGACTCGCCAACGCCGTCAGGGCGGTCGCTGCTTCTTCGAGCGGCAGACATCCGGCGATAGGCAATCGAAGTTGCCCACCCTCGACAAGGCCGAAGATCGCGTCCAAGGAGCGTTTCATCACCGGAGCATCTCGATAGATGTGCGGCAATACGAATCCACTCAGCGTGCGGCTGTTGCTCAACAACTGCAGCGGATCGACCGGAGCCGGGGACCCGCCCGCGCGGCCGAACAGAATGAGGTGCCCGAACCGGGCCAGGCAGGTGAGCCCGTCCGCGAAAGTGGGCCGACCCACCCCGTCCAGGATCAGATCGGCGCCGCGCCCATCGGTGAGTTCGAGGACGGCTGGCGCGAAGGCTGCGTTACTGGAATCGATCACATGGTCCGCGCCGCCGGCAAGCGCCGCCGCGGCCTTGGCCGGGCTTGAGACCACCCCGATGACCCGGGCGCCGGCGGTGTGGGCGATCTGCACAGCGGCCAAGCCCACGCCACCAGCGGCGGAATGAACCAGCACGGATTCTCCGGCTGAGACGTGGTGAACCGTATGCAGCATGTGCCAGGCGGTCAGCGCCGCGACGGGGAATGACGCTCCGGTCTCATCGCTGATGGAATCGGGCAATGACAGCACCCGATTCGCGCGAATCAGGGTGTAGTCGGCGTAGGAGCCCATGCCGATGTATGCGACCCGGTCGCCGACCTGCACGTCGATGACGCCATCGCCGATCGCTGCGATTTCGCCGGCGGCCTCCATGCCCGCGACGTCAGGCAACTTCGGCGTAACGAGGTATTCGCCGCGTAAGAACATCAAATCACCGAAGTTCAGACCGATTCGATGGTTTCGTACCAGCACTATCCCCGGACCTGGACTGGGCGTCGCGATTCGTCGCAACGCAGCACCTCGGGACCGCCGAGCTCGTGAAAGCGCATTGCTCGCATACCCAGATGCTAACAACAGTCGCTAGGACGTCACCCTCGCTAAAAACACAATCCCTTACCACTGTTGGCCGAACTCATCGCTGCAGACTGCGTCGGCTGAGCGCGCGTTAGGTGGCGGGGACGAGTGGTGCGCTGTTCGGTCGTGAGGTTTGGGTTGGGTCGGGGTGAGTGCTTGGCAAGTGCAGGGCGGCGCGGGTATGCGCGCCCAGTAGTGCGCTGAGTTCAGCTGCAGGTAGCCCGGCCGCATACCAGAAACCCTGGGCCGATTCGCAACCGATTTCGAGGAGTTTCGTATTCTGCGTCAGCGTTTCGACGCCCTCGGCGATCACGTCCAGTTCGAGCTCGTGGGCCAAGGCGGTGACGGCCGCGATGATGGCCTCGGTCTTGCGGTCGCTGGTGATGGCGGCGGTGAACGCCCGGTCGATTTTGAGTATGTCGACGGGAAAATTTCGCAGATAGCTGAGGGAGCAATAGCCGGTGCCGAAGTCATCGAGCGCCAGTCTGATTCCGAGCTCTTTGAGATCTGCCAGCACGGTCATGGCGCGCTCGGCGTCCTCGATGAGCACTGTTTCGGTCATTTCCAGGACGAGTGCCCGCGGGTCCATGCCGGTTTCGGCCAGCACGTCGACAACGGTCGAGACGAAGCCGGGCCCGAGTAGCTGCCGGGCCGAGACATTGACGGCCAGATCGAGTGGCTGGCCGGGATTGTCCCGGAGCCATTGGGTGCGCTGGCTGCAGCCTCGCCGCAGGACCCAGGTGCCAAGGTCGCCGATCAGCCCGTTCGCTTCGGCGATGTCGATCACGTTGACGGCGGGAATCGGGCCTCTCTCGGGATGCATCCAACGCAGCAGCGCTTCGACGCCGGTGACGAGGCCGTCGGCGGCTCGGACGATCGGTTGGTAGGCCAGGTCGAGTTTCTCCTGCGAGAAGGCGGCCTGGAGGTCCTGTTCCAACGTGGTGCGCGCCGCGCGCTGTGGTGCGTCGCGGATGTCAACGATTTCCTGGCCGCCCGCGCCGGTACGTTTGGCTTGATACATGGCAATGTCGGCGTCGACCAGCAATTGACCGCTGATCGCTTCGCCGGGACCGGCGTAGGCCATGCCAACGCTGGCGCTGATACTGAGTTCGAGCCCGGATACCGTGAACGGCGCGGCGAAGGCGTCCTTGATGCGAGGGGCGAGGACCTCGATGTCCGCCGCCGCGTGCAAGTCTTCACAGAGGAAGACGAACTCGTCCCCGCTCACGCGGGCCAAGGTGTCACCAGGCCGGACCAGACCCGATAGCCGGTCAGCTACGGCGACGAGCAACTCATCACCGATCTGGTGTCCGTGAGTGTCGTTGACGTCCTTGAACCGGTCGAGGTCGGCGAACAGGACAGCCGCGTTGGTATGCGAACGGGAACCTCGTTGCGCGGCGTGCTCAAGTCGTTGCTGTAGCAACAATCGGTTAGGCAGGCCGGTGAGTGAATCATGCAGCGAGCTGTCGCGGAACAGGTCACATGCTTGGCGGGCTTCTTCGCGGGCCTGCGCGTTCAGCACGTACGCAGCGGTGACGTCGGCGAGGGTTTGGGCCGTCGCCAGGTCCGCCGTGCTGAGGGGCCCGGGGCTATCGCAGTAGAGATCAAGCGCACCGAGGCGGCCGTCACCGTGTCGCAGCGGGAATGCGAACGCCGCAACCATCCCGGCCGACTGCGCGGCAGGCCCAAACCGGGGAAACCGACCCTCAACGTCGATGTTGGGGATGGTCACTGCTTCGCCCGAGGTGTAGGCCAACAAGCAGGGGCCTTGTTCTGCGAAGGTTTGCAAGCGCTCGAACCGCAATGCTGACTCATTCGAGGCGGCGATGTAATGCGGTTCCTTGCTAGCACTTATCAGTGTCACACCGGCCGCCGTGATCGGCAGCGTATCGACGATGCTTTGCACCAGCTGATCGAGAATGGCTTGAATAGGGAAATCGGTTAGCATGGTGCTCGCGAACTGACTGAGCAAGCCCGCAAGTTCACGATCCCGGCTCCCCACGCTGTCCTCAGCGACGCGAGAACGATTCACGCGCTTGGACGCCCGCATCGCTGCGGCGCGGTGTCCGAGTCTTGTCATAACCGGGCCATTTTCACGTGGCCGTTCCGGCTGACGTCCGTGGCGATGTCTCGGAGGTTGCGATCAGCTCGTGCCCTAGCGCGGTACCGGATCAGCATCTCGCTAACCAAATTCTGGGTATCGATGATGGTGCCTCCAACAGGGAGTACACCGGTCATGACAGGCTTCGAGCTTTGCTCATTACCGCACAGTGTCAGCGGTAGCGCCCATCGGGCAGCTTCTGAACCCTAAAGCAGCGTATCGGCCATAAACTCCCCTGTCGAATTCCGGTCTAACTAGTTCTATCGACAACCATTTAGAGGTCATGTCAAAGCGTGCAAGGGTGCAGACGCGGCCAGCGGAAGCGGTTAGTCTTTCGTACAAATGGGGGTGGGCTCAGGGCGGACACCATGAATAGCACCGTGCGCCCCGGGCAACCCAGCCCAGGGCCAACTACGTTGATGGGCGGGATGGCAATGCCGGAACAACCCAAGGGCACCAACGTCGCTGGTGGGGAACCGCCTGACCTACCGGCTGAACAGTCCGCGACCGACCAAGCGGATCTGTCCGCGGCGTTCAACGGTTTGTCGCAGCTCGCGTTGGGCGCCCAGTCCCTGGAGGAAGCCTTGACGCGGATCGCGACCCTCGCTGTGCGGGCCATCCCGGGCGCTGACGGCGGTGGGTTGACGATGCTGGAAGAAGGCCGCCCGGACGTGATGATCGTCAGTGCTGCTTTCGTGCGCGCCGTGGACGACGCGCAATACGGTATTGGTGAAGGCCCTTGCATCATGGCAGCGACCACCGGGCAGACCATCAGATCCGGATCGCTCGGTAACGACGGAAACTGGCCGCGTTTCGGTCCCCGAGCCCGAGATCTCGGAGTCAACAGCGCCCTGTCTTTGCCATTGGTGATGGATGAAGAGGTGCTCGGCGCACTGAACATCTACGCCCACGACACCGAGGTGTTCGACGACCACGCTCAAGAACTGGGAGAGCTCTTCTCTGTTCCAGCCGCGATCGCGGTGCACAACGCTAGAGTGCTGGCCCAGGCGCAGCTATTGTCCGCCCAGCTGAGCGCGGCCTTGACTAGCAGGACGGTGATTGATCAGGCCATCGGGATCATCCGCAGCCGCAGCGGTGGATCCTCCGACGACGCGTTCGCGAGCCTGCGCACCTTGTCGCAAAACCAAAACGTCAAACTTGTGGTCGTGGCTACGGCTGTCGTTGATGAAGCGGTGCGCCGGGCCCGAGCCCGCCGCCCCTGAGTCTGAGATCTCGGGTCGGCGAGCCGGCGCGGGGCGCGTAGGGTCGATGTACTACGTGACCGGGACCTGGCCCGGCCAGGTCCCTTACCGAGTGCCGCGGCTTGTGGTGTCCGGTTCCCGATACTCCCTTTCGGCGTCCGGGCCGTCACGGAGATCATCCCGTGGACAATAACCTCAACATTTATCTAGGAATGGCGCGGTTAACCGAAGCGCTGCACGAGCCCGACGTGGATCTAGGCTTCGAACTAAAAATCCTTGCCCATTACGTCGAAATCGCTGTGTCGTCATATCTCGGACTGAGCATCACGGCCTCCCTGGGCGAGGACCACGTCGACACAGTGCTGTTGATTGAAGGTCTCACCGCGCAATCGGTGGCCGCGTCGCTGCGACTCAGCCTCGCCCAGCTGGACGACACGATGCCTTTTGTAACCCTGTACGCCAGCACGCCGGGCGCGTTCGTCGACCTCGGCGCTGATCTCGCGTTCATCTACGGCCTCGACCCGGACGCCGTCCGAATCGACTGCGACCTCGTCGTGCCGACGACGAGCGTTGACCTGTCCGCAGTTGCGAGCATCAATCAAGCCATTGGCGTCTTGATCGGACGCGGCCGTACCCTCGAGCAAGCCACCGCCGCCCTGCAGCAACAGGCGACGGCGGCCGGCACGGACTTGATCAGCGCGGCACTGCTGATCCTGGCCTCACTTCCGCAGTGACCGACCACGACCAAATGATGGTGCCTTTCGCAGAAGGGACCTAGAAGTCGTCGTCGAATCCGACGGTGCCGGAGACCCCGACCTGGTAAGACGAGACTTTGCGCTCGAAAAAGTTCGAGAGTTCCTGGACGTCCTGCAACTCCATGAACGCGAACGGATTCTTTGATCCGTACAGCGGATCAATGCCGAGTTGTGCGAGTCTCCGGTCAGCGACATGCTGCAAGTATTCGCGCATATCGATCAGCGACATCCCGGAAACTCCCTGATCGAGGAGGTCTTCGGCGAACGCGACCTCACACTCGACCGCCTCGGCCAGCATCGCCCGCACTTGGTCGGTGACGTTGTCATCGAAGAGGTCCGGCTCCTCGGCCCGGACCGTCTCGACGACGTCGAAGGCGAAGGCCATGTGCATCGACTCATCACGAAACACCCAGTTCGTGCCCGAGGCCAGGCCGTTCAGCAAGCCTCGGGAACGCAGGAAATATACATAGGCGAACGCGCCGTAAAAGAAGAGCCCTTCGATGCAGGCGGCGAAGCAGATCAGATTGAGCAAGAATGCCCTACGTTCCGCGGCATTCGTCAAACTGTGCAACTGATTGATCGAGTCGATCCACTTGTAACAGAACTCGGCCTTGCGACGGATCGAGGGAATGTTCTCGACCGCGGCGAAGGCCTCGAACCGTTCGGCATCATCGGGGACATAGGTGTCGAGCAACGTGAGGTAGAACTGGACGTGCACGGCTTCCTCGAACAGCTGCCGGCTCAAATACAGCCGTCCCTCGGGGGAGTTGACGTGCTGATAGGGGTTGAGCACAAGGTTGTTGGCGACGATGGTGTCCCCGGTGGCGAAGAACGCGACCAGCCGGCTCACCAGGTGCTGGCGACCTGGACGAGGTCGACCCCCTGCGGGTGGCGACCAAGACGATCAGCGGCCTGTACGACGGCGCCACCACCGCCGAACTCGACCGGCTCTCGATCCGGACGTCCGCCGAGATGATCACCGAGGAACCGCAGTACTCCCGGCTGGCCGCACGACTGCTGGCCAGCAACGTGGAGAAGGAGGTCCGGGGCCAGGGCATCGCATCGTTCAGCCAGGCCATCGGCCTCGGGCACGCCGAAGGGCTGATCGGTGACGAGACTGCCGTCCATGCGCTGCACATACCGGAAAGTCCTGGGCGGGCGTCGTCATGACCTCGCGCGCGTAGGACTTTCCGGCACCGATCACCAAATCGAGCAGTGGTTGTACACGACGGTGCCGGAGATGCTGCCGTTCGAATCGAACAGCGTGCACATGGTCACGAACACCGTCATGGCTCGGTCGTCGCGGCGGACCCGACGGGTGCGGTAATCGTTAATATCCTCACCATCTAGGACGCGGGCCGAGATGTGCGCTTCTTCCACTCGGTACGGCGTCGGTATCAGCAGGTCGATTCGGTTTCCGATCAGCTGGCTCTGGGCGTAGCCGTACATCCTGGCCGCGGCCAGGTTGCATATCATGATCATGCCGCTTCGGTCGAGCACGAGGATCGCTTCGTGGAGCGACTCCACGAACGCGGCCACTCATCGTGCCCCGCGATGGCACGTTGTCGGCCGAATACGTCAACCATCGGCGCTCTGATCAGAGTCGTCCATACCGCCGCCGAGGACAGCGTTGTCGGTTGGTCATGATGAGACGGGCAGGTACCGGTTGCTGACGAACTCTCCATTCATGAGAGCGTCGAGGGTCGCACTGGGCAACGGTCGGGCGAAGTAGTAGCCCTGGCACGAATCGCAGTCCAATTCGATCAATTGTTGCTGCTGTTCCAGAGTTTCCACTCCTTCGGCGGTGACCGTCATACCCAGGCCGTGCGCGAGTTGAATGATGGAGCGGATGATCACATGGCTGATGGTGTCGTGTCCGAGGTTGGTGATGAACGATCGATCGATCTTGAGAATGTCGATGGGGAATCGCAGCAGATAGCTGAGCGAGGCGTAGCCGGTGCCGAAGTCGTCGAGGGCGAGTTTGACGCCTAGGCGGTGTAGGTCTTGCAGGATCACCAGGGCCCGGTCGTTGTCGCTGACGAAAACACTCTCGGTGACTTCCAGGGTGAGCAGAGCGGGGTCGGCGTCTCGGCTGGCCAGCACGTCGACGACCGTGGCGACGAAACCCGGCGACATGAGTTGGTGGGCCGAAACGTTGACCGACAACGCCAACGGGTCCTGGTATTGCCAGCGCTTCGCGTCGGTCCAGGACTGGCTCAAGACCCAGGCGCCGATTTCGGTGATCAGACCGGACTGTTCGGCGATCGGGATGAGCGTCGTCGGCGAGACCGCGCCGCGGGTGGGATGCGACCACCTGAGCAGGGCCTCCATCCCGGTGACGCGGCCATCCGCGGCCGACACGATCGGCTGGTAGGCGGTGTGCAGTTGGCCCCGTTCCAGCGCGTGGTGCAGGTCGGTGGCCAGGTCGGCCTGTCGGTCGATGAGGTGTTGTTGGCGGGGGTCGTACAGTTTGAAACGGCTGCCGCTGTCGCGTTTGGCTTGATACATAGCGCTGTCCGCGTCGTGCAACAACTGTTCTGGGGTGCGCTGACGCTTAGCGGGATCGTGCACGGCGATGCCGATGCTGGCACTGAGTTCGACCCGGGCGTCGAGCAGCGCGAATGGTTGGGCCAGGCTGCCGCACAGGCGATCGGCCACGGCAACAGCCTGGGCCGTGTCGTCGAGGTCTTCGCAGAGGACGACGAATTCGTCGCCGGAAAGTCGAGCGAGTGTGTCACCCAGGCGCAGCAGCGGAGTTAGCCGCTCTGATACCGCGATCAACAGCTGGTCACCGACCGCGTGGCCGTGCGCATCGTTCACGGCTTTGAACCGATCAAAATCTATGAACAACAGGCCGGGATTCTTGGTGGTGCGCATCCCGCGCAAGAAGGCGTGATTGAGGCGATCCATCAGCAGAACTCGATTGGGGAGTCCGGTGAGCGCATCGTGCAGGGAGGTGTTCAACAACCGGATCGAGGAATCTTCCAGGTCGACCCGGCCTTGCGCGTTGATCAGGTAGGCGGCAGCGACATCGGCCAGGGTTTGCGCGGCGGCCATGGTGGGACGCGACAAACCTCCCGGACTTCCCCGGTAAAGATCCAGCGCGCCGAGCTGTCTTGTTCCGTGCCGCAGCGGGAACGCGAAGACCGCACGCAGTCCAACTCCGAGCGCGTGTGACCTGAAGTCGGCAAACCGTGGCTCGCGACAGAGATCGGATACGGTGACGGCTTCCCCACTTCGGAAGGCCAGCAAGCATGGTCCGTCATCGTGCTCGGTTTGGAGTTGTTCGAAGCGCAGCGCGGACGCATCCGAAGCGGCAATGTATTGCGGCGTGACACCGGGCGCAATCAGCGTGACACCGGCGCCACTCACCGGCAGGATCTCGACGATTCTGGTCACCAGATGATCCAGGATGGCTTCGATCGGGAAATCTGTAGCCATGGTGCGCGCGAACTCGCTCAATACACTCGACAACTGTAAGTCAGACGGCATAACGCCTCCACAACGGCTAGAAGTGCCACCGGCCCCGGCGGCTAAATGGGCATGGTTCTCAGCACGCTCACGGGTCTGGGAACGTGAGAGCGAGAAGCTCGCTGCCCAGCGGGTCGACCACGTCGTCTAAATCGATGACGGGCTCTTGAGTGAAGCGAGCACAGCATTCCTCGCCCGACTGATAACCGGTCGCAGCCGCGAGGTCGTCCCACGTCGCGCCGGTCTTGCGCGCGGCGAGGGTGTAATACCAGGAAGCAGCGGCGGCCGCCGCGGTCAATGCCGTGCTGGAGCTGACCAAAGCCAGCAACACCCTGCGATCAGCCGGGCTGGAACTGATCTCGCGCCACCGGCGCGGTGAGCTGTTGTGCGCAAGCTCGTAGTGAGCGAGGGCTTCCCGCATCGTCGCTCCGTGCAGCGACTCACCGGATACGTCGAGGGTGGTTTCAAGATGGCTTGGTTGGCCGTCGGCCCATTGCATCGGGTCGTCGGCTTCGGTCAGAACGCTGCTGATCGCGTCGCCGCGCTGGCGCTGCTCGCAGATCTGCTCGTCGGTGCAGACGTAGCTCCAGGTGCCCTCGACCCGGATGACGTCATACCTGCGCCACGGCGCATCCCGTTCATCGACAGGCTCGTCGCGGCGGGGTGGCGTGAAAGCTCCACACTTGGCGCAGCCTGCAGGAGTGGAAACGCCGTGCTCCCGGGCCAAGACTGTGCGCGGGTCGGGATCGGTTACGTAGGGCACCGGCCGGCCGTAGAAGCCGCAGGAACATTGAGGCCGGAACAACGTCGGATCGCCCGGGGCAGACGCGGCGCGTTTACCGAACTGCACAGCCAATGGAATATGAGGGGTCCCCATACGGGCCACCCAACCTTTCAAGCAGCCCGTGAAACTAAAATCTTTTATACACTGACAACCTAAATTCAGACCGAAAACCCAGCAAATAGTGAACGACTCCCGGGAGATTTGCCGCGAAGGTGCTGGCGCATGACATATCGCTCCAGCGGTTGGCACGTCCCAGTGAGATGAAACTATCTCCGTTGCAACTGACGCCGACGAGCCCCCGACGAGCCCCCGACGAGCCTGTCTAGCCCCGACGAGAGGGTCACGTACCCCTTGGGTCGCGACATCCCGCTAGGTCCTGACGAGATCGGATATGTAATTCGCGTATTCATCGAGCTCACCTCGGCGTTCGACTTTGATTGAATACAGCAGCGAGTTGTCCCCGTAATTGCCGATGTAGGCATCATTCGTCCAACCATGATCGAACGGTGGCTGTTCGGCCGCTGACGCGGGCTAGCGGTGCTGGCTACTGTAAAACGCTCAGAGGGCCGCGCTTATCATCGTCGCGCCAACTGCCGTTTGCGTACCGACTGAGCGCCCGCTTACAAGTCACGGATACGCCGCACTGGGAGGGGATGAGCGTGGTCACGTGTGAACGGTGCGGCTCGTCAGACGTGGACGGCAGGTCGGAGCCGGACGGTCGGATTGTGGTGACCTGCAGCAGTTGTGGGCACACCTTCCACCGCGGTCAAGCTCGGCCCCAAGCTCCTCAGCGGCCCGCTGCGGTGACAGCCCCTCCGGAGAATGCTCCGGGAACGCCGAGCACCCGGCAAGTGCATGAACTGGGACTCAAACTGGTCGCGGACAAGATACGAGAGTTGGGCGGCAAGGCCCGTGAGCAGCGTGCCGGTCGCCAAATCGAGCTCGTTGCGCACGGGCATGACCCGCTGGGCCGCGAGGTGCGGATCCGCGTGCTGACGCGCACGGCAGGCGACTGGCAAACTTCGACCAGCTACGGCCAGAAACGCACCGCTGAGTCCGTTTCGACTGCGTTCTGGGTCTTGGTCGACCTGATCGGCCAGCAGCCGCAGTTCTACGTTGTCCCGGAATGGTGGATGCAGAACAACATTCACGATGTGCATAAGGACTACCTGGCCACGAACGGCGGACGCCGAGTCGTCAACAACGACTCTGACCACCATCGGATCACGACCGACCGGGTAACTCACGGGTTCGAGCAGTGGGACGAACTCGGAATCTTCTACTGAACCGCGAGGACGCGACCAATGTCCGAACAGCCGTGTTAGCAGCGGTCCGCCGAGGAGGAAGTAGTCGAGGGGTTCAGTTACCGAACATAGTATAACTTATCGGGCGTTGTTCGCTAGGGATCCGACTGGTGCGGCAGTGGGCCGACGGTCAGCGTCGTATCCGCGATGAGGATGTGGTGCAGCGACTGCGGATTGCCTATCAGGCCGCGCTGCTGATCACTGCTCGAGACACCCGCGAGGTTGCGCAAAGCTGGTTTCAGGGCCTGAACCCGCAACTTGATGATCACTCCCCGGCCCGGCAGCTCCGCGAGAATAAGCCGGACACCGCCGGCCCTCTGGTGCTCGCGGCGGCCCGCTCGTTTGCCGGCGTGGGCTGATCTGTCTCACCAAGGATGACTGAACGCGACAGCCCGGCGGGGGAGCTTGCCCTTCACGCCGCCGAAATTATCGCCTACCGCGTGGGCTACCGTCCGGATCCATTTTCGTGGACCCCGTGGCAGTACGCCAACGCCGGTCTTTTCGATGGCCGCTGGGATGACCCGGCCGGCGTCTACCGCACCCTCTACGTAAGCGACACGCTGCTCGGCTGGATCGCGGTAAACTTTCGCGTTCTCCGAGGCATGGCTCGTTCTAACGGCCGTGAGCCGTGCTGTGCTGATGGTTGCTACGTCCCTGTACCAACCAGCGCACTCACGTCCGCCTCGCCGACGCCTATTCCAGCCGGACGGCCCAGTATCAGCGACCCTCGGGCGAGCGAGCGGGCGGGTAGCGGAGCTGTCGTCGTATTGCATCGCACCAATTGCGTTACCGCCCGGATCTTGGAAAAAGATCAGGTGCCCGACGCCGTTGATGGTGACGCGCGGCATGAGAATCGTGCCGCCGGCCTGGCGGACGGCCTCGGCGGTCGCGTCCACGTCGGCAACCGTGAACGTGCACTCGAGCCCGAAGGTCGCTACCTCGCCCAGCAGATTGCGACGCTGCTGCATCGCGCCCTGGACACCGGGCTCGTCCTTGGTTCCGGTCTGAATCTGCAAGAAATCGGGTGGGCCCCAGGCGGTGAACTGCCATCCGAAGACGGATTCGTAGAATGCCCGACTGGCCGGGACGTTGTCAGCGTTGATAGCGAAGTGGGACAGGTTGGTGGTCATGCCGCTCATGCTCGCATCGCGCCGCGCGAACCTGCGACTGCTCATCGTTCACCCGCAATTACCTGGCGATCGACACCACCAAACTCAACGACCCCTTGATTACGGCAACCGTGTCGATCTTCCTCACCCCGCCGGGCATCCACGAACACCACTGAGGGTCAAAGCCACCAGAGCTAACGCTGTTCGCCCGGTCGAATTGCGAGGAGCACGGCTCCGACGATGAGACCTAGGATGGCGCCGGCAAGCGCGGCTGGAAGTCCCACCTCAACGACAGCGAATGGAGCGGTGGGTGCGTAGGCGACCAGGCCGATGATCAATCCGGCAATGGCACCAACGATTCCCAAGGACGCTGCCCCGACGGCGACGCACCGGCCCAACAGCGGTAAGCCCAGCAGCTTCGACCGAAATCGGATCACGGCACCAGTATGTCGCCCCGGGCCGGGATGAGATCGTCCGACTCGGTCGTTGTGGGTTCAGCCAGAGGGGACCGCGAGATGCGGTCGCGGTGGGTCTTTCAGGAGGACAGCATGCACGTCGGCGTCGACAGTTTCGTCTCGACCGTGACCGATCCGGCGACCGGACGCCTCATCGGTCCGGAGGAGCGGATCGAACATCTGCTCGAGGAGATCACGCTCGCGGATGCCTCGGGCTTGTACTCCTTCGGGATCGGTGAGCACCACCGCGAGGAGTATTACGACTCAGCGCCGCCGGTGATCCTCGGCGCTGCGGCCGCGCTGACCTCGCGAATCCGGCTGGGCAGCGCGGTCACCGTGTTAAGTGCGGCCGACCCGGTGCGGGTCTTTCAGCAATTCGCCACCCTCGACCTCATCGCGAAAGGCCGTGTGGATCTCGTCGTCGGCCGCGGCTCGTTCACCGAGGCGTTCCCCTTGTTCGGCCTCGCCCTCGAAGATTACGACAGCCTCTTTGCCGAGAAACTGGATCTGCTGTTGAAGATCCGCGAGTCGGCGCACGTCACCTGGTCAGGGCTCCACCGGCCGGCGCTGACCGGTCAGGGCGTCTACCCGCGTCCGGCCCAGAACCCGCTGCCGGTCTGGGTCGGCGTCGGCGGCACGCCCGAGTCCTTCGTGCGGGCAGGCCTGCTAGGGCTGCCGCTGATGGTGGCCATCATCGGCGGCGAACCGCGCCGGTTCGCCCCGTTGGTCGAGCTCTACCGTCGAGCGGGTGCGGAGGCGGGCCACGCGCCGGCGGATCTCAAGGTCGGATTACATGTGTTCGGATATGTCGGGGACAGCGTCCGGTCCGCCGCCGACACGATCTATCCGGGGTGGCATCAGATGTTCACCCAGGTCTCGCGCGAACGTGGCTTCCCGACGCCGACCCGGCCACAATTCGATGCCACCAGCGGCCCGGACGGCGCGTTCTTCCTGGGCGACCCGGACACCATTGCGACCAAGCTCCGACGGGTGTCGGAGCAGCTGGGCGGTGTCTACCGGGTTTCGTTGCAGATGACCAACCCGCGGCTCGCGCACGCCGACCTGCTCCGCGGTATCGAACTGCTCGGCACCGAGGTGGCGCCGCAGGTCGCTGACGTCTGAAGCGCTCACCACGTCTGCGCGGCGGGCCCGGACCAGCGCATCTGCGCGTCCGTGCACACTCTGCTGGCCTCGTCGAGCTGCTGATCGCGGGCCTGCGACCGGCCGCGTAGTGCGGTAGCGAGCCGACCCGGACGGCCTGAGCACGGCCAGCCAATCTTTGGCGCGATTCCGCGGCGAAGTACGTTGGCGTTCAACAACGAATAGAGCGGAGCCGGTCCCGAATGATGAAAACCGATTTCACCGAACTCTTCGGCGTCGATCACCCCATCGTGTGCGGCGGAATGACTGCGGTCGGAACCGCGGATTTGATTGCCGCGGTCGCGAATGCCGGTGCGCTGGGTTTCATCACCGCGCTGACCCAGCCGACCCCGGAAGCATTGGCCCGTGAGATTGCTCGCTGTCAGGAGCTGACCGACAAGCCGTTCGGGGTGAACCTCACCATTCTGCCCACTATTCAGCCGATCCCGTACGACGAATATCGTGACGCAATAATAGCTTCCGGGGTAAAAGTGGTCGAGACGGCCGGTAACAACCCAGCCCCGCACCTGCCCTCCCTGAAGGCCGCCGGCGTCAAGGTGATTCACAAAGCGGTCACGGTCAGGCATGCGGTCAAGGCCCAGCAGGTAGGAGTCGACGCCGTCAGCATCGACGGGTTCGAGTGTGCTGGGCATCCCGGCGAAGACGATATCGGTGGCCTGGTGCTCATTCCCGCGGCCGCCAGCCGGCTGAGCATCCCGATCATTGCCAGCGGCGGCATTGCCGATGGTCGTGGGCTGGTCGCCGCCCTCGCCCTGGGCGCGGCCGCGGTGAACATGGGCACGCGTTTCGTGGCCACCCGCGAGGCGCCGGTACACGACAACGTCAAGCAGCAGATCGTCAGCAATGACGAGCGATCGACCCAGTTGATTTTCCGGCCGTTTCGCAACAGCGCCCGGGTGGCCCGCAATGCCATCTCCGAGCAGATCGCCGAGCTGGAAGCCCAGCCGGGGGCAACGTTTCAGGACGTGGCGGAGCTGGCCGCCGGCAAACGCGGTCGTACCAATGTGCTCGAACAGGGCGACATGTCCGACGGGATCTGGTGGGCCAGCCAGGCCCAGGGCCTGATCGACGACGTGCCGAATTGCGCCGAGTTGGTGGACCGCATCATGGCCGAAGCCCAAGAGATCATCAGCTCGCGCTTGCCGTCCTACCTGGGAGCGCCACTGACATAGCCCAGCGCCGCACAATGCGGGATTGGCTCAGTCGGACAGCACACCGTGTGCGAACGCGCGACGGCGCAAGCCGGGCACGAGCCGCCAAATCCGTCCGGCAACGAGGGCGCCACCCAACATGAGGACGTACACCCAGACCGTCCAGGCGCCGCCGATCGCAGTGGATTCGTCGTGGGCGTAGGTGATCGTCTTGTCGCTGATCAGGTAGGGAATTCCGCGCCAGTGGACGGCGCCGACGGGATGCGCACCAGCGGTGCTCACGCCGGCACGAAACGCCGTCGACGAAACCTGGTCGAGCAGCATCATGACGCCCTCGATGGCAGCAATCCACAGTGCCGCGGCGGTCCAGGACGGACGGCACCTCAGCTCGCCATACTCGGCGTCCAGATACTCAGCCGCGAGCGCACGCAGACTGCCGAGCTGCCGTACCGCTCGACGGGCGCCGACCTCGCCGGCCGCAGCTCGCAAGTTCTGCCGTAACTCCCGACGTTTGGCGATACGTGACCGTCGGGGCAGGTCTTGCAGGCGCGCGTCGAAGCTCCACACGGCACGCTCAATGCGAAGCCGGTCCATCACGGTGTCAGATTCGGTCATGTCTCACGCCTGCTTCGCTCGCACTGTCCGCCGGGCGGAATCGCCAGCGAGCACCGGATTGACGACCGCCACCAACGAGAACCAGCTGGCCGATCCGGCGGCTAAGGCTCGCCGACCGGCCATGGTTGGCCGGTAATATTTTCGAGCGGGCCCCGAGTGTGAAGCCACCAGTCTCGATGCGACCTTCTCTTCACGTTCGAGACGGGCTAGCGCGGGATACACGCTTCCTTCGTTGATACCGCCGAGCCCGAATTCCTGGAGCCGCTGCACCACTTCGTAGCCGTAGGATTCGCGTTCGGCCAACAGGCAGAGCAGCAACAACGACAACACCCCTTTGAGCAGTTGCGGATCATGCGCCGATGTCATGTCAGTAGACTATGTCCGCTACCCGACTATGTCTAGTAGCAACTATCCCGGGCGTGAGCCGGTCCGGCGGATCCGGCGGGATAGCTGGTCAGCGGCACGACGTCCCGGTCCCATGCCTCGAGCACTGGAGTGAAGACCTGCCAGGCCAATTCGGCCTCCTCGGCCCCCACGCTGAACGCGCTGCCGCCGGATAGCAGGTCTGAAACCACCCGGACGTAGGCCAGCGCTTCTTCGGGTTGATTCACCGATTCGCTCCGGCGTCCCGCAACCCCCGCGAACCCGGCCGGCTCATCCACGTCGATCCACCAGTCGTCGGCGCGGACCTCGGATGTGCCGGCGCCGGCCGTCGGGCTGAATCGGATCAGCACGCCGCGACGCCGGCGGCTCAGTGCCTTGCCGGCGCGCAGCACGAAGCGGGTGCCGGCCCACTGGTCGGTGTCGAGTTCGAGTACGACTTCGGCGAAGGTCTCGGTATCTCGTCGGGGGTCGACGCCGGGTTCGTCGATGTAATCGGGGACAACTCGCCCCGCCGCGTCGGCATCGTCGGCCAATCGGCCGGCCGTGTAACGGGCGCGCCGGGTGAAGGTGGCTACCTCGTCCTCGCTCAGCGGGCGGACCGCGCGCAATGCGTCCGCCCGACGTTCGGATGGCTGACCAGCGTCGTGATCAGTAACCGGCGGGACGGCAATTGCGCACATGATTTGCAGCAGATGATTCTGCATGACGTCTCGCAGCGCACCGGCCTGGTCGTAGAAAGCCGCCCGACCTTCCAAGGCCAGTGTCTCTTCCCAGAGAATCTCGATGTGGTCAACGCTGCGGCCACCCCGGGCCAATCCCCTTTCGGCGAAGGACTCATCCAGCTGAGCCAGCTCCTGGACGGCCGTCATGGCCAGCACGTGATCCACCCGGTAGATGGCGTCCGGGCCGTCCGGCGGCGCGACGGCTGCCAGGGCCAGGTTGAGCTCCACCGCGGTCCGTTCGTCGTGCCCGAAGGGCTTCTCGACCGCGATCCGGACACCGGCGGGTAGTTGGACGGACTGCAGCGCGCGGGCCGCGTCCAGTAATAGTTGGGTGGGTAAAGCCAGATAGATCGCGGTCGGACGCTGCCGTTGTCCCCCATCCGCGGTGATCAGCTCGATGACTCCGGCGACGTCGGCTCGATCCGTGACGTCGGCCTGGCGGTAGCGCATACCGGCAAACAAACCGTCCAGGTCGCCGGCCGCGATCATCGGAGCGTGCTGCGCGAGCCGGCGACGAGCGTGGGCCCTGAATTCGTCCTCGGTCCACGGCTGATTCCCGGCGCCAACGAATTGGAAATTCGGGTCGAGATTGCCCGCCACCCATAAACCCGCGACGGCGGGCAGCAGCAACCTGCCGGTGAGATCTCCGGTCGCGCCGAACACAACGAGAGTCTCGATCATGGGGGCCCTGCGCGGTGGCCGGGCGCGTCGATGCTCATGGACTCAACATTATTCGCTCGTTCCGGGTGACGCGGAGTTCGACCTGCCCCGGCCGTCTCGCCCGCGCCGATGGTCCGGTATAGCGTTGGCAGGATGGGCGCCAAGGACTCCGGAATCTCGAGCATGGACGCGGACGCCAAGCCCCCTCGTGCGGTCGGTGATTCGGTCACACCGAAGCGAGCCGACTCGGCCTGGATCAATCACCAGCACCGGGACGTCAGCGGTGGTTGGTTGCGGCCGACCGTGTTCGGGGCTGTGGATGGCCTGGTGACCAACGCATCCCTGATTGCCGGCGTCGGCGCGGGCGGAGCAGCGCGGCACGCCATCCTGCTGACCGGGTTTGCTGGGCTTATCGCGGGTGCATTCTCGATGGGCACGGGCGAATACATCTCGGTGACGAATCAAAATGAGCTCGTTCATTCCGAGGTTGCGCTGGAGCGCGAAATGCACCAGCGGTTTCCCGAGGCGGAGCAGAAAGAGCTGGCCGAGACGTTTCAGGGATATGGCGCTGATCCCGCTACCGCCGAGCGGATGGCCGCGGCGATCTCGCGTGATCCCGACCTCGCGCTGCGCTTTCATACCCGGGACGAGCTCGGCGTTGATGCCGAGAATCTGCCCTCCGCGGTGGTCGCTGGGGTGGCCTCCTTTTCTGCCTTCTCGATCGGCGCCTTGATCCCGCTGCTCCCGTATCTGTTCGGAGCGGCCAACCTGGCTTTGACGTTGTCCATCGTCGGTGTCGCCCTTGCCGGCGGCGGCACGGTGGTGGGTCGATTGACCGGACGACCGCTGGCGATGTCGGCAGTTCGGCAACTGTTTTTCGGCGGGATCGCGGTGGCGGTCACCTACGGCGTAGGACATCTCGTCCAAGCAATCGTGGGCTGACGCCAAGGTCACCGACAGCGAATCGACAGCGACAGCGCGACCACGTGTCTGCGCATCGCCGACGCTGCCGGCAAGGCAACCGCACCGGTACTCCGCGAACTGCGCCGGTGGGGCGGCGAGACCTATGCGCGATGACCTGGCTCGGCAGTAGTCGATGCTCAGCTGTAGTCGATCGTCACCTTCAGCCGACCGCGAGCCGGGGTGCTGGCGGCTTCGAAGGCGTGAGCGAGGTTGCTGAGGTCATAGCGATTGGTCACGTAGGCCTTGGCCAGTTCCGGATTGGCCTTCAGATATTCGCCGGCCTTACCCAGATATTGCTTACGCGATAGTGTCGTTCCGGTTTTCAAGGTGGCCTGCTTACGCAGCATCTGCCATAGATCGAGGGAATAGGCGTACGTCTCGGGTATGCCGAAGTAATAGATCAGCCCGCCGAACGCCACTGCGTTGATCGCGTCCACCAGCGTGCCGGTCTGGTGCCCGACGGCCTCGACCACGATGTCCGGCCGGCCGGAGTCGAGCAGTTGCCGGGTCCACCGATCGCTACTGCCGAACACCGTTTCGTCCACGCCGAAGACCGCGGCGACATCGGCACGGTCGACGATGTCGACTCCCGTCACGTGGGCCGCCCCGCGGTGCTTCAGTACATGACTGAACAACACGCCGATCGGGCCCTGTCCGATGACGGCGACGCGCTTTCCTTCGATCGGCCCGAGGCTGTCGACCGCGTAGAGCACGCAGGCCAGTGGCTGCAGCATCACCGCGGTGCTCGGCTCCAACGCCTGGTCGTACGGGGCCAGGCTCTCGCCATCAGTGACCACGAGCTCGGACAAGCCGTCCGAGCCGATCGCCCAGCCGACCACGGGCTCGCCGACGCTCAGCCGGCCGTCATTGCTGAAGGCCACCGTCCCGGCGACCTCGTGCAGCGGAAAGCCCGAGATATGTGGGGCATACGGTCCGAGGTCGGTGGGGTAGGGGGATTGGTAGCCGGCGAACCCGCTCAGGTCGCTGCCACAGATCCCGCCGGCGGTTGGCTGCAGCAGGACGAAGCCAGCCGGAATCTCATTCGTGTCCGGCTGCGGAATCTCGATCTTCTCGAAATAACGGGGCGCGGTGAGCTGGTAGGACCACATGACGGAACCTCTTTCATCGAGGACGGGGGCGTGCCGTCGCGGGCCGCACCGGCAGAATAGCTGGCAGCAACGAACTCACAGCTGGACGGTGTTAGCCTGGGCGAACATGTTCAATGAACCCGTTCAGTAACGTAACCGGGCGCCACCACGTGGTCAAGGGTGGACGAATGACCGGGCGCTGCGAAGCCATGGCGACGTGCGATGGAGGGTGCTGATGGGCGTCCGGGATGAGATGAGCCAGGCTCGCCGAACATCCGTGCTCCGGGCCACGGCGGAATTGCTGGACGAGGTCGGCGTGACCTCGTTGACCCTGCGCCAAGTGGCCGAGCGCGCACATGTTGCCCTCGGCACGCTCTTCGTCTATGCGGAGAACAAGGACGACTTGCTCATGCAGGTGTACGGCCCCCGGATGACCGAGCACTGGACGGCCATGCTCGAGGCATCGGCCGGTCTGGCGGCGCTGGAGCGCATCGATCGGTTCTATCTGGATTGCATCGACATGTATTACACGGACAAGGAAAACATTCGCGAGTTCTATCTGGTCTCAGGAAAGAAGCCGGCCGCGCGGTGGGAGTGGCTGGAATTGTTACGCGACCAGTTGTGCCAGATTCTCGCCGCCGGCCAGCGTAATGGCGAGATCGCGCCGGGCGTTGATATCGGCACCCTCAACTCCGCCTATTGGGCGATGTACTGGGTGGCGGTCAACGAGTCTTACCACGGCGCGACCGAAGAACGGACCAAGGAAATCCTGCGCGACACCCTCGCGATGCTGCGCGGCGGCGTCCAGCGCAGCGTGGTCCGTCCTGCGCTCAGAATGCTTTGATCAGCGTTCCCACCGTCACGTGCGGGAATGACTTTCCCCGAAAGTCCAGCAGGGCCGTCTGCGAATACTGCAGCTGCATGAACGGGGTGCCGGCTGCGTCTTGAACCTCTTCGATGGCGAATACGGATTGCAGGATGCGGGTGTTGGCGTTCTGCGTGATGAACGGGATGTTGCTCACCCCGCTGTCCGCGTCGGTGGACACGATGAGCCGGGTGATGTGCGTCAGGGTCTGGCCTCGCAACGCCTCACGCAGCAGGGTGTTCGGGTCGTCGATCACGGCCTGGGTGATCTCGGCCGGAAGCGGGCTGGTCCGATACGCGCTGCCCACACTGAGGTCGTAGTCGGCGTACGGGTTCCTCGTGCCCGGCGGCGGCTCCTGACCGCCGATAATAAATGGAACCGTGTTTGCCGGCGGAATGTCGGGCAGCCCGTCGGGCACGACATATTCGGGGAATCCCACCGCACAGACGGAGTTGCCGTGCGGAATAGTTGCCAGCCTGGCCACGCTCGCCTGGGCCGGTGGGTCTGTCGTCAGTGGGATGTTGAGCCATACGCCGGGCTCGATGTGTAGCGCACCCCCGGTGGCCGCATCGGTGACGCGATGCAGATACGTGACGCCGTACAGGGCAATGTCGTCCTGAGCGCTGCCCCGATTCATGATGGGTGAGCCGATCTGCTGGAACTCGATCGTCTCGCGCAGCACGTTCAGCTGCAGGAAGAAGCCGTCCGGGTTGTCGCTCTCGAAATCGGGACGAGCGATCAGGCCGAACCCGGTGCCTTCCCAGAACCCCGGGAGTTCGGCCAGCGGACCGAGCCGGTCGGCGGAGGTGCCGTGAACGGAGGCGGCTCGGTAGGAGCGCCGGGTATTGGCGTTGAACGACTCGCCCTGACGTTGGACCAGGACGTCGCCGAGACGGGTGGCGGGCGTGGTGTCGGTCATGAGATGTCCGTCCCGACCGGGTCGCCGGCTAGCAGCGCCAGCTCACGCCGCACCGTTTCGATCGCCTGTGCGGCCACGGTGTACGCGTCCGGGACACCGGGTACCGGCACGTCCTCGCCCGGGAACCAGAACTTTCTTCTGGTCAGCCGGAACGAGTTCACGAACGCTGGGATGGCATTGAACACCTCGACCAGTAAAGGCCCTTCATAACTGCGCAGGATGGGATCGAGGAAGGTTCGCCACGGGATCCAGCTGTCGGCCAGCTCGCCGCGGTCCGGCGCCGAGACATGGATGGAGCTGATCCGCCGCCCGACGGCCAGCCGCTCGACCTGCGCCCGGAACGCCGCCGGCCCCTCGCTGCCCAGCACCACGTGCGAGCTGTCGATGCACACCCCGACGCTGGGGCTGGTGATGCCGTCGAGGAAGTCCGCGACGTCACCGACAAGGTTCGGCGCGGCCGTCTCCCAGTGATCGACCGGTTCGATGCCCAGGGTCACGCCCCGCTCGCCGGCGTACTCGCCCAGCTCCTGCAGGATTGCCCTCGCGTGCCGATATCCGGGCGCGGCCCACGCCTGTAACGCGTCGGACCAGAGCGGCTCACCGGCGTCGGTGATCGGATACACGTTGTAGGGAAAGATGATCGGGCCGGCCATGATCGATCCGTCGAGGGCGGCCGTGATGTCCACGCGTGACTTCAGATAGCTCAGGGCGGCCTCCCGCTGTTCCCGATAGGGCGAGGCCGGATTGAAGGTTCTGGTCACCGCGACGTTGGTCGTGAAGGGGACATCGCCCAGCCCGGCGTTGTCGAGCGCTTTGCGCAGTGCCGCGTAGCTCTCGATCTCGGCACGGTAGTCGGTGCTGGCCGCCGGCGCGATCGGCAGGTCGAAACCGTTGTAACCGAACGACGAAAGCTCCTTCACGTGCTGGGCGATGGTCGCGTTGTAGGCACGATCATCGGGCCGTAGATCGGCGGTGAACATGAAGAAGCTGAAATACACGGCCCGTTGCGTCGTTGACATGGCTACCACCCGAGGACGTCGCGCAGGTACGCCCGAGCCTTGAGGGCGTACTCCAGTGGCGGGGCCTTCGCGGGATCCTGCTCGGCTTCGACCACCAGCCACCCTTCGTACCCGCTGTCGGCCAGGGTCTGCAGGATGGGCACGAAGTCGATCGAGCCGTCACCGGGAACGGTGAAGACGCCGGCCTCGATGGCTTCCTGAAAGGTCAGGTACTGCTCGCGCACGGCGAGGACAACCTCTGGCCGGACGTCCTTGAGGTGGACGTGCCCGATGCGGGGGGCGTAGGCCTGGGCTAGCGCCAACGGGTCGTCCCCGGCGAAGGCGGCGTGTCCGGTGTCCAGACACAGGTGGACGAGGTCCGGATCGGTGCCGGCCATCAGCCGGTCGGTGTCGGCGCGGGTCATCACCCCGGTGCCCATGTGGTGGTGGTAACACAGCCGCATGCCTTCCGCGGCCGTGATCTTGCCCAGCTCGTTCATCCCGTCGCAGAGCGCGGACCACTGCCGGCCATCGAACAGCGGACGGTTGGCGAAGAGCGCCACCGGCAGCGGATTGACCGCGCCACCGAACTCGGCGACCACCAGGTCGGTGCCGCCCATGGCCTTGATGAAGTCCAGCGACGCCCGGAACGTGCGCAGCGTCGTCTGGTACATGTCCTCGCTGGTGAAGTACGTACTCGTCCACGGCTCCGACACCCGTAAGCCTCGGAGCTCCAGCGCGTTGCGCAGGACGGCGATGTCGGTCGGGTACTTGTGGCCAATACTGCAGCCCTCGAAGCCGGCCAGCGCCATCTCGCTCACGCACTGTTCGAAGGGAATGCCGATGTCGATACTGGGAAAGTCGTCGTTCCACCAGAGTGTCGGCGTCACGCCGAGATGTACTTTCGTGCGGTCGAATAGGACGGATGCACTCACGGGGGTCCTCCTGTTAGGTAGCTGGGTTCGGGCCGGCAGGGCAGCTAGTTGAGGCGATGCGGGACGGACAACGACTCGATGCGGGCAAACGCGCGCAGCACCTCGGCCACGCCCCAGGCCTGCGCGATGCACCCCTTGGGCGAGAACGGTGCGTCGCCATCGAAGACTTCGCTCACGCTGCCGAGGCCGGCCGCGTTGAGGTGATCTGCGAACGGCAGCAGGAATCGCCGCGCCGCGACCGGGTCGCGGTAGACGCGAAGATGGGCGTCGACGAACGGGCCGATCAGCCAAGCCCAGACCGTTCCCTGGTGGTAGGCGGCGTCGCGGTGCGCCTGGTCACCGCCGTAGAAACCCCTGAACGCGGGATCGGTCGGTGCGAGCGAACGGAGCCCGTGCGAGGTCAGCAGGGCGTGGGCGCACGCGTCGACTACGGATTTCTGCCGTTGCGCCCCGAGCAGATTGCCGGTCAGCGATACGGCCAGCAGCTGATTCGGGCGCAGGGCGTCGTCGTCGCCGTCCGGGCCGTCGAGCACGTCGTAGCAGTAACCCGCCGAGGCGTTCCAGAACCGATCGAAACCGTTCGCGGCGGCCTCGGCTCGTTGCTGATATTCATTCGGGGGCTCATCGATCCGGGCCGCGAACGCCGCCATCGCCACCAACGCGTTATGCCACAGCGCGTTCACCTCGACCGGTTTGCCGATTCGCGGCGTGATCACGTGATCGCCGACGATCGCATCCATCCAGGTGAGCTGGACGCCCGGCTCGCCCCCGCTGAGCAGGCCGTCGACCGGGTCGAGCTTGATGTTGTAGCGGGTGCCCTTGATGTGCCAGTCGATGATGTGTTGCAGCGTCGGCCATAGCTCGCGCAGCAGCCCGTCATCGCCACTCGCGTCGTGATATTCGCGGATGGCCTGGAAATACCAGAGGGTCGCGTCGATCGTGTTGTACACCGGTTCATCGCTGCCGTCCGGGAACCGGTTCGGCAGCATGCCGTCGCTGACGAACTGCGCGAACGCCCGCAGGATCGCCGCCGCGACCGCGGGCCGGCCGGTGACCAGGGTGAGTCCGGGCAGGCTGATCATCGTGTCGCGACCCCAGTCCTCGAACCAGTGGTAACCGGCGATCACGCTCTGCCCGTGCGACTGATCCACCGTTGGGCGAGCCACGATGAACTGATCGGCGGCCAGTACGAGCTGCTCGACCCAGCTGGGACGCACCGGCGGTTCTGGTGTGCCCGCCGCGCCATCGATTCCGGCCCAGCCGGCCAGCACCGTCCGGTCACGATCTCGGCGTTGCTCCAGCGGGTCATCCTCGATGACCGGGTTGGCTTCGGCACTGGCCAGGAACAGCAGGGTCTGACCCGGCGCCAACAGCGCGGTGAACGTCCCGGCGTGCACGTGATCGTCGCGGTCGGTCAGGCCGCGGGCGGTCTCGGCCGGGAGCAGGTAGCCCTCGTACAGCTCGTTGACCACGTGCGCCTCGCCGGCGCTGGCCAGCATTACCAGGGGCAGGCTGCCCGGGCCGCCGGACGCGACCTGCAGGCCGCCATTGATCAGCGATACCTCGGCCGGCCAGGCCACCGCGCCGGTGTCGTGGAAACCGCGGTTGTCGACGATCGCGGTGATCGACAGTTGGACGGGCTCGGCCGCCGAGACCACGGTGTAGGCGAGGTAGGTCGTGTTGGCCCCCTGCTTCATCCAGATCCGCTTCTCGATCAGCGCCTCGGCGCAGGCGAAACGCCATACCGGAACTGAGCCTTCGAGCTCGAAGCTCTCGATGCTGGTGTACCCGGTCGGTGCCACGACACCGCTGGCCCACCGGTTCGTAGCCAGCTCGTAGCCGCAGCCGCGATAGCTGAGCGTCTCGTCGAGTTTTACCAGCATCAATCGCCGGTCAACCGGTGGCTGCCGGGCGGCGACCAGCAGCCCGTGATAGCCGCGGGTGATCGAGCCGGCCAGGGTTCCCGAACCGTAACCGCCGATGCCGTTGGTCACCAGCCACTCACGCCGCTCGGCAAAAGCCAGGTCGCCTGTGGTCTCGCGCCCGAAACGAATCGGCCCGGGCGTCACGGAAATACCGGAATGCGCGGGGGATGCGCCCACGATCCGAATCCGGGCGCTTTGGCACCCGGCGGGTTCGCCCCGATCGCGGGCCACAGCAAACCTTCGGTGTACGACTGGGTCGACACCACGAAGGTGGCGTTTCCCTCGCGTGCGCCGAACGCTTCGGTCCACGCCCGTGGCAGTTCGTACCAGACTCCGACGAACCACATCTTGGCTATGTTTCGGGCCACCGGTCCGAGCTGCGGGTCGCTGAGAATGTCGCGGCGCAGCAGCTCGGGCAGCGTCGACTCGCTGGCTACGACGGCCGATCGGGCCGCGTCATAGCGATCGAGCAGGCAATCGGTGACTTCGGTTCCGACGATCCCGTCGCAGGTGTTCAGGTACGCCTGCGACTGGCCGGTACCGCGCAGCTCGAAAACGGTGAAAGCCGTCGCCTCGGCCGAGAAGGCCAGAAAATCCTCGAGCCGCCGGGAGCCGTCGAGTTGCCGGGGGCCGGTCACGACGCCACCCCAGCCAGGTGAACGGACACCTCGAAGGTCGGCGCCGCGTTGACGCCGTCCAGGCCGGGGATCGGATTGTGGATGAGCCGCGTCATCTGATCGCGCAGCCGGAACATCTCAGTAACGGCGTCCAACAGCAATTCCGGACGGCCGCCGTAGGCGCGGGTTAGCAGGTCGAGGAAGCCGGCGTAGGACGTATTGAATGCGATCGCCGCCGCGGCGACCTCCGAATCAGCCGGGTAGTCGGCCAAGTGGGCGTTCTGCTTGATCGGGTAGGCCGCGTCCCAGTCGACCTCGATATGCGGGCCAGACGGATGATCGCGGGAATCGCGTTCTTGGTAATAGCGTCCGAGGACGAGCTGCTGGAACCGGTAATAGTGCGCCAGCTCGCCCTCGGAGTCGAAGATGCCGCCCCCGAAGCCCTCACCCTGCTCGCAGATGAGGTCGATCGCGGCTTCCGCCGACCTGAGATCGCTGACCGGCACGATCGCCCCGCCACCGGAGTAGAAGTATTCGCTGCCGACCTGTCGAGTCGGATCGCCGCAGAACAGGGCGTCGCCGAGCAGATCATGCAGGTAGTGCAGCCCGCGCGAGATCTCCTGGTAGAACTCGCCGATGCTGTAGTACTGCAGCTGGTTGTTGCCGGGTGCGGACCCGAGCCGGCCGCGTCGCGCGGGCCCTCGATCGATCAACCTCGACTGCTCGTCCGGTGCCTGGCGCGGGCGCTCGATCTCGAGGAAGGTGCCCAGCGACTCGCGCGAGAAGCGGGCACAGCTGACCTGGAAGTCACGTTCGCCATCGGGAAGATAGGCGGGATAGTCGGGCACGAATCCCGCCACCGTGAGATCGGGCGTGCCGCCGACCGCATTGAGCAGGTTGGCGACCAGCGTCAGGTGCAGCATCTCTTCCACTACCGTCACCCGCAACACGTGATATGCGTCCGAGTTCGTCCCAGGGCGAATCGAGTAAAGCGCGGTGAGATAAGGGGGAATGGTCGCATGTTCCAATTGCATCGCCGAGTCCAGATAGGCGTAGAGCTCGTCCAGCGTGGTGATCGCGGGCATGCTGTCTCCGTTGAGGTGATGGCTGGTGGTCATGACGCTGCCACGACCGTGGGCATCGGCAGTTCGGTCGGCGCCGGCGTCTGCAGCCGGGCCGAGAGCTCGTCCTGAAGTTGGGCGATAATGCGCTCCGCGCTGCGGTAGCACAGTGCCGCCATGGTCAGCGTGACGTTGGACGTGCCGATCGTGGGCATGCTCCCACCGCCGACCAGATACAGATTCGGGTGATCCCAGCTGCGTTGCTGGGCGTCGACGACCGAGTTCCGGGAATTCGTCCCCATCATGTGCGTGCCGGCCAGGTGGTTGCCGCCCCGGATGACGTAGCCCTCACCCTCATACGTCAGGTAAGCGCCGTCCGTCGGGTCATACGCCGTGTGGTCGGCGGCGCCGAGTCGCTGGAAGACCTGGCGGGCGAACTGGCGCGCGTAGGCGACGCCGCGCATCGTGTATTCCGGCACCGTGTACGAGATGACTGGGCGCATGTTGCCGAGCTGATCGGTGTACGCCGGGTCGACCGTGACCCGGTTGCTCTCGTTGGGCAGTACGTCGATCATCAAGGCCAGCAGCAGCTGACGGCTGATCCGATCGGGCAGGGCTCGGCGCAGCTCGGCTCCGAACAGGTTCTGCTGGTCGACGAGATCGACCAGATCCGAATACGGCGCGCCGGTGGCCCAGCCCCACCCGTCGTTGTGGATGTCGACGGCGAAGGCGGCTTGCTGCCGACGGAACGAGCCGGCCCGCAGGTCGACGATCCCGCCGGTGCAGTTCGTCCCCCGAAAGGTGCCGGCCATTTCGGGCAACAGCGCCCAGCTCAGCAGGTAGGCGTGATCCATCAGATTGCGGCCCATCAGCCCGCTCGAACCGCTCAGCCCGGAGGCCAGCATCAGGCGCGGATTCTCGATCGCGTTCGCGGCCAGCACAAAGATCTGCCCGCGCATGATCATCGTCGTGTGTTGGGGTGACTCGGGGTCCTGGTAGACCTTGACCTCGATGCCGTCGACCCGCCCGGTCGCCGGATCAACGAGTACTTTCGACGCGACGGTTCGGGTCAGCAGATCCACCCGGCCGTCCTGCAGCGCTTTGGCCAGGGTCTTGCCGGCGTGATACTTGGCCTGCACCGGGCACAGCGGCACGCAATTGTTATTCCCCTGGCAGCGCTCGCCCTCCTCGACCTGGTGGGTGTTGACCGCGCCGACCGGGACGTAGCCCTTTCCGTTGTCGTAGGCCGCGTTGGGCACGCCATTGCGTGCCTGCGGGAAGGCGCGCACCGACAGCTCGAACTGCTCACCGTCAAGCTCGACGAACGTGCCGTCGACCCCCTTGGCGACCACTTTGTCCAGGTAGGACAGGGGCAATTCGTGCATCGGGAAGACGTAGCCCGGATCGAACGTGGCGCCGAGGTAGCTCTGGTGCTCGACGTCGGCCGAGACACCGAGTTCCCGTTCGGCCTGGACGTAGTAGGGCGACAGGTCGTCGTAGGTCAGCGGCCAGTCCTGGCCCAAGCCGAACATGGTGCGCAGGTGAAAGTCCTGCGGCAGCATCCTCGGGGTCTTGGCTTCCCAGTGCATCGTGGTACCGCCGAGCACCCGGGTGTACGTCGTGTCCGAGGAAAACGGGCCGTTCTGCACCAGGTACGCCGAGGAGTCGGGCTGCCCCGGCCAGATGCGGCGCGCGTCGGTGCTGCGCGGCATGGGTGCGTTCGGATTGTGCGGGTACGGCGACTGGTTGTCCTTACTGGCCGCGGCATAGAAACGTGACAGGAAACCTTCGTATCCCTTGAGCGAGCGGTCTTCGTCCGCTGCCGCTTCGAGCACAAGCACCCGCTTGCCGGCCTGGCTCAATTGCTCGGCGATGATCGCGCCGCTGATCCCAGACCCGACCACGACGACGTCGTAAAAAGTCTCCGAGGCTGCCTTGTGGTCGGTTCGCCGCGTGGCGTCACGGGGAAAGATCATGATTCGTCCCTGCCTTCGCTGTGGTGAATGGTTGCCATTCGAATGTCGGCCCCGCATGCCGGCCGTGGTGATCGGGTAAGGGATTGGCCAGCAGCACGAGCATCGCGTCACGGAGCCGGAACATCGTGTGCACCGCGGGCAGCAAAGCGTCGGGTCGCCCGTCGAAGGCGGCGTCCAGCTGTTGGAGCAGCTGCGACCAGCTGTGATTGGCCCGTACGGAAGCCGCTTTCAGGTCCGGATCGTCGTACTCGGCCGTGCGCGGATTGGCGAGCATCGGGTAGACGGTCTTGAAGTCGACGCCCATGGCCGGGCCGGTCGGCGTGCCGATCTCGTCGGCGGCCAGATAACTCCGGTTGTATTTCAGCTGCTGGAAGCGGAAGTAGTGGGCGAGGTCCCCGTCGGCGTCATAGGGGGAAAGTATGTCGCCCTCGCCCTGGTCGACGACTTCGTCCAGGGCGCGGCAGGCCGATTCGAGATCGGTGACTCTGGTCGGTGACCCGCCGCCGGCGTAGTAGAACTCGGCGCCGATCTGGCGCGCCGGGTCGCCACAGAACAACGCCGGCTCACCGATGTCCGCGGCGACGGCCTTCAAGGTCTCGGTGATCTCTTGGTAGAAGGCACCGATCGTTGTGGGACGCTCCGACACGGCGACCGCGTGCGAGGTGTGCAGCTCGGGACGGCGGACCTGCAGTGCCGCGCTGTCCGGGGCGGTAAGCGTCGGTAGGTATTGGGGATTCTCGACCTGCAAGAACGACTCGATCGCCGCGGGTGAGAACGGCAGCAGATCCAGGATGACGCCGTCCGGCAGCTCGTGTGGGTAATGCGGGGCGTGCTCCCGGCCGGCCACCTGCGGCCGGCCGCCGATCGCGTTGAGGACGTTGGCGGCCAGCACCATGTGCAGCATTTCTTCCACCACGACCGAGCGCAGCACGAGAGTCGCCTGCTGATTGCTGCCGGGCCGGATCGAATAGAGCGCGCACAGGTACGGCGGGATCGTCGCCAGCTCGAGCTTGACCGCCGCGGCGAGCAGTTCTTTCAGGCGGGCCGCGGTCATGTCGACAGCTCCTTGGCCAGGTGCCGCGCCGTACGAAGGGCTAGCGCGGCCAGGGTTAGCGTCGGGTTGGACGTGCCCATCGTCGGGAAACTGCCCGAACCGACGAGGAACAGATTGCGGTGTTCCCAGCACCGCTGATCGGTGTCGACGACCGATTGCGCCGGATCGTTGCCCATCACGTGGGTGCCGGCGAAGTGACCCATGCCGTGGTAGTGCAAGGTGTCGCCCTGGTAGGCCACACTCGGGAACCAGACACCCTGCTCGGGGTCGGTGCAGTCCTTGATGCCCGCGCGCCGGAACACTTCCTGGTACACGCGTTTCGCGGCGGCCATACCGGCCAGCGTGTACTCGTCGATGTCGTAGTTGATCACCGGCCGCGGATTGCCCAGCAGGTCGACGTAACGCGGATCGATGCTCACCCGGTTCGATCGGGACGGCAATTGCTCGACGTTGAGGGAGAAGCGCACATGCCGCGACAGCGTCGAGCGCAGGTGCTCGCGCAGCGCTGTCCCGAACAGGCCGCGGTTGGCGACGGCATCGGTGACGGTGCTGTCCGGCGCGCCCGTTGGTGCCCGCCAGCCGTCGTTGCCGACGTCCACTCGCAAGGCGGCGTGGCGGGCTCGAAACGGCCCGCCGCGCAGGTCGTCGATGCCGGACGTGGACAGCGGTCCCCGGTACGGCCCGACCGGGTGGGAGGCCAGCCCCCAGCCGTAGATGGACGGATGATCCATCAGGTTCCGGCCAAGCATCCCGCTGGCCGAGCCCAGCCCGGAGGCGAGCATCAGCTTGGCGTTCTCGATCGCGTGGGCGGCAAGCACGTACACCCGCCCGCGCGCGACGTGCACCGTGTGCCGCGCCGAGGCCGGATCGTCGTAGCGCTGGTATTCAATCCCGCGCACCTCGCCCGTGACCGGGTCCAGCTGGATCTTCGACGCGACCGCCTGCGCAACGACCTGCAAGGTGCGGCCGTCAGCCTGAGCCAACGTCTTGCCCGCGTTGTACTTGGCCTGGATCGGGCAGATCGGCGTGCAGGCGGTGTTGCCCGCGCAGCGCTGACCAAGGTCGCGGGCCAGGCCGTGGCCGTCGCCCTGCCCGGCCCGACGTTGGTCGACGGCGCCGACCGGCCGGTAATCACCCCGCGGCATCGAGTTGCGGGCGGCCGGGTAATTGCGGACCTTCAAAGCCAGCTGGTCCTCGCCGAGGTTGACGGTCATGCCGTCCACCGCGGCCGCGAGCAGGCGGTCGGAATAGCTGGGCGGAATCCGGTGCATCGGGTAGTCGTAGCCGGGGGCGAACTCCAGGCCCAGGTGCGTTTGGTCGACGACGTCGGCGGCCACCCCGATCTCGTGTTCGGCCTCGCCGTAAAAGGGCTCGAGCGCCCAGTAGTCGAGCGGCCAGTCCCGCCCCACGCCGTAGCTCGACTGGAGTTGGAAGTCCTCGGGCAGCATCCGTAGCGACACGCCCAGCCAGTGCAGGGTTGAGCCACCCTGGAGCCGGGTGTACGTGCTGCCGTAGGGAAGCGGGCCGGCCTGGACGAAGTACCCGTCCCCGGTGCGGATGTCGGCGGTGTCGGGCTGCGGCACCCCGGCGGCGGGCGGCCAGGCCGATTCCGGTCCCTTGCTGGTGGCCGCGTAGAAGGCCTGGACGTGATTGCTGTAGTCGTCAAAGGCGGCCGCGGTGGCCGGTCCCGCTTCGAGTACGAGGACGCTGAACCCAGCCTGGGTAAGGCGTTTCGCCACTAGGGAGCCGGCTATCCCGGCTCCCACGACGACGACATCGTGCTGTGCATCATCGATGCCATTCGCTCGTTCGTCGCTGCGATGCTCGCTCATGAGGCCGCTTCCTCGGGAGCGACGGTCCAGGCGCCGAAGCCCTGCTGCCGGGCCCCCGCGGGGTGGGCGCCGGCCGCAACCCACTGCAAGCCGGCCTGGTACGAATCGGCCGAGATCACGTGGTTGCTGTCGGCCGGCCGGGTCCCGTGTACTGCTCGCCAGGAATCCGGCAGCGCCGTCCACCGTCCGCAGTACCAGAGGATCATGATGTTTCGGGTGACCGGGCCCCAGGTTTCGCTGCGCAGGATGGCGTCGATCGTCATCGTCGGCAGCGCTGCCGACGTCGCCAGGAACTCGTCCACCATGCCGTCGGGCAGCACCTCGTCGAGGGCTTGCAGGTAACGCTCGGACATCCCGGTACCGAGCAGTTGGACGCGCGAGTATCCGGTCAGCTCGACGGATAGATCAATGAACAAGTCTCGGCGTGAGGTCACGAAAACTCCTCTCTGGTTACGAGGAAGCGGATCGATTGAGGCGGCGAACTCGGCAGGCAGTTGGGACGGTAGTGGCGTGCCGCCATGGTGTCTGGCCGGTTCGTCGTGCGTTATAAAACCGATAAATAACAAGAATGGCTTTATCACGTCATATATAGAGTATTAGCGTATACAACTATCTTAGGATATTAAGTTATTACTAGACATATCGGCCTAACCGTGTATAAGGTCGCCCGATGGAAATCGAGGGAACCTGGCAGTTGCTGGCTTGGCGCCGGATCGATCCGGACGGTGGAATCAGCTTTCCCTTGGGAGCGGACGCGCACGGGCTGCTGACCTACGCCCCGGACGGTTACATGTCCGTCGTGCTGACCGCGGCGGGGCGGCCGTCCATCCCTGGTGGCGACCCGCTCGGTGGCGATACGCAGAACCGGGCTGAGGCGTACTCAACCTGTCTGGCTTATGCGGGCACCTGGGAGCGACAGGGCGACACAGTCGTGCATCGCATCGAAGACAGCTTGTTCCCGAACTGGTCCGGCGCGGTCGAGCCGCGGCTGGCCAGTGATCGCGACGGCCAACTCGTGCTGAGCACCGAACCGAAGCCCGGCGGCGCGATCAACGAGATCGCCTGGATGCGGCCGGCCAAGCGAGCTGAGGCCTGAGAACCACCTATCGCCATCCCCTCACGAGAAAGAGATTCGCCATGTCGGATACGCCTCTTGCCCGCACCATCACGCCCACCCGGAATCCACCGGCGGCGCGTGAAAGCATCGCCTTCCAGGGGATCCAGCTGGAGCGGGTGGCGCAGCACATGTATGCGCTGATGTTGCGGAACATCTCCAGCGACGGCTATCCGTTCGACGACTCCAGCCACACCATGCTGTCCAGGCCGGGTTGTGTCATCGCCGCGCCGTCATATCCGGCCAACACCCCGGACATCCGACAGGACTACGTCTTCAACTGGACGCGCGACGCCGCGATCACCGCCCTCGAGGTCGCCGCCGCCAGCCCGGCCGGCCCCGACGCAGCCGTTGGCGCCCTGATCGACTACGTCAACTTCGCGCAGCTCACTCAGGCCAACGCCGCCCCGACGCTCGGCCATGCCTGTTTCACGATTGACGGCCAGGCGCGGCCGTGGTCGGAGCAGAACGACGGTCCCGCGATCCAGACGATCGCGGTGCTGGCGGCTTTCGACGGCCTCGACACGGCTACGCAGAAGTTGGCCCGCGCGCTCATCGCCCGCAACGTCGAGTACCTGCTGACCTGTTACACCGACGCGACGACCAACCTGTGGGAAGAGCACATCGGCTTCTCGTTCTTCGCCCGCTCCGTGCAGCTGCGCTGCCTGTTGGAGGTGACGACCAACCGGGTCGGCGTCACGGTGCCGGCCGGGACCGCGCCGGCAATCACCTGGCTGCAACAGGCGTTGGCGGCGCACTGGAATGGTACCTATTACGCGACCTTGATCGGCGGCGTCACGCCCGGTAAGCCGGACGAACCAGTGGTGCCCGCGGGCTATGACCCGAACATCGACATCGTGCAGGCCGCTATCTACGGCGCGGTGCCCTGTACGGACACGAAACTTCTCGCCACCGCGGGCCAGTTGCGTCGCCAATGGGCTGATCCGAATTCGCCGGCGGTCTATCCGATCAATCTGGCCGATCGCGAGTTGGGCGTGGGCCCGATGCTCGGGCGCTATCCGATGGACACCTACGACGGTGGTTCCGGCGGCGCCGGCGACCATCCCTGGGCGCTGTGTACCGCCAACTTCGCCCAGCTCTACTACGAGGTGGCGAACGGTATTCTCTCGGCGGGCACGCTGCCGCTCGACGAGTTGTCGGCGGAGTTCTTCGACCAGGTCGGCGTCACCTCGGCCACGCCGATCGGCGCGGCGGCCGCAGCACTGCAGGCCGCCGGCGACGAAATGCTGCGTGCGGTCGTGCACCACAGCGATCACCTGGAGCTGAGCGAACAATTCGATGGCGAGTCCGGCTACGAGCGCAGCGTCCGGGACCTGACCTGGAGTTATGCCGCGTTCCTGTCGGCCGTCCGTGCCCGTACCAGCCAGGCGGTCGACGGCTGATTTCGAATTGGACCCAACCATCGACACGCGGGTGGCATATATATAGGTGTGGACAACACGCAGCTCTCCGCTGGGCCGGCGACGGCTGCCACGCCGAAAACGCCGACCACGGCGTCCACATCCGACGAGCCGTCCAATGCCGCTCGATTCTCGGCGTGGGTTGAGCCGCATTGGTTGTCGATGGCGCGGCTGTCGATGCGAATGGCCCCGGCTGGTCGCGGCGAGGATGTCCTGCAGGACGCCCTGTCGGCGGCGTGGCTGCACTGGGCTCAGTACGATGCCGGCCGCGGGACGCCCCGCAATTGGTTGCTGGCGATCGTCGCCAACGAAGGACGTCCTGCCCGCCGCCGGGAACATTCGCCAGATCTCGCGCTATCGCAGGTGTCCGCGCCCCAGCCAACCGATCGCGCCGCGACACCGATCGATGTGCCGGTCGGCGTCGATCTTGCCCGGGCGCTGGCCCGGCTGACCGATCGCCAGCGCTTGTGCGTGGAGCTCTACTACTTTCTGGGCCTGCCGGTGGCCGACGTGGCCGTTGTGATGTCCTGCTCGGCCGGTACGGCGAAATCCACCTTGGCCGACGCGAGGCTGAAATTGCGCGGCTATCTGGGAGAGGACTATCGATGAGCCACGACGAGCCAACGGCTGACGTAACTGACCATGGGCTGCACGATTCGCTGGTGCGGGCCGGCGCTGATTGGCGGGAGACCGCCGGCCGGGACGCGCCACCGCTGGATGCTTTTCTCGCTCGTAGCATCGGCGGGAGCACCGCCGACGCCGACGGTTTTCCGGCGGCTACTGACGTGGATGTGGATGTGGATGTGGCCGTCCTGCCGGTTGCTACTCCGATGGTGGGTCGGCGCAGATCGCGGGCAAAATTCGTGGCGACGCTAGTCGGCGTCGCGGCGGTGGCGATACCGATAATCATCGTGGCCCGGTCGAGCATTTCCCGCTCGCCGGCACCACCATCAGCGGGGACGGCGATCCACACTGTCCCGACGCCCGACCCGGCGACAGCGTCGTCGAATCAGGCTGCCGCGGCCGCCGCGGTCCAAGACACATTTCGGAAACTGATCCTGCCGGCCGGCGCGGATCCCGCGGCCACCGCGCCGGTGCCCGCGCTCGCCTACGGTGACCAGCGCGCGGGTTGGACGCAGGACCGCCGCTGGTGGAAGCTGAGCCAATCGATGAACCAGGCATTCGACTTCTTCGACCGCAATGTTCCCGACGGGCTGACGAAATCCGGTACTGCAAGCCGATCCGATCATGGCATCGTCACCACTCGGGGGTTGATCCTCGAGCAGGACGGCCAGCACGCCGGCTATTCGAACTTGAGATTCCAACTGACCATTGCCGCGGACGGCGCCCGCTCGGCGATCCGGGTCGATGTGCAAGCCATGGCGCTTGCCGTACGGCCGGCGGTCGAGCACATCGCGCTGCCGGTGAGTTCCGTGGAACTGAGCGTCACCAGGTCGTCGGCGAAGACGCCGCAGGGCACGACCCAGCGTCGCTCGATCTCAGGCAATCAGGCGCAGGAATTGGCCACGATGGTCAATGGCCTAGTCGCGATGCCCGCGAATTTCACGTCCACTGGGGTGGCGTTCGCTACCGTCACGCGGCTCGTCTTCGCGACGACGGGCGCTCCGGTTACGGTCGAGATCAACGGAGCGTTTGTCAGTTTCGCGATCGGAACGAAGCAGCTTGCGGGTCTTACCATGACGCCCGAACTCGCGAACGCCATCAGCACCATTGTCGGCCCACCGGGCTGACGAAGTGACCGGCCCGGCGGGGGATCACCGTTCCTGGACGGCGCGATGCCCGACCCGGTCGGCTCGAAGTCGGCCGTAGACCTCGTTGACCTGATCCAATTGGATTGATTCGCGAGCGCCTCCCGAAGCCGGCGAACCGCGGCCGTTACCGTAATCGGGTGACTGAGGCAGCCGGTGGCGATCACCGACCCGTGGTTGAAGGCGAAGAAACCGCGGGGCTGCAAGACAACTCGCTCGGCCGGCTGCTGACGCTGGCCGACGGCGTGTTCGCAATCGCGATGACGCTGCTGGCGCTGGATCTCAAGGTGCCAGCTCTCGGTCACCATCCCAGCGATTCGACGATGCGACACGCGCTGGCCGACAATTCGGCGAGTTACTGGTCATTTCTCGTTAGTTTCTATGTCATCGCGAGCTATTGGCAACGCCATCGCCGCGTGATGCGGCTGGTCGACAAAACCCATCCGCGCCTTTTCCGCGACACGATCCTGGTGCTCATTGTCGTAGCGGCGATGCCGTTCCCCGCCAGTTTGCTGGGAAACTACGGCGGGACGCCCTTCGCGCTGGCCTTATACGGAGCGTTCAACGTCGTCGCGGTGTTGCTGCTGTTGTTGCTCGACCACGATGTTCGTCACTACCGGCTGATGCCCAAGGACGCAGAATCGGTGTACGGCTCGATGCATAAGGCCGAGACCTGGCGCAGCCTCGCCGTCTTCCTGCTGTGTATTCCGGCCGGCTATCTCTTGAAGCAGGACGGCCCCTGGGTGCTGCTGTTGCTGGCGGTCCCCCTGCGGTTTGGCCGCCACGTTCGCGACCGACCGGCCGGCGACGCCTGACAGGCTGAGGTGCGCGCTCCTGCAGGCGGTCGCCATTGACCGGCGGTGCTGCGGTCCTGGCTACTCGACCACCAGATCTTCGCCGAAGTACGGCCGGGAAATCTCGGCTACCGTAGCCAAACGCTCGGCCAGCTGCTCGTCGCCGTCCGCGCTTCGTGGACCGAACGGGCTGCGCAGCATTTCCCACGAAAGCCGGGCGTCGAAGGGCATATTGGCGGCCGAGCGCCCGAATTCGTTCTGGTAGTAGTTGTGTGCCCGAGGGTCGTGATAATTCTTCAGCTCTTCGGCCCGATCCAGTTCATCGTTGTAGCGCCAGTACGCATCGACGGTCACATCGACCGTATCCAGGTTTTGCTCGATGAGATGTCCGATGCACTCCAAGGCGAAACGGGTCACCATCTCTTCCATGTCGACGACCTGCAGGCCGCCGATGGGATTGGTGTTCGGGCCGTAGATCATGAAGAAGTTGGGAAAGCCGGGGAGCATCGTTCCCATATAAGCGCGGGCGCCATCCTTGGCCCACAGTTCTTCGATCCGCTGACCGTTGCGGCCGATGATCTCCATCGGCCACAGGAATTCGTTGGCCTTGAAACCGGTCGCGAAGACAATGACGTCCAGCGCGTGTTCTTCACCGCCGCGCACCTTGATGCCGTTCGGAGTTATCCGCTCGATCCCGTCAGTCACCAGGGTCACGTCGTCGCGCAGGATTGCGTCGTAGATGCTGTAGTTGCGGTCGACAAGCACCGGCCGGGACGACATCGGGGGCGCCACCGGGAGCATTGTCTCGACGAGCTCAGGGTGATCGGCGAACTTCGTGCGCATGAATTCGATCCGCTGATCACGCACGACCTTGTTCACCGCGCTGGTCGCGTGCGGGTCCGAGAACGTCGGGTCGATGCCGAAGATCTTCATGGTCACGTCCGGCCGGCTGCCCCAGCCGGTGCGGAACCGGACGAAGTTCGTCAGATACGGGAAGTTCCGATCGAGCCAGTTGACCTGCGGCGGGAATGGGTCGAGGTATCCGGGCACGTCGAAAACCCAGCTCGGGGTGCGCTGAAAGGCGTACGTGTGGCTGGCCATCTTCGCCAGCTCCGGAACGAGTTGATAGCCGGTGCAGCCGCTGCCGATGACCGCCACCCGCTTGTCTTCGAAGTCAACGCCGGAGGGCCAGCGCGCGGTGTGAAAGGACGTGCCCTGGAACTCGCTCATGCCATCGATGTTCGGCATGTTCGGGCGGGCCAGGAATCCCACGCAACTGATGATGGCGTTGGCCCGCCACACCTTCGTGCCGCCCTGCTGTTCGGCTTTGATTTCCCAGAGCTTGGCCTGCTCGTCCCAGATAACGGATTTGACCTCGGTGTTGAATTCGATGTTCTTACGAAGATCAAAATGGTCGGCGATCCAGTTGAAGTATTTCTCGTTCTCGGCCTGGCCGCAGAACGGGTTCGGGTACGGGAAGTCGACCCCGAAGGCGTGCGTGTAATTGCGGCTGGGGGAGTCGACGCGCGCGCCCGGGTACCGGTTTTCATACCACGTTCCACCTACGCCGGAGTTCTTCTCGACGACCGTGAAATCAACGCCCGCGTGTTGCAGCTGGACGGCAGAATTCAGACCGCCCATACCGGCGCCGATGACCAGGACCGAGAAGTTCTCCAGTCGCTCTGCGGGCGGCTCCTGCTGCCAGACGTGTCCGCGAGCCCAGGGGTCGAGCGCCAGCTCCTCGAGCCACATCTCCAGCTCCGCTGCCGGAACGTCCGCACCAGCGGACAATGTGAGGCTGCGATGTAGCCGATCCGCCGGCCCGATGGGTAGATCGCCGGCGCCAGAATCTCGGTACTGCTTCAGGAAATCTGCCGCCTTGGACCGGATGAGCGCCACGTCGTCGGGATTCCCGACGCCCATCACTTGCCCGCCGAGGCCGCCCGTAGCGAGCGCGATGACCTCGGTCGCCGGAATCGCCTCGTCGCCGGTCAGTTGATACAGCAGTCCGCGCAGCACCATCGGATCTGCGAACGCGAGCGCATCGTCAATGTCGGCGTCGGTGGCCTGGAGCAATTCCGGACGTTTCGTCATCTGTGACCTCCACAGGTTTCGGCTGAAAGCGCAGGTAGCAGAAGCTCACCGCGGATTGTGCGGAAATAGCGCGGCGACCGAGCCAGTGCTGGAACGCAAGCATGCCGTCGGCGTTGCATTTCACAATTTGCGTACCATAACCCGCGGAGTCTGCCCTGTAAATGAGTTCAGATGCGCGTGGGACGCGGGCCCGGATGGAGTCATGGCCCAGCCGGTTCGGCCTACGTCACCGATGACTCTCGCGGGCGAGCAGCCAATCCATCGCCAGCGGGCAGGCGTCGAGGATCGACACATGGCCGTCGGCCGGCCGCAGCCAGAGTTCGGAGCGCTGGCAATTGCGAATGAGCCAGTCGGCATGCGCGGGTGGCACAACGCGATCTTGGCCGCCCTGCACGACCAGTACGGGCGCGACCAACTGGCCGACGTCGAATCCCCATGGCGCTGCGAAGGCAAGGTCATCATCGATCAGTCCCGCTGCGCCCTGCGCCGCGGCCCGCCCGGCGTCGGCAGCCAGCGATGACCAGGAGTCGTTCAGGGCGGCCCAGTCGGTGGCTGTGAAACTGTTCTCGTCGAACTCCTCCGATTCGGCGTAGCGTTCGCGCGCGGCGCGTCCCTGCAAGCCCGAGCGAAGTCCGCCGGGCGACACCATTCCGCCGAACGAGTCGAAATCTTCGGTATATGGCGCCAGACCGGCCAGGCAGGCGACGCCGATCACCCGGTCAGGTGCCGCTGCGGCGCAGGCGAGGGCGTGCGGGCCGCCGCCGGATGCGCCCATCGTGGCAAACCGGCCGATGCCCAGCGCGTCCGCAACCTGCACGACGTCGCGGCCTGCCGAGGCAACGTCGCGGCCGGGATGCGGACTCGATCCACCGTAGCTGGGACGGCCGTATGAGAGCAGGCGGATCCCACGCGAGGCGGCGCCGGTGAGAAGCGGTTCGAGCGGGGCGCCGGTCTGGGGGGAGCCGTGATGCCACACCAGCGCGAGAGCGCCGGAAGCTGCGTTGCCGCTGTCGTAGACCTTGACGGTCCTGCCATCGGTCAGCACCACGTCGCGTTCAGAGACCATCGATGCACTGTATGGCAGGCCAGAATCGGGGTCTGGCGGCTATGCCGCTGGCAGCCGAGCAAGCCCGGTAAAGGACAGGACGGCAACGGTCGTCCCCGAGCGCTCGATAGCGCCGGCCACGAATTCATCGTCCAGGCGCAGCAGCCCCCGGTAACAAGTGCCCTGGTTCCAGGCGCTTGTGGTGAGGTTCGACCGTGACGCGCAGCGCCGCTTCGAGGCAACGTTTGGCGTCCGGCGTGAACCGCGGTTTTGGGGCCCGGTCGGTCGAGACGCGCCGATCGGGGGCTGACTCGAGCGCGCCGGAGCCGAACGTCTGCTCGGTCGCGGCCCGGACGCCGTAGTAGCCGATGCCGATGGCCCGAAGCGCATCCGGATCGATGCGCCCGGCGGCTGGTTCCTCGCCACCGGGTAACACGCATAGCGCCTGCCGGACGAGCGGACCGGTGATGCCGATATCGCGTAGTGGCCGGCCGGCGGTTCGCGCGTTGCTCAACCAAATGCCTTGTGCAAAAAAACGGCCCCCTCGCGGGGGCCGTTCCAGCCGGACGTACCGGCATCGTGTCCATCCACCATACATTCGAAGTCTTCGGCCGCAACCCAGCTAGGCTCACACACAGTGGCCATTGTGACCGCCTACGTGGACGGCTTCAACCTCTACTACGGCATCAAACACAAATTCGGCCGCCGCTATCGCTGGCTCGACGTCGTCGAGCTTGTACGCCGTCTGCGGCCCGACGACGACATTGCCGTTGTCCGTTACTTCACCGCCGTCGTCAAGGGAGAGCCGGCAGCTGCCGCCAACCAGATCGAGTACGTCGAAGCAATGCAAGCGCACTGCGGATCTGTGCTCGATGTTCAGCGAGGTTGGTTCAAGCCACGCGGTATCGGACCGTGCCGGACCTGTGGCCAACATTTTGAATGTGGGTGCCCGCGTCGGTTCCGCACTTGCGAGGAGAAGGAAACTGACGTCGCGCTCGGAGCTTCGATGGTCGAGGACGCCGCCGCCGGGCTAGGAAACCTGACACTGCTCATCAGCGCGGACTCAGACTTCGCGCCGGCGGTGCGGTCGATCAAGCGACTAGACGTGCAGCGGGCTGTCATCCTGGCGATGCCACCCGGCAATCTCAAACCACACAAACGCTTCTCCAACGTCGGGTCCTTCAACATCAACGAAACCGCGTTGAGGCACGCTCAACTTCCGCAGGCCGTGACCGAGCCGATGACCGGAAGGGTGCGTGTACGCCCGTCGAAATGGGTGTAGGGCTGGACGCCCTTGCCCTACCTGGCGTCCCGAGTGCCGGCCACTTGTGGGTCTCGCTCGTTGCTGAGGGTGGAACGGCGAGCTCAGGCTTCGGCATTCATATGAGTGCGTGCGGATCGAGGGGCCTGCTCATTCGTTGTTCGAGCTTGGCCCGCTCGGTCATGGGCCCATAGCGTCGCGACGCAGGCGGCGGCCACCTCCGCGCCTTTGACCACGAAATGCTCGCCGAAGAAATCCTGATGGGCCTGGTGCTCGTGGAAGTTCAACGGAGTCAGGACGGCCGACAGGACGGGCACATCGGTGTCGAGCTGCACCCGCATCAAGCCGTCGATCACCGCGGCGGCGACGAAATCGTGCCGATAAATTCCGCCGTCGACGACCAGCCCGGCGGCGACGACCGCCGCGTAACGACCGGTCGCGGCTAACCGCTTGACCATCAGCGGCAGTTCGAGTGCGCCGGGAACCTCGAAGTAGTCAATGGACTCAGCCGAAAACCCGGAGCGGGCCATGGACGATGCAAACGAATCGCGAGCCCGGTCGACGATTTCGCGATGCCAACAGGACTGTACAAAGGCGACCGTCGTGGTCGTGCCCGATGCCGGATGCGCAGGATTGCTGGTCGTTTTCGCAGTCATGACTCTCCTCTTGGTCAGAGCGCATAGCGCAGCATCGAACCTGCCGCGCAGCTAGCCGTACGACTGCTCGACGGTACCGCTACGGGCATAGACCGTCCGTACGCAGTGTGCTCATGACCCGTGCGGCGGCGGTATGCAGGGTGACCCGGTCCGCTTCTGCGCGGTGCTGCAATTCGACCGCTGCTTGCTCGACCGTGAGTCCTTCCTCGGTCAGCGCGCCGATTGCCTGATTGATCATTGACAATTCGGTCAGCCCGGTATTGACCGTGGCGGTGAGTTCAATCCCGGTGTCGGCGTCCGCGTCAAGAATCACGGTGTTGATGTCGATGTCCAGGGCCCAGCAGAGATCTGCCGCCAGGTCGACAAAGGCGCCGGGATTGGCCGCGTAGAGAATCAGCCAGTCGGACGGCGAACCACTGCCGAGTGCGGTGAGCGATATCCGAAACGAGCCGGTGACCGGCGGGTGACTGCCGGCGCGCCGGGGAACCGTGAAAGAGATCGGGTTTCCGCCGGCGTGCGTAGTTATGGTGAAACCGAGGTAGGAATCCACGGTGGCCGCTAACCCCGTGGCTAAGTTGGCGACCGCACTTTCGATGTCTTCGTTGGGTTGGTCGAGGGCGGTGGTGAGGGTCCGCAGATCCGCGGCGAGTGCCGCTGAGATTTCCACGAGCAACCTTCCTCACCGTCGACGCGCTGCGACAGGTAATGGTGCTCGGACGGGCGAATGCCGGCCGCACGTACCCGTGGGGGCCGTGGCCAGCCGCTCCTCTCAGCGGCCAGTCGCCTGATCGTCAAAGGGGGTACTGATGGGCAGCGTGATCGTAAAAGTACTGCCCTCTCCGAGAACGGAGCGAACGTCCAGGTGGCCGCCCATTCGGATGGTCAGCTGCTGCGATAGGGCCAAGCCGATGCCGGTGCCCTCCTGCGTGACGTCGATGCGGTCGAACGGTACGAACAGGCGTGGCAGGTCCACGAGCGCGATACCGAAGCCATTGTCGGCAATGCTGACGGCCAACCTGGACCCGGTGATGAGCGCGCACGATACGTCGACCCGCCCGCCGGGGCGGTTGTATTTCACCGCATTGGACAGCAGCTGACCGAGGATCTGACGCAACTTGCCGCGATTCGCACGGACGTACCGGGCGGCGTCGCGCCCGGTCGCCTCGTAGTGGATCGTGATGTCGGTGGCTGTTGCCAGTGGACCGGCGGCACGGATCGCGTCGGTCAGGACATCACTCATCAATACCGGCTCGAGGGCGTGGTCGAGCTGGTCAGCGGAATTACCGGCGATCTCGAGCACATCGTCGATCATGGTGAGCAGGTGCCGTCCACCGTGCAAGATGTGGGCGACCGACGCGTGCTGGTCTGGGGTGAGCACGTCCAGATCAAGTAGTTGCGCGAAGCCCAACACCTCGTTCAGAGGCGTCCGCAGTTCATGACTCATTCGCGATACCAAGCCGTTGTTCGCGGCGACCGCGACTTCAGCGCGAATATCCGCAGCGGCCGTCGCGGTATCGGCTTCTTCCCGATCGCGTACGGCGCGGCGCAGCAGAGCACCGGTGGCACGATCCTCGGCGGCGCGCTTGACCAGGGCCGCCTCGAGCCGTCCGGTCAACAGCAACGCCTCAGATAATGCCTGCGCATTGCGAACGGAGATTGCCGCCGGAATAGCAAATAATTCGCCCAATTCCTGGGCTCGGTCGTCGAAGACATTTCGCTCACGGGCATAGACGTTGATCGAGCCGAGCACATCCCCGTCGATGCCCTCGCTCAGCAACGGCAGCGACAACATGCTCTGAATGCCCATTTCGGCGGCTCGTGGACCGAACCGTGGGTACGGTCCATCAGCGTCGACCGACGCCAGCCGAACGGTCCGGCGTTCGGCGGCCGCGGTGATGCACGGGCCTTCGCCGATGCTGTACTGAGCTGCATCGACGTCGTGGACGAACCTCGCGCTGGCCACGATCGTGTCCGCCCGATTGCCTTGGAAGAGCGTCAGCCCGGCACCCTCGGCACCGGGGATCGCTTTGACCGCGAACACCGCGATGTGTTCGAGGGTGTCCGGCAAGCTGTGCGGATGCATGATCAACCGCGACAATTGTGAGAAGCTCGTCCGTAGGTTGGCGTCGGCCGATGCGGACCCGGGTCGCCTGACGGCCCCGCCGGACCCCGCATCCCCGCTTGATTCCGGGCGCGACTTCACGGCGACGCGTTTAGTGGGAGTGCGAGTTCGGTGCCGCTCACAAGCGTGACTCCCGACTGTAACCGCCGAGCGCAGCCAGGTCCTGAGCAGAATGCTCGCTAAACCGCTGCTAGCAGCGGTCGCAAATCCAAGCTGGCTGTGGGTTCAACCACCGGCAGATTACACCCGTTCGAGGCCTAAGATCTGCTTTCGGCACAATGGAAAGGTGACGTCGCCACACCGTTGTCCGTGCAACTCCGGGGACACCTATTCGGCGTGCTGCGGACGCTTCCACTCCGCCGAATCGGTCGCTGCCACCGCCGCGGCGTTGATGCAATCCCGGTTCGCCGCCTTCGCTGTCGGCGATTCTGCTTACCTGCTCCGGACGTGGCATCGGTCCACCCGTCCCGAATCGATCGAGCTGGATCCGCAGCTGCGCTGGACTCACCTGGAGATCGTCGAAGCGGTCGGTGGTGGCCCGTTCGACACGAACGGCATCGTGGAATTCCGTGCCCATTACCGGCAGGACCGTACGCAATCCGTGCTGCATGAACGAAGCACCTTTGTTCGCGAGGACGGCCAATGGCATTACCTGAGCGGCATTTCGACGTAAGCGCCATGCTTTACGGCGTTTACGGTAAATGTGCCAAACAACTCGACCGCCGATACAAACCGGTAATCCGGCAGTGCGATGATCGGCAATTGTGACGGGCAGCCTCGACATCATCGAATTCACGCCGACCGCTCAGCAGTACGTTTTCACGTTCGGCGGGGCTCCGCCGATACGGCGGATAACACCGGGGTCGGTGCTGCGGCTGTGGTCTGACGACGCCTTCTGCAGCGCATTGCGCAGCGTGACCGACCTGTCGAGAGAGAAGGTCGACCTTCGCTACGTGAACCCGCAGACCGGCCCCTTTTACGTCGAAGGCGCCGAGCCCGGTGACACGCTCGCCCTGCACCTGATCAGCCTGGAGCCGGCCCGGGACTGGGGCGCATCAGCCTCGATCCCATTTTTCGGCGGCCTGACCAGCACGGACCGGACCGCGACGTTGCAGGATCCGCTGCCCGACATGACCTGGATTTACCACCTGGACACCGTCCGCCGCACGGTGCAGTTTCAGGCTCAGCACAGCGAGTTGAGCGTGGAGTTACCGCTGGAGCCGATGCTGGGCACCGTCGGTGTCGCTCCGGCGGGCGGCGAGGTACGCAGCTCGTTGGTGCCCGATCGGTTCGGGGGCAACATGGACACACCGCAGCTGCGGGCCGGGGTCACCTGCTTTCTGGGCGTAAACGTCGAGGGTGCGTTGTTCTCGATCGGGGACGGTCACTACCGGCAGGGCGAGGGCGAATCCTGCGGAACGGCGGTGGAGGGGGCCATGACGTCCACGGTCATTGTCGAATTGATCAAGGGCGGGGCACCGGCCTGGCCGCGACTGGAGGATGACGAGCACTGGTTGACGGTCGGGTCCAGCCGGCCACTCGAGGATGCCTGGCGGATCGGCCAGGTCGAGATGGTGACCTGGCTGACCGAGCTGTACGGACTGCACAAGATGGACGCCTATCAACTGCTCTCCCAGATTTCCGAGGTGCCGCTGGCGAATGTGGTCGACGCCAATTACAGCGTCGTCACCAAGGCCCGCAAGTCGCTATTGCCCGCTGCCGTTGCTTTCGCAGGCATGCACGACGAACTACGAGCGCGCGCGGTGCAGGTGCTCCGCGGCTGATCCGCGGGGATGCGGCGCAGCACCAGACGCTCGACAAATCCAGCTTTGCCCTTCTCGAAAGGACGCTCTCTGATGGACCTGCAACTCACCGGCCTACGGGCGCTGGTAACCGGCGGTACCCGAGGAATCGGCCGGGCAGTCGTCGAACAATTCCTGGCCGAAGGTGCGTCGGTGGCGTTCTGCGCTCGCGACGCGGCGGCGGTCAAAGCCACCGAGGATGAGCTGAGCGAGACCGGCGGTGTCGCCATCGGCACCGCGGTGGACGTCGCGGACGCGCTCGGCCTGGCCCAATGGGTGACCGACAGCGCCCGACTGCTCGGCGGCGTCGACATCATCGTGTCCAACGTCAGCGCGCTGGCCATACCGGACACCGAAGAGAGTTGGGTCGCCTCGTTCGAGGTGGATCTGATGGGCGCGGTTCGATTGGTCAGAGCGGCGATGCCGTTCCTCGAGGCCAGCAGCGCACCGTCCATCATCGCGGTGTCGAGCGTGTCCGGGCGCGAGGTCGACTTCGCGGCCGGCCCCTACGGAACGATCAAGGCAGCCTTGATCCACTACATCCAGGGTTTGGCGAACCAGTTGGCCAGCAAGGGGATTCGCGCGAATACGGTGTCGCCGGGCAACACCTATTTCGAGGGCGGCGTGTGGGAGTCGATCAAGCAGAGCGATCCTGAGTTCTTTGCCACCGCGTTCGATCTGAACCCCAGCGGGCGCATGGGCACCGCCGACGAGGTCGCGCGCACCGTGGTCTTCGTGGCCAGCCCCGCGGCCAGCCGTACCAGCGGCGCAAACGTGCTCGTCGACGGTGCCTTGTCCCGCGGTGTCCAGTTCTAACTTGCTCAGCTGGTTGGCTGAACTAGGCGCGCCAGCAACCCACCTAGGTCCTGTTCCTTCGATAGCTGACGAATACGCCTAGGTCGGCATTCAGCTCCGGATCGAACTACGCGCGCCGACTCGCATCCAGATCAACAGCACGATGACGGCGCCGATGATCGATCCGATGATTCCGGACGGCTGGAAGAACCCGCCGGAATGGTCGGAGTTGAAGATCAGGTAGCCGAGGAAGCCGCCGACGAAAGATCCGATGATCCCGATGAGAATGGTCATGGGGACCGACATTTCTTGCTTTCCCGGTACGAGCAATCTCGCGATCGCACCAGCGACGAGCCCAATGATGATCAGGCTGATAATGAGACCGAGCATGGTGTTTCTCCATTCCTAGGGGATGGCAGCGGCAAGACGCCGATTGCCGGCAGGTTCATGGCCCCGCGGTCGCCTCGGCCAGCGGCGGGATGGCCGAGGATGAGAGAGCGGGGCACGGCAGGAGCAAGATTTCGGTGATGTTGATCTGCGCCGATGGCGACGATGCGCATGGGAAGCCTCCCTCAGCTCGAAGGCTGATGGTTCAGCTCCAAAGACCGCAGCTTGCGAACTCGGCCACGGTCGGCATAGTTTATATCAACAACTGGCTGATGAAGAGCCATCGATCCAGTTTGTGGATGAGCACGCATCCATCGTTATGGGCCAGCTGAGCAACGAGCTCGCGCCTGACATCTCACCCTGATCCGAGAGTACGTCCCGGCTGTCTGGCGACCCGCTTTCGCAGCGATGCGCTGGGCCAGTCGACCCTTCGGAGTAAGGCCATCCCGGTAAAGCGAGGATCATCAATGACCGAGTATGAGGGCACCCCCAGCACGCCCGGGTTTTCCGACCCGACCTATTCGTCCACGCTCACCTCCGACCTCCCGACCTCAGCTACGCCGACCGGCGACGGCCCGGCGAATTCAGTCGGCACGTCGTCCAACCGCGCGGACGACGCTTCGAAGGCAGAGCTGGCCAAGTCACAGGCGGCATCGGTGAGCCATCGTGCCGCCGACGCCGGCCAGCAGGTCGCGGCCACCGCGAAGGACCAGGTCCACAACGTGGTGGGCGAGGCCGGCAGTCAGGCGAAGGACCTGCTTCAGCAGACGCGCGGGGAGCTGACCGAGCAGGCCAAGGCCCAGCAGCAGCGGCTGGCCGGCGGCCTGCGCGCCCTCGGCGACGAGCTGCACTCCATGGCGGACGGCTCCGAGCAGTCCGGGGTAGCCACCGACCTGGCGCGCCAGGCGGCGACCAAGTCTCACGATGCGGCCGGCTGGCTCGATTCGCGGGAACCCGGAAACCTGGTCGACGAGCTGAAGAGGTTCGCTCGCCAGCGACCGGGCGCCTTCTTGGCGCTGGCCGCCGGAGCCGGCTTGTTGGCCGGCCGGCTGACCCGGGGCGTGAAGGACGCCTCGAGCGACGAGCCGTCGGCCGACCCGTACCCGCCGGAGACGGTTATCGGCGACGTACCCCCACCGCTTACCTCCGGGGTATCGGCGGCGACCGATAACATCCAGACCACCGACTATGCCTCCGGTGGTCGATCCTGATGAGCACCTCGTTCGACGGTGCGCCGTCAGACACCAACCGGGCTCAGTCCGCAGCGGCCGACGGCCGGCCGTCCATCGGTGAGCTTCTCTCCGGGGTGAGCGAGGATTTGTCCCTACTGCTTCGGCAGGAAGTCGAACTGGCCAAGGCCGAAGCTCGACAGTCCGCCAGCCGGGCCGGCAAGGGCGCCGGCATGTTCGCCGGCGCGGGAGTGGCCGGCCACATGGTCCTGCTGTTCGTGTCGATTGCCGCCTGGTGGGGCATCGGCGACGGGATCGGGCACGGCTGGTCGGCCCTGATCGTCGCGGCGGCTTGGCTGGTCATCGGTGCGGTACTCGCCGTGGTCGGTCGTGGCGAGATCAAATCGATCGGCGGCATGAAGCAGACCACCGACACCGTGAAGAAGATTCCCACTGCGGTTAAAGGCAATGAGGAGACCCGATGAGCAACGACCCAACTGAAATCCGCGAGCAGATCGAGCGCACCCGTGCCGACCTGAGTCACAACGTGAACACCTTGGCTGACAGCGTGAATCCCGCGAGCGTGGCAAAGCGCCAGGTCGGTCGAGTTCGCGGCGCCGTCGGTGGTGCCCGCAACCGGGTGATGGGATCGGCCTCGGACACCGGGCATCGGGTGCTGGGATCGGCGTCGCAGGCCGGCTCCGGCATCAGTTCCGCGCAGTCCTCGGTGGCCGATGCGGTCTCCAACGCGCCCAGCCAGGTTCAGTCGGCCACCACCGGAAACCCGTTGGCCGCCGGGCTGATCGCGTTCAGCGTCGGCTGGTTGGCCGGGTCGCTACTGCCGTCCTCGACGCGGGAACAGCAGGCCGCGGTGCGGGTCAAGGACACCGCTACCCCGATGATCAGCGACGCCGCCAAGGAGGTCGCCGATCATCTCAAGGAACCCGCCCAGGATGCCGTCGAGTCCGTGAAGGCGACGGCGACCGACGCCGCAGCGACGGTCAAGGACGAGGGACAGTCGGCGGCTCAGGACGTGAAGCAGCAGGCCCAGGACGCAAAAGAGACTGTGCAGCAAGGCTAAACCGTATCGACCCAGCTGTTGGCCGCCCGCCGGCCGGAGTGCTCATCGCCCCGGCCGGCGGGTCCTGTTCGTGCCCGTGTCAACCTCAGCGCAGGTGAAGCCCATCGCCTTCGTCCAAACGTTCGGAGCCGTTATGCCCCCTCGCCGCAAGTCAGACCAAGCCGCCCCCAAGCCCACCAGCCCGACCGGCAAGCCCACGCCGGGCCAACCCGGGCAGCGCAATGCTGCCGATGCTGCCGATGATGTTCGGGCCCAGGGCGGGGACTACCTGACCACCGCCCAGGGTCTGCGGCTACCCGACACCGATCATTCGCTCAAGGTGGGCGATCGCGGGCCGACGCTGCTCGAGGACTTTCATCTGCGTGAGAAGATCACCCACTTTGATCACGAGCGGATCCCCGAGCGCGTGGTGCATGCCCGGGGTGCGGCCGCGCACGGCGTGTTCGAGTCCTACGGCAACGCCGCGTCGGTCACCAAAGCGGGATTCCTGGCCGACAAGGGACGTCGCACCGAGGTGTTCGTTCGATTCTCCACTGTCCTCGGTTCGCGCGGTTCGGCGGATACGGTCCGCGATACCCGCGGATTTGCCGTGAAGTTCTACACCGACGAGGGCACCTTCGATCTGGTCGGCAACAACATGCCGGTGTTCTTCATCCAGGACGGAATCAAATTCCCGGACATCATCCATGCCGCCAAGCCGCAACCGGATCGCGAGATTCCGCAGGCACAGTCCGCCCACGACACGTTCTGGGATTTCGTGTCGCTGCATACCGAGGCCACCCACCACGTCATGTGGAACATGAGTGATCGCGGAATCCCCCGCTCGTTCCGGACGATGGAGGGCTTCGGCGTCCACACCTTCCGCCTCGTCAACGCCGCCGGTGACACCAGCCTGGTCAAGTTCCATTGGAAGCCGGTCGCCGGCGTGCACTCGCTGGTCTGGGAAGAGGCGCAGATCGCCGCGGGCGTGGACCCGGACTTTCATCGCCGTGATCTGGCCGATGGCATCGAGGCCGGCGCGTTCCTCGAGTACGAGCTCGGCCTGCAGGTGATGCCTGATGATGGCAGCGACGCCTTCGAGGGCATCGATCTGCTCGATCCGACCAAGATCGTTGCCGAGGAACTCGTCCCGGTCCAGCTGGTCGGCAAGCTGACCTTGAACCGCAACCCGACGAACTACTTCGCCGAGACCGAGCAGGTGGCATTCCACACCGGGCATCTGGTGCCGGGTATCGAGGTCACCAACGACCCATTGATGCAGGCGCGGTTGTTCTCGTATCTGGATACCCAGCTGACCCGGCTGGGCGGTCCGAATTTCTCGCAGTTGCCGATCAATCGTCCGCATGCACCGGTCAACGACATGCTGCGGGACGGCATGCACCAGACGGCAATCCATACCGGACAGGCGCCGTACCGACCGAACAGCATCGACGACGGCCTGCCGCTGGTGGCCGCCGAGAACGAGGGCGGCTACGTCCAGGTCGCGCGGAAGATCGAGGGCAGCCCCGTGCGGGCGAACCCGGCATCGTTCGGTGATCACTTCTCGCAGCCGACCCTGTTCTATCGCAGCATGAGCGCCGTCGAGCAGGCGCACATCGTCGAGGCGTTCACCTTCGAACTCGGAAAGGTCTACGAGCAGGCGATCAAGGAACGAGCACTGGCCGTCCTGGCCAACGTCGACACCGAGCTGTGCGAGCGGGTTGCGGCTGGTCTCGGGCTGCCCGCCCCGACGGGCGTGCCGGCCATGGACGTCCAGCCGTCAGGCGCACTGTCGCAGATTACCGGCGTTCCCGGTCCGGTCGCCGGCCGCAAGATCGGCGTGGTCGCTGACGCCGCGTCGGACCTGGCCGGCATCGCCACGTTGACCACCGCGGCGGCCAAACTCGGCGTAACGGTGCTCGTCATCGCGCCGGTGGGCGGCGTGCTGGCGAAGGGACGGACGAAGGTGACGGTGGACCGGACGTTGCTGACGGCACGCTCGATCGAATTCGACGCGGTCGTGGTGGCCGGTGGCACGAGCCCGACCAACGACCTGAAACTCGTCCTGTTGCTGCAAGAGGCCTACCGGCACTGCAAGGCGCTGGCGGCGTGGGGCGACGGCGTGGGCATCCTGCAGGCGGCCGGGATCGATGCGGGTGCGCCGGGGGTCAGCGTGGGCAAATCCGTCAGCACTGCATTCACGACGGAGCTGATGAGCGCTCTCGCGCTGCACCGGGCATGGGAACGCAGCGAGCTGGTGATGGCTTCGGCGGTGCCGCCCGCCCGCTAACGCTCCCCCTAACGGATGCGTCGACGTCGGATGCCTCGACGTCGGATGCCTCGACGTCGGATGCGTCGACGTCGGATGCGTCGACGTCGGATGGGTAGACGTCTCGGATGCGTCGACGTGCCCGGACGCTGCTTTTTTAGCGCGTCCCCTGGTGGTTCAAGGGCCGGGAACGCCGTAATTCATGTGTATCGCAGTTCGGCAACCCTGTCCACCGCGCCGAGCCAGGACTTAACAACGAGATCTTGCCGTCCCGCAAACAGATATCGGCCGTGGCGATCGGCCGACACGCTACGATCCAGCACAGGTCAGCCGCGACCCGTGGCCGGTGCTTAGAGGGATCGTGAGGGATCGTGAGGGATCGTGGACACAACGCGCGTGGTGGCAGCACACCTACGCGTGACGGTCGCTGATCAAGCGCGGCTGGCGTTCCAGGTCGGGATATCGAACCCGGCAGAGTTCGGTGCCACCGAATCGATCGAGCTTGCCTTCGACGGATCGGCCCGGCAACCGGTCGAAATCGCGACGGCCCACGGCGGCCGGATCTGGCTCCTCGACTGCCTGGCCGGCACGGTCACGCTCGACTACCGAGCGCGGTTGTCGACGGCGGCCCCCGCGGCCCCCGTCCTGATATCGGACGAACTGGTGTACCTGCGACCGAGCCGGTACTGCGAGTCCGACCGCCTCGTCGGCTTTGCCCAGCGCCATTTCCACGACATTCGCGATCCGCAGGACGTGCTGGCCGCTGTGTCGTCCTGGGTCGGTACGCAGCTCGAATACGTCAGCGGCAGCAGCGGCCCGACCGACGGGGCCATCGACACCTTGCTGGCCGGACGCGGCGTGTGCCGGGATTACGCCCACCTCGCGGTCGGTCTGTTGCGGGCAATGCAGATACCGGCCCGGCTCGTCGCGGTGTACGCCCCGGGATTGAGCCCGATGGACTTCCACGCGGTGGCCGAGGCATACATCGAGGGCGCCTGGTTCGTGGTCGACGGCACCTTGCTCGCGCCGCGGAGTTCGCTGGTGCGCATCGCGACCGGCCGGGATGCCGCGGACACGTCGTTCCTGTCCACCTACGGCGGCGAGGTGCAGCTCGATTCGATCGACGTGGCGGCGAGCGTCGAGGGTGACTTACCCGAGGACGACGTCCAGGCGTTGGTCCAGCTGCAGTGAGCCACTCAGCCTGCTCATCAAGAATCCGCAATGTAGTCGAGGGAATCTGAATGAATGACATCCCGTCCGAACCGGCCCGCCGCGGCGAGACCGATGCGCCCGCTGGTTCGGTGCGAGCTGAATCCGATGATGAGAGGCAGGCCGATGTCGACGCCGAGCAGTCGAACGAGGTAGCTGATGCGGCGTCCGGTGTGCCGTCGCCGGCTCCGCGGGTGCCCCCGGCCGAGGCGGTGGCCTGGTCGTTGCGGGCCACCGCGGAATGGTGCATTCGCATTCTCATCGTGGCCGGCACGCTTTACCTGGCCGGCAAGGTCTACCAACGCGTGCACTTGGTCGCGTTCTCCTTCCTGATCGGCCTGTTGATCACCGCCGTGCTCCGCCCGGTCTTCGTGCGGTTGGTGTCCTGGGGCGTACCTCGGGCCCTGGCCGCCCTGAGCGCGGTGCTGCTTGCGGTCCTGGTGCTGGCCGGGGTGGGATATTTCGTCGCTGATCAGATCAGCTCGAACACCGCTGAACTTTCCGCGCAGCTGCAGCGCAGCGTGACCCAGACCAGCCACTGGCTGGCGACCGGCCCGTTGCATCTGAAGCAGACCGACCTTGACAGCGTCAGCAGCCGGATCACCTCGAGCATCAAGAACAATCAGGCCGCGATCGCGTCCGGCGCGCTGAGCACGTTCGAACGGGTGGCCGAGGGGCTGTCGGGCCTGCTGCTGGTCGTGTTGACCTCGTTTTTCCTGATCAAGGACGGCGACAAGATCTGGGGTTGGACGCTGTCCATGCTGCCGCACAATGCCCGCTCGCGGGTGGCGATTGCCGGTGAACGAAGCTGGTCGACGCTCGGTGGTTACGTGCGCGGGCAGGTGACCATCGCGTTGTTCCACGCCGTCTCGATCACCGCGGCCCTGTTCATCCTGCGGGTTCCGTTGGCTGCCCCGCTCGGGGTGCTGGTATTTCTGGGCTCGTTCATCCCGCTGTTCGGCATGGTCATCGCCGGTGGTTTGTGTGTCATCATCGCGCTGATCGAGCACGGCCCGGTGACCGGGCTGATCGTGCTCGGCATCGTGGTGGCGCTGGTCCAACTGGAAAGCCATGTGCTGCAGCCGCTGGTGATGAGCCGCGCGGTCGAGATCCATCCGCTGGCCGTTGCGCTCGCCGTCGTTGCCGGCACCAAGTTGGACGGAATCTCCGGCGCACTGCTCGCGGTGCCGCTGGTCGCGGTCAGCAATACCGCGTTGCGGGCGCTGCACGGCCAGTTGCCGCCGGGCGAACCTCGGCTGCCACCACGCCGGCCACGGATGCGTCCCAAACGGCGACCTAGCGACAGTCCCTCGGTCTGATCGCGAGGGCCCCTCATGCCAGCAACGTTCAGCGAGGCCGGTGCGGACGTGACCTCCTGCCCGAAACGAATGACGTTCGGGCCTTGTGGCGGGGTGCGGGCCGACGGTGCCTGCGAGATGCAGCCGGAGCCCTGTGTCTTCGGGGCGGTTGTGCCCTGGCCGGGTCCGCCGGCCGCCGGGGTTGCGGTGACAGCGCCATTGGTGCTCACCGATCTCAGTGTGCCGCCGGGTGATGCCGCGACGCTGTCGGCGACGGTTCGGACGCTGGCCGCGTCCTGCGACGCGATGTTGGTCGGGGAGCATCAGGACCGGCCGGACTTTCCGCCTGGCTTGTTGGCCCGGATCGTGCATGCGGCCGGCGGCTCGCCGTGGGTGACGCTGGCCTGCCGGGATCGCAATCGGGTGGTGCTGGAACAAGAATTGTTGGGGCTGCGGCATGACGGCCTGGCTACCGTGTTGTGCGTAACCGGGGATGGGCGCGCCTACGACGTGCGCCCGGAAGTCACGCAGGTGTTCGACTTGGACGGGACCCGGCTCGCGTCGCTGGCCGCGTCGCTGGGTCTACCAACCGCCGTGGCCGAAACGCCGACCGCCGCGCCGACCGCGCTCCGCCCGTCCCGCCTGGTCCAGAAACAGCTTGCCGGCGCCGGAATCGCGGTGCTCAACCACACCGATTCCAGCGCGCGGTTGGCCGCGTTCATGGCCGAAGCCCGGCAGGCCGGCCTGGTGATTCCGGTGGTGGCGGCGGTGGCGGTCTACACCGACGCGCGGTCCGCCGCCGCGCTGGGCGCGCTACCTGGTCTCGACCTGTCGCCCAGCCTGGTTGCGGACGTGTTGAACGCGGCCGATCCGGTTACGGCCGGGATCGACGCCGCCGTGGCTCATGCGCGGGAGTTGTTGGCCATCGATGGCATCGCCGGAGTGAACCTGTCCGGTCTGGCGTCCGGTCGCGGCGTCGAGTTCGCCGCCGAGGTGCAAGCCGAAGTCGGGCGCCGGATAAGGGCGGAACACCCGCGATGAGCGCGATGGACGCCGAGTTCGACACGGTGGCGAGTTGGACGGCCGAAGTGGCACTGAGCCTGGGCCCGGAGTTTTACCTGCCGGCCGGCTGCCGAGGTAGCGGCAGCCCGGCAACCTTGAACTGGTTCACCGAGCAGCTCGACCTGCAAGCCGCCGACCGGATGCTCGATTGCGGCGCCGGCGTCGGCGGCCCGGCTGAGTTTGCCAGCCGGCATAAGGGTGTTGAGGGTGTTGCGCCAATCCTGACCGACCCACAGGCGGGTGCGTGCCGGGCGGCCCGGCTGCTCTTCGGGCTGCCCACAGTGCAGTCGGCGTCGGATTTACCCTTCCGTACCGGCAGTTTCGACGTGGCCTGGAGCCTTGGCGTGCTGTGCACGGTGACCGACCAGGCTCACTTGCTGGCCGAGCTCCGCCGCGTGCTGACGCCCACCGGCCGGCTCGGCCTGCTGGTCTTCGTGGCCGCCCAGCCCTGGCTGCCCGACGCGCCGGAAGGCAACGATTTCCCGACCCAGGAGGGACTTCGATCGCTGTTGGCCGGGGCCGGTTTCGACGTCCGGACGTTGGTGTCCGCGATAGACCTCGGCGCGAACCCACCCTCCTGGACCGCACGGGTGGCGGCCGTGGAGGCGGAACTGGAACGCCGGCACGGCGACGATCCGCGGTGGCTCGAAGCCGAGCAGCAGTCGGACAAGATGGGCGCGCTGCTGGCCTCGGGAGCGGTCCTCGCGACCGCGGTCATCGCCCAATCCCACCGAAGCTGACGGCCGCCCGTTCCGCCCATCGCATGTGCTTGACGTGAACAGTTGTCGGCGCATACATTTTTCCCAGGTTGGGCAGTACAGCCTTAGGACCATTCCCGGGCGGAACCGAAACGCCTCCCGGAGCAGCGGGGGCGTCACGTGATTCCGCTTCTCCTTCCGTCCGGATCCTTCTAATGATCGACTCCCCGCGCCTGGTTCATGGCCTGGCGGAGCTCTCGAGGGCGGCCACGGCGCCCTTCGCCGTCGCGGACATGCTGCGGGAATTGTGTTTGCTGGCTGGCGAAATCCTCGACGTTGCCGGCGCGGGTGTTCTGCGTATCGACGGCAGCAGCACCCAATTCGTATCCACCAGCCACCCTCGCCTGGAGACGACCGAGCGGCTGCAGGAGTCCCTCGCCGCGTGCCCGTGCGTCGACTCGGCCCGTGACGGTCAGGTCGTCATCGTCAACAACATGTACCGAGACAATTTGTGGCCGGAATACGCCGAACATGCCATCCGTAATGGGCTCCTCGCCGTCGTATCCGTTCCGCTGCGCAGCCGGGACCGGACGTGGGGCGTGCTCAATCTGTACCGGGACGAGGTGACGCAGTGGCGCCGCGAGGAGCTCGATGCCATCTCATTGCTGGCCGACATCGCCGTCTCGTACATCGTGATGGCGGCCGACCGAGACGCCGCGGTGGCCTCGGAGGCCGAACTGGCCCATCGCTGGTTGCACGATCAGCTGACCGGGTTGCCGAATCGGGGATTGCTGTTCGACCGCATCGATCACGCCGTCGCCACGGCGCAACGGCACGGCGCGGCGGTCGCCCTGTTCTTCCTGGATCTCGACCATTTCAAGGCGATCAACGACGGCTACGGGCACGCGGTGGGCGATGCGGTGCTGGTCGAAGTCGCTCGCCGGATGACGCTCACGCTTCGTGAGGGCGACACGCTGGCGCGGCTGGCCGGTGACGAATTCGTGCTGCTGTGTGAGGACCTGCCCAGTGCGGATGCGGTGCTGCTGAATGCACTGGCCTTGCGGATTGCCGCTCGGGTCCATCAGGCGTTGGCCGAACCATTTCGGATACCGCACAATGGCGGCACGGCCGAGCTGATGTTGTCGACCAGCATCGGTGTCGCGCTCGTGGTGGATGAATGGCCCTCCGCCCCGGATCTGCTGCAGGACGCGGACGCAGCGATGTATGCGGCCAAGGCTTTGGGTGCCGGGCGTGTCGTGGTTGCCGAACATGACGCGGAGGACCGGCCGCGCGACAGCGGATTGCGGCGGGACCTGGCCCACGCGATGGACAACAACGAGCTGCGGGTCTTCTACCAGCCGATCATTGCCTCGGACGGCCATACGCACGGGGTGGAGGCGCTGTTGCGATGGCTGCACCCGGAGCACGGGCTGCTCGACGCCGGGGCCTTCATCGATCTGGCCGAGAGCAGTGGGCGGTTGCCGATGATCGGACGGTGGGTGGTCGATCGGGTTACCTTGCAGCTCGCACAATGGCGCAGACAACTGAGCGACGACGCCCCGCATATCGCGTTCTGCAACTTCAGTTCCACCGAACTATTCGACGCGCGGCTCGCTTCTGAGATCAGGATTGCCCTGTCCCGCAATGGACTTCTGCCGAGCGACCTCGGCCTGGAGGTACTCGAGGGGAGCCTGATTGCGTTGCAATTGGTGCCAGTTCTGATCGGCTATCAGCAACGTGGTCATGCCCTTTCGGTGGATGATTTCGGCACGGGTTACTCGTCGTTGTCCCGCTTGGTGCAGCTGCCGGTGTCCTACGCGAAGATCGATCGGGCGTTCGTCGCCCAGCTGCCCGGTGACGAGCGCAGCAGGACGCTGGTCGATGCCATCGTGCTGGTCGCCCGCAAGCTGAACCTCAAGATCATCGCCGAGGGTATCGAAAACGGTGACCAGCTTGCCTACCTCAGAAGCGCCGGTTGCGATTACTTCCAGGGTTACTTCATTCAGCGCCCGGCCCCGCCGGACCAGCTTTTCGTCGAAGCATGACGCGAGCGCACCACGCCGCGAAAGTCCTACCCTCACGTCCTCATAGGGCCGTGAGCGTAGGACGTTCCGGTGGTGACAGTTAGCTGATCGAGGCGTCGAGTAACGCGGCGGCTGCCTGACGGGCGACGAGCGCTGCGGATGGGTCGCGATCCATCCGAGCGGACAGGATCGACCCGTCGTACAGCAGGTGCAGTTGGCGACCTAGCAATTGCGGGTCAGCCGCACCCGCTTCAGCGGCCAGGTCGGTGAACACCGACCGCATCCATTCGCGATATTCGTCGGAGGCCTCTTCGACGGCGCCGCCGGGCCGGGATTCGGCGCTAGCGCTCATGAACGCGCAGCCGTGGAACTTCGGTTGCTTGAACAGCTTGTGCTGCGACTCGAAAATGCCGAGCAGCTTGTCCCGCGGATTGTCGAAGTTCTGCAGCGCGCGAGTGATTCGATTCTTCGTGCTCTCGTGACGTGACTGCAGGTAGGCGTAGACGAGTTGTTCCTTGCTGCCGAAGGTGTTGTACAACGACGCCTTGGCGACACCGGCTTGTTCGATGACCCGGTCGATGCCGACGGTCTGCACGCCCTCGTCGTAGAAAAGCTCGTTGGCCGCATCGAGCAACCGCTCCCGTGCCGACGTCTTGGACGCGAGCGCAGCCGCCTTCGCTGAACCCGTTGCCGCCGGAGCCTTCCTCGAACCGGCCTTCCCCGCACTGATCGGCGTTGAACCCGCGTCCCTCAAACCCGCGTCCCTCGAAGCCGCGTGCGTCGAACCGGCCTTCCCCGTACTCATCGGCGTTGAACCCGCGTCCCTCGAAGCCGTGTGTGTTGAACCCGTGTCCCTCAAACCCGCCGGTGTCGACCTCGGTGTCGCCGCTGACTTGGCGTTGGTTCTGCTCCTCGATTTGGTCGCCCGCTTCGTAGCCGTCAGGCCGACCTCACCGCTCGCGCGGGTGGCCGTTTTTGTGTTCGCTTTGATTGCCATCGCCAGCACCTTTCAGACAGGTCTGTCTAGGGTACCGCGACTCAGTTGTGCGGAGAAGGCGAGCGGGTCTGCGGAAGAAATCGAGTGATTGTCTCTGACCGTACATGGCCGCGCAACAGGCCCAGCAACGCCAGCGCGGCGAGGACTATCACCGTTAGACCGTACTCACGAGCTGTGGTGACCAGCCCGCCGCCGTGTACGACGAGGAAGCCCGCCGCCACCGCGGGTGCCCCCAAGCCGAGGTAGGACACGACGTAAAGCAGTGACAACACGCCAGAGCGCTCGTGCGCCGCCGCCAGCGGCATGACCGTCCTGATGCTGCCCTGGAATCCGCTGCCGAAGCCAACCCCGGCAACAGCGGTGCCGATGAAGAAACCTAGGGCCGAGCGGGCGTCGATGGCCACCAGCGTGCCGGTTACGCCGACGATCAGCGTGAGCACGCCGACCAACATCACGCGGGAGGCGGCCGCGTTGCGCAGGACGACCACCGAGATGGCGGCCACCCCGGCCAGGACGAAGAGGCTCAGCCCGCCGTAGACGACCGAGGTGGAGGTGACCAGGCTGTGCACCAGGGCGGGACCGAGCGACCCGTAGAAGCCGGCCAAGGCCCAGACCGCGAGGAGCACCGGAGCGGCCACGAACACCGGGCGCCGCACTGCCTTAGGCAGTTTGATTTCCGGAGCAATGGAGGCCAAAGCCCCGGCCTTGGGTCGGACGGTGTCGGTCATCAGGAGTACGCCCACTGCTTGTACCGCGAGAATCGTGAGCAAAATCAGGTAGATGAGGCGCGTAGGCGCAGGCAAGAACTGCACCACGAGCGCGGACAACAGCGCCCCCGCGCCAGTTCCGACCCCCGGGGCAACCGAGTTGGCCAGCGTGCCACGGCGCCGGTCGAGGTCCAACATGCCGGCCCCGACCGCACCGATCGCGGCGCCGGTCGAAATGCCCTGTACGACCCGGGCGATGACCAGCTCCGTGACCCCGGCGGCGGTGACGAAGACGATCATCGAAACGGCCTGCACAGCGATTGCTGCGAGCAGCACCGGTCGCCGGCCCAGATGGTCTGACAACTTGCCCAACGTCAGTAGCGAGCCGAGCACAGCAAGGGCGTATACGCCGAAGACGATCGTGGTGGTGATGGCCGAGAATCCCCATTCGGCTTGGTAAACCGAATACAACGGGGTGGGTGCGCTGGAGGCCGCCAAGAAGGACACCACGATTGAGGCCAGCCAGAACAGCGCCACGTTGGGCGGCAGGCGTCGCGCCGTCATCGGGGTGTGTCGGGCTGCGCTACCGTGCGCACTAAGCGGTGATGTCGCGATGGTGGAACGGTCAGGCAATACGGCTGAGCTGCGCATGACGGGCTCTTTCTCGAACGACGTGGCTGGTTGTTGAGCGTGCGGTTCAGGCTGCGGTACGTCCCCCGTCGACCGGCAGGGTCGCGCCGGTGATGTAGCTGGCCCGAGGGGAGGCCAGGAAAGCGATGACCTCGGCGATCTCGTCCGCTTGCGCGCCGCGTTTGAGCATCGTGGTCGATCCCAGCTGCTCGATGAACTCGGCATTGGCGCCGTCGGTGAACACCGGGCCCGGCGCGATCGCATTGACGCGCACGCCGCTGGGGCTGAACTCCGCGGCCCAGGCGCGGGTCATCGCAGCCAAGGCTGACTTCGTCGCGCTGTAGGCGGCACCGCCGGCCAAGCCGATCAGACCGGCCATGCTGCCCAGATTCACAATGCTGCCGTGGCCGCGCTCGGCCATGCCCGGTGCCAGCAATGCAACGAGGTAATAGGCCGAGCGCACATTGCTGGCAAACAATTCATCGAACGTGGCCGGATCCAGGTCTGCCGTCGGTCCGAACCAGGAGAAGCCGCCGTTGTTCACGAGCACGTCGACGCGGCCTACTTGCTCGGCCAGTCGGCGGACGTCAGCTGGATCGGTGAGATCCGCCCGGACGAAACCAGCGACACCGCCGGCTTCGGTTATCGCATCGACCGTGTTGGCACCGCGGGCCTCGTCGCGGCCGTGCACGAATACGAAATAGCCGTCGGCAGCGAGCTTGAACGCGGTGGCACGCCCGATACCCGACGTTGCCCCAGTCACCAGTGCGGATAGCCCGGTGCTGCCTGGCCGCGAATCGGTATGCCCGGAGTTAGCCGCCGCACGGTTCTGCCCGGTATCAGATATTTCGGTCGGCTCGGACATGACAGGTTCCCCCAAAACGATTGAGTAGACCGATCGGTCTAGTCGTGTCGTAAGAGTAGACAGATCTGTCTGTTCAAGTCAAGGGGCCGAACGGGCGCAGCTATTCGCCGGTCTGGTTGGTGATCAGTTCGACTACGATGTCGAGCTGACCGAGATGACGCGCATATTCCTGAACCAGATGTAGCAGCACGCGCTCCAGGGTGGCCGGCGGCAAGCCGTCCCCAACCCGGACCGGGATGCCCGGTCTGAGTCAGCTGGTTGGCTCGTATCAGGGCGTCACTGCGGGCGGCTTGAGCCTGCGACGCAGCGCGCAGTTCCGCCAGGCTCTCATCGTTGCCGACGTGCCACCTGCCCTCGACCGAGTCGGCCCATGGATCGGCAACATCGACGCCCTGAAATCCCCATTCCAGCCACCGCAACTCGACGTACCTGAGGTGTTTGAGCAGCTCCAAGGGCGTCCAGCCCGAAGGTAAAACGCTGCGGTTCAAGGCGCTTTCGGGCAGCTCGGAGATCTTGCTGACCATTCGCGAGCGAAAGAATTCAAGGTAACCGATGAACACCTCGTTGAGCGAAGCAGCCGGCCTTGTCGGCTCAGGGAATGGTTCGCTCAGTTCGCTCACTTCGCCAGTTTGCCTCAATAAATTCTTCCCGGCTTAGGTGGACTGGTGGGGTTGTGGTGCCGCGGTCCGCGGACGATGCTGTGGAAAGGTCGACCGGCCGACCGAATTACCCAGCCCGAATTCGAGGAGACGTCCACGATGACAACGCTGTCCGCGATCGAGGAAACAACGCACGCAAGCTTCCCGACGGCCGCCGTATCCGGCGGTGAGGCCGTGTACTGGTCCTTGCGCGCGCTCGGCGTGGATTGCATCTTCGGTATATCGAGCATTCACAACTTGCCCATCTTCGAAGCCTTCGACCGCCTCGGCGGCATCGAGCACGTGAGCTCGCGGCATGAACAGGGTGCGACGCATGCGGCAGACGGGTACGCCCGTGCCACCGGCAAGCTCGGTGTGGTTGTGGCCAGCACCGGCCCGGGGACGACGAACACCGCCACCGGCCTGCTCGAGGCGGCTTTCTCGTCGTCGCCGGTGCTCGTCATTGCCGGCCAGGCGTCCTCGTCCTCGCTGGGCAAGGGCAAGGGCTCCTTGCATGAATTCGAACGCCAACTGGAGTTCTTACGCACCCTCGTCCCGCACGCCGAATCCGTCCGCTCCCGGCCCGAGATCCGTGAGGTATTACTGCGCATCGGCCGGAGCATCCTCGGTGGCCGCCCGCAGCCTGGCGCGGTGCAGATCCCGATCGACTTCCTGCACGCCAAGGCGCCCGAGCGCGAGACCCCCTACGAGCCGATGGCTCCCGCTGCTCCGGCCGCCGCCAGCATCGACGCGGCGGTCGAACTGCTCAACGGGGCCCAGCGCCCCGTCATCTGGGCCGGCGGCGGGGTTGCCATTTCCGGTGCGAACGATGCGCTACGCCAGATTTCGGAGCGGCTCGGGGCGCCGGTGTTCACGACCGTGAACGGTCGCGGTGCGATTCCGTGGGAACACCCCAATCTCATCGGAACCTTCGCCGACCGACCCGGTGCCTGGGACTTGTTGCAGGATGCCGACGCCATGCTGGCCGTAGGCACGCGTTTCGACCAGGTGTCGACGGGCGAGTGGCGCACGCCGATTCCGGGACAACTGATCCACGTCGATGCCGACCCGGTCAGCGTCGGACGCAGCTACCGAACCGCTGTCCCCGTCGTGGGCGACGCCCGCCTCGCGCTCGAAGCCATCCTCGGACGGCTCGACCGTGGCGACAACTCCGAGTGGGTCGCGGGCGCGGGGGCATTGCGGCAGCGGCTGGAAGCCGAGCTTCGGCAAGAGGCCGGCCCGGATTGGAGCGCGCTCATCGACTCATTCGGACGGGGCGTACCCGACGAGGCGCTTTTCCATTCCGACACGACGATTCCGGCGACGCTGTTCTTCCGCCGGCTGCTTGCTGTCCGCCGCCCCCGTGGTGGCTACTATCCGACGTCCAGCGCGATCGGACCAGGGCTGCCGACCGCGCTCGGAGCGGCCGTCGGCACCGACGGTCCGGTGCTGCTCCTGCAAGGCGACGGCGGCATCATGCTCAGCCTCGGCGAACTGGCCACGCTGGCCGAAACCGGTGCCCGCGTCGTGGTGTGCATTCTCAACGACCGCGGTTATGGCGCGATCCGGATGTTGGAGCAGATGGCCTTCGGACGAAGCCGGTTCGCCAGCGAGCTGCACACGCCGGACTTCGTCAAGCTGGCGGATTCGCTCGGCCTGTCCGCAGAGCGAGTGTCGAGTCCGCAAGAACTCGATGCCGTGTTGCCGCGAGCTTTTGCCTCCGGCGGTCCGTACCTCATCGACATCGACCTGACCGCAATGCCGTCGACGGACGCGGTCGCCTACCTCGAACGTGCTCGGGCCGCCGGCCGTCGCTAACACTGTGAGAGGCCGAGTAGCGCAAGTGGATTGGATCGCTAGTCGAATGAATCCAGTGCGCTGATCGAATCACCGACGCTGATGGTGCCGGCCTGCGCCACGGTGGCGCCGACGGCCAGAAAGCCTTGCCGTTCACGATGAATCGTGCGCAGCACGTCGACATCGCGGTCGATGTGATCGGGCTGCGGACGAGTAACCATGACGCAACGAGCGATCTGCATTCCTACGTCCAGGCGGGCCTGGCCGAGGGCAATCTGCCGACCCACGAAGTCGTCCTCGCCGGCTTCATCCAGGATGACGTTGGCCCGGAATCGCCGGAGCGGCCAAACCCCCGTAGCCTGCGTAGACCCGAGCGCCTCGAGCGCCTCGAGCGCCCCGATCGTGCCGGTCGACAGCAAGGACACGGTCGCCTGCGACGAATCGTGAAACGAACCGTGCGCGCCGTCGAAAGGGGCCCAGCTCTCGGCGGTTTCCTGCTCGAAATCCGCCGGATACTCATAACGCCGAGGCGTGCTGTCATCGGCGGAACGCAACTCGACGGACCGGCCGAGCCAGCTCGACAACGCCGCATCGTCGGCCGCAGTCCGGCCATTGGGCAGAGTGATCTGGACGCCGCCATCGGCGCGCAGCCGCGCTTTGGCGAATAGTAATTCTGGTACGCGTCGAGCCGTCAATCCAAAGCCGGATTCGACATCGAAGATCGCGAATCGTCGGTCTCCGTCCAGGCCATCGGGCGTTATCAGGACTGATTCGATAAGTTCGCCCTGCAGCGACTTGACCGGAAACCGCCATACCTGCGCTATTTTCATCTGCTCATCTCCCCGGGCGATTGTGCCATCCCGGCGCCGAATCCGTGCTGCGATGTTAAGTCCGCCTTCGGCGTTGCGATACCTCTTGCGCGCAACGTGACGATCTGTTTAGGTCGCGATGTCGCCGGGTATATCGAGGGATTCCGTGAGGGCCGCGCCATGAAGCGAGTCGCTGAAGTTCGGGCCGGTGCCGCGCTCGTGGCCACCGTCGTGCTGGTGATCGGAGCGGTCAACGTCGGTACGGCTGCGGCCGCCCCCGCTCGCGGCAGCACCCAGCCGGCGAAGAGCCAGAATGTCATCGTCATGCTGCGCAATCAGCATTCCGACGCGCCGGCGTCCAAGGCGAAGATGACGCAGCGCGCCAGTGCGTTGGCCGTCGATCAGGCCCCCGTCCGGGCCCAGATCGCGCACCTCGGTGGCCGCACGACGCACGCGTACAAAACACTCAACGCAGTGGCAGCGACCGTTCCCGCGAGCGGGCTGGCAGCGCTGCGAAGTGATCCGTCGGTCGCGTCGGTGGTTCCCGATCTGACCTGGCGGCTGCCGCAGCGCAGCGCGGGCAGCACGAGCCCCGGCAGCGCCAGCAACTCGGCGGCGGCCGGATCGGCCAGCAACAGGACTATCTGCCCGACCAATCCGGCCGAACCGCTGCTTGAACCCGAGGCCCTTCAGCTGACGCACACCGCCTCGGGCAGCGCCGGCGAGCCCACCGCGCGGTCGCTGGGTTACGACGGGACCGGCATCAAGGTTGGGTTCATTGCCGATGGTCTGGACGTGAACCAGCCCGACTTCATCCGGGCGGACGGCTCGCACGTGATCACCGATTACCAGGATTTCTCCGGCGACGGCACGGACGCGCCCACGCCGGGTGGCGAGGCCTTCGGCGACGCCGGCTCGATCGCGGCCCAAGGACGGCAGGTCTATGACATTTCCACGTTCGTCAACGCCGCCCATCCGCTACCCGCCGGCTGCACGATCCGCGTGGAAGGGATGGCGCCGGGTGCGTCGATGGTCGGCCTGAAGGTCTTTGCCAACGCACTGCTGACCGCCCCGACTTCCACGATCATCCAGGCCATCGACTGGGCCGTGAACGTCGATCACGTCGACGTGCTCAATGAATCGTTCGGTTCCAACCCGTACCCGGACAATGCCAGCGACCCGATCAGTGCGTTCAACCGCGATGCCGTCGAGGCGGGCGTGACCGTGACCGCCAGCACCGGCGACGCCGGCTCGGGCAACACGCTGAGCACCGCATCGACGGACCCGTGGGTCATCGCGGTCGGGGCCACCACGTCCGAGCGGGTCTACGCCCAGCAGACGTCCTACGGCTTCCAGTTCTCCAACGGTCGCTGGAACAGCAACCAGCTTTCCTCCTTGTCCTCCGGGGGGATCGCCCAGACCCGCCGGGTGATGGACCTGCTGGCGCCGGGTGACCTGAACTGGTCGCTGTGTTCGGACAAGCAGCTGGCCGACGGCTCGCTGCAATATTTCGACTGCCTCGACAACAACGACAACCCCACGGATCTGGAGGTCTTCGGCGGCACCAGCGAGTCGGCGCCGTTGGCGGCGGGCGCGGCGGCGCTGGTCATCCAGGCCTACCGCAAAGCCCACGCCGGAGCGTCGCCGACCCCGAACCAGGTGCGCGAAATTCTGACGAGCTCCGCCGACGATCTTGGGATGCCGGCCGACCAGCAGGGCGCCGGGCTGCTGAACAGCTACCGGGCGGTTCAGCTTGCGGCCAGCGTGAACGCTCCGAAATCGGCGAGATCCAGCTCGGCCGGCCTGTTGCTCAGCCCCTCCCAGGTGAGCGTCGTGGCCACCCCGCACGCGCCGGTGACCACCCACGTCACGGTCACCAACGAGGGCACCGGGGCGCAACGGGTAACGGCCAAACTGCGCGCGGTCGACACCGTTTCCGGCCGGCAGCAGCAAACCGTCGCATTGTCGGCGGCCAGCCCGACCGGCACGTTCCTCGACGGCTTCGGCATAGCTCGCTCGTACGTCAAAACGACTTTCCGGGTGCCCGTCGGAGTCGACCGACTCGACAGCACAGTGAGTTGGGGTGGCGACGTCGGGCCCCTGGTCCGGATCAGCCTGCTCGACCCGAAGGGCACCTTCACCGGGTACTCGCTGCCGCAGGGCACCGGCAACTTCGGGCGCCTGCAGCTGGCGCGGCCCGCGCCCGGAACCTGGACCGCAATCGTGTGGACGACGGCCGGCGACGGTGGCTTCACCGGCAACGTCGTTCTCAACAACACCGAGTACCGCGCCACCAAGTCGGGCACCGTAACCCCGTCCACGTTCACCCTGGCTGCGGGGGCCAAACGCCGGCTCACCATCCGGAGCACGACACCGGCGCAGGCGTCGAACGCATCCTCGCTGGTCCTGACCGGACGCTCGGGCAAGACGACCACCGGCTCCGTCGTGCTCCAGTCCGTCCAGCCGTTGCGTACGGGCCGGACGACCATCATCAACGGCACGTTCAGCACGGCCAACGGGCGGAGCTATTCCCCGGGGCAGGCCGACACCTATCTGTTCGCGGTGCCGGCCCATGCGCCCAGCCTCAACATTGCGCTGTCGTTGGCCGGCGTCCCGGCCAATCAGGTCGTCGCCCACCTGGCCGACCCGAGTGGCGAACCGATTTCGACCGTCCTGAACCAGCGTCCTACCGGGACGTCCACCACCACCGATCCGGGTTTGCAGATCGTCCACGCGAACCCTCGCGCCGGTATCTGGCAGCTCACCTTGGAGCTGGCCAACCCGGCCGCGGCCCTGCCGCTGCACTACCGGCTGACCGCGAGCCTGAACCGAGCCAAGGTCAGCTCGCACGGGATTCCGACCAGCACCAGAACGGTGATCAGCAAGCAGCGAGGCTCAACCCAACAGGTCACCATCCGCAATAACGGCCCGGCCCCACAGACCTACTTCATTGACGCGCGGACCCGTACCGACCAGACCTTCCCCCTGGTCGCGGTGCAGGCCACCAGTCCCGGTGATCCGTTCACGGCCTCGATCGCCTTGCCGCTGCCGAGTGAGGACGTGCCGGCCTGGCTCACGCCCACCGAAGCAAGCAAACTTACCGTCGGCGCGTCGGCGACGTCCCCGATCACGTTCGATGTCATGCCGCTGGACAGCCCGACTGCGCTGAACGCGCCGAACAACCCCGACACCGAATCGACGACGGGGACGAGCGCGACCGCGGTGCACGCCGCGACTCCGGTGGCCTCGGCGTTGTGGGCGGCGTTCCCGTCCCTGATCGGCCCGACGCCGGCCGCCGGCGCCTCGGGGGAGTCGGTCGACCTGCAGGCCACCGTCACGGCCAGGGGCTTCTACACCGGGTACACCTCGAGCACCGGTGATCCGCTGCTCGCCACCGTCTCGGCGACCGCTCCCACCGCCACCCCGGTGACCATCCCCGCCGGCGGCGAAGCCGTGATCACGCTGCGGCTGAAGCCGAGCGCCGCCGTCGGTTCGGTCCAGCGCGGAACGGTGTTCGTCGACTCGCTGCAGCCCTACGGAGCGCTCGGGTTGGCCGGCTACGCGGACGAGGTCGCCGCACTTCCGTTCGCCTTCACCGTCGGGAGCTGACGTGCGAACGCAGCGTCCACGGTGTGGCTGAGCAGGGCGGCAACCGTGGTCGGGCTGACGCCGCCCCGGCGCCGGGGTGATCAGGCGAGCCCGCTCGACCGCGGCTTCGAAGTCACGGGCACGAGCCGCGGTTTAGGCCAGCAGGGTATTGGCGACGGCGGTCCCGTCGATGACGATGGCGCTCACCGTCGTCGCGCCACCGGCCGGTTCAGAAGCGGATTCGCTCCGGACGTAACGCGCGGATGCCCGGGGTGTCGGCGCCGAGTTGGATGCTGATCTCGGCTGCGATGCGGCGGATGAAGTCGCTGTTGGCGGACTCGAACCAGTCCGTCGCGCTCTTGACCAGGCTGATCGCCACCGCCCCGACGGCTTCCTCCGAATCACCCATGTAGATGGGCGCGCCGATGCAGGCCATGCCGCTCGCGGTCTCTTCGTCGTCGATGGAGAATCCGCGTTCGCGGGTGACCTTTAGCTCGGCGAGCAGGCTGCGCAACGACTTGCGGCCCCCGACACCGTGCGGGTTCTCCAGCTGGTTGGGCAGCATGTCACGCACCCGTTCCATCGGCAGCGTGGCCAGAATCGCCTTACCGGACGCGGTGAAAGCCGCCGGCAGCCGCATGCCGATCTCGTACTTGACCGCAAGGGGGCGGTGTCCGTCGATGAAGGACACATAGATCACGTCCGGGCCGCTGGGCACCGACAGCACGATCGTCTCGGCGGAGGTCCCGTCGGCGCGGCACACGGCCTGGAAGACCGAGACGAGTTCCATCGAATTCAGCCGGCGGCGGGCCAGTTCGACGACCTTGAGTCCTATCCCGTACCGCCCGGATCGGGTCTTCTCGACCAAACCCGCGTCGACCAGGCTCGAACACACGTCGTGCAACGAGCTGCGGGCGTACTGCAGCCGGGCCGCCAGTTCACCGAAGCTGAGTGGCTCGCGACTGCCGGCCAGCGCTTCCAGCACGGCGGCCGCCCGCTCCACCGCCGGGACGCGCATCCGGGACGTCGACTCCCCGGCTAAGCCCGCTGCGCCCGATTTGGCGCGCGTGGATCCTTTCGGCGTCAGATCAGGGCCTGGCTGGGACACGTCGACTCCGATCCGGGTTGAGATAGGCACGGGCTCAGGCGGATTCAGGAACCGGCAAGGTGCACGGTGGCCGAGCCCGGCGCCAACCGGGTGCCCTCGGAGTTCTCGGCCCACACGTCGACGTCCACCTCGCCCGGACGCACCGCGGTGACGATCCCCTTGATGTGCAACTGGGTTCCCCGCGTCACGGCCGAGCGGTACTGCACCTCGGCGTGGCTGATTCGTGCTTCTTCGCCGAACCATTCGTGCAAGGCCAGGTGCAGGTAGGCCCAGGTCAAGTTGCCCATCCCGAACGCCGTCGGATACCCGGCCGCCTTGCCGGCGTCGTCGTCCATGTGGATGTCGATGAACTCGTCGTTGACGGCCGCGTACCGGTTCCAGTGCTGGAAGCCGGTGTCGCGCACGAACTCCGGCAGTTCCTGACCGACCGTGGGAAGCGTTGCTGTCTGCGCCATGCTGTCCTCGTTTCTCCAGTCCCGATGACGGGACGATCAGTACCGGATCGCGGTCTGGTTCGTTTGCTTGACCATCTCGCCGGACTGGTTCGTCCAGGTCGTGCGGATGATCGTGATGAGCATGCGGCCCATCCGACCGGACTTCTCCGTGTAGGACAGCACGTGGGCCGACGTGCTGATCACGTCGCCCGGACGCATCCGCGAACCGTAGTCGGTGACGCTGCCCGCGTTCAGGTTCGTCTTCAGTCCCGGTCCTTGAATGCCGAACGTCGTCTCGAGATAGTCGGCGTTGAAGCCGGCCCGCCGCGTCGTCATCCCGGGGGAGGCCGACGCCCAGGCGAACGGGTTGAAGTCCTCCGGCGCCACGATTCCGCCGTACACCGAGGCCTTGGCGTAGTCCTCGTCCCAGTACAAGCGCGGGGGCACCTCCGGGTAGTAGACGGCGATCGCCCAACGCCGGATGTCGGATCGCGACACCGGGAAGGACACCGCTTCGTTGAACGGCTTCCCGACGATCGCGCGCATCTCGTCGCTGATATAGGTCTCTTCGGACATGCCTGATGTCTCCGTTTCGAACTGAGGACGGACTCGACGAACTGACTCGATGTGGCGGACTCGATAAACTGGCGGACTCGATAAGTCTCGATAAACGGGCGGACTCGATGAACGGGCGGCGAATGGAACCGGCTTGCGTGCCTCAGACGGCCGCGTTGACCCGAGTCGCGGCCGACTGGCCGACGATGGCGGTCACGGTGGCGGCATCATGCCCGGAGCGATGGCTCAGGACCTCGGCGGTGTGCTCGCCCAGCAGCGGCGCCGGCCGCAGCTCGAACGCACTGTTGGACGCGCGGAACGGCGGCCCCGGAACCCGGAACGTGCCGGCGATCGGGTGCTGAACCTCCCGCCAGATGCCGGTCTGCTCGATCGTCGGTGAGGTCAGCAGGTCATCCGGCGTGGCCACGTAGGAGAACGGCGCCCCGATGGCGATAGCCACCTCGTACACCTCGTTGCGGGTACGGACGGCGCACCATTCCTTGACGTAGGCCAGCAGTTCACCGGTCATGAATTCGTCGTCCAGCGCGCGGGAGAGGTCATCCGGGCGGCCGATCGCCTCGAAGAAGGACGGCAGGTTCGGGGCATTGACGAAGATCCCCGCGTAGCCGTCCTTGCAGCGGTACTGCGACCAGGTGACCCGCATGCCGTTGCCGGTTCGCGAACTCAGGCCGGGCATCGCCGGATCCCGGTTGTAAGCCATCGGGCCCTGGGCTTCCATTGCGCTGGCCTGCAGTTCCTGCACGGCGAGCTCGACGTAAGAACCCTTGTCGGTGCGAAAGCGGAGCAGCAGCGCGGCCATCGCGGCGCCGTAGACGTGAAACGCCGACTGGCATTCGGCCTGGTTGCCGTACGCCTTCAGCGGCGGTTTGCCCGGGTCGCCCATCAGCGACATCTGGCCGCCGGAGGCCGCCTCGGTCAGGTCGGTGGCCAGGTAGTTGGCCTGCGGCCCCGTCTCGCCGTAGGGCGTCACCGAGATCACGGTCAGCCGCGGCACGGCCTCCCGCAGGTGCGCCTCGCTCAGCCCGAGAGATTCCCGTTTGCTCAGCGGGACGTCGGTTAGCAGGATGTCCGCACCGGCCAGCAGATTCGCCAGCTCGGCCCGGGCAGCGGCGGTATCGAGGTCGAGCACCACCGAGGACTTTCCGCCGTGAAAATAAAGGAAGGCCGCGCTGGTCTCGCCGTCGGCATGCCCGGCCGGGAACGGCCCCACGCCTCGCATCGGGTCGCCGGACGGTGGTTCGACCTTGAGGACCTCGGCGCCGTAACCCGCCATCATGCGGCTGGCCAGCGCACTGGCTGTGCCGGTCGCCACCTCCACGACTACGGTCCCGACGAGCGGCAGATCAGGCATCGGCTTACCCTCTGGTTTCTGGATTCGGGGAGCAAAATCGCGAGAGCGCCATTACGCTCCCGGAATCGCGGCCGTAACGGGCATCGGCCGTGCCTAGCGAGGACGACTGGCCACGATGCCGGAGGATTCCAGTTCGTCCACCTCGTCGTCGGTGTAGTCGAGCAGCGAGGTCAGCACGTACCGGTTGTGCTCACCCAGCCGTGGTGCCGCCTCGAGTTCCCGGCTCACGCCGTGGAAGTGCCAGGTCGGCGCGGTGATCGACATCTCGCCCAGCTCCGGGTGCTGGACCGGCCGGAAGAAGTCGCGTGATCCGAGTTGCGGATCGTCGCGGATCCCGGTGGGCGTCAGTACCGGTGAGGACGGAATGCCCACCGATTGCAGGGCATCAGCCGCGGCCCGGGAAGATCGCTCCCGAGTCCAGCCGCTGATGATCTCGTCGATCTCGTCGTGGGCCGCCCGGCGTGCGACGACATCGGCGTACCGGCCGGACTCGATGAGGTCCTTGCGATCGATGGTCTGGCAGAGACTCACCCACTGCTCGTCGGACACGATCGAGACCGCCACCCAGGAGTCGGCTTCGTCGGCGGATGCGCCGTCGTCACCAGCACACGGGTAGACGCCCTGCGGCGCGATGATCCGGCTGCGGTTGCCGATCCGGTGCGGTTCGTTGCCGAACTGGTGAGCGACGACGCCGTCACCCACCAGTCCGATCAACATGTTCCGCTGGCTGGCCTCGATGTACTGGCCGACGCCGGTTCGCTCGCGCTGCACCAGCGCCATCAACACCGCGGCCGCCCCGCCCAGCCCGGCGATCGGGTCGCCGTAGGACACCCCGGACTTCTGCGGCGTGCCGTCTTGGTAGCCGTTGAAGTGCGCGAGGCCACCCATCTGCTCGACGTTCGGACCGTAACCGGGGATGCCACGTTCCGGCATGATGTTCGAATACCCCGGCAGCGACACGACGATGATGCGCGGATTGATCTTGTGCAGCTCGTCGTAGGACAAGCCCAGCCGATCGATCACCCCGGGGCGGAAGTTCTCGATCAGTACGTCGCTGGTCTCGGCCAGCCGCCGGACGATCTGCTGGCCGGCCGGCTTCTGCATGTCGATCGCCATGCCGAGCTTGTTGCGGTTGTACTCGTTGAAATAGCGGCTGTTGTTGTACGGCTCATCGACCTCGGGATCGGGGACGGTGAGCGTGCGGACCAGATCCAAGCGGCCGGGACCCTCGATCTTGATGACCTCCGCGCCGAGGTCGACCAGGTGCTTGGTCGCAAACGGACCCGCCCACACCATCGTCAGATCGATGATCCGAATCCCGGCCAGCGGCAGGTTCGGATCGGCGGTCGCCGTTCCCGGTTTCGCGTTCGCGGTGGCGGTCACTTGGGAGCCTCCTCAGCGTGCATCACGTCCGCTATTTCGACGCTCAGGCCTTGGGCGCCGGAGCGTAGAAGTCGCGGCCACCGTGTGGCACCGCGGGCAGTGCGTCGGCGTCGCTGATGACCTCGACGATGGCGATCTTGCCGGCGGCTTGAGCTTCCTTGAGCGCGCCGGCCA
>JAOPUZ010000025.1 GCA_025966315.1 Frankiales bacterium | reverse complement strand
TCGCCGGCTATGCCGGCGATTGGGAGGTCGGCGACGAGATTCTGAAACACCATGTCCGGGTCAGCTTCGTGCCCGGCTGGGTCGGCGGCGTGCAGATCCGGCAGGCGCGCCTTGAAGGCGACGTGCTGACCCTGAGTGTGGTCGCCGATCCGAGTGCCAGCGACAGCCGTCGGACCGAACTCACCTGGAACCGCGCCGCGCCGCGTTCCTGACTCCAACCGGTTGCGGATCGGCGCATTAGCGACGCGCCCGGTCCGGGGGGTCGATCGACGAAGTGGCGACTCGGGTAGTTACGCCGGATACGCCGTGGTGCCTACGAACGCGACCTCGTATGGCCGGCGGCGCGCTCGCGCTCTGCTCGCAGTTCACCGCGACCTCGATCGAGCCGGTCGGCGAAGAAGCTATCGCCTGAGGCACGGCGATCCCGACGATCGAGCCCGGGACGGAGGCCGTCAGGCCAGGTCGTAGCTGACCGTGACGACGACCGAGAGCTGTTGCGTTCCCGGCTCGAGCGGGACGGAAGACCCGGCGGCGTCACCACCCGACGACGAGGGCGTGGCGTAGCCGGCCGACATACCCTGGGGCTGTTGTGGCACTTCGGTTATGGAGCGCACGCGCCCCAGCGCGGCGCCGGCGGCCTTCGCCATCTGCGCGGCTTGGGTGTGGGCCTGCGTTACTGCGTTGCTGCGTGCCGTCGCCCGGAGGGCGGTGTCGTCGCCGATAGCGAAGCTCAACTGCTGGACCCGAGCCGAGTCACCGGCCGAGGTGACCGCCGCGTCGATGATGCCGCCGGCGGAGTGAAGATCGCGCAGGGTGGCGGTCACATTCTCGAACGCGTCGTAACCGGTTATCTGGTTTTCTTTGGTGCCGTACCTGGGCTGCAACGATAAACCGTTCGTTTGCAGGTCCTTTGCGGCAACGCCCTTTCCTTTCAGCGCGGCGATGACCGCGGCGGCCTTGCGGTTGTTGTCGTCCAGCGCGGTCTTCGCCTTTGCCGCGCTGGTCTGCACCCCGATCACGGCGATGAGGGTGTCCGGTGTGCCGGTCACCTCCCCGACGCCCTGGGCCGTGACGGTGTAGGCCGGGTCGGAGAGCGCGGTGGTAGTGACCGGTTGGCCGACGGTTTGGCCAGCTGCGGTGGAGTCAACGGCGCTTTGGTTCGCGACGAGCTTGTCGACGGTGCCGCTGGCAATTGCCGCCGGATCCGCTCCGGCAGTGCCCGGGCCGGAGGTGCTCATACCGGGGGTTCCGCCGCCACAGCCGGCGAGCGCGAGCATCGCCCCGGCGATCACGATAAGTGGACCAAATCGATTCATGGTGGCTCCCTGGCTGCTGCCGAATGTGCATCGACAGCTAGATCGGGTGAACCTCGACAAACGTTGCGTCCCGGCGCGCTCGAATTCTGGCCGGTGCCGACCGTGCCGACCGTGCCGACCGTGCCGACCGTGCCGACCGGTGCTGCCAGGGCCGCCGTCGTTCGCCCGTTGGCGGGACTCCATAGGATCGTCGGGTGAGCGACAGAATCGAGAGACTCAGTACCCGCGTGGCCTATCAGAGCCGATGGCTTCGCCTGCGTGAGGACGAGATCAGATTCCCGAACGGGACGACTGGCCTGTACAGCTACATCGACAAGCCGGATTTTGCGCTGGTCATGCCTTATGAGAACGACGGATTCTGGCTCGTCGAGCAGTTCCGCTACACCATTGGTGAGCGCAAATGGGAATTCCCGCAGGGCGGCTGGCCACCAGGCGTGACCGGCAACGCCGCCGAACTGGCCGCGGCGGAACTACGCGAAGAAACTGGAGCCGTCGCCGCCGAATGGCAACACCTCGGGCATCTGAACGCGTCCTACGGCTACAGCAATCAGGGCTATGACGTCTTCCTCGCTCGGGCACTGACCCATGGCCAGCCCGAGCGGGAAGAGACCGAGCAGGACATGCGCCATGAGTGGTTCAGCGCGGGGAAGGTGCGGACGATGATCAGCGACGGGACGCTAAGCGACGGCCACTCCGTTGCGGCCTGGACCCTGTTCCAACTCAGCCAGGACTAAGGCTCGGGCCTGATAGACCTGCTGCATGTCCAGGTCGTTGCCGCTGAGATCGATGAGTGCGACGATCCCGTTCAGTAACGGCAGGGCGGCGCCGAGGTCCCCGCGCAGCAGCAGCATTTGTGCCTGCAGCCACCGGCAGTACTCAGTTGGCGCGCCGGCCGCGCGCAATTGCCCGATCAACGCTTCGGCGTCATCGGTGCGCGCCTCTGACAACGCAATACGGATCAGAAAGTCGGTCGCCCACAGCCAGGTCAGTTCGGGTGCTCGACCGGGTTCGACGTGGCGGGCCCGTTCCAGCGCGTCAATCGCTGCGCCCGGATCGCCGCTACCCAGCCGGCTGCGGCCCAGATCGAGCGCGGCCCGGGCAATCTCGCTCGGGGCAGCCCCGGTGGCAACCAGTTCATCGAATTCCAGCGCGCAGAGCCGGGCGTTGCGGCTCGCTTTCGCTGCGACCTGGACGGAATCACGGTAGCCGTGATGAACCAGGGTGAGCGTCTGGATCGGCAGCACGGTGGTGCGTAGCGGGGCACCATCGATGCGAACCGGCCGCTCATGCACCCGGCCGATCCAGGCGACGCCGGTGCGGCGGAACAACTTCACCTCGCTGTGCGCGCTCAAGCCGCGCGAGTCCGGGCCGCCGGCTGTGGTGATCTGGACCGATAAGGCGTCCACGTCGTCACCACCGGCCGCCAGCATCGGCGCCAGCCAGTTGGGGGTGCCCAGCACCGTCTCGTCGGCGTCGAGGCTGAGCACCCAGTCGGTGGTACAGGCGGCCAGGGCGGTGTTGCGGGCGGCGGCGAAACTGTCGGCCCAGGGGGTGGACAGCAACCGCGCCCCGGCCTGGCGGGCGATGTCCATCGTCTCGTCAGTGGAGCCGGTGTCACACACCACGATCTCGTCCACAAATGGCGCGACGGAAGCCAGGCAGGCCCGCAGGCTGTCCTGCTCGTCCCGCACAATCAGGCATGCCGAAACGCTCGGCCGTCCAAGAGCCATGGCAATCTCATCGACACGGTGAACCGAAATCAAAGCCCGCCGCGCCGTCCGAAGGCGTGGTCCTCAGCTGCATCACACTCGAGCGCGTCGGAGTCCGATTCCTCCGGTCAAGGCCGGCGCCCAACCCGACCGATCTATCGGACGCAGGCCGACAAGCTCAGCCGGGCGCGATGAGCTTCGTCGGCACCGGGTGGCCCAGGATGGACACGATTCGCCAGCCCCCGTCGCCCCGCTGAAGGGTGTACGTCGCGCAGCCGTCCTCGATGACAGTGCCATCGGCGCGTCGACGCTCGAAGGTGCACGAGGCCAGCGCAAGCCGGTCGGCGAGCGGAAATATCTGCTTGTCCGTCCAGAAACTCTTCACGAACCCGCGGGCGCGAAGGCTGCTGACCATCGTGCTCATCTGCTCGACGAATTTCTCGGTCGTGTCCACGTTGCGCACACCATCGACGCCGATGAATGCGCATGGCAGCAAGTAGGACTCAGCCGTCAGCGTGAAATCGCCGCTGTTGAAAGTGGCCAAATACCGGTCCAGGTGCGCCGCAACGTCTTCGCGGGTCTGCGCTGGAGAAGTCATCGGGTCACGTTAGCTGATGACCGGTCCCGGCCCTCAGGCCTGCAGGAATTCAACCCAATTGCCTTCCGGATCTTCAACAATCGCGATGACGACGCCAGGGCGGACCTCGGTGCGTGGAATCGCGGTCTTGTAGCCGCCAGCTTCGGATTTGGCCACCAGGTCGTCGAGGTCGTCGACGGTGAGCGTGAAGTACCGGATGCCGGTGCCGCCGCGTAAACCGTCGGCCGGGTTGGACGCAGCCGGTGCGGAATTCGGCCGGTTGAGCTTGACCAGCGACGACCCCCACTGCAGTCGGTGCATCACGCCGGTCGGACTCTCGATGTCGGCCACATGCTCGAGGCCTAGCGTGTCGCGGTAGAACAGCAACGCGGCTTCCGAATCACGGATGACAAGACCGAGATCAATGCCTTTTTCACTCATTTAGCTGCCCTCCGGCTGAATGTGTTTGCCCGGATATATATCACGGAATGACAGGTCGACGTTTTGTCGCCGATCAGCTGGGGAACGTGAAGGACGTCCAGTGGGCGCCGCCGTCCACGGTGCTCAGGATCGTCGCCGACCCGGAACCGTTGCCGCTGGGCTGGAGGATGGCTCGACCGACGGTCGGCGATTCGAAACCCAGGTAGCTCACGGCACCGGACACAACGGTCCAGGACCGGCCGCCGTCTACGCTGCGCCGCAGCGCATCGGTCGAGGCCAGCAATACCGACTTCGACGGGGCGGCAATGACGTCCCCGGCTGGCCCGCGGCCGTTCGTCAGCGACGTCGCGCTGCGCTGGAAGTGGACGCCATCATCAGTCGAGGTCATGGCGAACGCCGCGCCGGCATTGTCGGTGCGAGGGCGGCAAAGGATCATGATCGTGCCGTCTCCGGCAACCGAAACCGCGCTGGTATCGACCTCGCCGCTCACCCCGGACGTCGTCGTGGTGGCTGGGCATGGTTCGTGCACGGTACGCCAGCTGGTCCCGTCGTTGTTCGAGACGAACAGCACCGAGCGGGCGTCCTGCGCACCACCGGCGACATGGCCCTGGTTCAGGATCACGGCCGTGTGGCCGGACCGGCTCAGGTTGCCTCCGAAGGACAGGCCGCCCGGGGGCAACGCCAGGGCCTGCCAGCTGGTGCTGCCGACCGTGGCGCGCTGCACCGTGAATGGGCAACCGGGCAGGCACGTCGCGTTGAGCCGTAAGGCCGTACCGTCGGCCACCTCGAGTCCGAGGGCGCCGCCCGCTTGGCGTTGCCAGCTACGGCCGCCGTTGACGGTCTGATAAAACGCCTCCGGCCCGAACGCATAGCCGACTGTGGCGTTGGCGAACCGCAGGTTCGTCAGGCATCCGCCGTGGCAAGAACCTTGCGAACTGAGTCCGGCCGCGGGTGCGGGCACACCGACCCAGGTCTTGCCGCCGTTGTCCGTCCGCACGATCGAGGTGCACGGTGCGCTCGCGCACGGCGCCGTCCCGAGTGCCCACCCCTGATCGAGCGAGGACCAGGTCAGATCGACCGCGACGAAGCCGGGCGGAAGGGCGCCGGACGGGTGATTGGCGACCGCGCTGGCAGTGGGGGATCCCGTCGGGCCGCCCGAAGTGGGCCCCCCGGTTGCGTTCGACGTTGTCGGGGACGGGGTGGGTGAGACCGTTGGCGAAACGGCGGTTGGCTGACTGCTGGGTGCGGGCGGGTTTGTCGGGTTGTCGTCGTTGGAGCCCACCAGGCGGACGCCGATCACCACCGCACCGAACAGCACGAGCACGGCCAGCGCCGCGGCCAGCGGGATGAGCCAGGGACGCCAGCCCCGAACGGGTGGACTGGAGTGCTCGGCCGTGCGGATGATCCGCTCGGCGAGGTCGGGACGATCGTGGACGGCGGCTGAGCTGGCGGCCATCGCGGCCCGTACTCGATCGGACAGGTCAGAATCGCCGTTCATGACGCTGCTCCTTTCGGTGGCCGCGATGTTTCCCGCGGTGGCGGCGGGTATTTCGGGTGGGCGCTCAATTGGGTTTGCTCGAGCTGTTCGCGAAGCGTCGCCAACGCCCGGCTGATGATGCTTCGGACCGACCCCGCCCGCATGCCCAGGTCGGTGGCGATCTGCTCGTCACTGAGATCGTGCAGATACCGCAGCACGAGTACGGCGCGTGGTCGCGCGGCCAGCGAGGCGAGCAGCTGCTCGACCAGCTGGGCGTCAGAGAACGGCCCGATCGGGTCGGTCGAAACCGCTCGGTCCGGCGGGTCGGAGAAGAGCACTTCACGCCGAGCCGCGTTGTACTTACCTCGGCGGGAGTTGATGAAGGCATTGGCCATCGAGCGACGGACGTAGGCCAGCGGCAGCTGGGCCTGGCGGACGCGGGCCCACTTCGGATACAGGATCAGCAGCGTGTCCTGGACCAGGTCTTCGGCCAGCGGCACATCGCCGGTGAGCAGGTACGCCGACCTCAGCAGGTCTGACGTGTGCGCCCGAACGAAATCGGAGAATCCGTCCTGCTCGCTCATCATTGCCTCCTGCCCAGCTAGACACACTTCGGCTCAGCTTTGTTGCACAACGGCCTCCGCTGGCCCATTCTGTCGCCAATCGGCGTCCGGACGGTCTGTTCCGCCAATCCCGGTCAATCCCTGTGAATCATCTGAATCCTTGTGCAGATCCCCTGCCGGTGCGACGCTTCGGGGAACGTCCTCTACCCAAAGGGAGAGTTTGATGAAAGCTGCCGTGCTGTTCGAGAGTCCGGGCAAGTTGGAAATCGAAGACATCACCATCGACAATCCGGGGCCTCGCGAGGTCCGGCTACGCGTCGGCGCGACCGGGCTGTGCCACAGCGACTTGCATTATCTGGAGCGCGAATACCCGCTGGCGGGCCCGACGGTGCTGGGTCATGAAGGCGCCGGTGTCGTCGAAGCGGTCGGCTCCGATGTCACGTACGTAAAGCCCGGTGACCATGTCATCTCCTACCCCACAGCATTTTGTGGGCAATGCGAATGGTGCCTGTCCGGCCGACCCACGCTCTGCCTGCAGGAGGGCCTGGCCCGCGCCGACGGCGACAAATCGCGCCTGTCGTTGGCGAACGGCGATCCGGCCATTCAATTCGTCGGGCTGGCCACCTTTGCCGAAGAGATGCTGGTGCACGAGAACGCGCTGGTGAAGATCAATCCAGATATCCCGATGGACCGGGCTGCCCTGGTGGGTTGTGGTGTACCGACGGGCGTCGGGGCAGTCATCCGTACCGCCAAGGTGCCGGAAGGCGCGACGGTCGCGGTCATCGGGTGCGGCGGGGTCGGCTTGAACGTGATTCAGGGCGCGGTCCTGGCCGGGGCCAGCCGGATCGTGGCGATCGACATCAACGACGGCAAGCTCGAGACGGCCAAGCAGTTCGGCGCAACCGACGGCATCAACAATTCCAGCGGCGATGCGGTCGAGCAATTGCACGAACTCATTCCCGGTGCGGGCGGGGTGGACTATTCGTTCGAGGCGCTCGGCCTGAAACAGACCTACGAACTGGCCTTCAACGTGCTGCGGCGAGGCGGTACGGCCACCGCGATCGGGGTCGCGTCCGGGACGTTCGAGCTACCAGCGGCCGCGTTCTTGCAGGAGCGCCGATTCCAGGGCTCGATCATGGGATCGGTCCAATTCCGTAAGGACTTGCCGTATCTGCTGGACCTCTACACCAGGGGTCGCCTGAAGCTGGACGAGCTGGTGTCCAATCGGATTCCGCTGTCCCAGATCAACGAGGGTTACGCCGCGATCGGTGGCGGTTCGATCGCTCGTTCGGTGGTCGTATTCGACTGAGTTCGGTCGAGCCGGGTCGGCGCGGTCAGCGCGGTTTGGGCGTGAATCGGGCGGTCTGGCCAACGATCATGCCGTCCCGCACGACGATGGTGTCAATACCGTCATCGGCCGTGGCGGCCGCGGCTTCCAACGTCCATTCGAGCAGGACCACGCCGTTGGCCTCGGTCATCGATTTGGTGGTGTAGACGGCGTCGGGCATCCGCTCGATCCCCTGGCCGAAGGCTGCGCGCACCGCAGGCAGCCCACTGACCACGCCGCCCGGGAAGATCAACACGGCGTCGTCGGTGTAGTCAGCGGCAATCGCGTCCAGATCGTGCGCGTTGAGCGCCTTCAGGTGGTCGGTAACGACTTCGGTCGCGCTGCGCATTCGTTGTCGCCTCTCGTCGGTGGCCGGGTCGATGGCAGCGGCGCTGCGTCGACTCCCATTCGGTGTCGGCTCAATGATGCCATTCGCATTGCTAGGGTCGGACGAATCTGGCCCGATTCCACGGAGAGCGAGCACCGATATGGCAGTCCAGGCAACTATGTATTACGGGGACAAGGCATATTCGTACCCGACCGAACTGTCGCACGCGATCCGCACTATCGTGGCGCGGCTGGTGGCCAGCGGCGAACCGCAGTGGCTACGGATGCCAACGACCGCAAACCCGCTCAATCCCGACTTCAAGATCGTTTACCTGCTGATCACGCCCGGGGTCCCTATCCGGTTCGAGCACGTGGTTCGGGACCCCGCGCAGGCCGAGGCCGAGCTGGGTACGTTCATCAAGGAGCTGGGCGAGGCGTTGTCGGACGGCGTGGCCGAAGACCACTGACCGTCACACGGGCTGCGACGTCAACTGGTGGGTCTTCGCGCGTTCCTGGGTGACCTTCGGGGTCCAGTTGTCCTCGTACTCGGCCCAGATGTCACGCAGCTTCGGCGCGACCTGGGTGCCGAAGAGGTGGTTGTTCTTCGCGGCCACTTCTTCGGGCAGATTGCCCAGGTGCATACAGGTGATTAACTGGCCGATGCGCAGGTCGGTGACCAGTTCGCGAACACGTTGTTCCACGCGCTCCGGGGTGCCGGCGATGATGTAGCCCAACTCGTCGTATTCCCAGAAGCTCAGCTCGCCCCGGCTCGCCTTCAGCCGCTGCTCGTTTGAGATGCTCTTGCTGCGGTCGGTCATTGCACGCATTGAGGCAATCGTGTTGTAGCCGGGCGGGGTGGCGTATTCCAGGGCGACCGGGTTCTGACGGTAGAAGTATTTGATCGCGTCGTAATACTGCGCTTCGGCTTCTTCGTCGCTGTCGGCGCAGCAGATGATCTGGGTGAAGGCCATCCGGTTCGGGTTCATGTTGCCCCCGTTGGCTTCGGTGTATTCCCAGAAGCCGTTCACGATCGGGGTGGCGCTCTGCTTTCCGGAGAAGGACAGGTACCCGTAGCAGTAGTCGTACTCGTTGACGACGGACCAGGTCTCGACGCTGCCGCTGCCCGGAATCCAGATCGGCAGATTCTCTTGGACGGGGCGTGGCCACGGATTGACGTAGCGCAGCTTGGTGTACTTGCCGTTGAACGCGAACGGCTCGTCGGCCTTCCACGCGCGCTGGATCAATTCGCGAGCCTCGTGGAATCGCTCGCGCAATTCGACGGGCGGCACGCCGTAGCAGAAGGCGGTATCCATCGGCGTTCCGAAGACGATGCCGGCAATGATCCGGCCGCCAGAAATGCAATCCAGCATCGCGATTTCTTCGGCCACACGGATCGGCGGGTTGTACAGCGCGAGCGAATTCCCGCACAGAGCAATCGCTGAATTCTTTGTTGTAGCCGCAAGGATCGCCGCGATCAGGTTCGGCGACGGGGTCATCGCCAAGGAGGTCTGGTGATGCTCGTTCAGCAACAACGAATCCCAGAACAGCTCATCCGCCTGCTGCATGAGCCGGATGTACATGTGGTAGTCCTCACCGACCTGCGCCGGATCGGCGTAGGCGATGGGCGGATCCACCCACGAGCTGTGCACGGTTTGGCCGTAGTCCTCGGGCAGCCGGGTCAGGTATTCCTGAGCGAACCAGTGGAACTTCATAGTCACTCCTCCGCGCCCGACCGGCGGGCGGCTCATGAAACTCGATCGAGCACAGATCGTTCCCGGTGACTGTCATACCATCCGCGACGCCTTGATTGACAGGCGAGCGGCGACAGTGACCCATTCCACTCGCCTTCTTTACTAACCCAGGGCCGGTCGATACTGTTCGAGCACCCTCGTCCGGGCCGTGATCAAGCCGCGCGGAATGCCTCGATGATCGCTTACCGAGCTCAGGAGCAATGATGGCCAGCCTTGACATTGCCAATGTAGGAACCTTCGACGTCAATCTTTGGACGGACGGTACCGGCGCGCCGTTGCTGTTCCTGCACGGGTACGAGCGGCATCCAGGTGGAGCGTCCTTCCTGCAGCGCCTGGCTGAGCAGCGCACTGTCTATGCCCCGGAACAACCCGGCTACGGTTCGTCCACCGGCTTCGAGCACGTCCAGGACATTCCGGACCTCATCCTGTTCTATCGGGAGCTGTTGCGTTCCCTCGGCCTGGAACGGATCGACATCATCGGCCACTCCACCGGCGGCATGATGGCCGCCGAACTGGCGGCGATGAGCCCCGAAGCGGTAGGGAAACTGGTGCTGGTGGACCCGTTCGGCCTCTGGCTGGACGACCAGCCCTGCCAGGATCCGTTCGGGGCCGCCGACGCGGTCAAAGCCGCGAAGTGGCATGACGTCGAATCGATTCCGGACCCGGAACCGACCATCTACGAGCACGATCCGGCGGATCCGCAGGGGGCAGTGTTCTTCCAGGCCCAGAACCTGGCTACGGCGACGAAGTTCATGTGGCCGATTGCCGACCGAGGGCTGCGCCGCCGGCTGCCATACGTCCGCGCGCAGACGCTGGTCGTCAACGGCGGATCGGACGGACTGGTGCCGACCGAATACGCCGAAGAATTCACGCGCCTCATCCCGAACGCACAGCTTGCGGTTATTGCCAATGCCGGTCATTACCCATTCATCGAACAGGAAGATGAATTTTTGACGACGGTTCAGGGTTTTCTGAACGGGTCATGATCGGGCAATAGCCGCTAGCCGGTGGTCAAGAATTCCTCGATGGCGGCCAGTACGGGCACCGGGAATTCCACGATCATCCCGTGGCTGCCGCGGGTCAACACGACGAGCTTCGAGCCGGGGATCCGCTCGGCGATTTCGATGGCCTGGCTCGGCGGCGTGAGCACGTCCTCGGCGCCGACCAGGACCAACGTCGGCGTGCTGATGGTGTGTAGTTCGGCTCGCCGATCGAAGACCCGGATTGCCTGGGCCTGCGCCGCGAAGCCCTCGTTACTCGTCGGCTCCGGATCGGACAGCGCCAATTGCAGGGCGGCGTAGGCCGCGGGATGGTTGGTCAGCGTGTACGCGGTGAATCCCCAGGGAATGCCCGCTGCGCCTAGCGTGATCCGGTCGGCTCCGGCCGCTCGCAACGCCAGCAAGCCGTCGAGCCAGGCGTGCTGCACGTCGGTGTACGAGGGCAACGTGCTCAGCAGCACCGCCTTGCTGACCGCCGCCGGATAATCGATGAGCAACGACTGCAGGATCACCCCGCCCATGGACCATCCGATTGCGGGGATCGGCCCGGTACCAAGATGCTCGAGCAGCGCGACCGTGTCGCCGGCCAGCTGCTCGATTGTGTAGGGCCCTTCCGGCACGTCGCTCTGGCCGGCGCCTCGATTGTCGAAGGTGATACAGCGATAGCGCTGGCTTAATACCGGTACGACGGTGGCCCAGGAATTTCGATTCGCCCCCAGGCCGGCAATGAGCAACAGGGGCGGCCCGCTGCCAGCCTCTTCGTAGTGCAATTTCACGCCATTGGCCTCGAAATTCGGCACAAGCACTCCTTTGTCAGGGGAAAGGCCTACAGCTAAGCACGCGGTCAGACGGTGGCGATAGCGTCGATCCAGTCGTCCGGCCATTAATAACCGCACGAGCGGATACGGTCGGGGGATTACGTCCCGGTCGCTTCGGCGGCGGCAGACTCGGCCAGTCGTTGTTGGCGATAGCGGAGCGGGCTCAGTCCACAGCTGCGTTTGAACGCCGCACTGAAGGTGAACGGGCTGGCGTAGCCGACCTGGCGCGACACGGCCGACACGGTTGCGTCCGGCGCGAGCAAGAGGTCGGCGGCCAGCGCCAGTCGCCATCCCGTCAGGAAGGTCATCGGCGGTTCGCCGACCAGATCGTGAAAACGGCGAGCCAGCGCGGCTCTCGACACGCCGGCGGCCCGGGCAAGTTCGACGACCGTCCACGGATGTGCCGGGTTGTCGTGCATGGCGCGCAAGGCATGACCGACCACCGGGTCCGACTGGCCGCGATGCCAGCTCGGGATGCTCGATTCATGCCGGTCGAACCAGGCCCGCAGGATCGCGATCACCAACAGGTCGAGCAGCCGATCCAAAACCGCCTCCTGACCGAACTGGTCCTTGGTGATTTCGGCGGCCAGTAAGGGGATGACCGGGCACTCCCACTCGCCGGCCCGCAGCGTGATCAGCGACGGGAGAGTCTCGGTCAACCGGCGGCTGAGCTCGCCGGCACCCTGATAGGTCCCGGTCAGCAGGGTGGTTTCGCCGTCCGTGCTGTTGCCCCACGTCCGTACTCCGAGACTCATCGCCTGCTGCACGTTGGTGCCGTCCGGCGTAGTGCAGACCTGCCCCGGATGGATGATCACCTGCGGCGCAGTGGCGGGGGAATCGGACACCGTGTAGTGATCGGGCCCGCGAAACACGGCAACGTCACCGGCGTGCAGTTCGCGCTGGGTGCCGTCGTCCAGCAGCACCCAGGCGCTGCCCCGCACCACGGCAGCGACGGTGAGCGGCGCCTCGTCCTGGATGCGCAGCGACCACGGCGGGTCCAACTCGGAGCGGAGCAAGAACGCACCCTGGGCCCGGGGACCGGTGAGAAAGCCGCTGAGGGTATCCATGCCGCCACCCTGATCGATGGTCTGCCCCGCTCGCTGACCATGATCGGACTGCTCGGCGCGGGCCTGGTGGCCGGCGTCTTCTTCGCCTTCTCGTCCTTCGTGATGGCCGGACTGCGAAGGCTGCCCGCATCCCAAGGGATGGCGGCGATGCAGGGCATCAACAAATCCGCACCGACCGCCTGGTTCATGTCCGTGCTCTTCGGCACCGCGATCGTCTGCAGCGCGCTCGCGGTGTCGGCGGCTCGGCATCGGGATCAGCCATGGGCGATCTGACACCTGATTGCCGCCGCGCTCTACCTGGCCGGCATCGTGCTGACCATCGCGTATCACGTTCCCCGCAATGACGCCCTGGCCCGACTGGATCCGAATGCGGCGGGCTCGGCGGCGGCCTGGTCGCATTACGAAACCTGGTGGACGGCTTGGAATCACGTCCGCATGCTGACGTCGCTGGCCGCGGCCGCCTGCCTCGGATTCTCCCTTCGAGCCAGCTGAGGCCCGGTATCAGGGACCGGCCGAGTCGCTCCGTTCTGGTACTGAGCACCTACCTGAGGAGACTCCTATGTCTGTCGATCTGAGTACGCCGCTGGATTGGAAGACCGCCAGCGGCGACGCCGAAACAATGCTCGAACAATTGCAGGCCAACATTCTGCGCCCGCACGTGCGCGAACATCTGGCCATCCTCTTCCTGAACTTCGCCGACGCGACGGAGGGGAAGGCATACCTGCGTGCGCTGGCCCCCAAGGTCAAATCGGCCCGAACTCATCTGGACGAGATCGAGGCGTTTCACGCCGATGGCACGCCGGGGACCACGTGGTTCGGCGTCGGTCTGACCGCCGCGGGCTACGCGGCGCTCGGCATCACGACCGGCGTTCCGGGGGATGCGTCCTTCGCACTCGGGATGAAAGCCCATGACACGCGGACGAAATTGCACGATCCGCCCGTCTCGGTCTGGGAGCCGCAATACCAGTCCACCATTCATGCGGTGATCCTGGTCGGCGACGCCACCGACGCGGCAATGACCGCCGGTCGTAATGACGTTCTCGACCTGATCACCGAATCGATCTCGGTGGTGGCCGAAGAGACCGGCCATGGCCAGCACAACGCGAACACCGATGGAATCGAGCACTTTGGTTATGTGGACGGACGCAGCCAACCGTTGTTCCTGACCCAGGACATCGACGGAGAGATCGCTACGTCACCCGGCCCGGTGGTCTGGAATCCGGCCTTTCCGCTGGACCGTGTGATCGTGCCGGATCCGGCCTCGCCGAATCCGACCGTCGATTTCGGCAGCTATTTCGTATACCGCAAGCTCGAGCAGAATGTCCGGCGGTTCAAACAAGCCGAGCAGGATATTGCCGATCAGTTGGGACTCATCGGTGAGGACCGCGAACGGGCCGGCGCAATGTTGATCGGGCGGTTCGAGGACGGCACGCCGTTGACGGTGCAGCGCACCGACGCGGCAGCGCTGCCGGTCACGAACAGCTTCAACTACAACGACGACCTGCAGGGCTTGAAGTGCCCATTCCACGGCCATATCCGAAAGAGCAATCCGCGCGGGTCCGGTGGCTTCGAGGCCGAACCACAGGAACGGCTGCACATCATGGCCCGTCGTGGCCAGACCTACGGCGACCGGGTGGACGATCCGAACGCCGACCTGCCACCTTCGTCGCGGCCGGCCGGCGGGGTTGGACTGCTGTTCATGGCCTATAACGTTGACATTGCCGAGCAATTCGAATTCGTGCAGAAGACCTGGGTGGACAACCCGAATTTCCCGAGAGTGTCGGGTAGCACGCCACCCCCGGGGTTGGACCAAGTCATCGGCCAGGGCCCGCGCGACAAGATTTCGCAACCGCAGTTCTGGAATGCAAGCTCTGCGGTCGAGGTCGATCCGGTCCCACAGGCGGTGACGCTGAAGGGTGGCGAATACTTCTTCACGCCGTCCCTGGATTTCCTCAACAGCGTCGTCTGACCCGGCCTGACTTCAGCCGGGCCCGCAACGCATCGGTTCAGGCCCGACGTCGTCCCAGCCGGATCGCGGCCGCGCCGGCCAGCAGCATCGCCAGTCCGAGCAGCGTCGGCAGGGTGCTGCGCGAGCCGGTTGCCGCCAGCGATGCGGTGGCAGTGGCGGTCGGCGTGGCGCTGTGATGAACGGCGGCGGGTACGACTGGTGCCGCAACCGGCGCTACCGCACGCAGCGACACCAGGGCGACGCAGGCCGGCAGGGCGTCACCCGTGAGGTCGCAGCTCGGGTCACCGGGCGAGGTGAGCGGGACGACCGCAAGCTGCATTGCTCCCGCGGTCACCGCCTGCACCGTCAGGTGGGCAACGATGGATTGGCCGGCGGCCAACGAGCCGAGATCCCAGGCGCGAAGGTGGCCTGGATCGCTGCCGTCGTCACTCGGGTCGGTGGCCTGGGTAATCGCCTTGTCGGCGAGGTTGTGGGCGATCGCGCTGTGTTTCGCGGGGTCCAGATGCGTCAGCTGGGCGATCGCCGGCGACGTCGCCAGGATGCCGGCGTCGCTGATCTCTTTGCCGTCAAAGGCGGTGATGTTGAAGTCGTCGTTTTCCAGCGCGACCAGTCCAACACCGGCGTCGACCACGCCCGGGCCGTCGTTGCGAACCGTCAGGGTCAGGATCTGCTTCTGGCCGACGGTCACCTTGAGCTTGCTGGTCGAGATCGTGGCGACGGTATGCGGGGACGCCACGATGGCGAACGGAATAGTCACCGCGTTGTCGCCCGGGACGGCATCAGTGATCGCGGGATTGGTGGGCGCGACCGCAAACGTCAGCGCACCGCTGTCGCCGACGACGGCGGACCTGGTGGTGGTGAACGGGATGACGAGTTCCAGCCTGGTGGCGGCACCAAGCACGCCGAGCGGACAGCTGAGCTGACCGGGAGTGGCCAGACTTGCCGCGCAGACGACGTCGTCCCCGTTGACCTGGATGTCGTTCTCAAACATGGCCAACGACGCCGGCAGCACGACGGCGAGCGCGCCAGCGGCCGCCCCGCCGTGATTCTCGAGGATGACACCGAGGGCACCGACGTCGCCGCGTCCGAGCTTCAACTCAGTGGGTGCACCGGTCGGGCCTACGGCCAGGCTCAGGTTCGGCGGGTCAACCACAACCGGAGCGGCGTTGATGGTGTTGCCGGTGAGGTGTGTCGCATCGGTATAGCGGAAGGCTGCCGCGGAGACGACCGCGGTGGCGGCGGTCGTCGCGGTCGTCACCTGGAAGGTGACGAGGTGCGTGGCGGCGACCGGTTCGTCCGGCGTCGGGATGGTCAATGCGCCGGCTGCAGGCGTAATGGCCGGCTGTGGCACGGCATCGACAGTGACCGATCCGGGGACGAAGGTGAGGCTGGTGCTCGGTACCGCGATCACGCTGGCCGCGGTGTAGGCCGAGTCGGTGGTGATGCTGTAGCCCATCGTTACCACGCCGCCGGGGGCGGTGGTGGTGGGTGTGGCGGTCCCGGTGATCGCTGGGCCGGTGGCGGCGTCAGCCACGGACGGCACGGCGAGCGAGCCGGCTAGGCAGACGGCTGCGGCGATAGCAAGAACAAGACGACGACGACGCAACGGATCCCCCGGAAGATATAAAGTCGCTGTGAATATTCACGAGCTACGGCGCGACGATACGGTTGCACCATCAACCTGTCAAAGGGCGGGATGTGCGTTATGCGGGTTCCGTCGAAAGTTCCGATACGGAGCGTTATGCAACTACTCCTGATCTGTGGCAGCTTTCGTGTGAATTCGACCAATGATGCCGCGCTCAACACGGTGCGGGCGACAACTCCCGCGGGCTCTCGAACCAGCAGATTTACGGGTCTGGCTGAGCTACCGGCCTTCAATCCCGATGCCGACGTCGAGCCGCTACCCCGTCCGGTAGCTGACCTACGCTCAGTCATTACGGCGTCCGACGCCGTGATCTTCTGCACTCCGGAGTACGCCGGATCGATGCCGGGCAGCCTGAAGAATCTGCTCGATTGGACCGTCGGCGGCACCGTGCTGGCCGGAAAGCCCGCCGCGTGGCTGAACGTGGCCGCGCCGGGCCGAGGTCTCGGCGCGCTGGCCCAGCTCCGTACCGTCCTCGGTTACGTCGAGGCCAACATCATCGAGCCGGCCTGCCTCGACGTCCCGGTACAGCGAGACATGGTGGCCGCAGACGGCACCGTCGAGCACGAGCCGACCAGAACCCGGCTAGCGGGCATCTGGCCGTTGTTGTCCGTACCGGACAACGTCTGAACGGCTGCCGACGAGAGAGCCTCGTCGGCAGCCGTTAGCGAGCGACGGGGTTAGCCGACCCGATCGATCTGGACGTGTCCCACCGTGAGCCGGACCCGGATGGTCACCTGCGGGCCGCTGGCACCGTTCGGGGCCGGCACGATGAGGCTGGTGTTGGCTCCGCTTACATATTCTCCGACCGCATGCGAACTGCCGATCTGAATGTCACCGATGTGAACCTTGGCGTCGATGACCGTGTTCATCGTGGTGGGCACCCGGAGCACGACTTCACCGGCGGCCTGGGTCACCGTTATCGTCTTCGCACTGGTCGGCTGGCTCAAGCGGGTCAGATCGACGGTGCTCTGTCCGGCGAACTGTCGTTGATCGGAGAGTTGTTCAATCGAGCTGGGCGCCACACCCACCTTGCCGCTGCCGTCGGACAGGCTGGCGTGCGTGCCGCCCAGGACGATGGCGAGCGCAGTGAGCGGCGCAATCGGGGCCAGCAGAATGAAGGTGGAACGCCGGCTGACCAGGCTGGCCAGGAATCCGGTGACCAGCACCGCCAACCCCACCCAGAGGTAGACCGGGAACGGAACCCGGTTGAACGCGTTGGCGATCCCGACGATGCCCCAGCCCAGTAGCAGTGCCAACCCGACCCCGATCTTGATGGGACGTCGGCGCACGGTCCGGGCTCGCTGCGCTTCGCGCGCCTCGCTGTACCAGTCCCGCATCGAGCGCCGGTAGTCGTTGAGCGGCGCCACCAACGGCTCGGTGGCCGGCGCTCCGGCGAACATCGGTCCGGTCGGGGGAGCACCGAACTGGCTGGTGTCACCGAACTGGCTGGTGTCACCGAACTGGCTGGTGCTGGTGTCATCGCTGGTCGTCGGGTTGCCCTCGCTGGCGCCGGTGCTTGCTGCGTCCGGCCAGAGCACCGGCGAGCCCGTCGGCTGAGCCGGCTGAGCCGGCTGAGCGTCGCCCGGCTCGCGAGCTTCATCGATCCCGTGCGATCCCGTCGGTCCCATTGGCGGCGGTGGATATGGCGGCGGGTATCCGTAGCCGGGCGAACCGCCGCCTGGCCCAACTGGACCGCCCTGCCCACTTTGCCCACCCTGCCACTGTGGGGATCCAGGCGTCTTGGAGAAGCGGTGGACGAGCACCACGAGCAGTACCGCGGCCAGTGCGACGGCCGGGAACGTCGGCCCCGGTGCCCACCAAGAGAACCAGCCCAACCAGAGGATGAGGGCGCCTCCGAAAATCACCAGCCAGGGTGGTACCCGGCGAACGCGCAACTTCTCGATGCCCTTGTCCAGCGCGGAGATTTCGACATCAACCTCGGGGATGAGCAGCCAGCAGGCCAGGTACATCAGCAAACCGACGCCGCCGAAGAACGACAGGACTGCGAACAGCACCCGGAACACCACGGGGTCGATGCCGAAATATTGCCCGAGGCCACCGGACACGCCGGAAAGCATCCGGTCCGTGCTGCTTCGTCGAAGAGAACGGCCGGTGGGCAAACCCGACCCGGCACCGCCAGCGCTCGGTGGACCCCACGGGCCGGACGGACCGCCGGGACCACCGGGTCCCTGCGGACTGAATGGACCACCGGGTCCCTGCGGGCCGAATGGACCACCGGGTCCCTGCGGGCCGCCGGAAGTACCTGGTGCGCCGGATCCCGGTGGGTTATGTGGACCGAATGAACCGCCCGGTCCTTGCGCGGTGCCGGGACCCTGCGGGCCGGCCGGTCCCTGCGGACCGCTCGTTGCTCCGCTACCGGAGTCAGTCATCGTTGTCATACCGATCAGCCTGCGGGAATCGACCATTTCACGGTATCGGTGAGGCCCCCGAGCCGGCCCTGATTCTTTGCGCCGGCCGAAGTCCGGGTGCTGCCTGATGCCGGGCCGGGGTCAAGCGGCGATGATGGATACACGATGGATGCCACCATGCCCGCAATGCCTTCGGTGCCGCCGACGCCTTCGACGGCGGCCGGGCCGGACCTTGCTGCCGTACCGCCGCGCCTTTACCGGGTCGCCGAAGGCCGTCGGGTTGCCGGGGTCGCGGCTGGTCTGGCTGATCACCTGGGTCTCTCGCGGCGCTGGATCCGGCTGGCGTTCATCGCGCTGTCCTTGGGCACCGGCATGGGAATTGTGCTGTACGGCGCCTTCTGGATCGTGCTGCCCGCACCCGCGCACGAGCCGCCGCGGAGCAAGCGTTCAGCGTTCGTCTTCGTAGTTGCCATCATCGCCGCGCTGGCCGTGCTGGCCTTCAACATCCGTACGTTGCCGCTGGGTTGGTGGTTCGTGCCGTCCCTGCTGGCGTGCTTCGGTGGTGCACTGCTGTGGCGGCAGGCGTCGGAGACCGAGCGTGAACGTTGGCGCCGGTTGTCGCGCGGCTCGCTCGGCGCGAACACCTTCGACCGGGCCGGCATCCTTCGAATCGTCGCGGGTATCACGCTGGTGCTGGCCGGTGGCGTGTTCATCCTTGCGCGGGCCGGGTTCGCCGCGGTCGGTATCGGGCTCGTGGCCATGTTGGTGACCGGCGCCGGACTTGCGCTGATTACCGGCCCCTGGTGGCTGCGGCTCGTCCGCGAGCTGACCGAGGAGCGCCGGGAACGTATTCGCGTCGAGGAACGCGCGGAGCTGGCCGCGCATTTGCACGACTCGGTGCTGCAGACGCTCGCTTTGATCCAGCGCAGTGCCGGTTCGCCGCGGGAGGTGAGCCGGCTGGCGCGTAGCCAGGAACGCGAACTGCGATCGCGGTTGTACGGCACCGGGATTCCCAACGGCCTGTTCGCTGCCGCATTGCACGCGGCCGCCGCCGAGGTGGAGGACAGCTACGCCATCACGATCGACGTGGTGGTCGTGGGTGATCGCAGCCTCGACGTCCGGCTGGATGCGGTGGTGGCCGCCGCCCGTGAGGCGATGGTCAACGCGGCCAAGCACGCGAAGGTGCAAACCGTGTCGCTGTACGCCGAGGTCAGTGACACCGAGGTCACCGTCTTCGTCCGGGATCGTGGTGTGGGCTTCGACCCGGAATCGATCGACGAGGACCGGCAGGGGGTTCGCGGTTCGATCATCGGACGGCTGGCCCGCCAGCGGGGCACGGCCGCCATCAAGTCGGCGCCTGACGAAGGCACCGAAATCACCTTGAGAATGGAACTGCCATGACGAGTCCCGAAGATGCGGCCAGCCGCGATCCGATCCCGGCGGAGCTGCCGGCGCCCGGTACGGCGCCTGGTACGGCGCCTGGTACTGCGCCGGCGGCCAAGCCGCGGGTCGTGCTCGTGGACGACCACGCCATGTTCCGGGCCGGCGTCCGCGCCGAGATCGGCGAGAGCGTCGACATCGTCGGTGAGGCAGCCAGCGTCGCGGAGGCGATTTCGACCATCGTGCACGTTCGCCCGGACGTAGTGCTGCTCGACGTCCATCTTCCCGACGGCGGTGGTCCGGCCGTGGTGGCCGCGGTACTTCCGGTGTTGCACAGCGTCCGGTTCCTGGCCTTGTCGGTGTCGGACGCCGCCGAGGACGTCATCTCGGTGATTCGCTCCGGGGCGCGTGGCTACGTCACCAAGACGATTTCCGGTGCGGATCTGACCGACGCGATCACCCGGGTGGCCGAGGGCGACGTGGTGTTCTCACCGAGGTTGGCCGGCTTCGTATTGGATGCGTTCCGCGACGGGGACGTCGGGCCGGTGCCGTCGGTGGATCCGGAGCTCGATCAGTTGACGCCCCGCGAACAGGAAGTGCTGCGCTTACTGGCGCGCGGGTATTCCTATCGTGAAATCGGTGGCGAGCTGTTCATCTCTATCAAGACCGTTGAGACGCATGCCTCGAATGTGCTGCGCAAACTGCAGATGTCCTCGCGGCACCAGCTCACCCGCTGGGCCGCCGACCGCCGCCTGGTCTGACGCCGACTCTCGAATGTCCTAGTCAGGCGTCGCCATGGCCACGTATCAGTAGGACTCTTTCGGCGGTCCGTCCGGCGGTTAGCTACGCGCTCCCCGGCAGACGCGCAGCACGGCGTCAGCGATCGCGGTGCCGTCCGGGCCGAGCGCGGCCCGGTAGTGATCATGGATGGCGCGTTCCCGGCCGAGTTCGACCCGGGTACCACCGGAGTTGATGCGCGCGGTCTGAATTCGCCGCGAAAGCTGCGCTCGCTCGGTGACCAGCCGGCCGATCGCCGCGTCGAGGGCATCGATTTGCCCCCGCAATGTGTCGGTGTTTCCGGACTCAGTGGCGGTGACCGGCGCTGCCGGTGTCTCAGCGCTGACGTCGGTGGTGCTGTTCACGATGGTCCTCTCGGTTGGGGCAGTGCGCGCCCTGCTGGTGACTGCCCCGGACATACAAAACGCCCCGGGCTTTAGCGGCCCAGGGCGTTGCGGTTGGTGTCAGGTCAACCGGTCACGGTGGGAGTCGCATAGCGATACCCATAAAAAAACCAACGACCGGTGGTCTGCACCCAGCGATAGTGTCACGCCGGGGTCGTATCCGGCAAGTCAGGTTCATCACGAGGTTCGGCTGCCCTTCTGAAAAGTCCTACCCGCCCGAGGCCATGGCAACGCCTCCTTAGGACAGTCGGCACTAGGACAGTCGGCACTAGGACAGTCGGCGAAGCGGGAATCGTCAGAGGGGCGTCGTACCCTGAACTCAATGTCTTCCGATGCCGCAATCAGCTTGTTCGAGGTCGCCACCGCACCCCGGTCGGGCCCTCGTCCCGCTTTGACTGACGAGTCGCTGCTGGCTGGGCTGAACCCGCAGCAGCAGGCCGCCGTCACCCACTCCGGTTCGCCGCTGCTCATCGTCGCCGGGGCCGGTTCGGGCAAGACGAGGGTGCTCACTCACCGCATCGGTTACCTGCTCGCTCATCGGCACGTCAAGCCGGGCGAAATCCTGGCCATCACCTTCACCAACAAGGCTGCCGGTGAAATGCGCCAGCGCGTCGCTGCCCTGATCGGGCCTCGCGCCAACGTGATGTGGGTGTCCACGTTCCATTCCATGTGCGTCCGGATCCTTCGCGCGCAGGCCAAAGAACTGGGCTTGAAGTCCTCGTTCTCGATCTATGACGCTGACGACTCGCGGCGGCTGATTGCGATGGTGCAGCGCGAGTTGAACATCGACTCCAAGCGGTACCCGCCCCGGGGTATCTCGGTCCAGATCTCGAATCTCAAGAACGAACTCGTCACGCCGGCCGAGTTCTCCGATCGGGCCAGCAACGCCACCGAGAAGGTCGTGGCCGAGATCTACGAGCGGTATCAGCGCCGGTTGGCTGAATCGCAGGCGCTGGACTTCGACGATCTGATCATGACGACGGTGCGCCTGCTGCAGGACTATCCCGCCGTGGCCGAGCATTACCGCCGCCGATTCCGTCACGTCCTGGTCGATGAGTATCAGGACACCAACCATGCTCAGTACGTACTGGTGTCAGAGCTGTGCCAGGGCATGACCGAGATCGAGCTGCCGCCCGCGGAGCTATGCGTGGTTGGTGATGCCGACCAATCGATCTACGCATTCCGTGGTGCCACCATCCGCAACATCGACGAGTTCGAACGCGATTATCCGAACGCCACCACGATCCTGCTCGAACAGAACTACCGCTCCACCCAGACGATTCTCGGCGCCGCCAACGCGGTGATCGCCCGAAACTCCGACCGGCGTCCGAAGAATCTGTGGTCCGACGCGGGTGACGGCGAGGGCATTGCCGGTTACGTGGCCGAGAACGAGCACGACGAGGCCCGCTGGGTCGCCGAGCAGATCGATGCCCTCACCGACGCCGGCACGGTATCGCCGTCCGACGTCGCGGTCTTCTATCGCACCAATGCCCAGTCACGGGTATTCGAGGACATCTTCATCCGGCTCGGGCTGCCCTACAAGGTGGTGGGCGGGGTGCGCTTCTACGAGCGCAAAGAGGTGCGCGACATCCTGGCCTATCTGCGGGTCATCGCCAACCCGGTTGACGTCGTGAGCTTGCGTCGGATTCTGAACACGCCGCGCCGGGGGATCGGTGATCGGGCGGAACTCTTCGTCGAGACCTTCGCCGAACAGGAACGCATCCCGTTCGCCGAAGCGCTGATTCGGGCCGATCACATCCCCGGGCTGGCGTCCCGCTCGGCCAACGCGATCGCCGACTTCGTGAAATTACTTGGTGAACTAAGGGCAATCGCGGCCAGCGAAGAGCACGGCTCGCCCAGCAACGTCATCGAAGAGGTGCTGGCCAGATCGGGTTACCTGCGTGAGCTTGAAGCCAGCAACGATCCGCAGGACGAAGGCCGCGTGGACAACCTCCGCGAGCTGGTCAGCGTCGCGGCCGAATTCGAAGAGCAACGGGCCCAGATCGTCGAGGGCGTGGACGGCGTGCCGGCGCCGGCCGACCTGGCCGCATTCCTGGAGCACGTGTCCCTGGTCGCCGACGCCGATTCCATCCCTGATGCCAGCGGCGGCGTGGTCACACTCATGACGCTGCACACCGCCAAGGGGCTCGAATTCCCGGTGGTGTTCCTGTCCGGTATGGAAGACGGGATCTTCCCGCACCAGCGCACCTTCTCCGATCCGGTCGAAATGTCAGAAGAGCGCCGGCTTGCCTACGTCGGCATCACCCGTGCCCAGCACCGGCTCTATCTCACCCGTTCCATTACTCGTTCGGCGTGGGGGAGCCCGCAGTTCAACCCGCCATCGCGGTTCCTCGACGAGGTGCCGGCTGAGCTCGTGCAGTGGTCCGGTGCCGTCGATCGGCAACCATTCGTCGGCTACGGCGACGATGACGCCGGCTCCGGAAGGTATTCCGACCACGGTTACCGGGCAAAGTCCGGGGCTGGCGGCCGGCAGAGTACGTCGGGTGGATCCACGTTCGGCGCCGCCAAGCTGACCAAACCGATCCCCAGCCTGCAGGTGGGGGACCGGGTCACCCACGACGGCTTCGGGATGGGGACTGTAGTCGCGGTCCGGGGCGCGGCCGAGAAGGCTCAGGCCGAGGTGGATTTCGGGTCACTCGGCCGCAAGTGGCTCGTACTCAGGTTTGCGCCGTTGCACAAGCTCTGACTCCACCACTCCGACGGCCAGCCCGCACACCAGCAGCTGCGCCACCAACCACCACTGGTTCTCAAATGTTTGCTTGTTCGAAAGGTCGAAGCCGAACAGCACGAGGCCCGCGGATACGAGCAAGCCGCCCACTGTGCGTGGGACGAACTTGAACGCCAGCCAGTACGCGATGGCCAGCCCGAGCAGCACCGCGAGATTCTGCGTCGGGTGCGGCAGGAATCGCCACAGCGAAATAGAATCCTTGCGCTCCTCGATGTCGAGGAAGAAGTCGACCGTGCATTTCTTGAACCGCCCGAAATCCCAGAACACCCACGGCGCGCTGACCACGAACGCGGTGAGCACGGCGTATCCGGTACGCCGCCAGCCGATCGTGGGCCAGAACGCGAGCAACGGCAGGATCAGGGCAACATGCTGTTTGGTCGCAAGCGCTAGGCCGATCGGCAACGAGGACGAGCTGGCAAGGCCGGCCATTCCGGAAAGTCCTAGCCGTGCGTTGGCATGGCGACGTGACGGTAGGACAGTCGGGTAGTTGGCGAGCAGCAGGATGGCCGCTCCGATAAGCAGAAAGCCCAGGATCAGGCTCTCGTTCCACGCCTGCTGCGCCACCCGCAACGTGCCGGCCAGCGTGATGCCGGTGAGCAACAACGTCAGTGCGGTGAACCGGATCCGCGAGCCGCGCTCGGTCCGGACCACGATGGCTGCGGCTAGCGCGAGCCAGCCGCACAGCATGATCACGTCCTCGGAATAGCGGACGTCATCGGCGCTGACCCAGCCGACCCAGCTGGCCAGGAAACTGACCGGCAGGTAGTTGAAGCAGTTGGCAGTTTGCCCGGCCGGGACCGAGAAATCCGTTATCCGGTAAGGGTTGATGCCGTGGAACAAGCCGGCCGCGCTCTGCTGGAAGATGGACCAGACGTCGATCTCGGGATGTGTCCCGCCCGGCACCGTGATCAGCACCGCGACGGTCATTGCGGCAAACCCGGCGCCGAGCAGCGGCCAACTCGCCTGGGTCAGCGCCGCGGACAGCGCAGAGTCCGAGCGGCCGGAGAATGCCGCCAACAGTGCGAGCATCAGGAACAACACCGCCGCCACGCCGATCGCGACCGACCATGGATAGAACGCGGTCTGGTGAACGTTCGGAGACGGCGGCCGTTTCACCTGCGGGATCAATGTGATGACGAGTGCCGCGATCACGCTCACGGGCCGGGGCGTGCCCAGGCCGAACCGCGCGATCCCGACGCTGACCGCGATCGCACCGAGCATGATCGCGGCGAGGTTGTACGGCGCGGAGGTGGTCGACCAGCTGCTGGTGGCGCTGATCGCGGCCGCCGTCAGCAGCAACAGATCACCGCCCAGCCCACCCGCGCGACGCTCAGTTGACAGAACCCGACCCACTACGACCCATCCTGCTGGGCCTCGTCCGGCGCTGTCCCGTCCAAGCCGTCCAAGCTGTCCAAGCTGTCCAAGCTGTCCAAGCTGTCCAAGCCGTCCAAGCCGTCCAAGCCGTCCAAGCCGTGGGCGTCGGTGGGCGGTTTCACCGCGCGAGTCTGGCGCCACACCTGGCGGACGGCGTACCAGGTCAGCCACACCAGCAGCACGTTGCGCGCGAACAACACGAACGTCCACACCGGCATCATCGCGACGTGATTGGTCAGGCCCTGGTAGCCGATCGGATAGATCAACTGGGTGAGCACGGCGGCGATCAACAGCGCCCGGCCGAACGTCCGGACCGCATGATTGGCCGGTGCCCGGACGGCGAGGGCGGCGATCGGGCCGCCCAGCCACAACAGGTATTGCGGGCTCAGCGTTTTGTTCGTGATCGTCACGATCAGCGCGGTGGCCAGGAACACCCAGCCGAGCGTCTCGGCCGACGCGCCGCCCGCGGTGTTCGCGCGATGCGCCCGCCACCACAGCGTGACGAGCAGGACGCCGCCCAATACGGTCAGTACGGACGACAGTCGCACCATCGCCGATACGCCGGGGCCGAAAATCTCCCACGCCTTGTAGCGAGATATGGCCAGGGTCCAGGTGCTGTGATCGAACGCCCGGGCCACCATCAGCGGCGCGGCCGGCACGGATTCGATTTGCAGGCCGCGCGCAGATTGCCAGTGCAGCGGCGAGATCACCCGGCTCACGCCGGCAACGGCCACGGAAACCCCGATCAGCAACACCCCGGTGATGGCGAAGCCGGCCAGCACGGGGCGGCGGTCCCCGCGGCGGATCAGGAAGGTCGGCAGCATCACCACCGGCCACAGCTTGAGGCCGGCGCCCAGCGCGGTCAGGGCGCCGGCCACCGCCGGACGGCGGATCGCGACCAGCACCGCGCCGCCGGCCAGCACCGCGGGCACCAGATCGAAGCGGAAGTAGGCCAGCGGCCCGATGGCCGGGACGAACCACAGCCACAGGTTGGTGGCGTCACCGCGCCGCCGGCCGTCGGCGCGCCACAGCAACCGCGCGAACGCCGCGTCGACCATCAACATCGACACCACGAACAGGATGGTGAAGGCGACCTGATTGAGAAAACCCAGCAGGAACTGGGGCAGCAGCACGCCGAAGACCGGCAGTGGGTATTCCTGCAGCGTGTCGTGGATATTGCCGCCGGAGAACATCTGATGCAGGCTGCGGGCGTAGTACTGCACGTCGCCGGACACGTCGGCCTCGTGGAAAAAGGACATGATGGCCAGCGTCAGCGCCCGGGACAGCACCCACCGCAAGGCGATGGACTTACCGCCCTGACCGATGACCTCTTCGGGCAGCCGCAGCTCCCGCAGCGGCGGCCGGTTGGCCTGCTGGGTGCTCGCCATCTACTGGTGCTCCTCGCTGGTCGTCGCGCCGCCGGCGATGAGTTCAGCGCTGCCAGTGACTAATCATGCGTTGGGATCGTAGCTGCCCACGTCGATGCCCCGAGCCTTCAGCCATGGAACCGGATCTATATAAGGACCCATGAATTTTCCGTGCATTACGCCAAAGTGCAGGTGTGGACCGGTGGACTGCCCGTCCGACCCGATATCTGCGATGTGTTGGCCGGCCGTCACCTTTTCGCCCACCGTGACCAGCACCGAGTACATGTGTCCATAGACCGAGAAGTCGCCGTTGCTGTGCCGGATCACGATCCAGTGCCCGAAGCCTTCGCTCGGGCCGGCCTCGACGACGACGCCGTCGCCGACGGCGACGATCGGTGAGCCGAGTGGCCCGGCCAGATCGATGCCGTCGTGGAAGACGCCCCATCGGACACAGAAGCAGGACGACTCACCGCCCGCGCTTGGCCGGATCCAGGTGCCGAGCACGGTGCGCCCGGCCTCGACCTTGGGCAGGCTCGGCCGGGCGGGCATGGCGGTCGCGTCGGCATCCAACGGCGTTTCGACGGTCCGGCTGCTGCGCGACACCCGCTCGCTGCCACCGTCCAACTGCTGCACCTGGGTGGAAGCGAGGGCGTTGAGGTCGAGCTTGACGTCGGCCGCGCTGGCCGCGGCCGCGGGATGTCCGGAGAACTGGTGGTATGCACCGTCGCCAGCCCAGATGGCTACCGTGGCGACGGCCACGATCACGATCGGGGCAACCGGTCGGCGCCAGATCGGTCGAGCCTGCCGACGGGCGGCCCGCTCCTGGCAGCGGGTTGCGATGCGGTCGGCAGTGGGAGTTGCGGACGGGGCGACCGTGATCGCAGCAGTGGTGATCTGTTCGGCATCAACCGGGGCGGCGGGACCTGAGTTGGGAGGGCTGGCGCTGTGACGTCCCAACTCTGGTTGCTCCTCGTCTCTTCGAATGGATTCATCGAATGGCGGCGTGACAAACACCGGGACAATCCCCGGGTACAGCAGGGTCGGAGGTGGGCTTACGACGGCTCAGCGGCATGCGAACGCAGACCGACCAACCCCGACGCTGGGCCTATCGGATTGACGATGCCGAACCGTAACCTAAGGTTTCGGCCCGGCACAAATTTGTGCCGATTTACTTCACGATCTGACCAATACGGTTCGCGCCGCGGTGCAGATTGCCGGTGGCTAGGTGCTTATTCGGGTCCGTCATCGTCGCGATCAGCGCTTGATCGAGCCAGTCGTTCGATCACCGTGTGAATCACATCACGGTTCATCAAGAGCGACAGGTGTCCGACGCCGTGCACCGGGACGCGCTCCACGTCGAGGTCGCCATGTTCGAGCGCGGCGCTGCTACGCGGCAGCACCACCTCGTCCCGATCGGAGTAGACCGCGACGAAGCGAGTGCGGCAGGTGGCCGCGGCGGCGAGCTCGCGCAACAAGCTGGATCCTGGGCGAAGCTGCCTGGTCACGCCGACCGGCAGCAGCCGCGCCCACTGCGTACCGGCATGCGGTGAGCCCAGCGTGACCAAGGTGTCGACCCGAGCGTCCCCGCCGCCGCACTGGACGTAATAGCGCGCGATGATGCCGCCCAGTGAGTGGCCGATCAGGACGACCTGGTCATAGCCGGTCGCCTCGCAGACCTCTTCGACGTGCTCGCCGAGCCGTTGCGCGGCGTGCCGGATGTCCGTTGTTAGTGGCGAGTAGTTCACCGTGCTGATACGGCCGAAACCCCGCCGGGTAAGGCTTCGGCGCAGCACGGAGAAGGCGGCCCGATTGTCGACGATTCCGTGCACCAGCACGATCGGCGTGCCGCCGAGGCTGGGATCGATGTAGACCATGCCTCGTGATTCCGGGCCGAGCACGTCGGTGCGATGACGCGGATCCTCCAGCGTGCGCCGATCGGCCAACATCCCGACCGGATAGAGCACCACGTGTGCGGCCAGCGACGCTGCTTCCTGGCTGAGCGCCAGCGCCGTGTTCACCGTGCCCGTTACGGTGCTGCTCACCCCGCTCAGTACCGCGTCGGCCACAATGGCTGGACTACGTCGTACCCCGACCGCGATCGACCGGACCGTTCCCCCGAAACCGCTGAGACCCCGCACTGCACGCCACCCCCGATCACCGTACGTCGGATGGCGCCGCGGATCCGTCGGGCGGTCCGTTCACCGAGCCCGGCTGGGTCGTTGGTGGCATTTGGCGGCACTGAAGGTTGGCGTAGGTCACGTCGCGGACCCCTAGGGCGGGCGGACGCGACCGACTAGCCTACGTTCGGCGGCAGAGGGGCTGTGAACGGCCGAATCTAAAGAACGGAAGTGGCCCGTGGATCTGTTCGAATATCAGGCGAAACAGCTATTCAAAGCGCACGGTGTACCCGTGGGGTTAGGCGAGACGGCTGACACCCCGGCCGAAGCGCGTGCGGCTGCCGAGCGGATTGGCGGCGTGACCGTCGTCAAGGCACAAGTCAAGGTCGGTGGCCGCGGTAAGGCCGGCGGCGTCAAGGTGGCCAAGACCCCGGACGACGCCGAAGCTGCGGCAACCGCGATTCTCGGCATGGACATCAAGGGTCATACGGTGCACCGGGTGCTCGTCGATCCGGGTGCCCAGATCGAGACGGAGTACTACTTCTCCTTCCTGCTGGACCGGTCGAACCGGACGTTTCTCGCAATGGCGTCGGCCGAAGGCGGAATGGAGATCGAGGAACTGGCCGTCGAACGCCCCGAGGCGTTGGCCCGGATCCCGATCGACGCCACCGTCGGGGTGGACAAGGCCAAAGCGACCGAGATCCTGACCCAGGCGAACTTCCCGCCCGAGGTGATCGACTCGACGTCGGACACCGTCGTGCAGCTGTGGGAGACGTTCGTCGAGCAGGACGCGACGCTGGTCGAGATCAACCCGCTGGCCCGCGTCGCCTCGGGTGAGGTCATCGCCCTGGACGGCAAGGTGTCCCTGGATGAGAACGCCGACTTCCGGCAGGCCGGCAACGCCGACCTCGAGGACAAGTCCGCTGCGGATCCGTTGGAAGCCAAGGCGAAAGAGAAGCACCTCAACTACGTCAAGCTCGAGGGCGAGGTCGGCATCATCGGTAACGGCGCCGGACTGGTCATGTCGACGCTGGACGTGGTGGCCTACGCCGGTGAAAAACACGGCGGCGTGAAGCCCGCCAACTTCCTCGACATCGGCGGCGGCGCGTCCGCTGAGGTCATGGCCAACGGCCTGGACATCATCCTGGGCGACCCGTCGGTCAAGTCGGTCTTCGTGAACGTCTTCGGTGGCATCACGTCCTGCGACGCGGTGGCCAATGGCATCGTCGCGGCGCTGGGCATGCTCGGCGACTCGGCGACCAAGCCGCTGGTCGTGCGACTGGACGGGAACAACGTCGAGGAGGGGCGCCGGATTCTCAGCGAGGCCGCGCACCCGCTGGTGACCCTCGCCGACACCATGGACGCCGCGGCCGACAAGGCTGCCGAGTTGGCGCACAGCGCCGCGTAAGGGACGAGACAATGGCAATCTTTCTGACCGAGAATTCCAAGGTCATCGTCCAGGGCATGACGGGCTCCGAGGGTATGAAGCACACCCGCCGGATGCTGGCCTCCGGCACCCAGATCGTCGGCGGGGTGAACCCGCGCAAGGCCGGCGAGTCCGTCGACGTCGACGGGACGGACGTTCCGGTATTCGGCTCGGTCGCCGACGCCATGGACAAGACCGGGGCCGACGTATCGGTGCTGTTCGTGCCGCCGGCTTTCACCAAGGCCGCGATGCTCGAAGCGATCGACGCCGAGATCGGGCTGGCGGTGGTCATCACCGAGGGCGTACCGGTGCACGACTCCACCTTTGCCTGGGCGTACAACGTCTCCAAGGGCAACAAGACCCGGATCATCGGGCCGAACTGCCCCGGCCTGATCAGCCCCGGCAAATCCAACGCGGGCATCATCCCGGCCAACATCACTGGCCCGGGACGCATCGGGTTGGTGTCCAAGTCCGGCACCCTGACGTACCAGATGATGTACGAGCTGCGGGACCTCGGCTTCTCCTCCGCCGTCGGTATCGGTGGCGACCCGGTGATCGGTACCACCCACATCGACTGCCTGCGGGCGTTCCAGGACGATCCGGAAACCGATGCCATCGTGATGATCGGTGAAATCGGTGGCGACGCCGAGGAGCGGGCCGCGGCGTTCATCAAGGACAACGTGACCAAGCCGGTCGTCGGCTACGTGGCCGGCTTCACCGCGCCGGAGGGCAAGACCATGGGCCACGCCGGCGCGATCGTGTCCGGATCGTCGGGCACCGCGCAGGCCAAGCAGGAAGCCCTGGAGGCGGCGGGCGTCAAGGTCGGCAAGACGCCGTCTGAGACCGCGCGCCTGATGCGGTCCTTGATCAGCTGATTTTCCTCCGATCGTGCAACATCTGGCATCACTGAGATGCCGGATGTTGCACGATCGCGGACGGGGCGCTGTTGCGCGCGGACAGCGACGATCCGGCACTGGCCGCGATCACCATCACCAACGCGATGCTGGTGATCAGGTGCAGCGGTTGGCTCAGCACCAGGACGCCCGCCAGCGCGGCTACGGCTGGTTCGAGGCTCATCAACAGCCCGAACGTGGCGGCCGACAATCGCCGCAGGGCGGTGATCTCCAGCGAGTACGGGATGATCGAGGACAGCACCGCGACCAGCAGGCCGCCCGCGATCACCGACGGCCGGAGCAAGGCATCGCCGCCCGACACGATGCCCACCGGCAACAACAGCACGGCCGCGATGGCCAGCGCGATCACCAGCCCGTCGATGCCGGCATAAGCCGCGCCCACCCGCTTCGAGACCACGATGTAACCGGCCCAGAATGCGCCGGCCAGCAACGCCAGCCCGAGCCCACGCAGGCTGAGGCCGCCGGCCGAGGTGTGCCCCCGACCGACCCCGAGCAGCAGCACCCCGCCGGCCGCCAGTGCGACCCAGACCAAGTCCAGCAGCCGCCGCGATCCGAGCACGGCTACCGCGAGCGGACCGGTGAATTCGACGGTTACCGCGATACCGAGTGGTAGCAGGTGCAGGGCCTCGTAGAAGCTCCAGTTCATGCCGCCCAGCGCAACGGCGAACAGCCCCGCGGCGATCCAATCCGACCGGCTGCGTCCGCGCACCCGTGGCCGGATAACGGCGATCAGAATCACGGCGGCAAAGGCCAGCCGCATGAACACCACGCCGCCCGGGCCGGCCGCATCGAACAGCTTCGCCGCGACGGCGGAGCCGAATTGCACTGAGAGCGCGGCCGTCAGGACCAGCACCTGAGGCGGGGCGTTCCACCGCGAACGCGTCTCGATCGTCGTGGTGGGCTCGATAGTCGGCACGAGGCCGATCATTCCAGTGCGACGCCGAACCAACGGCGGACCGTGTCTCAAGTGGCTAGAGCAAACCTTGAGTTTTACAGTAGCAATTCTGAGCGTACGTTGTGCACCATCTCAAATACTTAACACCGACCAAAAGGAGCAACTGTGGCCGAAGGACCCGGTAGCACGCCACCGGAGTCGAATTGGCCTGCTCAGCCCGAGCCGTTCGGCGGTCCCGACGCGGACCGGCGACCGGGCGACCCTGATCGTTCCGTCCTACGCCCGTCACCCTCGTCGTTCGGCGGCGTGTACCCGCCCATCTCTTCGGGCAGTTTTCTGCCGCTGTCCGATTCACCCCCATCGACCGATCAACCGCACTCGCCGTCTATGCCGGGACCCGCCGCACGTGCGCAGGCAGAGCCGAAGTCGCAGAAATCGCCGCTGAAAGGGCCGAAATCGTCGAAATCGCCCGTGGCGCCCCGCCAGCAGGATCCTGACGCCATCGACCACCTCGATTGGGGCGTCATCGCGGCCGGCCTCGTCGCGTTCCTCTTCTCGCTCTTCGACTACTACACCTATACCGCGAAGATCGCCGGTCTCCAGGTCTCCGCGGGCGGCTCGGTGAGCGCCTGGCACGGAGTATTCGGTTGGCTTGCGGCGCTGCTCGCGTTCGGATCGGCCGGCCTGCTTGCCGTGCAATTGATCGTCAAGCTCGACCTGCCCTTCCCGGTTCGGGCGGTCGGTCTGGCCGGCTTCGGGCTGGCCACGGTCGCGGTCCTGCTGGCGCTGTTCGTCGTTCCCGATGACGGGGGCGTGGGCGGATTCGGTTCGAGCATCGACAAGGGACACGGAGCTGGGTATTGGGTGAGCCTGGTCGCCATCGTCGCCGGCCTGATCCTGTCCTACCAGCGTCGCGAGGCCACCAGCCGGGGATCGTCCTGACACGCACGACTCGCACAACTCGCACAACCCGCACACGGGTCCAGCTCACCTAGGCTGACCCTCATGACTGAGCCATCAGTACCACCGGACCGCTTGGCGGATTTCGCCGCCGCCGGTCTGGCCAAGGCGCGCCCGTGGGACCTGGTCGGCATCGCGGTTGCCGGCCTGATGATCGTGTGGGGCCTGCTCGGCTGGTTCGGATCCGTCGGTGACAGCGGGGCCGGCATCCCCGGTTTCTACAGCGGCACAGGTGCCGCGGCCATCGGTCTGGTGCTGGCCGCCGCCGGCACCACACTGGCTCAGGTGTTGGCCGGACGCCCACACGTCGCGGTCGCCCCGCCGGTGAGCGTGTTCCTGGCCGGGGCGGCGGTGATCGTCATCGTCGGGGGCATGGTCGCCAAGCCGGCCAGCACCACGATCGGCGCCGGGGTCGTGGCCGGTCTGCTGACCGCACTGACCCAGGTGGTGACGCTGACGATCGGCTGGCTGCAAGGCAGTGGAAAGTCCGTCCGGGCTGCAAACCTGCAGGCCTACGAAGCGAATCAACGAGCCGCGGACGAGGCCGCTCGACATCAACCACCGCCGGGACGGTACCCACCGGGTGGTTCGTACGGACCGGGCGGCTTTCCCTGGGGGCAGCCACCCCCAGGGCAGTTCGGAGGCCAGCCCGGTGGGCAGTTCGGAGGCCAGCCCGGTGGCCAGTTCGGGGGCCAGCCCGGTGGCCAGTTCGGGAGCCAACCCGGCGGCCCGCCCGTCGTCCGCACCCGCTGGGGTAACCCGAACAACCCGGGCTACCCGACCAACCCGGGTAACCCGACCGACCCGGGTTACCCGAACAACCCGGGCTACCCGACCGACCCGGGGAACACCCGGCCGCGGTAACGCTCGGCGGTGTCCGAGCGAACCGGGACGCCCCGGACGCGACGATTCGCCTGGCGGATTTCCCGGCGCGCCTGGCCGTTGATCACGTTCGCCTTTGCCAACCTGGATCGATGACCGCCGCCGACGACCTGCCGCCCGGGTGGCTGACCCGATTCCGCCGCGGCGCCGTGTCCGGTGGCGCGTTGGTCGTGCTGGCCAGCTTTCTGTTGTGTATCCCCAGCTTCCTGGCCTGGTTCGCGCCCGGTGCGAACTCGGTGTCCGCGACCTCGGCGCTCAAGGCCGCGATCATTGTCGGGGTGTCTGGCAACCACGGCGGCGTCCGGTTGGACGGGACCGCCGTGTCGCTGGCCCCGCTACTCGTCACGTTGCTGCTGGCGGTGTTGATCGCCGGGCAGGTCCGCCGGGTCGATTCGACCAGTGGCGTGGTCGGCATCATCGTCGGCTACAGCCTGGTCAGCGCCGTGCTCGCGTCCTGGGCCAAGCTGGGGGCGACCAGTGCGCCGCCCGGTCGGACGCTGCTCGCCGCGGCCGGCTTCGCCACCGTGGTTGGCGGCCTGGTCCGGCTGGTCGTCCTGCGCTGGCCGCGGACGTCCCCGCGATGGCGCCGGATCGCCGCCGGCATTGCTAGCGCATTGATCGTCTACGTCGCCGCCGGGGCGTTCCTCACCGCGGCCACGATCGCCTTTCATGCCGGCGACGTGAGTTCCGTTCAGCGGCAGGTGGCCGGCGGGGCGGCGGGCCTGCCGGTGATGCTGCTCGGCTTGGCCGGGGCGCCGAACGCCGTGCTGTATTCGGTCGGATATCTGAGTGGGCCGGGCTTCCGGGTCGGCTCGGGCACCTCGCTGTCCGTGTTGGACGCCCACCATGGCCGGCTGCCGCTGTTCCCGATGCTGGGTGCTATCCCGAACCACCCGCATACCGTGCTCGGCATCGGCCTCGGGGTACTCGTCGCGCTGGTCGCGGGCTGGTTGGCGGTGCGCCAACTGTCGGCCGACGGCACCTGGACGGCGCGCCTGCTCGACGTCCTGGTGTTCGCCGTGGGGGTCGGGGCCGCGCTCTCGTTGCTGACCGCGCTGGCCTCCGGTGGTTTGGGATCCGGTGCACTGCGGCATATCGGTTCGCCGTTCTGGCTGGTCGGACCGTTCGTGACGGCGGCCATGCTGGTCAGCGGTATCGGGTGGATGGCGCTGCGTCGCGGGGTACGTGCGGCGGTGGGGGTCGAGCACCGACGGCTGCGGCTGATCGTTGGCGCGGGGGGCGCCGACCAGAACCAGGCGGAGGAGAACCGGGCCGACAAGAACCGGGCGGACAAGAACCGGGCCGACAAGAACCGGGCCGACAAGAACCGGGCGGACAAGAGCCAGGCGCCGGTAGCGGCCGAGGCCGGCTCAGGCGACGACCGCTCGCTGCGGAGCACCGGGTAGATTTCTGGCTGTGTCCGAGGTGCCCGTCCGGCTGATCGTCCTTGCCTCCGGTTCAGGCAGCACCCTTCAGGCAATTCTCGAGGCCGCCGCTGAGGACGATTTCCCGGCTCGCGTGGTGGCCGCCGGCACTGACCGTCCTGGCTGTCTGGCCATGAAGCGAGCCGCCGATGCGGGCGTGCCCACCTTCTCGGTGGCCTTGGCCGATTACCCCGACCGGGCGGCGTGGGACGAGGCGCTGGCCACCGCGATCGCCGAATTCGACCCGCAGCTGGTGGTCTTAGCCGGCTTCATGAGGGTGATCGCGGCCGGCACCGTGGCCCGTTATCGGACGATCAACACCCATCCGTCCCTGCTGCCGTCCTTTCCCGGCGCGCATGCCCTGGCCGACGCGTTGGCGGCCGGCGTCCGGGTCAGCGGGGTTACCGTCCACTGGGTCGACGCGGGGCTGGACTCGGGGCCGATCATCGCCCAGGCCCCGGTCCAGGTGCTGGCCGACGACACCGAGGACACGCTGCGCGAGCGGGTCCAGACGATCGAGAAACCCCTTTATGTATCGACGATCCGGCAACTCTGTCATTCACTCGAGGAGCGCACTTCGTGACCCGTATTGCTGTACGCCGAGCCTTGGTCAGCGTCTATGACAAGTCCGGGTTGGAAGAGCTGGCGCGCGGGCTGGACGCCGCCGGGGTCGAGATTGTCTCGACCGGTTCCACCGCCGCGACCATCGCCGCGCTCGGGGTGAAGGTGACGCCGGTGGACGCGGTCACCGGCTTCCCCGAGATCCTGGGTGGCCGGGTGAAGACCCTGCATCCGCACGTGCACGCGGGCCTGCTGGCCGATCAAGGCAACGCCGACCACTTGTCGACGGTGGCCGAACTGGGCATCGACACGTTCCAGCTGGTCGTCTCGAACCTCTATCCGTTCCGCGAGGCGGTCGCTTCCGGGGCGGCGCCGGAAGAAATCATCGAACAGATCGACATCGGTGGCCCGGCGATGGTGCGCGCGTCGGCGAAGAACCACGGCTCGGTAGCGATCGTCGTCGACCCGAGCGGCTACGCCGAGGTGCTGGCCGCGGTGGCCGAAGGGGGCTTCGACCTGGCCGCTCGCCAACGACTCGCCGGTCAGGCGTACGCGCACACCGCCGCCTATGACGCCGCGGTGGCGAACTGGTTCGGTCAGCAGACGGTGCTGGCTTCGCGGGCGGCGGCCTCGGACGAGATCGGGGCCGGAATCGAGGCGCACTGGCCGCCCTACGTCGGATTGGCGTTGGAACGGGCCGAGGTGCTGCGTTACGGCGAGAACCCGCATCAGAAGGCGGCGCTCTACGTCCAGCAGGGCGCGACCGCGGGCATCGCCCAGGCCGAGCAGCTGCACGGCAAAGCGATGAGCTTCAACAACTACGTCGATGCGGACGCGGCCTACCGGGCCGCGTGGGATTTCGACCTGCCCGCGGTGGCAATCATCAAGCATGCCAACCCGTGCGGGCTGGCGGTCGCGGCGGACATCGCCGAGGCCCATCTGAAAGCGCACGCCTGCGATCCGGCATCGGCTTACGGCGGCGTCATCGCCACCAATCGTGAAGTGACCGTAGCGATGGCGACCAAGGTGGCCGGCATCTTCACCGAGGTGATCCTGGCCCCGAGCTACGCCGACGGTGCCCTGGAGATCCTTTCCAAGCGGGCGGATCTTCGGGTGTTGGTGTCGCCGGGGCCGCGTCCGCACGACGTCGACCTACGGCCGATCTCGGGCGGCTTCCTGATGCAGGAGCTCGATCTGATCGATGCGCCCGGCGACTACCCCGCGAACTGGACCCTGGCCACCGGCCAGGCGCTGCCCCCGGCCGAGCTGGCCCAGCTCGCGTTCGCCTGGCGAGCGATTCGGTCGGTGAAGTCGAACGCAATTCTGCTGGGCAAGGACTCGGCCACGGTCGGGGTCGGCATGGGCCAGGTCAACCGCGTCGACTCGGCCAAGCTGGCGGTGGCCCGGGCCGGTGACCGGGCCGCCGGTTCCTACGCCGCCTCCGATGCGTTCTTCCCGTTCCCGGACGGTTTGCAGGTGCTGATCGATGCCGGTGTGCGAGCGGTCGTCCAGCCGGGCGGGTCGATCCGTGACAACGTTGTCATCGAGGCGGCCGCGGCGGCGGGCGTCACGATGTACTTCACCGGCACCCGGCACTTCGCACACTGATGCCATGACTGGCGCCCCCGATTGGCTGACGGCACTGATCGGCGCGGCCGGCGACGGCGGCGAGGTGGTGCACGAGGATCTGGCCGACGTCGACCTGCGCGGCGTGACGCTGAGCCGGGCCGCCTTCGTCGACTGCAGCTTCGACGAGGCGGCTTTCGACGGCTGCACCCTCGAGGGATGCTCGTTCACCGAATGCTCGTTCGATCGGGCGCAGCTGCTCGATTCCGCTTTGCTGCGCTGCGCATTCGTCGCGTGCTCGTTCGACCGGACCCGGTTCCGCGGGTCCACCTTGACCGACTGCAAATGGTCCGGCTCGACGTTCATCGACACCCCGTTGCGGGACGTGACGATTGCCGGTGGCGATTTTTCCGGGACGTCGCTGGGCGGTGCCGATCTACGCGATCTCGATTTCAGCGATGTGCGGTTGTCCGGCGCGAACCTGGTCGGTGCGAAATGCGATCGGTCGGTGTTCACGCGGGCCGATCTGACCGACGTCCGGTGGGGCGAGGCGCGCTTCGTCGACGCCGACCTGCGGGGTGCCATCCTGGCCGGGCTCGATCCGCGCCTCGTCGACCTGACCGGCGCCCGCGTCGAAGTGGACCAGGCCGTGGACTTCGCGCGGTTCCTCGGCCTGCGGATCGGCTGAGCGCCCGCCCACCCGCCCACCCGCCCACCCGCCCACCCGCCCACGGAAAGTCCTACCAGGCGTTGCCATGACGACGCCGGCGTAGGACCTTGCGGGCGTTGCCGGCCTTGCCCAGGTCGGGCTGGCAAGATGGCGACGTGACCGCGACGATCCTGGATGGCAAGGCAACTCTGGCCGCGATCAAGTCCGAGCTACGGGAACGGGTCGCCGAACTGGCGGACCAGGGTTTCGTGCCGGGCCTGGGCACCGTGCTGGTCGGCGACGATCCGGGCAGTCGCTGGTACGTGGCGGCCAAGCACAGGGACTGCGCCGAGATCGGCATCGCCAGCATCCAGCGCGAATTGCCCGCCGGCACCAGCCAGGCCGACGTCGAAGCCGTGGTGGACGAACTCAACGCCGATCCGGCCTGCACCGCGTTCCTCGTCCAGCAGCCGACCGGCCTGGACGAGTTCGCCATCCTGAGCCGGGTCGATCCGGTCAAGGACGTCGACGGCCTGCATCCCTACAACCTCGGCTCACTCATCCTCGGCGAATCGGCGCCGTTGCCGTGTACGCCGCTTGGCATCATCGAGCTATTGCACCGCTATGAGGTGCCGATCGCCGGCGCTCACGCGGTGATCATCGGCCGGGGCCTGACCGTCGGCCGCCCGCTGGGCTTGTTGCTCACCCGCCGATCCGAGAATGCCACCGTCACGTTGTGTCACACGGGTACCCGCGACCTACTCGCCCAGGTCCGGCAGGCCGACATCGTGATTGCGGCTGCGGGCGTACCGAACCTGGTCACCGCGGACATGGTCAAGCCGGGCGCGGCCGTCCTCGACGTGGGTGTGAGCCGGGTGGCCGGCAAGATCGCCGGGGACGTCGCTGCCGGCGTAGCCGAGGTGGCTGGTTATCTGGCACCCAACCCGGGCGGGGTCGGGCCGATGACCCGAGCGATGCTGCTCACCAATGTGGTCGCGGCGGCCGAGCGGGCCGCGGCCCACTGAACCGGCAATCAGGTGCGTCGCGACGGAAGGGCATGACGAGGTGACGATGGTCAGATGGCTGCACAGCCGGGACACCCGCGAGGTGCCGTTCCTGGTCGTGCTCGTCATCGAGCTCGTCTCCCTCGCATCGGTCGCGGCGGCACCCCAGCACTGGCTGCGTGCGGTGGGCGGCATGACGGTGGGCCTGGCGATCGCCGGCCTGTTCCGGCTGCTGCTCAGCAACGACCAGGCCGGCATGCTGCGAGTTCGGGGCCGCGCCTTCGACGTCGCCTGCTATTGGAGCTTCGCAATCGTCACCGTCATCTTCGCGATCTCACTGCCGCAAGGCTGAGCATCGGCTGGTGCCGGTAGGTGAGCGTCATTACGTTCTCGTCGCCGCTGGGTTACCGCTGGCGGTCAAGCGGTAACCTGCCGAGGAATCGTCCCACTTGGCTGGACGGAGAAGGAGCCCGCTGGCAATGACCACACCTGTCACTCCCGTGAACGTCACCGTTACCGGCGCAGCCGGTCAAATCGGCTACGCCCTGCTCTTCCGGATCGCGTCCGGCCAGTTACTCGGCCCGAACGTGCCGGTCCGCTTGCGGCTGCTCGAGATCGCCCCGGCGTTGAAGGCGGCCGAGGGCACCGCCATGGAACTGGACGACTGCGCGTTCCCGTTGCTGTCCGGCATCGACATCACCGACAACGCGGCCGCGGCCTTCGACGGCGTGAACGTGGCGCTGCTGGTCGGCGCCCGTCCCCGTACCGCCGGCATGGAACGCGGCGACCTGCTCTCGGCCAACGGCGGCATCTTCAAGCCCCAGGGTGAAGCCATCAACGCCGGCGCGGCCTCTGACGTGCGCATTCTGGTGGTGGGCAACCCGGCCAACACGAACGCGCTGATCGCCGCCTCGCATGCGCCGGATGTGCCGACGGAGCGTTTCACCGCCATGATGCGCCTGGACCACAACCGGGCCCTGACCCAGCTGGCCAAGAAGACCGGCAGCCCGGTGACGGACCTGTCCAAGGTGACGATCTGGGGCAACCACTCCGCCACCCAGTACCCCGACCTGATCCATGCCGAGGTCGCCGGCAAGAACGCGGCCGAGGTGGTCAACGACCAGGCGTGGATCGAGAACGAGTTCATCCCGACCGTGGCCAAGCGGGGCGCGGCCATCATCGAGGCACGGGGCGCGTCCTCGGCCGCCTCGGCCGCCAATGCGGCGATCGATCACGTCTACGACTGGGTGAACGGCACGCCCGAGGGTTCGTGGACGTCGGTCGGCATGGTGTCCGATGGCTCGTACGGCATTCCCGAAGGCCTCATTGCTGGCTTCCCGGCCCGCTCGGTCGGCGGCGCCTGGCAGATCGTGTCCGGACTCGACATCGACGACTTCTCGCGGGCCCGGATCGACGCTTCGGTGGCCGAACTGGTCGGCGAGCGGGACGCGGTACGGGAACTCGGTCTGATCTAGCCCATTTCTGAGCGATTGAGCAACACCTGGCATCCCTAGGATGCCAGGTGTTGCTTTATTTGAGGGGGTGCCGCGTGCTGGACTCGGTCGCGGTGCTGTCCGACATCCACGGCGTGCTGCCGGCATTGGACGCAGTGCTGGCTGAGCCGGACGTGCAGCGCGCCGAGCGGATTGTGTTGACCGGTGACATCGCCGCCGGACCGCAGCCGGTTGAGACCCTGGATCGGCTTGTCGAGCTCGGCGAGCGGGTGGTCTGGGTCCGCGGCAACGCCGATCGCGAGTTGGTGATGCTGGCCCGCGACCCGGATGTCGAGGCCCCGGACGAGGTGTCGCCCTGGGCCGCCCGCCAACTCAGGCCGGATCTGATCGACCGGCTGGACCGGCTGCCGCATCCGGTGACGCTGGACCTGGCCGGGTTCGGGCCGGTGCTGTTCTGTCACGGCGGCCCACGAGCCGACGACGAGCTCGTGCTGGTTGACAGCCCGGCCGAGCGCTGGCAGCAGGTGCTCGCTGACGTGGCGCCGGCGGTCCGGACCGTCGTGTGCGGCCATACCCACATGCCGTTTCTGCGGCTGGTCGACGGCCGCCTGATCGTCAATCCCGGCAGTATCGGAATGCCCTACGGCCGAGCGGGTGCGCACTGGGCGTTGCTGTCCGGTGGCGCCGTGCAATTGCGCCGAACCGACTACGACCTGAGCGGCGCGGTGGCCGGCCTGATCAGGGACTCCAGCTTCCCCGGCGTCGCCGCCTGGGCGGACGAATATGTGTACGCCCGAAATTCGGATATCGACGCGCTGAGGGCATTTAGCCCGCTCGTACCCATCGAGAATGCTTCGTTCCCGCCTCGCTAAAAATCACGTGAATCTCACGATCCGGTGAGCGCAACGCTACGAATCCTTGATTGTCAGGTGCATTTCTGCACCCATTCATCTTTTCGCCGGCGCTGGCGCTGGCGATCCGATCGAAAGGTCAAGTGATGAAGGATTCCACCCGAAGAAACTTCCTGATTGCGTCCGGGGCCACGGCCGCGGCAGGAGTGGTCGCGATAACGCCAGGGGTAGCGGCGGCGGCGACGGCACGAACGGCGGCGGCGGGACCCGTGAGCACCCCGGCCGGTGCCGTGCCGCTGGTCGCGCACATCAGTGATCCGGCCACCGGGAACATCTCGATCCTGGTCGGCGAAGCAGAGGTAGCGATCCATGATCCCGATCTTGTCGGTCGGATCACCCAGGCCGCGGCGAAGGGAAAGTAGCCGTGTCCTCGCATCGCGAAGCCCCGGAAATCTCCAAGGACCCGGTCGCCGACAACACCGACGTGTACGCATTCGTCAGCCCCGAGGCTGCGGATACCGTCACGCTGATCGCCAACTTCATTCCGTTGCAGCAGCCCAACGGTGGACCGAACTTCTATGAATTCGGCGATGATGTCCTGTACGAAATCCACGTCTCGAACGGCGGAATGGGCCGTGCGGACATAAGCTACCAATTCCGCTTCGAGACAAAGATCCGTAACGCAAGGACATTCCTATACAACACCGGCCCAATTGCCTCGATCAGTGATCCCAATTGGAACCGGCCGCAGTACTACTCGGTGACGCGGGTCCACCACGGCGCTGACCAGGGCTGGGATTGGCACAACGCACCCGGTCACGGGAAGGTCCTCGGCCAGCATCTGGCGGTGCCGCCGGTGAACGTCGGCGTCCGCAGCACCCCGAATTACGCCGCGACCTTCACCAACGCGGCCGTCCACTCGCTGGGTCACAAGCGGAAGGTTTTCGCCGGGCAGCGCGCGGAGGGTTTCCACGTCGATCTCGGCAGCATCTTCGACCTGGGTACGTTGCGTCCCTTCGAAATGGCGCACTTGATTCCGTCGGCCGCCGCAGTGGGCGTCAACGGCACGCAGGGCCTGAACGTGCACAGCATCGCCTTGCAGGTGCCGATCAGTGACCTGACCCGCAAGGGCAACACCCCGCACGACGTGCTCGATCCGGGTTCGGTCATCGGAGTGTGGGCCACGGCAAGCCGGCGCAAGTCGCGAGTGTTCAACGCCAAGGACGGAAAGTCCACCAGCTACGGCCCGTACACGCAGATCTCTCGACTGGGCAACCCGTTGTTCAACGAAGTCATCGTGCCGATGGCAGAGAAGGATCGCTGGAATACCCTGACCCCGCACAACGACGGCAGCTTCGCCAAGTACGTACTCAAGCCGGAACTGGCCGGGCTGTTGCCCGTTCTCTACCCGAACGGTGTGTTCAAGAATCTGGCTGCGTACACGAAACCGCGAGCCGATCTGCAGGCCATCCTGCTGACCGGTATTCCGAAGGGCGTGGTGACCGGTTTCCAGAACAACACCGGGCCGGTGCTGGCCGACATGCTGCGCCTGAACGTCGCCGTACCGCCGGCCAAGAAGCCGAACGTACTTGGCGTCGTCGGCGGCGACCTGGCCGGTTTTCCGAATGGACGCCGGGTCATCGACGACGTGGTCACGATCGAGTTGCGGGCCATCGCGGGCCTGACCATCCCGTTGGTCGACCCGTCCTTCACGCCGGACGGGGCGGCTGCCGCCGTGACTGACGGCACCACCAACACCAATTCCGCCTACCTCAACGGGTTCCCGTACCTGGGCACGCCGGCGGGCGGATACCAGACCCAACCGGCCGTTCCGGCTACCTGAGCTATGACGTAAAGCGCTGTGGGTCGAACTCGCGTGCGCCTCATTGATCACGCGAGTTCGACGCCCCAGCCGTTTTGCGGCTACTCCCGTCCATTGGAAGGCACACGATGATCGAGGACAACAGCCATGCCGGGCAGGGTTCGGTGCTGCTGGATATCGGCGGCGACGTCGGCGCGTTGGTGATAACGATGCCGCAGGCCTTGGCCGGCAGCGAGATCGAGGCACGGCCAACCGGGCCAACCGGGACGGCTGAACCCGAAACGCGCGGCCACCAGAACGCCCACGACCATAAGCAGGACCACGACCACAAGCGGGACCACATCCGCGCGCACGAGCACGGCGACGCGCACGAGCACGGCGACGCACACGAGCACGGCGCCGGAACGCTGGTTCATGTCGGCGTGCTCAGCCGCCCGCTCGACGGCGAAACGGTTTTCTCCGCGGTGTTCGGCGCGCTGGCCGAAGGAGAATACGACTTCTACGTACGGCCGGCCGGATCGATCCGGCTGCACGCCGTGATCGTCGGCGGTGCGGTGACGCTAGCCGACTGGCCCGCCTGAGGCGCCACGCTCGCGGCGTAACACCTGCAGTAGTTCCTCGTACGGGCCGACGATGAACGCGCGGTCCCCGGGGGCGAACCGGGTATCGCGACGCGGCGGGTACTCCAGACCACCACCGAAGCCAGCTTCGTCGGCTGTGCCTTTGACGCTGATACTGCCGCGCCGGCTGATCGCGATCACCCTTATTCGAGCGCCTAATTCTGCCATCGGATGCCCGGCCAGGCCGCCGCCCGAGGTCACGGTCAACTGCCCGACCAGGAACGGTTGGGCCTCGACGTAGAACGTGCTCAGGATGGTCAGGCCCAAGGCCGCACCGACGAACCAGGGCGCGGCCAGCGCCGACGTGGACCGTACCTGGCTGAAACCGAAACTGTGCCCGACGATGCCGGCCAGCTGACGGTCGAACACCCTGAGCACCACGGGAACCTCGCCGCGGCGCTCGGCCAGCAGGTCATCCACCGCCAAACCCGTCTCGATGTTGGCCAGGTCATTGCTGGTCAGCACCGCCACGGACGCGGCGCGGGCCAGACCGGCGGCCTGCAAATCCGACCGAAGCGTGGAATCGCCGAAGACCACGGGAACGTTCAGGGCCCGCGCGGCGCTGAGGTAACGGTTGTTCGCATCGCGTTCCAGGACGGCGACGCTGCGGTTGGCCTCGTGCAGCTGCTCCAGCACCCGCAGGCCCACCGCACCCAGTCCGACCAGCACGATGTGGCCGCTCATCCGCGCCGTACGTCGCCGGCCCGCGGTGCTGGCCATCCGCCGCGTGATGAGCAGATCGGTCAGCCGGGCGTACAGGATGGTCACCAAGGTGGCGCCGATGATCATCAAGCCGATCGCCCACAGCCGCAGCCAGGTTTCCTGCTTGGCGAAGTAGAAATCGCCGAACCCCACGGTGGTAAGGGTTTCCACCGTGAAATAGCCGGCGTCGACCACGCCCATCCGCTTGTCGTCCGGCCCGTCGTAGCTGATCATCAGCAGCACGACGGACAGCGCGCCGACCGACACCAGCGCCAGCACCGAGAGCCAGAAGGCCCGCTCGACGTCGCCCAGCATGCCGCGCATCGCCAGCACGATGCGGGTCAATCGCGCCATCCCCGGATTGACCTCGCGCGTCGCGGTGACCACCTCGTGCGGCATCCGCCGCGCGGCCAGCTGGTCCTCGGTTCCGACCAGCGTCACCACGTCGCCCGGTTCCACGGCGAGATCACGGCCCGGACAGACCGCCATCGGGCCGCCGGCCGCGGGTATTACGGCCAGCGGGGCCAGATCGCCGAACGCGCTGCGCAGCACCGCGTGGTGTTCGACCACCCGTTGCACCACCTGAAAGGTGAGCCCGTCCAGGTAGATCTCGTGCTCATGGCGGTTCAAACAGGCTTCCACGAAGGACGGCGCGGCCAAGGTGGCCGTGTCGAGAACCCGTACCGCGCCGCCCAACCGGGACACCGCCCGGCCGACCGCCGCGTTCGTCAGCTGCACGACGATGCGAGCGTCCGGGGCCAGTTCGCGGGCCAGCAGGGTGATCTCGAGGTTCAGCAAGTCCTGATCGGCGACGCTGATCAGTGCGGCCGCGCCGAGTAGGCCGGCGCGTCTCAAGGTGTCGGGCCGGCGCGCGTCGCCGGTGTGCACCAGCACAGCCAGGCCGGTGACGATCCGGGTCAACCGCGGATTGCTGCCGTCATCGATGACCAGCACCTGCTCGCCGGCCGATTGCAGCTGCTCGACGATCCGCAGGCCGACGTCGTTCAGGCCGCACACGATCACGTGCCCCAACAAGTGCTCGGCCGCTTCGTTCACGGCGGCACCGCTCGATCCGGCCGGGTTCACCTCGGGAGTGTGTCAGCCCCGGCCGGGTGGCAGGTTTCGTGAATGTTGCGGTCCGCGGTCGAACTCGCCGGAACGTTCAGGCGCCCTGCAATACCGCCTTACGCAGCACGTCGAGGCCGACACTGCCGATGTCGAGGGCGCGCCGGTGGAAGGCCTTCAGGTCGAAGGCGTCGCCTTGCCGGGCGCGGGTTTCGTCCCGTAGTTGCAGCCAGAGCCGTTCGCCGATCTTGTAGGACGGGGCCTGCCCCGGCCAGCCCAGGTAACGGTCCAGCTCGAAGCGCAGGAAGCCCTCGGCCATGTTGCAGTGGGCGGTGAGGAATTTCCACGCCTTGTCGTAGTTCCACGCCCCGCCGCCGACCTCGTCCGGCGCGGTGAAGCCGCAGTGCACGCCGATGTCCAGTACGACCCGCGCCGCCCGCAGCGACTGCCCGTCCAGCAGCCCGAGCCGGTTGCCGGGATCGTCCATGTAGCCGAGATCGGCCATCAGCCACTCGGCGTAGAGGGCCCAGCCCTCGCCGTGTCCAGAGACCCAGGAGCCGAGCCGGCGCCAGCTGTTGAGTAACTGCTTGCGGTAGACGGTCTGAGCGATCTGCAGATGATGTCCGGGAACGCCCTCGTGGTAGACCGTGGTCAATTCCCGCCAGGTGGAGAATTCGGTGACGCCGTCGGGCACCGACCACCACATCCGTCCCGGCCGGGAGAAATCGTCGGACGGGCCGGTGTAATAGATGCCGCCGCTAGTGGTCGGCGCGATCCGGCATTCGAGCCGGCGGATCGGTTCCGGGATGTCGAAATGGGTCCCGGAAAGTACCTCGATGACCGCGTCCGAGGTCTGCTGCATCCAGGCCTGCAGGGCGTCGGTGCCGTGCAATTTGCGCGCCGGGTCGCTGTCCAGCTGCGCGATCGCCTCGGCCACCGATGCGCCGGATTTGACCGCCTCGGCGGTGTCCTGCATCAGGGCCGTGATCCGAGCCAGCTCCTGTTGGCCCCATGCGTAGGTCTCGGCGAGATCGATCTGGGTGCCCAGGAACCGGCGAGAATGGACGGCATAGCGCTCGGCTCCGCAGGCGTCTTCCGTCCGCGCCTGATTGGCCAGCTCGTCGGACAGGAAGCTCAGCAGGCTCTGATAGCCCTGCTGAGCCGTGCCCGCGGCCCGATCCAGATCGGCCTGCACGGATTCCGGCAGCGGGTCGGACTGCGCCGACCCGGCCAGCCTCGCGAAGAAGCCGTCCGCGCCGAGGTTGCGCTCGCACTGGGTGATCGCGGCCCGGACCTGGCGCACCGGCGCGACGTCACCGCGGTGGGCCGCCAACCGCAGCGAGGCGATGTAACCGTCGATGGCGGTCGGGATCTTGCCCATCCGGGTGGCCACCACGGCCCAGTCATCCGGCGTATCGGTGGGCATCAGATCGAAGACGTCGCGCAACGATTGGACCGGGCTGGAGATGTTGTTCAACAGGGACAGGTCAGCGCCCAGCACGTGCAGGTCGATGCCGACTTCGAGCTGGTCGGCCAGGGCGTCGATGGTGACCAGGTCGACCACGTCCACGGCGGAGATGGCTTCCAGCTCGGACCTGGTGCGGGTCAGCAGATCATCGACGGCGTCCAGGCCGGCGGGGGACAGATCGGGGAGGTCCGCATCGTGGCCGGTCAACCCGATGGTGGTTGCCATCACCGGGTCGAGCGCCGCGTGCCGTTGCAGGTAGCGATCGGCCACCACGTCGGCCGCGGTACGACGCCGAGTTGTCCCGGTGTCGTGGCCCGTCGCGGTGGAACCGGCTGAGATGTCGCCGGCGTCGTTGTTCGTCATGGTGTAGCAACATACTTTGAACACTGTGACGCGGGTCGGCTGGTCCGACGGCGGCCGAACGCGCCGGGACCGGCTGAGTAGGCTGCGGCCAAGGGCGAGATTTCCGTCAGATCGGCCGAATTGATGTGGGCCGAGGAGCGAGCGGCCGGGTTCGGCTTAGCTGAGAGGGTGGGCATGTCCAAGATCAAGGTAGTAGGCACGGTCGTCGAACTTGACGGCGACGAAATGACACGGATCATCTGGCAGTTCATCAAGGACCGCCTCATCCATCCGTATCTCGACATCAATCTGGATTACTACGACCTCGGCATCGAACACCGCGACGCCACCGACGATCAGGTCACCATCGACGCCGCGAACGCGATCAAGCGACACGGCGTCGGCGTCAAGTGCGCGACGATCACTCCGGACGAGGCTCGCGTCGAGGAATTCGGCCTCAAGCAGATGTGGAAGTCCCCGAACGGGACGATTCGTAACATTCTGGGTGGCGTGATTTTCCGCGAGCCCATCGTCATCTCCAATGTCCCGCGACTGGTGCCTGGTTGGACCAAGCCCATCGTGATCGGGCGGCACGCCTTCGGCGACCAGTACCGCGCCACCGACCTCAAGGTCCCCGGCGAGGGCACCCTGACTATGACGTTCACCCCCAAGGACGGCTCTGCGCCGATCGAGCTGAACGTGTACGAGTTCCCGGGCGCCGGCGTGGCCATGGCGATGTACAACCTGGACGACTCGATCCGTGACTTTGCCCGGGCGTCGATGCGCTACGGCCTGGATCGCACCTACCCGGTTTACCTGTCGACCAAGAACACGATCCTCAAGGGCTACGACGGCCGGTTCAAGGACATCTTCCAGGAGGTGTTCGAAACCGAGTTCAAGGCCGATTTCGAAACCGCCGGTATCACCTACGAGCACCGCTTGATCGACGATATGGTCGCGTCGGCGATGAAGTGGGAAGGCGGCTACGTCTGGGCCTGCAAGAACTACGACGGTGACGTGCAGTCCGACACCGTCGCGCAGGGTTTCGGCTCGCTCGGCCTGATGACATCGGTGCTGATGACCCCGGACGGCAATACGGTCGAGGCCGAGGCCGCCCACGGGACCGTCACCCGGCACTATCGCCAGCACCAGCAGGGCAAACCGACCTCTACCAACCCGATCGCCTCGATCTTCGCCTGGACCCGCGGACTTGCTTATCGCGGCCGGATGGACAACACCCCCGAGGTCACCACCTTCGCCGAGACGCTGGAGCGCGTCTGCATCGAGACGGTCGAAAGCGGCCAGATGACCAAGGACTTGGCGGCCCTCATCTCGGCCGACACGCCGTGGCTGACGACCGAGGACTTCCTGGCCGCGATCGACGCCAACCTGCAGAAGGCCATGGCCTGACGGCTTGTTCTCGATCCTGAGCGCCAACGTCAACGGGGCGCGGGCAGCGCTGCGACGCGGCGGGCTGAGCTGGCTCGCCGCGCAGGCCGAGAGTCACGCCGCCGTGGCGATCACCTTGCAGGAGGTCCGCGCCGACGACGTCCAACTGCTCGCCGCACTGGCCGGGGGTGGGCTCGGGGACTGGCAGGTCGCGCATGCGGTCGCCGAGCGTAAAGGCCACGCGGGCGTGGCGGTGTTGAGTCGGGTGGCCCCGAGGGTGGTTCGCATAGGGCTGCCCGGCTTCGGCTCAGCCGGTCGGTGGCTCGAGGTCGAGCTGGACACGCCGGCCGGCGTCGTCACAGTGGCGTCGGGGTATGTGTTCACCGGCGAGGCCGGCACCGAGCGCCAGGTCGAGAAGTACGCGTTTCTGGACGCTATGTCGGCCCGGCTCGATTTGCTGAACGCTCGCGCCGCCAGTGGTGGTGGCGGGGCGGTGATCACCGGCGACCTCAACGTGGCGCACCGCCCGGAGGATTTGAAGAATTGGAAGGGCAATCTAGGTCGGGCCGGGTTCCTCGACGGTGAGCGGGCTTACCTCGATCGCTGGCTGGCTGCCGGCTGGGCCGATCTGGGACGCCGGCACGGTGGTGACGGCCCGGGGCCCTACACGTGGTGGTCCTGGCGTGGCCGGGCCTTCGATGCCGACACCGGTTGGCGGATCGACTACCAGCTGGCCACACCCGGGCTCGCCGACCGATCGGTCAAATCAGAAGTCGGCCGTGCGCCGAGTTACGCCGAGCGGTGGAGTGATCATGCGTCGGTCACGACCTGGTTCGATTGAGCCATGACCTCAGCGCAATGGCCGAACTTCTCGGTGGAGAACATCGACTTCGTGGCTTATGTGACCATCGATCGACCATCGAAGCGCAACGCGATGACGGCCCAGATGTGGCGGGATCTGGCCGCGATCTTCACCGCGCTGGACCTGGACGCCGAGCTGCGGGCCGTCGTGGTGACCGGTGCTGGGCCTTCCTTCTGCGCCGGGGCTGACATCGGATCGGTCTCGGCCGACGATGCCGAGGTGAAGGCGGCCGTTGCCGCGGCCGAGCAGGCGATCCGTGCTGTCCGGGTTCCGACCATCGCGACGATCCGGGGCCATTGTGTGGGTGGCGGCAACCAGATCGCGCTGGCGTGCGACCTGCGGATCGCCGATGAGACGGCGAGCTTCGCGGTGCCGCCCGCACGGTTGGGGCTGGTGTATCCGGTGAGCTCGACCCGAGCCATGGTGGCGTTGATCGGTCCGGCCGAGACGAAGCAGCTGCTGTTCACCGCCAGCGCGATCTCGGCGGAACGGGCTTTACGGATCGGACTGATCTGCGAGATCGTGCCGGCCGATGAGTTGACCGCGCGGGCGGCTGAACTCGTGGCCGCGATGCTGCCGCTGTCGCCGCTGACCCAGGCGGCCATGAAACAGATCGTGAACGCAATCGCCGACGGTTCGGACGCGGATGAATTGCAGCGTGACTGGTCCGCGCAGTGGGCCGCCAGCCCGGACGTAGCCGAGGGCCCGATGGCGTTCCTGGAAAGGCGCAAACCTCGGTTCAGCTGGCGTCCGGCGTTGTGACGAGGTGGCTGGGGTGTCGGGCTGGGTGTGGTGGGCTGGGTGTGGTGGGCTGGGCTGGGCTGGGCTGGGCGTGGTGGGCTGGGCTCGGTGTCGTGGGCTCGGTCCGCTAACCGGGCTCGGTGTGGGCGCCGGTCAGGTCGTGAGCTGGAGGCGCGATGAGCCGTCCGGATTGCGGCGTACCTCGATCCGGTCGGGGATTCGTGCCTTCAATTCTGGGACGTGGCTGACGACGCCTACCGTGCGGCCACCCGCGCGCAGGCCGTCCAGCACATCGAGGACCTCGTCCAGCACCTCGGGATCGAGGCTGCCGAAGCCTTCGTCCACGAAAAGCGTGCCGAGTTCGACGCCGCCGGACTCCGCCCGCACCACGTCGGCCAACCCCAACGCCAGCGCCAACGAGACGTAGAACGTCTCGCCACCGGACAGGGTGCCGGGATCTCGAGAACGACCAGTGTGCAGGTCCTGCACGAGCAGTCCCAGCCCGGACCGCGCGCTGCCGCTCCGCACGCTTGAATGTGCGAGTTCGTATCGCCCGCTCGACATGCGGCGCAGCTCATGGTTGGCCGCAGCAACCACGTCGGCGAATCGTTGCGTCAGTACAAAGGTGGTCAGCTCCATCCGGAGCCGGTTCTCGCCGAGACCAGCCGTGAGGTTGCCCACCCGGATCGCCGGCGCGGTGTCGCGCAGGATCACCTGGTGCTGATCGATCAGCGCGATCAGGCGGCTGGCCTGGTTCGCCGCCGATTCGTACCGGTCGCGGGCCGATCCGTGCGCGGATACCGCGACCTGCCGAGCCTCGTCCGCGTCCTGGGCCGCGCGGTCGGCCGCCAGCTGATCCGGTGCCGGGGCTTGCAAATCCTCGGTGTTGAGTTCCGGTTCCGCGAGCGCACGCTGGACCGCCACCAGTGCGTCATCGAACTCTCGAATCACCGCCCGTAGTTCGGAAAGCCGGGCGGTGTCGCGCCGCGCATCTTGCCAGTCCCGTTGGTGCTCGAAGCCGGCGCGAGCGAGAGCGGCCTGAAACTCCTCGCCACAATGGCGGGCGGTGGCCAGGGCCGTGGCGGCGTCGAGAACGGCATCGACGGCCCCGTCCAACCGGCGGCAGTCCGTTTTGAGTGCGTCGATTCGGGCCGGCACCGATTCATGACCGTCCCGCGCGGTGGCGAGCCGCCGCACGTCGTCGTCCACCCGCAGGCTCACCGCGTCGTGCCGCTCGGTCAGCCCTGCTCGCTGAACCGTGGCTTCGGCGAGCTGCTGCGCCAGCCCGTCCTGCCGGGCGTGCCGCTCGATCAATTCGGCGTCGAGCTCGGTCGATCGCAACGCGGCCTGCTCGGCCGCCGCACAGGCGCCCTGCAATTCGGCCACCTTCTGAGCGGCTTGTTCCGGTGTGAGCTGGTCAGCCGCGACCCGGAGCTGGGCCAGTTCGCTGCGCTGTTCGGTCAGCCGTTCCTGGTACTTGTTCGCGGTCGTGCGCATGAGCGTGAGGTCTTTCTCGGCGCCCTCGACCTGCTGCTGGCTGACGTGGGCATCCGTCGGTCGTGCCGGCTGGGGATGGTCCAGCGAGCCGCATACCTCACAGGGATCGCCGTCGCGAAGCTTCAATCCCAGCTCACCGGCCATGCTGGCCACTCGGCTGAGCCGCAATGTCATGGTCCGGTGCTCGAGTTGAATCAAATCCGCCAGCACGGTCGCGGTGATCTGCTCTTCGATGGCCGCGCTCTCGGCAAGCTCGGCGGCCTGTTTGGCCGCAGCGAGGCGTGCTCGCGCCCGGTTCAGCTCGGCGGGCAAATGCTTCAGCCCGCCGGCCAGGTCGACGACCAACTCGCGTTCGGCGGCCAACGCCGACAGGGCATCCGGCAGCGCGGCCAGTTCCGTCCCGACGAGCGCCGAAAGCTGCGTGAGTTCCTGCAGGGTGCGCGCGATGGCGCGCTGTTGTTCGACGTGTGCCGCGAGGGCCGTCTCACGTTCGACGTCAGCGGCCAGCGCGCCGATGACCGTGCGGCGCTCGACCGAAGCCGCCCGCAAGGCGGACAGTTCCGCCGCTCGCAGCTCGGCCGGCAGCGTGACCCGCATGGTTGTCTCATCGTCCTGGGCCTGCTCGGACCGGGTAATGGCGAACGTCAACGCCTCGGCCGAATCCTGCACGGTCACCGCCCGTTCGGCGGTCCTCAGCTCGGTTCGCAGCACCTCCAGATCCGGCGCGCGAGCGGCCAGCGCCGCGGCGTCGAGGCCGAGACGGCGGCGCCGTTCGGCCCGGCGGTGCCAGTCCAGCGCCCGGTCGAGTTCGCGTTGGGTGGCCTTGGCGCGTTTCGTCGCGGCCGTCATCACGCGGTTGGCGGCGCGTTCGGCAGCGTGCAGGTCGGCGAGCATCAGTTCGACGCGGACCGCCAGATCGGCGCCGGTGAGGTCCGCCGCCGGCATCGGCTCGTCCGCAGATTGGTCTAGCCCGGCAGCGCCGAGGAATCCGTGCAGGGCCCGGCCAACGGATTCGATCGCCCGACCCCGAGCCTGCTCGGCCACCCGGCGGGCGTCCTCGAGTTCGCGCTGCATCCGACTGACGATCTCAGTGCCGAACAACCGCCGCAGCAGGTCCTTCTTGTCCTCGGTCTTGGAGCGCAGGAAGGTGGCGAACTCGCCCTGCGGCAGGACCATGGTCTGGACGAACTGCTCGTGGGTGAGGCCGACCGCGCGGGTGATCTCGTCTTCGGCCTCGCCGATGCGATTGGACAGCAACTCGCCACCGTCGAGCCCGTCGCCGGTAGCGTCCTCGGGACCGAGGCGCCAGAGCTTGACGCTCATGTGGGCCGGGGTGGTGCCGGTACCGGACTTCTTTGGCCGCTCGTAACTGGGCGTGCGACGGATGCGGTACCGACCCGCCTGGGTCTCGAACACCAGCTCGACCACCGGCTCGGTGCTCGGGGCGGCATGGTGTGAGCGCAACCGGCCACCGTCACCGGCGCGCTGGGCGACCTTTCCGTACAGCGCGAACGAGATCGCGTCGATCACCGTGGATTTGCCGGCCCCGGTGGGTCCCTCGAGCAGGAACAACCCGGCCTGACCGAGCCGGGCGAAGTCGACGTCCACCCGGTCTGCGAACGGACCGATCGCCGTCATCGTCAAGGTGTGCAGGCGCATCAGGTACCACCGATCTCGCCGGCGACGGCCAGGCCGGCCTGCGCAATCTCATGGGCCTGCACGAACAAGGCAATCTCGGCCTCGTCCGCGGTGGTGCCGGTGACCGCGGTGATGAAGGACTGCGCGAGCTCGGCGGGGGACTTTTCGGCTGCGGCGATGCTGGGCACGGCGGCGCTGGACTCAACGCCGTTGGGTAGATGCCGAATCTGCAGCACGTGCGGGAATCGGGCGGCGAGGCGCTCGAACAGCTGCTCCGGACGGGCCCGGTCGGTCACGGTGGCCCGAACCCAGTCCTGCGAGTGGCGGGCGAAGCGTACGTCGTGCAGCAGCTCGTCGAGGGTTGCGGTCAGGTCGGCCATCGCCCGTGGCTGGCGAAGCGCGACCACCGTCAGGACGACATTGCCGGCCGGTCCGATGTCGACCAGGGTCGCCGATTTCTCATGATGTTGCTCGGAGAACGAGTACCGCAATGGTGAGCCGCTGTAACGCAGCACGGTCGCGGAGTTCGAGCGCGGTTGCTGGGCGCCGTGCAGGTGACCCAGCGCGACGTAATCGATGCCGGCGAAGGTTTCGGCGGCGACGCTGTCCACACCGCCGACAACGATGGAGCGCTCACTCTCACTCGGCTGCCCGCCGACCACGAAGGCATGCGCGATGACCACCGAAGGCGTCCCGGCCGGCCGGGACGCCAGGTCCGCGCGCACCCGGCGCATGGCCGCCGCCATCACGCCCTGGTGGCTGCGTTCGATTACCTCCGATCCGTCCTGCAATTCGCGGCGGGCGGCGTCCGGGTCGAGGTAGGGCAGCGGGTAGCAGGCGACGCCGTCGAGCAGTACCGGCTCGCCCACCGAATCCAGCGTGGTCCGCACCCGCACCCGGTCGGTGAACAGGCCGGAGCCGTAGCCCAGCCGTACCGCCGAATCGTGATTGCCCGCCGTGACGATCACCGTGCAGTGCTCTGCCAGTGCCGCCAGCACTGCTTCGAAGAGGGTCACGGCCTCGATCGGCGGCACCGCGCGGTCGAAGATGTCACCCGCGATCACGACGGCGTCGACCGGAGTGCCGCCGGGCGGGTCAGCGACCAGCTCGATCAGCTGTTGCAGCACCGCAGCCTGCGCCTCGAGCAGGTCGACCCCGTGTAGGGTGCGCCCGAGATGCCAGTCGGAGGTGTGCAAAAACCGCATGCCCAGAAGCTACAAGTGGCTACTGACAATTCTTCGAAGACCGGCCGACGGAACGACCGTGAAGCCCACCGGTTCGCCGAAACCCAGGCCGTCGAACGCCGCCCGAATTGCGACTGCGGCGGCGCGGGCCTGGCGCGGTTCGAGCAGCCCGATGGCACAGCCGCCGAATCCGCCGCCGGTGATCCGCGCCCCGATCGCGTCGAAGGCGCCCATGATCTGCACAGCGAGATCGATCTGTGGAGTCGACACCTCGAAGTCATCACGGAGGCTGTGGTGGGATTCGGTCAGCAGCGGCCCGATCTCGGTCAACCGACCGTCCCGCAGCAACTGGGCGCAGCGCAGCGTCCGGTCGTTCTCGGTGATGACGTGTCGGGCCCGCTTGCGCAGCTGCTCGGTGGGCAGCCGGTTCAGGGCGTCGTCCAGGTCGCCGATCGCGACGTCACGCAACGCGCGGACCCCGAGTAACTCGGCGGCCTGCTCGCACGAACGGCGGCGCTCGCCGTAGCCGCCGTCGGTGAGCCGGTGCGGTGCCCGCGAATCGAGCACGAGCAAGTCCAGCCCGGCCGCGGCCGGGTCGAACGGCAGCGCCTCGACGTCCAGGGTGCGCATGTCACAGAGCAGCGCGTGCCCGGCCTGCCCGAACACCGACGCGAGCTGATCCATGCCACCGGTCGGTGCGCCGACGAAGTCGTTTTCGGCCTGCCGGGCCACCGCCACGACGTCGGCGGGCGTGAGCCCCAGCCCGCACAGGTCCGACACCGCCGCGGCCACCGAACATTCCAGGGCCGCCGAGGACGACAGCCCCGCCCCCAACGGCACGTTCCCGTCCACGGACAGGCTCAGCCCGGGCAGGTCGTGGCCCCGCTCACGCAGCGCCCAGACCACGCCGAGGACGTAACCGGCCCAGCTGTCTTCGTCCGCCAATACGCCGGGCGCCAGATCGGTCAAGGCCAGCTCGATCGGCTCGTCCCGTTGCGCCGAACTCACCTCGACGAAGCCGTCCTCAGCGATCGAAGCGGTCGCCGTGCAACCCTGTTCGATGGCCAGCGGCAGGCAGAATCCCTCGTTGTAGTCGGTGTGTTCACCGATCAGGTTGACCCGTCCCGGAGCACGCCAGCTGCGCTCGCCCACGTCGCCGCGCGCGGCCGGCCCGCTCATTGAGGTCACCGGCTCGCGGGGCCGGCGAGTTCACCGATGGACTGCTGGAACCGCCAGGCGTCACGCACCATCGCGGTCAGGTCTCGGCTGGGCGTCCAACCGAGTTCGGTGCCCGCCCGCTCGTTGGAGGCGATCAGCACGGCCGGGTCACCGGGTCGGTGGCCGGTCTCGAGCACCTTCAGGTCGCGGCCGGTGACCTCGCGGCTGGTGGTGAGGACCTCGCGTACCGACGAGCCGGCACCGGACCCCAGGTTGCAGATCAGGTGCCGACCGGCTTGGCCTGCGGTCCAGTCCAGCGCGCGGGCGTGAGCGTCGGCCAGATCCAGCACGTGGATGTAGTCCCGGATGCAGGTGCCGTCCGGGGTTGGGTAGTCGGTGCCGTAGACCTGCAGCGAGTCACGCTGGCCGGCCGCGACCTGCAGCGCGATCGGGATCAGGTGCGTTTCGACGGTATGCCGCTCGCCAAGTGTCTGCCCGGACGTGCCGGCTCCCGGTTCGCCCGGCAGTAAGGCCCCCGCGACGTTGAAGTAACGCAGGCTGACCGCGGCAAAAAGATGCGCGGCCGCATAGCTGGTCAGGATGTGATCGACCGCCAGCTTGCTGGCTCCGTACGGGTTGGTCGGTGCCGGCGGGTCCGCCTCGACGATCGGTACCGAGGTCGGCTCGCCGTAGGTCGCGGCCGTGGACGAGAACACGATCCGGCGGACGTCGTGGGCACGCATTGCCTCGAGCAGTGCGAGACTGCCGCCGACGTTGTTGTCCCAATAGAGCTCCGGCTTGGCGACCGACTCGGCCACCAGGGACTTGGCCGCGCAATGCACCACCGCGTCGATCCCGCTGGCGAGCGTTGCGCCGGCGGCTCGGATGTCGGCCTGGACGAAGCGTGCCCCGCTGGGGACGGCGTCGGCGTGGCCGGTGGAGAGGTCGTCCAACACGGTGACCTCGTGGCCGGTGTCGAGCAGGTAACGACCGATCACACTGCCGACGTAGCCGGCGCCGCCGGTGACCATGACTCGCACCGGCCGACCCTACACTTGCGGGGGTACAACAACCCGTACCGATCGATCAACACCGATCGGCCCACACCGATCACCTCGACGGATCGCCTAATCGAAGGCTCATATGAACGGCAGCCTGCTCAACGTCCTGATCGTGCTGGCCCTGATCATGATCGAGGGCCTGTTCGTGGCGGCCGAGATCGCCCTGGTGTCCCTGCGGGAAAGCCAGACCAAGGCGCTGGCCGAGTCCGGGCGTCGCGGGCAGGCGGTGGCCAAACTGCTCGCGGACCCGAACCGGTTCCTGGCCGCCGTGCAGATCGGAGTTACCTCGACCGCGTTGCTGTCGTCCGCCTTCGGCGCGGTGACGCTGTCCGACGCGGCCAAGAAGGCGCTGATCCGGCACGGTGCCGGCGAGACCTTGGCCGGTGTGGTGGGCATCGTCGGGGTGACGCTGCTGATCTCGTTCGTCACGTTGATCCTTGGTGAGCTGGCCCCCAAACGGCTGGCGTTGCAGCGACCCGAAAGTGCTTCGATGCTGTTCGGCCCGAGCCTGGACCGGATGGCCACGGTGCTGCGTCCGGTGATCTGGCTGCTGTCCGCCTGCACCGATCTGGTCGTGCGGGTGCTGGGTGGCGACCCGCACGCCGGGCGCGACATGATCAGTGAGGAAGAGCTGCGGGGTCTGGTCGCGGCCCACGAATCCCTGACCAATGACGAGCGCCGGTTGATCGACGACGTTTTCGCCGCCGGTGAGCGTTCGGTCAGCGAGGTGATGATCTCGCGTACCGAGGTGATCTTCCTGGAGGCGAGTCTGACCGTCAGCCGGGCCGTGAAGATTGCCGGTGAATCGCCACATTCGCGCTACCCCGTCACCGGGCAGGGCAACGACGACATCCTCGGCTTCGTGCACATCCGCGATCTGATCCTCGGTCCGATGGGCAGCGAGGAGGGCGTCAACCGGTCCCGGATCGTCGCCGAGTTGGTGCGCGACGTGAAGGCGTTGCCCGGTTCGAAGAACGTGTTGGCCGCGTTGAGTGAGATGCGGCGCGAAGGCCACCACCTGGCCATCGTGGTGGACGAATACGGCGGCACCGACGGAATCGTCACGCTCGAGGATCTGATCGAAGAGGTCATCGGTGACATCCGGGACGAGTACGACGCGGCCGACGCCCCGCAGCGCCGGCTCAGCGGCGGTGTGGTCGAGGTGGATGGCCGTTGCAACCTGGACGAGTTCGCCGAGTTCGCAGGTTTCGAGTTGCCACCTGGCCCCTACGAGACCGCGGGCGGTTTCGTCATGGCGCAGCTGGGTAAACTGCCCCAGACCGGGGACCGGGTCGAGATCGATCAGCACGTGGTCATCGTCGTCGAGGTGGATGGACGCCGGGCGGCGCGGCTGCGGGTGGAGCCGCTGGCGGCGCATCCCTCGCCGGCCGAGCCAGCCGAGCCGGCCGCGGCGCTGGCCACCTCCGAGGGACTGGACTGAACCGGGTGTTGTTGAAAATAGTGTCGTTGCGGCGTGGAAGTATGTGGTGCTGTGACTGACGATCCGCGCGTGCTGTCCGGTATCCAACCCTCCGGCGAGTCGATGCAGCTGGGTAACTACCTCGGCGCGGTGCGCAACTGGGTGACGATGCAGGACGGGTACGAGGCGTACTACTGCGTCGTCGACCTGCACTCGATCACACTCGAGGCGCCCGAGCCGGCGGTGCTGACCCAGCGCACCCGGATCGTGGCCGCCCAACTGCTGGCCGCGGGCCTGGATCCGGATCGGTGCACGCTGTTCGTGCAATCGCATCTGCCCGAACATCCGCAGCTGTCCTGGGTGCTGGAATGCATCACCGGCTTCGGCGAGGCCAGCCGGATGACGCAGTTCAAGGACAAGTCCGCCCGCGCCGGAGCGGAACGGCAGGGTGTCGGGCTGTTCACCTACCCGATTCTGCAAGCCGCGGACATCCTGCTGTATCAGGCCAATTACGTCCCGATCGGCGAGGATCAGCGCCAGCATCTGGAGCTGACCCGTGATCTGGCCAAGCGGTTCAATGCCCGGTACGGCCAGGCCTTCACCATCCCGGACGCGCACATCGGCAAGGACGCGGCCAAGATCCTGGACCTGCAGGACCCCAGCGCGAAGATGTCGAAATCGCGCCCGTCCGCCGGCACGGTGTACCTGTCCGAGGAGCCGGCCGCGATAACCCGCAAGATCAAGCGGGCGGTCACCGACGCCGACGGCGAGATCCGCTATGACCCGGAGCACAAGCCGGGGCTGTCCAACCTGATGGCAATCCTGGCTGAATTCGGTTCGACCAACGTCCAGCAAATCGAAAAGGACTTCAGCGGCCAGGGCTACGGCGCCCTCAAGGCGGCGACCGCGGATGCCGTGGTCGAGTTCGCGCAACCGTTCGCGGCTCGGACGAAGGAGCTGCTGACCGACCCGGCCGAGCTCGATCGCATCCTGGCCAAGGGTGCCGCCAAGGCCCGGCAGACGGCGGGACGAACAGTCGCCGACGTGTACAAGCGGGTTGGCTTCCTGCCGCCTTCGAACCTCGAGAGCTGACCCGGCTCGTGAGCATCGCCCGGACTCGACTGTCACCGAGCGCCGAGCTGTGTAAGGCTGATCAGTGATGACCAACTCCGATAGCGACCACCTGACGGTAGGCGTTGCGGTTGCGATCCCGCAGCCGCACGCTTCGGTATTGTCCAGCTGGCGTCGCCGGATCGGCGACCCGGAGGCGGACAAGATCCCACCGCACGTAACCCTGTTGCCGCCGACGGTGTGTTCGGGCGGTGACCTGGAGCTGGTCGAGAAGCATCTGGTCGAGGCCGCCGCGGCCGTCCTGCCGTTCACCATGAAGCTGTCGGGGACCGGGACGTTCCGTCCGGTGTCACAGGTCGTCTTCGTGCAGGTTTCGACCGGCATTGCCGAATGCGAGCTGCTGGAGCGAGCGGTCCGGCGGCCGCCGCTGACGCGCGAGCTCGCATTTCCCTACCACCCGCACGTGACGGTGGCGCACGACGTCGGCGAGGACCAGCTGGACCAAGCCTTCGACGGGCTGCGTGATTTCGTGGCTCAGTTCGAGGTGAATCACATCGTCATGTACCTGCAGGACTCGGCCGGCGCGTGGTTGCCGCGTCGCCAGTTCCCACTGACCGGGCCGTAACGCATGTCGCCCGGCCAGTCGATCAGCGCGGCGCGGGGCCGGGCCAGTGCGTCCTGGGTCGCCATCAAGGCGCGCCGGCCGGGGGTCGAACATGCGGCGCGGGCGTACCAGCATTACAAGGCCAACCGGGGCGATCACCTCGCTGCCGCCATCACCTACTTCAGCTTCCTGGCCCTGTTTCCCCTGATTTTGCTGGGTGTTTCGGTGGCCGGCTTCGTCTTCGCGCACTCACCGGACTTGCAGCAGCGGCTGTTCGACAGCATCAGCGAGAACCTGCCCGGGACCTTCGGGAGCACGGTGCGCGACACCATCGACGGCGCCGTGCGGAACCGGACCAGCGTCGGGATCGTCGGCCTGGCCGGGTTTGCCGTCGCCGGACTGGGCTGGATTTCGAACCTGCGCACGGCGATCGAAACCGTCTGGGGCGTAGCTCCGAAGTCGCGGAACTTCCTGGTGGCCAAGGGTGCGGACGCGGTGGTGCTGGTCGGTCTCGGGATCGGTGCGGTGGTGTCGGTCGGGTTGACGGCCGGCGGCACCGCGGCCAGCGGCCAGGTGCTGAAATGGCTGAACCTGGACGGTGTCACCGGGATGGGGACGCTCGCCGCGGTGGTCGGCGTGCTGCTGGCGATCCTCGGCAGCACGTTGCTGTTCGGCTGGCTGATTATCCGATTGCCGGCCATGCACGTTTCCCGCCGTACGACGGTGCGCACGGCGTTGCTGGCCGCAGCCGGTTTCGAGATTCTCAAGGTGGTCGGTGCGTACTACATCGCCCGGGTGACGAAGTCACCGGCCGCAGCGGCGATCGGACCGGTGGTCGGCATCCTGATCTGGATCGATCTGGTCTCGCGTTACCTGCTCTATTGCGTCGCGTGGGCGGCCACCGCTGAACCGGTGCCGGTGCAGGCTCCGCTGGTCGCCGGCCCGTCGATCGAGTTGGCGCCGCCAGCTCGGCGGGGTGGCTTCACGCCGGTGGGGGTAGCCGCCGGTTTGATCAGCGCCGGCGCCGCGCTCGGCGCCGTGTCCGTGACAGCACTGCGCCGGTGGTACCGAGCGCCACCACCGCCGCGCCAACCGCGCCGCTGACCAGCGGGGCCCGGCCGCGCTCGGCGCTGGCCGTGGCCGGGCGGCTGGACGGCAGGCTGGCCGGCGCCTCGGCCGGGCTGCTGGAGCTGGGTCGTCCGCTCGGTGCGGTCGTCGGATCGGTGGTCGGCGCCGTGGCGGCAATGGGACCGGCAAGCACCCCGACCCCGGAATTGGCCGCCCGTTTGAAGCCCCAGTTGAGCAGGGCGGCCGCCTGCTGATCCTGATCGAGCGGCGTTCGCTGTGCTCGCAACAGGATTACCCCGAGCCGGCGCCCGTTTCGCTGTGCCGCGGCCAGGTATGTGTGTTGGGCCGCGTCCGTGTAACCAATCTTGGCTAGCAACGCCCCGGGCACCGTCTGCAGGAAGCGCGCACTCTGGTTGTCGAACTGGTACCCGCCGACCTTTCCGAATCGGCTCCGTTTCCGCGGATAGGTCGCGCTCAGCTGCCGGTCGTAGGCGATCAGCCGGGGTTGGTCGACCGCCGCACGCAGCACGAGGGCCATGTCGTAGGCCGACGTCAATTGCTGCCAGCCATCCAGGCCGGACGCGGTCTGCACCAGGGTGTCGTAAGCCCCGAGACGTTGCGCGAGCTGGTTCATGTCCTGGACGGTCTTGGCGGCTCCGCCCTTGCCGCCGTACGCCTGCGCCAGTGCCATGGCAGCGTCGTTGCCCGACACCAGCATCAGTGCCGAGAACAGCTGATCTACGGTGTAGCGGGCACCCGCGAGCAAGCCGACCGCGGATCCTTCGGTGGTCGCGGCCGAATGCGAGATCTCGACGGTCCGCTTGCCGGCCAGCCGCGGCAGCACGGTGATGGCGGTCAGGATCTTGAGAATGCTGGCCGGTTGGTAGCGCCCGTGCGGGTCGCGCGCGGCCAGGATCTCACCCGAATCGAGGTCGGTCAGCACCCAGGCGCGGGCGGAGAGATGAGTCGGCAGCGGTGGGCTACCGGCCGGCTTCAGCACGCCGCGTGACGCGAGCAGCTCGCCGCCGGGGACCGCGCCGTTCGGGGCGCGCCCACCAGCTGGCGGATGCGGGTCCGGTGCCTCGGGTGAGGCTGCGGTCGACGTCGGTCTCGGCGCGGGAGGCGGCGCACCGGCGCTGACCGCAGCCCCGAACGTCAGGGTGGCCGTGACCAGCAAAGCCACCGCACCCACCGAAGCGATCAGACGATGGGTGCGAAACGACACCGGCAAAGGCTAACGGGCCTAGCGAGCCGCGCTCGCCGGCAGTGGCAAGCGCGGCTCGAAGATCAGCCTGTTCGGCGGCGGCGCAGGAACGGTTGCCGCAGGGCCGGCGGAACGTAGCCGGCATCGGCTCCGGACAGGGTGGTGCCGGGCGGCACGATCTCGTCGATGGCGTCCAGCACGTCGCTGGACAGGGTCACGTCGAGGGCGCCGAGCTGGCTGTCCAGTTGCTCCATCGTGCGTGGTCCGATGATCGGCGAGGTGACCCCTGGGTGCTGCCGGACGAAAGCCAGCGCCAGATGCACCAGCGAGATACCGGCTTTGTCGGCGAGGACGGCCAGGGCGTCCGCCGCCTCGAGCTTGCGCTGATTGCCGGGGATGCTCAGGTCGTAGCGTCCGGGCATCCGGTTGGCCCGATGCGAGCTCGGATTGTCCTGGCCCAGGCGGTAGCGGCCGGTCAGCCAGCCACCGGCGAGCGGGCTCCACGGCAATACGCCCATCCCGAATTGCTCGGCCACGGGTAGCACGTCCGCCTCGATTCCGCGTACCAGGATCGAGTACGGCGGCTGCTCCGTCACGAAGCGGCCCAGGACACGCTTTTCCGAGATCCAATGCGCCTGCACGATCTCGTGCGCCGGGTAGGTCGAGGAGCCGAAGGCGCGAATCTTGCCCTGTCGCTGCAGGTCGGTCAGCGCCGACAGCGTCTCTTCGACGTCGGTGTCCGCTTCTGGACGGTGAACTTGATACAGATCGATCCAGTCCGTGCCCAGCCGGCGCAGGCTGCCCTCGACGGCTTGGATGATCCAGCGCCGGGAATTACCCCGATGATTGGGGTCCCCACCGGGCTGGCCGATGGCGACGTCCATCGGGTTGTGGAACTTGGTGGCCAGGATGACGTTGTCCCGTCGGCCCCCGGCGAGGGCCTTGCCGACGATTACCTCGGATTCACCGAGTGAGTACACGTCCGCGGTGTCGATGAAGTTGATACCGGCCTCGAGTGCGTGGTGGATGATGCCGATCGAGACGTCGTGGTCCGGCTCGCCCCAGGCGCCGAACATCATGGCACCCAGGCAGAACGGGCTCACCTGCATGCCGGTACGGCCCAGGCTGCGGTAATCAGAGCTAGAAGTCATGGTTCGAGCTTAGTGAGCAAATGGTGTTGCGCCCGTTTCGTCGCGGGTGTAATCAGACGAATTCCTTATGTAGAAGTTCGCCAAAAGTCGTCCGCAGCGGTCACACTCGGGATATGGCGGACGACACGAGCACCCGGACCCGGGGTGACATGGCTGCGGCCCGCGAACGATCCGCCGAAACAGCGACCGGCGCAGTGCTGGCCGTCGCGGTCGAGGCGTTGCGCCCGAGAATGCGGGGCTGGTTGCACGCCGGCGCGGCGTTCGTCTCGATCCTGACCGGCGTTGTGCTGGTGTCGATGGCGGCCATCTTCAAGGCCTGGCCGGCTGGCTGGTCGACGGCCGTTTATTCGATCACGATCCTGTCCCTGTTCGGCATCTCAGGCCTGTACCACCGGCTCGACTGGGGCCCGCGTGGCCAGCAGGTGATGAAACGACTGGATCACTCGATGATCTTCGTTTTCATCGCCGGCACCTATACGCCCATTGTGGTGCTGGCGTTGCCGCGTTCGACGGGGGAGATTCTGCTTCCGCTGGTCTGGGCGGGGGCGTTGGCCGGGGTCGGGGTGAAGATGTGGTGGCCGGATGCGCCCCGCTGGGTTGGCGTCCCGCTGTACATCGCGCTGGGCTGGGTGGCGGTCTTCGTGTTCGGGGATCTGCTGCGCGGTGCCGGTGTCGCCGCCTTGGTGCTGATCATCGTCGGCGGACTCGCCTATACGGTCGGGGGGATCGCGTACGCCTTCAAGCGTCCGGATCCTTATCCGGCCACGTTCGGCTTTCACGAGGTGTTTCACGCCTGCACCATCGTGGCGGCGACGTGCCATTACATCGCAATCTGGCTCATCGTCTTCTGAGCTGGCTCGTCGTCGGCTGTGCTCTGCCTCTATCGACGGCTGAGCGATCAAGCTCGATCGTCGTCGGCTGAGTGATAATGGCCTGGTGCTGATGTCGAAACGCGTGTCCTGGTTCCTGATTGCCTTCGGCGTCTGGAGCTGGATCATCTGGCCGACGTTCCTGAAGAACATCTGGGCCGATTCACGCTCCTGGCATGACGGCATGACCGGCTTCTTCGCCGTACACCTGGTGCTCACGGTGGTCTCGTTGGCACTGGGCACTGCGGTCGGCGTACTCGGCCTTCGAGGCCTGGTCCGACTCCGTGCTCGCCCTCCCGGAAAGTCCTACCGTGACGAGGTCATGACGACACCTCGGTAGGACTATCGCCGATGAAGGCAACCGCATAGGCGGCGCTGTCCACAGGGCAGCGGGTCGTCCACAATTAGCCGTCGGGCGCCCTGCCCGCCGCGTCTCTTCGCGACGATGGCCCGATGCTTACTCGCGCGGCCCAGGCCGCCGCAACCATTGCCGTTCATCGGACCGTCCTGGCCCGAAGTGACCTAACGCGGCTGGGTATTGCCGAGACCCAAGTTCGAGCAAGAATCTCCGCGGCGCGTTGGCAATTGGTGGGTAAGGCGGTGGTGCGTCACAACGGGTCGTTGACGCGGGAAGAGAAATGGGAGGTCGCCGTCATCAACGTCGGGCCCCGCGCCTTGCTCACCGCCTTCACCGCGGCGGAGTGGGCCGGCTTGACTGGTTGGGAACGCGATCAGATCCATGTGCTTGCCCCGCGAGCGCACTCCCGCTTGGAGGTGCCGGGAATGTCGATCCGGCTGCACCAGGCCCGCCGATGGTTGGCCGCCAACGCGTCGTGCCAGCCGCCGGTTGACCGTCCGACGCCGTGTCAACCACTGGCGCCGGCTCTGCTGCGGGCGGCAAAGACCTTCAGTTCGCCGCGCCCCGCCTGTGGAATCGTGGCCGCCGCGGTCCAGCAAGGGCTGGTCACGCCAGCCAGCATGACGGGCGTGCTGCGGGCGTCGATCCGGACCAAGCACCGGGCAGTCTTGCTCGCCGCGGTGGCCGATATGGCCGGCGGCTCGCAGGCACTGAGTGAAATCGACTTCGTGCTGCTCTGCCGCGCTCACGGCCTGCCTGAGCCGGTTCGCCAGTTGGTGCGACGGGACAGCAACGGCCGCCGTCGATATCTGGATGCCAGCTGGCGGCGCGCCTCGGACGGCCGGTTGGTCGTGGCTGAGGTCGACGGCGCCCTGCACCTGAGTCAGAAGCGATGGTGGGACGACCAACTTCGCCAGAATGAACTATCTTTGGCCGACGCCCTGGTCTTGCGATTTCCGAGCGTGATCGTCCGAACGGAGCCGGCGCTCGTCGCCGCCCAGCTACGTCGAGCCCTGACCGGCTAACCCCCCCCGGGACTGTCCTACCCCCGCCGACGGTCCTACTCGCCGACGGTCCTACTCAGGCGTTGCCATGACCTCGTGTGACTAGGACTTTCCGGGGACGGGACGGGGCGGAAAGAGAGAATGGTAGGTCGACGTCAGACGCGGCGGAACAGCAGTGCTTGCTTGACTTCGCGGATTGCCTTGGTGATCTCGATGCCACGCGGGCAAGCTTCGGTGCAGTTGAAGGTGGTCCGGCAACGCCAGACGCCCTCCCGGTCGTTAAGGATCTCCAGCCGTTCCTCGGCGCCCTGGTCGCGCGAGTCGAAGATGAAGCGATGTGCGTTGACGATCGCCGCGGGGCCGAAATAAGTGCCATCCGTCCAGAACACTGGGCACGCCGTCGTGCAGGCCGCACACAGGATGCATTTGGTGGTGTCATCGAAGCGATCGCGATCCGCCTGTGATTGCAGCCATTCCTTGCTCGGCTCGTTGCCGCCGGTGATCAGGAACGGCTTCACCGCGCGGTAAGCCTCGAAGAACGGTTCCATGTCGACGACGAGGTCCTTCTCGACCGGCAGCCCCTTGATCGGCTCGATGGTGATCCGATCCGGTAGGTCCTTCATCAGCACCTTGCACGCCAGCCGGTTGACACCGTTGATCCGCATCGCGTCCGACCCGCACACGCCGTGCGCGCACGACCGGCGGAAGGTGAGGGTGCCGTCCTGCTCGCCCTTGATTTTCATGAGCAGGTTCAGCACGCGATCGGTCGGTAAGGCATCGACGGTGTACGTCACCCACACGACCTCGTCGGAGATTTCCGGGTTGTAGCGGCGAATCTTCACCTCGACCGGTCGCGATACGGGCACGGCGACCGGGGCGTTCGGGCGTTCGGCAACGGCAGTCATGGGATCAGTCAGCTCATTCCGTCGATAGTGCGGAACTGTCAGTATTTGCGGGCCATCGGCTGGTACCTCGTCACCACGACCGGCTTCCAGTCCAGCGTGATCGAACCCTCCACATCGCGATAGGCCATCGTGTGTTTCATGAAGTTCTCGTCGTCGCGGTCCTGGAAGTCCTCGCGAGCATGCCCACCCCGAGACTCCTTGCGGTTGCGCGCCGATACGACCAGCACTTCGGCCAGGTCGATCAGGAAGCCCAGCTCGACGGCCTCCAGCAGCTCGCTGTTGTACCGCTTGCCCTGGTCGGACACCGAGATGTTCTCGTAGCGCTTGCGGAGTTCGGCGATGTCGGCTTCGGCTTGGGCCAGCGATTCGTCCGTCCGAAACACCTGGGCGTTGCGGTCCATGCTGTTCTGCAGCTCGGTCCGAATTGTGGCGACCCGCTCGCCGCCACCAGAATTCAGCAGCCGATCCATCCAGGAATCCACCATGGCCGTGGGGTTCTCGGGCAGATTCGGCAACTCGGCGGCCAAGGCATATTCCGCCGCGGCAATGCCGGCCCGGCGCCCGAACACGTTGATGTCCAGCAGTGAATTGGTGCCGAGCCGGTTCGAGCCGTGCACCGACACGCAGGCGACCTCGCCGGCGGCATACAGGCCGGGCACGACGTCGGTGTTGTTGCGCAGCACCTCGGCGTCGACGTTCGTCGGCACCCCGCCCATTGCGTAGTGCGCGGTCGGGTACACCGGCACGGGCTCGGTGTACGGCTCGACCCCCAGGTAGGTACGGGCGAACTCGGTGATGTCCGGCAGCTTCGAATCGATCTGCTCGCGGGGCAGGTGCGTGAGATCCAGCAGCACATAGTCCTTGTTCGGACCGGCGCCGCGGCCCTCGCGTACCTCGTTGGCCATCGAGCGAGCCACGATGTCTCGCGGGGCCAGGTCCTTGATCGTCGGGGCGTAGCGCTCCATGAAACGCTCACCCTCGGAGTTGCGCAGAATCGCGCCCTCGCCGCGCGCCGCCTCGGACAGCAGGATGCCCAGGCCGGCCAGTCCGGTGGGATGGAATTGGAAGAACTCCATGTCTTCCAGGGGCAAACCCTTGCGCAACACCACGCCCATGCCGTCGCCGGTGAGGGTGTGCGCGTTGGACGTCGTCTTGAAGACCTTGCCGAAACCACCGGTGGCCAGCACCACCGCCTTGCCGTTGAACACGTGGATTTCGCCGGTGGCCAGCTCGTAGGCCACCACGCCGGAGGCCACCGGAACGCCGGCCGTATTCGGCGTCATGAGCAGATCCAGCACGTAGAACTCGTTGAAGAACTCGACGCCCTGTTTGACGCAGTTCTGGTAGAGCGTCTGCAGGATCATGTGGCCGGTCCGGTCGGCGGCGTAACACGATCTGCGGACCGGCGCCTCGCCGTGGTTGCGGGTGTGCCCGCCGAACCGGCGTTGATCTATGCGACCAGCCGGGGTGCGGTTGAAGGGCAAGCCCATCCGCTCGAGGTCGAGCACCGCGTCGATTGCCTCTTTGCACATCACCTCGGCCGCGTCCTGGTCGACGAGATAGTCGCCGCCCTTGACGGTGTCGAAGGTGTGCCACTCCCAGTTGTCCTCTTCGACGTTGGCCAGCGCGGCGCACATCCCGCCCTGCGCCGCGCCGGTGTGCGACCGGGTCGGGTAGAGCTTGGTCAGCACGGCGGTTCGGGCCCGCGGCGACGATTCCAGGGCCGCGCGCATTCCCGCGCCACCGGCGCCGACGATGATGACGTCGTACTTGTGTGTCTGCATGCCCTACTCAGATCGTCGGATCGAAAGTGAAAATGACCAGCGTGCCCAGGGCAACGGTGAGTGTGGTGGCCGTATACAGCGCCATCTTCAGGCCAAGCCGGGTGGCGTCGCGGCGGGTGTAGTCGTTGATGATCGTGCGTAGGCCGATGGTGCCGTGGATCATGGCCAGCCACAACATCAACAGGTCCCACAGCTGCCAGAACGGATTGGCCCAGCGGCCGGCCACGAAACCGAAGTTGATGCGTTGCACGCCGCCGTCGAGGATGTTCATGATGAAGAGGTGGCCCAGCACCAGGACCAGCAGCAGCACCCCGGACACCCGCATGAACAGCCAGGCATAGAGCTCGGTGTTCGTCCGGCCGCGTCGAGGACGCTTTGAAGGCTGGGGGCTACGGGGTGGCTCGATGGTGGGGCGGGTCATGAGGTCGTCAGCTCCCGAACAACACTTCGAACGAGTGCTTGAACATGAAGAACGCTCCCGGCACCATCACGACGAGCCAGACCGCGACGATGACCCACAGCATCTGCCGTTGCAGGCGCGGGCCACGGGACCAGAAGTCGACGGCGATGATTCGTAGCCCGTTCAACGCGTGGAACAGCACCGCCCCCACCAGCCCGATTTCCATCAGGTTGACGAACCAGTTCTTGTAGGTGGCGATCACCACGTCGTACGACTCCGGCGAGACACGGACCAGGGCGGTGTCGAGGACGTGCGCGAACAAGAAGAAGAAAGTGAGCACGCCGGTGATCCGGTGCGCCACCCACGACCACATACCTTCTCGGCCGCGGTACAGGGTGCCACCGAGGGAGCCGGACGAACCCGCGCGCCCGGCCTTCGCGGGCCGAGGCGACGCGATTTGTGACGACAACTCGACAGCTCCTCAGGTGACGTTTCAACCCAGGCAAGGTGCCGCGCTGAGCCGATGTGAGTGCTGGTGAGCCTAGTCGTGGCCCATCTGCGCGGCTAAACGCGCAGGCGGGATGTGACCAGCAGGACAGATTCGATCGCCCACCAGCGACGCAACAATGTGATGACAACTTGGGGGATGGTTTCGGTTCGGAAACGAATAGCGGCTAAGTTACCGGGCGATCGGGGGGCGCATGAGCCACCCGCATTGACAATCAGTCAAAAGCTGAGGGGAGCACGTCTTGCGTCGAATCATTGGTGTGAACCGGACATCCCTGGTGGCCGGATCGCTGGCCGCGGTGCTGCTGTTGGCGGCCTGCGGATCGAAGGGATCCGACACGGGCGGTACGACCGGCGGCGCCTCCAGCGGCCCGACCTCGGCTGCGGCCGCCAACTTCAAGGCGTGCATGGTCACCGACACCGGCGGCATCGACGACAAGTCCTTCAACGCCGCGGCCTGGCAGGGCATGCAGAAGGCGCAGTCCGACGGTAAGGCGACTGTCAGCTACGTCCAGTCCAAGCAGGAAACGGACTACGCACCGAACATCGCCTCCCTGGTGGCGCAGAACTGCAACCTCATCGTCACGGTCGGTGGCCTGATGGCCGATGCCACCGTGGCGGCGGCCAAGGCGAACCCGAGCCAGCACTTCGTCGAGGTTGACTCCAGCGGTAACGGCACCAACCTGCAGGGCCTGCAGTTCAACACCGCGCAGGCCGGCTTCCTCGCCGGCTACCTCGCGGCCGGGTACAGCAAGACCGGCAAGGTGGCGACGTACGGCGGGCTGAAGATCGCCCCGGTCACCGTGTACATGGACGGCTTCCAGGAGGGCGTCGAGTACTACAACAAGCAGAAGAGCAAGAGCGTGCAGGTGCTGGGCTGGGATGAGAAGAAGCAGAACGGTGCCTTCGCCGGCGACTTCAGCAAGCAGAACCTCGGCGTCACCCAGGCCACCAACTTCATCAACCAGGGCGCCGACGTGATCTTCCCGGTAGCCGGTGGCACCGGGCTGGGCAGTGCGTCGTACGCGCTCTCGTCCAAGAAGGCCACGGTCATCTGGGTCGACACGGACGGCTTCGTCTCGGCTCCGCAGTACGGTTCGGTGTTCATCTCGACCGCGGAGAAGAACATTGCCGACGCGGTGACCAAGTCGGTCGAGGACTCCTCCGGGGGCACCTTTGCCACCACCGACTACGTCGGGACGCTGAACAACGACGGGGTCGGCCTGGCGCCGTTCCACGACTTCGATTCCAAGATCGATGCCGGTCTGAAGAGCGAGCTCGACACGGTAAAGCAGGACATCATCTCCGGCAAGATCACCATCACCTCGCCGTCGCAGCCGAAATAGTTCACGATCGTCCTACCCGTACGGCGCCATCGGGCCGTACGGGTAGGACAATCGCGGTGGGTCGCGTCCGCTGGCGGGGTGAGGAGGGGCCGTGAAGCTCGAACTGCGCGGGATCACCAAGCGCTTTGGGTCCCTGGTCGCCAACGACGCGATCGACCTCGAGGTGTCCTCGGGCGAGATCCACGCCCTGCTGGGCGAAAACGGCGCCGGCAAATCGACGTTGATGAACGTGCTCTACGGCCTCTACGCCCCCGACGAGGGTGAGATCGTGCTGGACGGCGTGGTGCAGCGGCTGTCCAGCCCCCGGGATGCGCTGGCCGCCGGCATCGGGATGGTGCATCAGCACTTCATGTTGATCCCGGTGTTCACGGTGACCGAGAATCTGATGCTCGGGCACGAATGGACGTCCGGACCGCTGGGTCGCTTGGACCGCAAGACGGCCAGAGCCAGAGTTCGCGAGGTGTCGGATCGCTACGGCCTGGCCGTCGATCCCGACGCGCTGGTCGCCGACCTCTCCGTAGGCGAGCAGCAACGCGTCGAGATTCTCAAGGCCCTGCTGGGCGACGCCAAGGTGCTCATCCTGGACGAACCGACTGCCGTGCTCACTCCGCAGGAGATCGACGACCTGATCCGGGTGATGACCGAACTGCGCGATGGCGGCACCTCGATCGTGTTCATCACCCACAAGCTGCGCGAGGTCAAGGCCATTGCCGACCGGATCACGGTCATCCGGCGGGGTCGGGTGGTCGGTGAGGTCCAGCCGTCCGCGTCCGCGTCCGAGCTGGCGTCGATGATGGTGGGCCGCGACGTCAGCCTGACCGTGGATCGGCCGCCGGCCAGCCCGGGCTCGGCCCGGCTTCAGGTCCGCGGCCTCACCGTCGCCGACGACCGCGGGCAGACGTCGGTGGACGACATCGATTTCGACGTGCACGCCGGTGAGATCGTCGCGCTGGCGGGCGTGCAAGGCAACGGCCAAGAGGCACTGGTCGAGGCGATGCTGGGCCTGCGAATTCCGGTTGCCGGGACGATCCGGCTGAACGATACGGATCTGGCCGGGCAGAGCGTCGACCAGATCCTTGAGGCCGGTGTCGGCTACGTGCCCGAGGACCGGCAGCACGACGGCGTCGTCGGCCCGTTCACGGTGGCCGAGAACCTGGTGCTGGACCTGTACCGCCGCGACAACTATTCGCGGGGCTGGTCGCTGAAGCTGGACAGCATCGCCGGCAATGCGCGCGACCGCGTGGCTGAATTCGACATCCGTACGTCCTCGATCGCCGCGCCGGCGTCGACGCTGTCCGGCGGCAACCAGCAGAAGCTGGTGATCGCTCGGGAGATGTCCCGGCCACTGACGCTGTTCGTCGCCTCGCAGCCGACCCGGGGCGTCGACGTGGGGGCCCAGGAGTTCATTCATCGCCGCATCGTGGCCGAGCGAGATCGGGGTACGGCGGTGGTGATCGTGTCCACCGAGCTGGACGAGGTGCTCGGGCTGGCTGACCGGATTCTGGTGCTCTACCGCGGCAAGATCATCGGCGAGCTGCCGGACGGCGCCTCGCGCGACGAAGTGGGCTTGATGATGGCCGGCGTATCGGCCGAGCAGGCGAAGGTGGTGGCGAGCGAGCACCCGAGCACGCTGGCCACCCTGGACGAACAATGAGTGGGATGACGTCGTGAGTACGGACGTGGTGCCGGCGCAGACGCCCGCGACCGACCCGTCCGGCGGGCATGTGGCCGAAGGCCGGCCGGCTCGCAACAACAGCTGGATTCTGACCGTACTGGCGATCCTGCTGGCGCTGGTCATCGGCGGCTTGATGATCGTCTTCTCCGACGACACCGTGCGCCACGACCTCGGCTATTTCTTCAGCTCGCCCGGAGACACGTTCACCGACGGCTGGTACACGTTTCGCGACTCGTTCATAGCACTGTTCGAAGGCGCCGTCTTCGACCCGCATCGGACGAGCACGTTCAGCCAGGCGCTGTCGCCGATCACCAACTCGATCTATACCGCTACGCCGCTGATCTGTGCCGGGCTGGCCGTCGGTCTCGCGTTCCGGGCCGGCCTGTTCAACATCGGCGGCAACGGGCAGGTGATTGCCGGTGCGTTCTGCTCCGGCTGGGTCGGCTTCATCGTCTCGATGCCACCGGTCATCCACCTGGTCGCGGCGGTGGTGGCCGGCATCCTGGGCGGTGCGTTCTGGGGTTTGCTAGCCGGTTTCCTCAAGGCGCGCACCGGTGCGCACGAAGTCATCACGACCATCATGCTGAATTACGTCGCCACCTATGGCCTGCTATATCTGCTCAGCCTGCATTCCATCGTGTCGCCGACGAATCCCCAGACCAGCAAGCCGATTCACGGCACCGCTCGGCTGCCGCACCTGCTCGGCAACGGTCTGCGGATCGACCTGGGCATCGTGCTGGCGATCGTGGCCGCCGGCCTGGTGGCGTGGCTGCTGTCGCGCAGCACGCTGGGTTTCCAGATGCGGGCGGTCGGCGCCAACCCGGCCGCGGCGCGGACGGCGGGCATGAGCGTCGGCGGCGTGACGATGGCCGCGATGTCGCTGGCCGGTGCGCTGGCCGGTCTCGGCGGAGCCGCGCTCGCCCTCGGCGGCGGAACGTCGTACGTCGTCACGCCGAATATCGCGTCCAACGTCGGCTTCGACGGCATCACGGTCGCCTTGCTCGGACGGAACAAACCGTGGGGCATCGTCGGGGCCGGCCTGTTGTTCGGCGCGCTGCGGGCCGGCGGCGCGCAGATGCAGGCCCAGCCCGGGGTGCAGGCCCCGATCGACATCATCACGGTGATCCAGGCCCTGATCGTGGTCTTCATCGCGGCGCCGAAACTGACCCAGTCGATTTTCCGGTTACGCCGATTGAACGTCGGCGCCCTGACCACGGCCACCACCAACCTGGCCGTCAGCGTCACTACGGTGCGCAACGCCCGGGTCCCGCGACACATCATGGCCGGTTCGGTGCTGGTCACGCTCGGGGTGCTGGTCGCGGCCTTGTTCGGGACGGCTCACCGCGCCGGCAGCAAGGCGCACTTGCAGTTCGCGCTGCCCGGTGCGAAGTGGCAGGTGGGTACCGCAACGTTCACCGCGCGGCCGGTGATCCTGGTGATGGCCGCGTTGCTGATCGTGGCCGGGGTGCTACGGCTGCTGCGGCTGCTGGCGGCGCGCTGGTGCGCAGCCATCGGTATCTTCGCGCTGCTGATCGGGTTCATGGTCTGGTCGGTCGCGGGCACCGCCACCGGCCTCAATGTGGTCTCGCTGTTGCAGGGATCCCTGTTCCCGGCGGCCATCCCGCTCATCCTCGGGGCGCTGGCCGGCGTGATCGGCGAGCGGTCCGGGGTGGTCAACGTGGCCATCGAAGGTCAATTGCTACTCGGCGCCTTCGTCACCGCCCTGGTCGGCACGGTCACACACAACATCTGGATCGGCACCCTGGGTGGGATGCTGGCCGGGCTGCTGATCGCGGCGGCGCTGGCCGCATTGGCGATCCGCTACTCCGTGGATCAGGTGATCATCGGCGTTGTGCTGAACGTATTCGCCCTGGGCTTGACCGGATTTCTGTTCAACAAGCTGTTGTCACCGCACGCGACCCAGTTCAATGAGCCCGGCTTCTTCCGCACTTTGAAGATCCCGTTCCTGGGCGACATCCCCATCATCGGACCGGTGCTGTTCGACGGCACGATCTTCCTGTACGCGACGTACGCGCTGGTGTTGATCGTCAACTTCGCGTTGTTCCAGACCCGGTGGGGGCTGCGGGTGCGTTCGGTCGGCGAGCATCCGCTGGCCGCCGATACGGTCGGCATCCGGGTCAACCGCACTCGCTACCGCGCGCTGCTGTTGGCCGGCTTGATCGCCGGGCTCGGCGGTGCGTTCCTCGTCGTCGGCAGCGGGTCGGCGGGCACCTTCAGCTTGAACATGTCGGCCGGACAAGGCTTCATCGCCCTGGCCGCCGTGATCTTCGGTCGGTGGCGCCCGTTCGGTGCGGTGCTGGCGGCCCTGCTGTTCGGCTTTGCCGCCCAACTGCAGGCGTTGCTGGCGTTGGCCGGTGCGCCGGTCGATTCCAACCTGCTGCTGACGTTGCCGTATCTGGTGACGCTGTTTGCGGTCGCCGGTTTCATCGGACGGGTCCAGCCGCCCGCCGCCGACGGCCAGCCTTATGCGGCGCGATGACGACTGAGAAGATCGACTGGCCGGCATTGCGTGCGCAGGCCCGGGCGGCCATGACCCAGGCCTACGCGCCGTATTCCTCGTTCCCGGTCGGCGCGGCGGCCATCGTCGATGACGGTCGGGTGGTCGTGGGCTGCAACGTAGAGAATGCTTCCTACGGTTTGACGTTGTGCGCCGAGTGCGGGCTGGTGTCGGCCCTGTTCGCCTCCGGCGGCGGTCAGCTGGTCGCCTTCGCCTGCGTCGATGCGACGGGGGCGGCGTTGATGCCGTGCGGCCGGTGTCGGCAATTGCTGTACGAACACGCCGCACCAGGCATGTTGGTCGACGCTCTGGACGGCCCGATCCCGATGACCGAGCTGTTGCCGCGCGCGTTCGGCCGCGACGACTTGGATGAGGTCGCCGGCCGCACCGAGGTCGCCGGCAACGCCGAGGAATTGGGCGAGCAATGACGGAATCCTTCGATGCGGTAAGCGTTATCCGGACCAAGCGGGACGGCGGCGAGCTGTCGGCCGGCGAGATCGACTGGGTGATCAGCGCTTACACCAGAGGTGACGTCGCGGACGAGCAGATGGCCGCCCTGGCCATGGCAATCCTGCTCAACGGGATGCAGCCGAGCGAGCTGTCGCGGTGGACGGCGGCCATGATCGCGTCCGGCGAACGCCTTGATCTGTCCGGCGTGAGCCGACCGACCACGGACAAGCACAGCACCGGCGGGGTGGGGGACAAGATCACCCTGCCGCTGGCTCCGCTGGTGGCCTCGCTCGGTGCCGCGGTTCCGCAGCTTTCCGGCCGCGGGCTCGGACACACCGGCGGCACGCTCGACAAGCTCGAGTCGATCCCGGGTTGGCGGGCCACACTCAGCAACGCCGAGTTCCGCCGGCAACTGGCTGGGGTGGGCGCGGTGGTGTGCGCCGCGGGCGACGGCCTGGCGCCGGCGGACCGCAAGCTGTACGCGCTGCGGGACGTCACCGGCACGGTCGAATCGATCCCGTTGATCGCGAGCTCCATCATGAGCAAGAAGATCGCCGAGGGCGCGTCGGCCCTGGTGCTCGACGTCAAGGTCGGCACCGGCGCGTTCATGAAGACCGAGGCGGACGCGCGGGAGCTGGCCCGGACGATGGTGGAGCTGGGGACGGCCGCCGGCACCAAGACGGTCGCACTGTTGACCGACATGAACAGCCCGCTGGGCTACGCCGCCGGCAACGCGCTGGAGGTCGCCGAGTCGATCGAGGTGCTGGCCGGTGGCGGTCCGTCCGATGTGATCCGGCTGACCGTGGCGCTGGCGATCGAGATGCTGGCCGGGGTCGGGATCACCGGCGTTGATCCGGGCCAGGCGCTGGCCGACGGCCGGGCGATGGACACCTGGCGAGCCATGATTCGCGCGCAGGGCGGCGATCCGCTGGCGCCGTTGCCGGTGGCCGCCGAACGGCATGTGGTGACGGCGCCTCGCGATGGCGTGCTGGGACGGGTGGATGCCTATGCCGTCGGCGTCGCGTCCTGGCGGCTCGGGGCCGGGCGAGCGCGCAAGGAGGATCCGGTCTCGGCCGGCGCGGGCGTGCTGTTACGGGCCAAGCCCGGTGACACCGTGACGGCCGGGCAACCGCTGTTCGAACTGCACACCGATGAACCGGCCCGGTTCGAGCGGGCGCTGGCCGCGCTGGACGGCGGCTACGACATCAATGGCGCCGGTGGCGATTACCGGCCCCGCGAGCTGATCATCGACCGCATCACGGTGTGAGCGGTCTCGAAATGCCGAAGTGAATGCCGAGCCGGGCGCGGGCCGGCCAGCGGACCCGCCCGCGGACGCCCGGCCCGTCCGGGTGGCCGCCGAGCGCCTTGGGCGCTGGCTGGACAACTTCGCCGACCGGCACGGCGGGGTGACGACCGGCCTGGATCCAACCGGAACGCCTCGGGTGCTCGTCACGGCGGCCGACGGCTCCCGGGCCTGGATCGACATCCCGTTCCCGCCGCTGGTGGTGGACGGCGACCGGCTGCTCACCTCGCTCGCCCTGCACGCCAAGCGGGACCGCCGGATCGGGGTACTGCTGGTGCGTCGCGGCGGCTACGCGGCCGGCGTGTTCGACGGGGCGACGCTGGTGTCGTCCAAGGTGGGCAGTTCGTACGTGCAGGGCACCACCAAGGCCGGCGGCTGGTCCCAGCAGCGGTACGCCCGGCGGCGATCCAATCAGTCGCGGGCGGCCTTCGCCGAGGCCGCCGACGTCGCGGCCCGGATCCTGCTGCCAGCCGGGCCGGACCTCGATGCGCTGTTTTGCGGCGGTGACCGGACTGCCTGCCGTGAGGTGCTGGCCGACGTACGGCTGACCCCGCTGGCGCCGTTGGTCAGCGAGCGGGTGTTGGATGTCCCCGATCCGCGGCTGAAGGTATTGCAGGCCACGCCCGAGCAGTTCCGCTCGGTCAGCATCGCCGTCCACCCCTGACGGTCAAAGACCATATGAACAAAGGGTGAACGGCTTCAGTTGATTAGGTACGTCGGCCAGGGTTGCCTAACATCGCCAGCGTGCTGACACGGTGCGGGCCGCTGATCGTCCTGATCGCGATCCTGAGCGTGCTGGTCACTGGCTGCACCTCCGCGACGAAGAAGCCGGCGGCGGCCTCGCCCACGCCGACCGTGAACGTCTCGCTCAGCAACTGCGGGCAGGGGTGGCAACCCAGCCGTGCCGGCCACCAACAGCTGCGGCTCACCAACACCGATTCGCGGTCCGGGGAAGTGTACGTGGCCGATGCGTCGACCGGAGCCCTGTTCGGCTACGTCGAGCCGCTTGGGGCCGGTACCTCGGCCGACCTGTCGCTGGACCTCGGAGCGGGCCGCTACCGGATCGAGTGCGTCATGGAGGATGCCGACCCGATCCTCGGCCCGGTGGTGACCTTGACCGGCTCCAGTACGGTCCAGTCGCCGTCCGTGCTGCCGGTCAGTGACGCCGACCTGATCCCGTACGTGAAGCGGTACCAGGCCTACGTCACGCGCACCTTGCCGTCGCTGGCCACCGCCACGCACCGGCTCGAGCAGGATATCGCGAGCGGGCAGTTGGTGAACGCGCGACGTGATTGGCTGCCGGCCCATTTGAGCTATGAACGTCTGGGCGCGGCCTACGGTGCGTTCGGTGACGCCGACGGGGCCATCAACGCAACCGCGGACGGCCTGCCCGGGGGTGTGCGCGACGACGGCTTCACCGGCTTCCACCGGATCGAATACGGTTTGTGGCACGGGCAATCCGCCGTCGCGCTGGTCCCGGCCGCGCGAGCGCTGGACGCCGCGGTGAGCAGGCTGATCGCGAACTTCGCCAGCGCCCAGATCGATCCACTGGAAGTGGCCATCCGGGCTCACGAGATCACCGAGAACGCCCTGCAGTTCGAGCTGACCGGCCGCACCGACTACGGCAGCCACTCGAATCTGGCCACCGTGGACGCCAACCTGGCGGGCACGGTGACCGTGCTGGACATCCTGAAACCCCTTATCGCGACGAGGTATTCCGCCTTCGGTTCGACCCTGACCGAGCTAGCCGCGGCACAGCAGGATCTGGCACGACTCCGGTCACCCAGCGGTGGCCTGCCGGCGTTGAGTGCGTTGACCCGCAGCCAGCACGAGCGCGTCGATGCCGACCTGAGCGAGTTGAGCGAGCTGCTCGCCCCGGTCGCGTCCATCTGCGAACCCAGGCGGTCGGCATGAGAGAAAACACGTTCGGTCGTCGCCGGTTCCTGCAGGGTGCCGCGCTGACGGTGACCGGTGCGGCCGTCACCGGCGCGGCGATCGGCGCTACCAGGGCGCCCGCTGACGCCGCCGACGCCGGGCAGCAGACGATCACGAAAGCCCCGCAGTTCGAGGGGATTCACCAGGCCGGCATCACCGATCCCGCCCAGGCCAGCGCGGCGTTCGTGTCCTTCGATCTCACCGCCCGCACCCGCGGTGAACTGACCGAGTTGCTACGCACGCTCACCGAACGGGCGCGCTTCCTGACCGCCGGCGGGACCCCGGTCAACAACGGCATCGCTGGGCCGCCGTCAGACTCCGGGGTGCTCGGCCCGGTCATCCCGACCGACAATCTCAGCATCACCGTCGGGCTCGGGTCCTCGGTATTCGACGGGCGTTACGGCTTGGCCGCTCGCAAACCCAAGCTGCTGCGACCGATGGACACCTTCGCCAACGACGCGCTGGATCGTTCGCAGTGCGACGGTGATCTGCTCGTCCAGGTGTGCGCCGATCACAGCGACACTGTGCTGCATGCGTTGCGGGATCTGGCCCGCAACACCCGGGGCGGTATGCAGGTGCGGTGGCGCATAGACGGCCAGAGCCCGCCGCCCCGTCCCACCGGCGCCCCGCGCAACCTGCTCGGGTTCAAGGACGGCACGGCCAACCCGGTGACGACCGATGCCGCCGAGATGAACAAGCTGGTGTGGGTCCCGGCTGGCGCGGGCGAACCGTCCTGGGCGGTGAACGGCAGCTATCACGTCGTGCGGACGATCCGGATGCTGGTCGAATTCTGGGACCGGGTCTCGGTGAGCGAACAGGAACGGATGTTCGGCCGGCGCAAGGACAGTGGCGCGCCGCTGTCCGGCACTGTGGAAACCGACCTGCCGAACTATCAGAACGATCCGCTGGGCAGCACTATCCCGTTGGACAGTCACATCCGGGTGGCCAACCCGCGGACGGCGGCCACCGATTCGCAACGGCTGCTGCGGCGCGGCTACAACTACGACCGCGGCGTGGACAGCAACGGCAACCTTGATATGGGTCTGGTCTTCAATGCGTTCCAGGCCGATCTGGACCGGCAGTTCGTGACGGTGCAGAAACGGCTGGCCGACGAACCCCTGGTCGACTACATTTCGCCTTTCGGCGGCGGGTATTTCTTCGCGCTGCCCGGCATCGTAAACGATTCCGACTGGTACGGCCGGGGTTTGCTCAGCTAGACCGGCACGGTCGGGTACTCGAAGCCGAGTCAGCCACGCTCTGTTCATTGACAGTTCACCCCGGTGCCGACTACTCGTCCAGCGACGGGACGAGTGTTTCGTCTGTTAGCGCAATGGTTTGTACCAGGCGCGCACCATCCTAAGAGGGGGAACAGTGCCCAAACGCAAGACTCGACGGCTGCTGATCGGCGCGATCGCGCTGGCATCAGTGGCCACCTGTGCGGTAGCCGTAGCTGCCGTCACCACGCCGTCCACACCGGCCAAGCCGGTTGCCGACCACTCACTGAAGACCACGACACCGATCAAGCACGTGGTTGTGATCTTCGATGAGAACATCTCCTTCGACCACTACTTCGGCACGTACCCGAAGGCCGCCAACACCGACGGCACGCCGTTCGTGGCTTCGAAGAAGACGCCCAAGACCAACACCCTGGCCGCGGCGAACCTGTTGAAGAAGAACCCGAATCTGTACCCGCCGCAGCGGTTGACGCCGGCGCAGGCCGTCACCTGCGACCAGAACCACAGTTACGGAGCGGAGCAGAAGGCCGCCGACAACGGCAAGAACGACCTGTACGTCCAGAACACCAGCAAGGACGTGTGCACCGGAATGTACGGCACACCTGGTCTGACCATGGGCTACTACGACGGCAACACGGTTACCGCGGAGTGGAACTACGCACAGCAGTTCGCGATGTCGGACAATTCGTTCGGCACCACCTTCGGCCCGTCCACGCCCGGTGCACTCAACCTGATCGCGGGCCAGACCGCCAACGCGCACGCCGTCACGCCGACGACCGGCGCGGCCACAACGGACCCGTCCGTAATCGTGTCGCCGAACGCCAGCGGGGTGGGCACGATCATCGGCGACCCCGACCCGGCTTATGACGATTGTTCCGACACCAACCACACCGCGAAGAACAACCTCGCCGTCGCGGGCGGCAAGAACATCGGTGATCTGCTCAATGCCAAGGGCGTGACGTGGGGTTGGTTCCAGGGCGGCTTCCGTCCGACGACCACGTACAACGGGTCGAACTACGCGGTATGCGGCGCGAGCCACAACAACGTCGCCGGCACCAGCGTCGTCGACTACAGCCCGCACCACTCGCCGTTCCAGTACTACGCCTCGACGTCGAACCCGCACCACTTGCCGCCGTCGTCGGTGTACGCGATCGGTCACACCGATCAGGCCAATCACAACTACGACCTGACCGACTTCGACGCCTCGTTGCAGGCAGGTTCGCTGCCGGCCGTCAGCTTCCTCAAAGCGCCGGAATATCAGGACGGTCACGCCGGCTACTCGGATCCGTTGGATGAGCAGAACTTCCTGGTGTCGCAGATCAACGCCGTGCAGAAGTCGGAATACTGGTCCGACACCGCCGTAGTCATCGCCTACGACGACTCCGACGGCTGGTACGACCACGTGTCCGCCAAGATCGCCAACGGGTCCAACGATCCCGCCAACGACTCGGCGATCTGCACCAAGGCGGTCGCCCGGGTGGGTGTCGCCAACGGTGTCCAGGACCGGTGCGGTCCCGGCCCGCGGCTGCCTCTGCTGGTGATCTCGCCGTACGCGAAGACGAACTACGTCGATCACAAGCAGACCGAGCAGTCCTCGATCCTGCAGTTGATCGAGGACAACTGGCAGACCGGCCGGGTCGGTGGTGGTTCGTTCGACGTCCGCGCCGGCTCGCTGACCGGCATGTTCGACTTCAATCACCCCGACGACAAACAGGTGTTGCTCAACACCGACGGCTCGTTGAACTCGGTGAAGTCAGCCAAACAGTGGAAGTAGCTCCGAAGTAACGACATAGCGGTCCCCGGTGCCGGTGGCGCCGGGGACCGCTAGCGTTGGGGGCATGTTGGCATCACTGACCGAAGACACCATCCGCGCCGCCCCGAAAGTGTTGTTGCACGATCACTTGGACGGCGGCCTGCGGCCGCAGACGATCATCGAGCTGGCCGAGGTGATCGGGTACGACCGACTACCCAGCACCGACCCGGCCATCTTGGCCGAGTGGTTCGTCGATGCCGCCAGTTCCGGGTCCCTGGTGCGGTATCTGGAAACCTTCGATCACACGGTCGCGGTGCTGCAGACCGCGTCCGCCCTGCGCCGGGTGGCCAGTGAGTGTGCGCAGGATCTGGCCGCCGACGGTGTGGTGTACGCCGAAATTCGGTGGGCGCCGGAACAGCACGTAACGCAGGGGTTGAGCCTGACCGACGTCATCGACGCGGTGTTGGCCGGCTTCGCCGACGGGACGGCGGCGGCCGCCGCGGCCGGCCACACGATCCAGGTCGGCGCGTTGCTCACGGCCATGCGGCACGCCGCCCGGTCGACCGAGATCGCCGAGCTGTCGGTGCGATATCGAGATTCTGGCGTCGTGGGCTTCGACATCGCCGGTGCCGAGGCGGGCTTCCCGCCCACCCGGCACCTGGATGCCTTCGAGTACCTGCGGCGCGAGAACTTCCACTTCACTATCCACGCTGGTGAGGCGTTCGGGCTGCCGTCCATCTGGGAGGCAATCCAATGGTGTGGGACGGACCGGCTGGGGCACGGTGTGCGCATCGTCGATGACATCATCGTCGATGGCTTGACGCTGGACGATCAGGTTGCTTCGGCGAAACTGGGCCGGCTCGCGCAGTACGTGCGGGATCGCCGCATCCCACTGGAGATGTGCCCGTCGTCCAATATCCAGACCGGGGCCGCGCCCTCGATCGCCACCCACCCGCTGGGGCTGTTGCGCCGGCTGCAGTTTCGCGCGACCGTGAACACCGACAATCGGCTGATGAGTAACACGTCGATGACGCGCGAGATGGCGTTGCTGGTCGAGGCGTTCGGCTGGGGCTGGGCTGATCTGCAATGGTTGACCATCAACGCCATGAAGAGTGCCTTCATCCCGTTCGACGAACGATTGGCGATCATCAACCGCCAGATCAAGCCGCAGTACGCGGAGTTGATGCGCTGACCGGCTGTGAGGCGTCGCGAAGTTGTCGCTGCTTCGCTAACAGGGTTGTCATTGCGCGGGATCGGCAGCTCGTTGGGGCAGCGCGGTAGACGGTGGATCGGCCGGTGGTGTCGCGCCCGCTCAGCGTTGAACGGCGGGTGCGGTCGACCTCGACTGGCGGAACTCCTCGCTCAACGAGCGGGGTCTGCCGGGCGGTCCCGTCATGGGGCTGCCCGCCCGGAAGCGGTCCAGTGCACGTCAGTTGTGAGGCTGGGTCGGGGAACAGCCACGAAACGCTCCCGCTGTTCGGGGAGGGGACTCGTCGTCTCGGGCTCACTCTTTTGGGGCCCCAGAGTCACCGCGAGCTGCGCAATGGCGCGAATCCGCCTCGCCATGGACCTTGATGTGGTGAATGCCGTTCCGGGGATGGCAGTCGTGCTGGTCGGCGTCGGCGTCGGCGTCGGCGTCGGTACCGGATTCGGATGGTTGGTCGAGCGTCGCCGGCCGCGAGCGGCAGACGTGCTGGCGGCGGCGCTGCCTGGTCGCCGGGTTCCTGCCGTTCGTGCAGAGCCTCGCAGGGCTCGGCATCTTCGCGGTGGCTAATGCTGCGGCGGTCGCGAGTTCGGTCGTCAGCCGCGCGGTCGAGCGACGACGGCCCACCCGCCAAGGTCCTGCTATTTGACCCGCCTGATCGCGTTGATGCGGCGCGAAGAACCAGGCGAGCTCGTGACGGCTCCGGGGGTATTCGCTGTGGCGGGAAACAAAAACAACCCCGGCCGCATCACGACTCAGGGTCGGAGAGGCGGGTCCCGCTCACGTAGGGAGTCAGTTCGGGTGCGTACGCCGACGCCCTAGCCAGCGTCGTCCTGGCTTGCGCCACGGCATCGACGTATCGCAGTAGCGCATCGTGGCCCAACTGTGAGTTGAACGTGTGCCAGTCCTCGTCTGATGCGCCTTGCCAACGGCCTAATCCGCTCAGATAGTCCTTGCTGGCAAGGACATTCGTTACCGCTCCGATGGCATCGTGATAGATGTCCGCTATCCGCGTGCGCTTTCCTGTTCGCACGTTGAGCGCATAAGTAATCCATGCTCCGACGAGTAGCGAGACGAGCGGCACAGCGATGCCGAGAGCGATGGGCACGGGCGGATGCTAGCGCACTCAAACCGACGCGGCGCTCCCGAGATACAGGGTGGAGGCATCGCCCGACCAATACGGCTGCCGGCCACCAGCCCTGCTATCCGTGTTTTCGGGGAACACGATCGAGTTATCGAGGAAAAGCCTTCCGAGATTTGGAACCGACGGTCACGCCGCGCAAACTGGCGATGGCGCGTGGCAAGGGAAGAGCTTCCGATACACCTTATGCGTCGCGGCGACGCTCTTGTTGATCTCGAAGTGCATCGGGTCCTTGCGCCCGGTGTAGTCGCCGCCCCATCGGATCACGCCGGAGTAGCGCTTCAGCCGTGCATGGATCGCGGCGATCTGCGTCTTGGTGAACGAGTGGGCCGCGGTGGTGCCGAGCGGGTGCCGGGTTGCGTTGAGGTCGATCGCGGTGCCGGACGCGTGATTCGACCAAGTGGTACTACCGCGGATGTCGCGGTAGTAGTAGCTCCATTCGTCCCCGTGCCCGGCTTTGTATAGGCTCAGCTTCTCGATGTGTTTGTTGTACCAGTTCGCGAAATCGACCAGGAGCACGCCTGCGTCGCCCTTGCGAAGCACCAGCCCATTTTTCGTACCTGGCACCTTGTAAGTCGCTAAGTTGGCAGACCTCGAGGATTTGATCACCGTCCAGCCGTTCTGGGACTTCGGCGTCGCCGCCGAGGCCGGCGTTGCCACTGCGGCGAACATTGTTACCGCTGCCAGGAGTCCTGCCAGCAGCGCGGAGATTCTCTTGCTCAAAACTGTTCCCTTCGATTCGAGAAAGCCCACCCGGGATCGGTATGGACGTGACCTGCAGTTGACTTGCCTAGTCCGTCGGCCTTGTCGATCCGACCGGGCCAGTAACGCAGTGAGGGCTGCTCCCGCGGGGCGAGCTAAGCGGCTGAGTCAGCTTTTGTCCATACAGACGCAGTTCTTCCCTATTCTCCCGATAAGCGGCGATCCTAGCGGAAGGCGGCTGGGTTCGGTCAAGAGGTGCGAACCAGGGTCATCCGCCTGCGCGGTTGGCGGCGGATAGCAGTGTGGGACGACTGCGGAGTTGGAGCCGATGTAGACGAGCGCGTCGGGCAGGGTGGCGCTTAGCCCACCCCGCCGCATTGACGGTTCTGGTGGCCCTGACCATCGCGCTGGGGTGGGGACTGCCCGTGTTCGCGTAGGGATCTACACCCTGCCGATCTGTCCCACGACTGCGCGAGCGAACGGTGACAACTTCACGCCGCTTCACCGGTCGGGGCACCGGGTTTGGGATGGTCAGTCCAGACTCGACCTGGATACCGGCAGGCGTCGCGGGACGCTGCTCGCGCCGCCGCGCAGGATGCCGCCCACCGCGGCATCGCTCATGGGCCGGGCGAAGAAGTAGCCCTGGCAGGAATCGCAACCCAGTTCGGTGAGCAGCTGGAGCTGTTCGGCCGTTTCCACTCCCTCGGCGGTCACGCTCATGCCGAGGCCGTGGGACAACCGGATGATGGCGCTCACGATTTCGTGGCTGATCCGATCCTGTCCGAGGTCGGTGATGAAGGACCGATCGATCTTGATGATGTCGATTGGGAAGCGCAGCAGGTAGCTGAGCGACGAATAGCCGGTGCCGAAGTCGTCGAGGGCTAGGCGTACCCCGATCCGTCTGAGGTCCTGCAGCACGACGAGGGCGCGATCGCTGTCGCTGACGAAGACGCTTTCGGTGACTTCCAGCGTCAGTAGCGCGGGATCGAGGCCGCTGCCAGCCAGGATGGCGGCGACGGTGGTGGCGAAGCCGGGTGACATCAGCTGCACCGGCGACACGTTGACGGAGATGCTGAGGGGACCGCCCGGGCGCTGCCATCGCTTGGTGTCGGCCAACGCTTGCCGCAGGATCCAGGCGCCGATCTCGGTGATCAGCCCGGATTGCTCCGCGATCGGTATCAAGGTGGCCGGTGGCACCGGACCTTGTACCGGGTGGGTCCAGCGGAGCAACGCCTCGAGCCCGATGATGCGCCCATCGGCAGTCTCGACGATCGGTTGGTAGACGGTGTGCAACTGCCCGAGCGCGAGTCCGTGGCGCAGATCGTGCGCCAGCCCAGTTTGCTTGTCGATGATGCGCTGATGGTTCGGTTCGAAGATCTGAGTTCGATTACCGCCATTGCGCTTGGCCTGATACATCGCGGTATCGGCGTCGTGCAGGAGCTGTTCGGGGGTGTAACGATCCGGGCTGGCCAGGGCGAAGCCGACGCTCGCGCTGATGTCGACGAGGTGGTCGGTGAGGATGAAGGGTTGGGACAGCGCCGAACAGAGGCGCTCGGCGATGGCGGCGACCTGGGCGGCGGAGCCGTCCGTGTCGAGGTCTTCGCACAGAACCACGAACTCATCACCGGACAGCCGGGCCAGCGTGTCGCCCAGACGGAGTAACGGGGTGAGTCGGTGGGCCACCGCCACGAGCAGTTCGTCGCCCACCGCGTGGCCGTGCAGGTCGTTGACGGTCTTGAACCGGTCCAAGTCGACGAACAACACACCGGCCGTCGTGTCCCGGCGCAGGCCGCGCAGGAAGGCGTGGTTGAGCCGGTCCATCAGCAGCACCCGGTTCGGCAATCCGGTCAACGCATCATGCAGCGATGATGCGAGGGACCGGTCGGAAGAGTCCTGCAGATCCACCCGGGACTGGGCGTTGAGCAGGTAGGCCGCGGCGACATCGGCCAGGGTCTGGGCCGCGTCCATCGCATCGGGGGACAGCGGTCCCGGACTTCCCCGGTACAGGTCGAGCGCGCCGAGCTGCAGCTTGCCGTGCCGCAAGGGGAACGCGAACACCGCGGCCAGCCCTTCGGTCAGCGCGCGTGGGGTGAAGGCCGGGAACTGGCGGTCGGCGCTCAGGTCCGGGACGGAAACGGCTTCACCGGAGTGGTAAGCGACCAGGCACGGCCCTTCGCCCAGATTGGACTGCAGTTGTTCGAAAATGAGGGCCGGCCCGTCCGAGGCGGCGATATAGCGTGGGTCGACCCCGGGGGAGATCACGGTCACCCCTGCGCCCGTTATCGGTAGGATTTCGACAATCCGCTCGACCAGCTGATCAAGAATGCCTTGGATCGGGAAATCAGTCAGCATTGTGCGGGCGAATTCGCTCAACACGCTCGACAGCTGTACTTCGGACGGCACAGGTCAACCCCGCAGTTATTCTCGTCACCGCGGGGGCAGGGCGGTAACCGCTTTCGAATGTGTGGACATAGCGTCTACGGTCGTGAGGCTAACGTCAAGTTTCTTGGCGATATCGGCTCGGTGGCCGTCGGACGGGCCAGCCGCGCTGGGCCGTGGCCCGGCCTGGATCAGGCCCAATCGAATGTACGCGTAACCGCTTTTTGCCATCCCGCGTAAAGGCGATCTCGTTCGGCGTCCAGCATGTTTGGTTCCCACTGGCGGCCGGCCGCCCAGTTCCGCCGGATCTCATCGGTGCCGGTGAAGAATCCCACGGCCAGCCCGGCCGCATACGCCGCACCGAGCGCGGTGGTCTCCGAGATGACCGGACGCACCACCGGAATCCCGAGCAGGTCGGCCTGAAATTGCATGAGCAATTCGTTGCCGACCATGCCGCCGTCCACTTTCAGTACCGACAGCGGCACTCCGGCGTCGGCCACCATTGCCTCGAGCACATCGCGGGTCTGGTACGCCGTCGCCTCCAGTACGGCTCGGGCCAGATGGCCGCGATTGACGAACCTGGTCAGCCCGACCAGCGCGCCGCGAGCGTCATCGCGCCAGTAGGGGGCGAACAGCCCGGAAAACGCCGGCACCAGGTAGGCACCGCCATTGTCGGGGACCGAGGCCGCCACCGTCTCGATCTCGGCCGCGGTCGAGATCAGCCCCAGGTTGTCGCGCAGCCATTGCACCAGCGATCCGGTGACCGCGATGGACCCTTCCAGCGCGTAGACCGGTGCTTGTCCACTGAGCTGATAGCAGACCGTGGTGAGTAGCCCGTTCGCGCTCGCGATCCGGTTGCCGCCGGTATTGAGGAGCATGAAATTGCCGGTTCCGTAGGTGTTCTTGGAGTCACCAGGGGATAGGCAGGCCTGCCCGAACGTGGCTGCGTGCTGGTCGCCGAGGATGCCCGCGATCGGTACACCCCCCAGCGCGCTGTACGCACGGATCTCGCCATACACCTCCGACGATGACCGGATGGCCGGCAGCATGCTCAGCGGAATGCCCATATCGGCGGCAATCTCGGCATCCCAGGCCAACGTGTCCAGGTCCATCAGCATCGTCCGAGAGGCGTTGGTGACGTCGGTGAGGTGCAGGCCGCCATCCACGCCGCCGGTCAGATTCCACAGCAGCCAGCTGTCCATCGTCCCGAAAAGCAGCTCGCCGGCCTCGGCCCGGGCCCGCGCGCCCTCGACGTGTCGCAGCAGCCAGGCCAGCTTCGGGCCGGCGAAATAGGTCGCCAACGGCAGCCCGACCCGGGCGGCGTAGCGCTGGGTGCCGCCGATCTCGGCCAACTCACGGCAGATGTCCTGGGTGCGAAGGTCCTGCCACACCACCGCGTTCGCGATCGGCCGGCCGGTCGACCGGTCCCACACCACGGTGGTCTCACGCTGATTGGTGATCCCGATCGCGGCGAGTTCGCGCGTTCCGATGTCGAGCCTGGCCACCGCAGCGGCCAGGACGGCCCGGGTGTTCTGCCAGATCTCGACCGCGTCGTGCTCGACCCAGCCCGAGCGCGGAAAGATCTGGCGATGTTCCATCCGCTCGATGGCCACGATCTCGGCCGCGCCGTTGAAGATGATGCAGCGGGTAGAGGTGGTGCCCTGGTCGATGGCCGCTACGTGTCGGCCCTGCGGTGTGCCCATTCTTGGCACGGTAGCGTGCATTTCGTGGCATCTTCCGGGCGACTGGACGGCGTGGCCAGAAGCGACGCCTGGCGGCGGCTCGGCGCCGAGGCGTTCGACGTGGTCGTCATCGGCGGCGGGGTCGTCGGGTCGGGCGCGGCGCTCGATGCGGCCACCCGCGGCTTGTCCGTTGCCCTCGTCGAGGCCCGGGACCTGGCCAGCGGCACGTCCAGCCGGTCGTCGAAGCTGTTTCACGGCGGCTTGCGCTACCTCGAGCAGCTGGAGTTCGGCCTGGTGCGCGAGGCGCTGTCCGAACGTGAACTAATGCTGACCAGGCTGGCGCCGCACCTGGTCAAACCGGTGCCCTTCCTGTACCCGTTCTCGCACCGTTGGTGGGAACGCCCGTACACCGCGGCCGGTCTGCTGCTGTACGACACACTCGGCGGTAAGCGCAGCGTTCCCGGCCAGCAGCACCTGTCCCGGGCCGGCGCGCTGCGATTGTTCCCGGGCCTGAAACGCAACTCCCTGGTCGGCGGGGTGCGTTACTTCGACGCCCAGACCGACGACGCCCGGCACACCGTGACGGTGGCCCGGACGGCCGCGCGGTACGGCGCTGTCGTCCGCACGTCCACCCAGGCGGTCGGTTTCGCCCGTGAGTCCGACCGGGTTGTCGGTGTGCGGCTACGGGACACCGAGGACCGCTCCGAGACCACGGTGCGCGCCGGCGTTGTCCTCAACTGCACGGGCGTGTGGACGGACGAGATCCAAGCAATGTCCGGGGGCCGCGGCCGCTTCAAGGTGCGGGCCAGCAAGGGCGTGCACATTGTGGTCGGGCGGGAGAAGATCACCGGTGACTGCGGGCTGATCCTGCGCACCGACACCAGCGTGCTCTTCGTGATTCCGTGGAAGAACCACTGGATCATCGGAACGACCGACACCGACTGGAACCTTGATCTCGCCCACCCGGCCGCGACCAGGCGAGATATCGACTATCTGCTCGAGCATGTCAACGAGGTGCTGGTGACACCGCTGACGCATCAGGACATCGAAGGCGTGTACGCCGGGTTGCGCCCGCTGCTGGCCGGTGAGAATGAGGAGACCTCGGCCCTGTCGCGCGAACACGCCGTAGCCCACGTGGTGCCGGGCCTGATATCGATTGCCGGTGGCAAGTACACGACGTATCGCGTGATGGCCGCCGATGCGGTGGACGCGGCCGTAACGGACTTACCCAAGCGAGTTCAGCACTCGGTTACCGCGGATGTGCCGTTGCTCGGTGCGGACGGCTATCACGCGATGGTCAATCAGACTGACACCTTGGCTCGGGAATACGCCCTGCATCCCTACCGGGTCCGGCATCTGCTCGATCGCTACGGCTCCATGATCACCGAAGTCCTGGAGCCCGGCCTAGCCGACTCGCAACTGCTGGTGCCGGTGCCTGGCGCGCCGGATTACCTGATGGCCGAAATCCACTATGCCGTTACCCATGAAGGCGCATTGCATCTCGAGGATGTGTTGACCCGGCGGACCCGGATATCGATCGAATACCCGCATCGCGGCGTCGACAGCGCGCTGGCCGTCGCCGAACTCATGGCGAAAGTCCTGGGTTGGACGTCCGAAACTGCGGAGCTGGAAATCGCGCAATACGCAGCGCGAGTGCTGGCCGAACGCAATTCCCAAGATCAAATAAATGATTCCTCCGCGGATGCCATGCGGGCGGTCGCGCCGGAAATTCGCCTGGAAATCGTCGACGAATCCTGAGATCGGCTTCTCGGGCGTTGCCGGGTTAGTCCCGACCATCCTTTTCAGCGACGACTTTTAGCCATCGTTCAGGCGCAGGCAGGTCTGCATACTTGACCGCAAGTGGGTCGGGTTCGGCTGACGAAACGAGCTGGGTTATCTCGTCCGCGTTCTTGCCATCAACGTCGCGATACGCGGCACCGTCAGGTCCCGTTGGAGCTCCACCGAGCCGCTCGCCCTGACCAGCGATTCCGCCATCGAACTCGAATCGTACTTCGGGGAGTCGCGTCCACGGCGTTCGCGTGATCGTAATGTTCACCTCGCGGTTGATCATCCCTTCGCCGGCGCTGTTGACTGAGTTTTCGTTTTGGTCGGGCCTCTCGGAGTCGACGTGAAAGGCTGCTAGTACGTCGCCGTAGCTCACCCAGTCAACCAACGTGGCGCTTGGAATGGCTTGCGATCCGGTCCCTCGAATTACGTCGATGCGTTTGGTCCCCGTCAGAGCAACCAGCGACGAGGATGGCCGTCAACAAAGTTGCCAAGAAGATCAGGACTTGCTTCATTTATGCGTCCCCTCAGAACGTTTGGCTGATGATTTCTGCGTTAGATGGACCCAACGTGGGATCGCCGGAGTGTGGGTCACGCATACACCGCAGATTGCTGTCTGACGAGGAGATTGTAGAAAACATATCGGTAATCGGCGTGACAAGTTTCTGTATCTTGCGAGAATGGTCTGAGCACGAGCACGTGCACGCGTGACTTCAATTTCTCGGTAATAACGGGCAACAATTTGCCCAAACGCAACCGCGACTCTCGACCCCCGCCTCTACGACCCAGTGGACAAATCAGGTGCAAAATCGTTAAAATTCCCGTTCCGTACATCACCTCAGGAGGTCGCCCGAATGTCGCGAAGACTCGTCAAAGCGGCTACCGCCACGGCTGTCGCAGCAGTCATCACGATCGCGTACATGGGCCCGGCCGACGCCGGCAACGCAGTGCTGACACCCGCCAACCAGGTCGCTGCGCAAGTACAGGCAGCGACTGGAACGTCCGACATCATTCCAGCCAGCCAAACCAGTTATGACGCAGACAGCGCGGTGATCTCGAAGGTAGTCGATCGCACAGTCGATGTTCCGAAGGATCCATCAGTCGATGTCACGCTGATCACGTCAGGCGGGCAACGAATCAGCATCGGCATCGCAAACGGCCGCACAGCTCAGGAGGGGAAGACAACCGTCGGTGGCACAACGGTCTACACCAATCCCACCACCGGCACGGCGTCGGCGGTGCAGGTCACTACCTACGGCCTTCGGGAGATATTCACGCTCAGCAATCGGCTATCAAACACGACCTTTCTCATGCCTCTCAGAGTGCCGAATGGCTACAAGTTGGAGCTGAACCCGGACGGTTCCGCTCAAGTGGTCAACGTTTCCGACCGCCAAGAGAGCGTCGCCTTCTTTGACAAGCCCTGGGCACGCGACGCTTCGGCAGCGTCCGTGAAGACTTGGTATTCGATTGACGGATCGAACCTGATTCAGCACGTCGAGCCTGCAAAGGATGCGGCCTTCCCTATCGTCGCGGACCCCTCGCTACAGGCCGATTGCGGCTGGGCCACGTGCACGATTCGCCTTGACCGAGCAACGACCAGAAACGCGCGCGAGGCCGGGTGGCTTATTGCTACCTCTGCCGCGCTTTGCAGTCCGATAGGAGGGGTAGGCGCTGCCGTCTGCGGATTCGCCGTCGGGTTCAGCGCAGTCGAGATAGCAGTGTTCGCGGGTCGCTACTACGAGGCGGGGAACTGCATACAGCTAAAGGTCACCAAGTCGTGGCCGCCGGCATGGTGGCCCGGAAGCGTCCGACGTGGCACGCGGAATTGCAGGTGAGTTATATGCCCATATATTTGCCTGTTCTCGCCATCGTGATTGTTGTGTTGGGCCTGGTTGGGACGCAAGTATCGATCATTAGGAAGCCAATCCTGATTGTGCTGCCGTTGCTTTCTGCATCGTTGATCTTCGTCCCCGACCTGGCTGTAGGCAATCGCTTCCTCGCCTTCGCCCTCACGGTCGCTATCGCGGCGAACTCGTGGCGGCAGCTCCACCAACGGTTGGAATAACCGGCGCAAGTGACGCGGCCCAATCCGGCGGGCTAGTCCGGCGGGGCGAGTTTCGGTACGGCCCGGGGCGGCAGGATCTGTTCCAAGGCGGCACCGAGCGCCAGCACCGCGGCGTCCTGGCCCGGTCGGCCGAGCACGCTCACCCCGACCGGCAGACCGTTGACCATGCCCGCCGGGACCGTGATGGATGGTCCACCGGTGACGGCGCAGATCGAGGACGTCAGAACCCAGAAGTGATCGGCCGTGCCGTATTCGATCGGCCAGGCCGGCGCGTTCGTCGGGACGATGGCCAGCTCGCACCCGGCGAGCACCGATTCCAACGCGGCCTGGTTGGCCTCGTTGGCCGTCCGGCGAGCGGTCAGGTAGGACTGCGAGGTCAAGGGTGCTGCGGCGGCGGCCAGTTGCAGGATTTCGTCGGAGAACAGTGACAATTCGATCGGGTCCGCCCGGTTGAAGGCCAGCAGCTCGTCCCAGGTCTTCGGGTGATTTCCGGGGCGCGCTTGCAAATAGGCCGGCAGCTCAACGGCAAACTCGCTGACCAGGGCATCGAACTCGGCGTCGGCGAACGGGCTGGTCACGGCAGCGGCGCCGGGCACCGGGACCGCGCCAGCCGTCCGCAACGCCGACAGGCACTCGGCGAACACCGTGCTTACGCCGTCGGGCGAATCCTCGGGCACCCAGAATCCCACCCGCAACCCGTCCAGTGCGACCGCTCGTACCGGCGCTACGGGCTGACCGGACAACACCGCGTAGAGGGCTGCGGCGTCCGCGACCGTACGGGCCATCGGCCCGGCGATGTCCTGGTGGACGCTGATCGGAATGATTCCGGCACCGGGCACCGTCCCCAGCGTCGGCTTGAACCCGACCACCCCGCAGACGCCGGCCGGCGACACGATGGACCCGTCGGTCTCGGTGCCGACCGACAGCGGGCTGAACCCCGCCGCCACCGCGACGGCCGAGCCGGACGAGGAGCCCGAGGTGTTTCGGCTGGGATCGTAAGGGTTTCTGGCCTGGCCACCGACCGCACTCCAGCCACTCGTCGAGGCCGTCGACCGGAAGTTGGCCCATTCGGAAAGGTTGGCCGCGCCCAGAATGACCAGACCCGCCGCTCGGGCCCGGGTGACCAGCGGTGCGTCGGCGGCCGGTGGCGAGTCGAGCAGCGCGCGGGATCCGGCCGTCCCAGGAAGGCCGAGGACCTCGATATTGTCCTTTACCAGCAGGGGTATTCCGTCCAGCGGTCCGATCACCTGACCGTGGCGGCGACGGTCGTCCGCGGCACGAGCCGCTATCCGGGCGCCGTCGCCATCGATCGCCAACACCGAATTCAAGCGTTGGTCATGCTGCTCGATCCGGGCCAGCAGGTACTCGGTGATTTCTAGGGAACTGAGCTCACCAGTGGCGAACGAGTCGGCCAACTGAGCGGCGTTCAACGTCGACAGATCGGCCGCCGGTGCCAAGGCCTAGTCCTGGAGGTCTTCGTCGGCCACGATCGGTTCGGCGCTGGAGCCTTCCCAGCGCAACCACGATTCGATCCGGCGCCCGGCCCGCTCCCAGCTGCCGGCGATTACTGTGCCCAGTTCTGACCATTCCCGGGTGCCGTCCTTGCCGACATAGGACGTGTCGCCCTCGACCAGCAACGCATATTCGCGGGTGTTGTTCAGCAGCGCGCGCAGCGCACCATCCTCGCAGCAGTCGGCGATTCGCACGGCCATGTCGACGACGTCGGCCAGCGTGGACACTGTTTCGGGATCCGGGTCTGCCGCCGCCAGCTCGTACACGGCGTCGAAGTCGAAATCGTCCTCGTCGGCCGGCGTCAGCACCTTGGCGCCCTTCTTGGCGAAGGACTCCCACACGGGGTGGTCGGACAGGTCATGATCGGGGTGGGCGGCCAGCCAGTCGGCCAGCTCGCTGCCGTCGCCGAGCAGGACGATCTTCGAACCGTCGCCGAGAAAGCCCTGCCATTCCTCGCCGTCGGTGTCCTGCCAGGGCGGCGCGTACAGCGTGACGCCGGTGCGTCCGTCCAGCGACAGTTGAACCGCCACGATCGGTTCGGTGAAGGAAACCATGCTGTGAAACTTACCTGCCCTCACACGCCGAGCGGATGCCAGACGGTTTTGATCTCTACGAAGGCCGCCAGCCGCGCGAGACCGGGTTCGTCGAGGCCGATGCCGGCCCGTTCCCCGGGGGAGTGCACCCGCTTGACCGAGTCGGCGGCGGCGACGGCGAGCGGCACTCGGTCGGCGGCGGCGACGCCGGTCAGATCGAGACAGTTCACGTCCCGGTGGGAGGCGAGCCATGGCGCCAGTTCGGCCACATAACCGGTCAGCACGTTGACCACACCGCCGGGCAGATCGGCGGTGGCTAGCACCTCGGACAGTGTGATCGCGGCCAACGGGCGGTCGGTGGCCGCCAGCACTACGACCGTGTTGCCGGTAGTGAGGGCCGGTGCGATAACCGAGATCAGGCCGAGCAGCGAGTCCTGCTGCGGCGCGACGATGCCGACCACGCCGGACGGTTCCGGGACCGAGAAATTGAAGTACGGCCCGGCCACCGGATTGGCTCCGCCGGCGATCTGGGCGTACTTATCGGCCCAGCCGGCGTACCAGACCCACCGGTCGATCGCGGCGTCCACCACGGTCGCGGCCGCATCGCGGGTGCCGCCGTCGCCGGCCAGCACCTCGGCGATGAACTGTTCCCGGCGGCCTTCCATCATCTCGGCGACCCGGTAGAGCACTTGGGCGCGGTTGTACGCCGTGGCCCCGGACCAGCCACCGAACGCCTTGCGGGCGGCCGACACCGCGTCCCGGACGTCCTTGCGGGAAGCCTGGGCCGCGTGCGCCAGCACGGTGTCCCCGGCACCCGATACTGGATAGGACCGCCCCGACTCAGAACGGGGAAATGCGCCGGCGATATACAGCTTGTAGGTCTTGCGAACGTCCAGCCGATCAGACATCGAGGTATGCCTCCAGTCCATGCCGGCCACCCTCGCGCCCGAAACCCGATTCGGTGTAGCCGCCGAACGGGGACGTCGGATCGAACCGGTTGAAGGTGTTGGCCCAGACCACGCCGGCGCGGAGCTTGTTCGCCATCCACAGGATGCGGGAGCCCTTGTCGGTCCAGATGCCGGCCGACAGTCCGTACGGCGTGTTGTTGGCCTTGTCTACGGCCTCCTGCGGGGTGCGGAAGGTGAGCACCGACAGCACCGGGCCGAAGATTTCTTCCCGAGCGATCCGGCTGGCCGGCCCGACGTCGGTGAAGATCGTCGGCGGGAACCAGAAACCCCTTTCCGGTAAGGGGCAATCAGGACTCCAGCGCTGGCCGCCCTCGGCCTCGCCGGCGTCGGCCAGCACCCGGATCCGGCCGAGCTGCGCGGCGGAGTTGATCGCGCCGATGTCGGTGTTCTTGTCCATCGGGTCGCCCAGCCGCAAGGTCTGCAGCCGGTCCTTCAGTGCGCTGATGAACACGTCGGCGATCGATTCCTGCACCAGCAACCGCGAACCGGCACAGCACACGTGCCCCTGGTTGAAGAAGATGCCGTTCACGATGCCTTCGACGGCTTGATCAAGCGGGGCGTCGTCGAAGACGATGTTGGCCGCCTTGCCGCCGAGCTCGAGGGACAGCCGCTTGCCCGATGCGGCCACGGATTTCTGGATCTGCTTCCCGACGGCGGTTGAGCCGGTGAACGCGATCTTGTCCACCCCGGGGTGATCGACCAGCGACTGCCCGACCGACGGGCCCCCGGGCAGGATGTTGACCACGCCCGGCGGTAGCTCGCATTCGGCGATGATCTCGGCCAACGTCATCGCCGTCAGTGGCGTCGTCTCGGCCGGCTTGAGGACGACGGTGTTGCCGGCGGCCAGCGCCGGCGCGATCTTCCACGCGGCCATCAGCAGCGGGAAGTTCCACGGGATCACCTGCGCAGCCACTCCGACCGGATGCGGGTTGGGGCCGAAGCCGGCATAGGCCAACTTGTCGGCCCAGCCCGCGTAGTCGAAGAAATGCGCGGCCGCGGTGGGTACGTCGACGTCGCGGGATTCCCGGATCGGCTTGCCGTTGTCCAGCGTCTCGAGGACGGCCAGCTCGCGGGAGCGTTCCTGGATGACGCGGGCGATGCGATACAGGTACTTGGCCCGTTGCGTCCCGGCCAGCTTGGACCAGCCGGAGTCATACGCCCGCCGCGCGGCGCTCACGGCATCGTTGACGTCGCTGGCGTCGGCTTCCTGGATCTCGGCCAGCGCCTCCTCGGTGGCGGGGTTGATGCTCTTAACCGGTTCGCCGCGTCCGGGCCGGAACTGGCCGTCGACGAAGACCCCGTACGTCGGTTTCAGTCGCGCGATGTCCCGCGATTCGGGCGCTGGTGCGTACTCGAATACCTTCATGTCCGGCATGACAGGTTCAGCCCCGATCAGTCGACGGAAACGTAGTCGGCGCCGTCGTACGCGCCGGTGCTGAGTTTGTGGCGTTGCTGCAACAGGTCGTTGAGCAGGCTGGAGGCACCGAACCGGAACGTGGCCGGACTGAGCCACCGATCGCCGGCCACCTCGTTGACCATCACCAGGTATCGAACCGCCTCTTTCGTCGTACGAATACCGCCGGCCAGCTTCACCCCGCGGACGTCACCGGTGAGGGCGGCGAAATCCCGCACGGCCTGCAGCATGACCAGCGCGACCGGTGGAGTGGCGGCCGGGCTGATCTTGCCGGTGGACGTCTTGATGAAGTCGCCACCGGCCAGCAGCGCCAGCCACGAAGCACGCCGGACCGAGTCCAGGGTGACCAGTTCGCCGGTTTCCAGAATGACCTTGAGGTGGGCGTCACCGCAGACCAGTTTGGTGGCCACGATCTCTTCGTACACGCTGAGGTAGTCACCGGCCAGGAAGGCGGCCCGGTCGATGACCATGTCGATCTCGCCGGCCCCGGCTTCGACGGCGTCGACCACGTCCAGGAGTTTCGTTTGCAGCGCGACGCGACCGGACGGGAAGGCGGTGGCCACCGCGGCCACCTGCACCGAACTACCGTGCAACGCCTCGACCGCCACGTCGACGCGATCGCCGTAGACGCAGATCGCCGCCACCGATGGCGTCGAAGGATCGGCGGCGTCCGGCCGCCTACCCTTGGCGCACAGGGAACGTACTTTGCCCGGAGTGTCCGAGCCTTCCAACGTGGTGAGGTCGACCATCCGGATCGCGGTGTCGATGGCCCACGCCTTGGCGCTCGACTTGATGCTGCGGGTGGCCAACATCGCGGCCCGGGCTTCAGCCCCGACCTGGTCGACGCCCGGCAACCCGTGCAGGAATCGCCGCAGCGACGCATTGTCCTGACTGACGTCTAGCACCGACCCCGGCGGCGGGGCCACTTCGGTTGTGCTCATGATTCGTCCTGCTCTTCGCGCGAGCGCTCATCGCTGGCGTTCGCTCCCGCTCGCTGTTCGAGGCCAGCTCGTTCCTCGCGGGGGAGGGCCGTCTGCAGCCCGGCGCAGCTCGCTCATTGCCGCAGTCTATGACGTTCGATGACCTAAAGCGTGTCGAACAACCTCGGTGAAGGTTCGACACCGCCCTTCTCGGGCGTCCCTTTTCTCAGGCCGCGTGAGCGGTCTGGGGTGGGGTTCCTCCGTCGTTCAGGTCAGTTTCACTCACGCGGGTGCGTGTGCCAGAGCTGTTCTGTCGGGAGGCGTTGGTGACCGGGCCTCGTGCTTCGGGGTCCCGGACCTGGGCGTGGTGCTTGGCGGCCCAGGTGGGGAGGTCGATCGCGGCGTTGACGTCGCGGTCGATCCTGTGTCCGCAGCTGGTGCAGGCGAACGTCCGCTGACGTCCAAGACCGGGCCGCGTTCACGGCCCTGCTGACCAAGGGGCGCCGGGCCGCGCCGACCATCAGCAAAGTCTGGGCGCACAAGGGCTACACCGGCCCCGTCGTCGCGGCCGCCTGCCAGAAAGCCGGCATCGAGCTGGAAGTGGTGTCCGGCCCGAAACCGCCCGGCGGGTTCATCGTCCAACCCCGCCGCTGGGTCGTCGAACGCACCAACGGCTGGATCAACCGATCACGCCGGCTCGTCCGCCAATACGAAACCAGCCTCGCCTCCCACGAAGGCTTCCTCATCCTCAGCCAGATCGCGTTGCTACTCCGCCGCCTCGACCGCGCCCAGTTGTTCGACACGCTTTAGGCTCGGCTCGTGCTGACTGTCGTCGTCGAACACCCGATCGTCCGCAGCCGCCTTTCCGTGATGCGGGACGAGACCTCCAGCAACGCCGAGTTTCGTGCCGCCCTAGCCGAGCTCTCGACATTGCTGGTCTACGAGGCCGCCCGTGACTTGCCGATCAAACCGGTGTCGATCCGGACCCCGATCGGGCCGACCGAAGGCGTCACGTTGGCCAATCCGCCGCTGATCGTGCCGGTGCTGCGAGCTGGTCTGGGGATGGCCGAAGCCGCGTTCAACCTGCTGCCCGAATCCCAGATGGGCTTCGTCGGGCTGGCCCGCGACGAAGTAACCCACGAGCCCGAGGCTTACATGGCGTCACTGCCGGCCTCGTTGGCCAACCGGCCCGTGTTCGTCCTCGACCCGATGCTGGCGACCGGTGGGTCGTTGCTGCACTGCTGCCAGCTGCTCGCCTCTCGCGGGGCGCTCGACGTCACCGTGATCTGTGCCCTGGCTGCCCCGGAAGGCCTTGAGCGAGTGGGAGATTCCGGTCTGGTCAGCCGCATCTTCACGGCCAGTATCGACGACGGCCTGAACGCCAGCGCCTACATCGTGCCGGGCCTCGGCGACGCGGGCGACCGGCAGTTCGGACCGCGTTAGCTGCAGTTTCAAGTCGCGGGATGACCCTCAAGTGGTTACTCTCTGTGCCGATAGGCCAGATAGCAGTACCTCCTCCCGGTCGACAGCACCGAACCTTCCCGGATCGACGCCTCGAAAGGCCACTTCTGCATGCCTAGTGTGCGCACCGTCCCCAGCGCCCTCAGCAAACCCCGCAGGCAACGCAAACTCAACAGTGCCGGCCGCCCCGCTTCCCGACTTCGCCGCCGCCTCGGTGGCCTGCTTCTGATACCGACGCTGGCTGTGCCGCTGATCGCCGCCGTGTCGATGTCGAGCACGGCCGCCGCCGACGTCCCGTTGTTCTCCAACCGGCCGGTCGAGTCCGCCGATTTCGCCGAGACGACCTGGAACGACGCCTGGGACTTCAGCAACTCCACCGACATCCTGCTGGACCGCGGGCCGTCCATGAACATCAGCGCCGCGCGCATTGCCGGCGGCAACTTGAGTTACACCATCGGCACCAAGGGCGCGTACATCTCGCCCTTGTGGGCGGGCTATCCCGGCTCGCTATACGCGGGACGAGACGGCGCGCTTGCCGCCAACCAGATCAACGCATCCGTGTACACCCATGTCCACCTGCACGCCTACGCCTCGGCGCTCACGTCGGCTGGCATCCTGTGGTTTCGGCAGGACGGCCAGAAGGCTCAGGGCGGCATGTCGATCCGGTTGCAACCGGGCTGGCACGACTATGACCTGACGATCAAGAACAGCTTTCACGGTGGCCAGCCCTGGGCCGGTCGCATCCATGGCCTGCGCATCATCACCTCGTCCCACCACACCACCAGAATTGCCGTGGACTTCATGCGGCTGTACCAGCCCAGTGCCGCGGCGACGGTGAGCTGGCGGTCGCCGAACGGCCGTCCGGCGACCTTGTTCTGGGCCACCGGCACCGGTCGTCCGACCACCGCGACGGCAACGGGCGGCCCGGTGCTCATTGCCGGCAAGCCCGCGACCGCGTCGGGCAATACCGCGACCCGGGTCAACCTCGGCGGCTATCCCGGCGGGACGACGTTCTACGCCGTTTCCGCAGGCCGGGTCGTCCCGTATTCGGGCGTGCCCATGGCGGCCCGTCCGAACATCGTGGTCGACAGCCCCAGTGCGGCCGGCTGCGGAGACTGGGCGACCCGATACCTCGGCCGCCCGTGGACCTTCACCAGCGCGCGAACCAGTTTGACCAGTGCCGGCAACGCCGCGCTGCGTTACGGCTCGGCGCTCAGCGGTACGAATACCGGTCCCATCCGCAACGATCCGCACATCAACCTGAAAGTAGGCGGTGGCATCGATGGCCGTGTGTATCACCGGCTGACCATCGTCGAGGGATATGACGGCGCCTTCAATCTCGCCAATGCTGCCGGTGGCGGCACGATGGCGCGGGTGATGTGGACGATCGCAGGCAAGACCATTTACTCCCAGACGAACGACCTGCTCACTTATAGCGGAAAGCGCTCGATCACGGTCAACCTGGCCATGCCGACCGCGACGCTGACCGAGCCCGACGGCGCGCAGCGCTACGCCTTCGCCTCGCCACACCGGGTGACCGCGCTTCGCTGGGATCCGAACGAGGACCCCGGAGCTCGGCATTGGCGCGTGTACTCGGTACGGCTGGCCGCTGACTGCGCTACTCGGACGACGTTCGCAGTGACCTGGCACGACCTGGCCTTTGCCCGCGGCGCCACGGCGACCGTGCTGGCCTACCGCGGTGCCAAGACCTACGTGCTGGGCACGGTGGCCGAGAAGGCCGGCGCGAACAGTTTCACCGTGAACTCGCGACGACTCCCGGTCGGTGCCTACAACATCAGGATCATCGGCCACAACGGCGGCGCCGCGGCTGGCTACATCGGGGGCAGCACGCTCGCGATCGTCCGCTGAACCAAGCGCGTCCTCAGCCCGATCACAAGGTAGACCGGCTTTAATAACGCCACTCACCTGTGAGGGGCAGTCCGATGTTCGAGGAAATACCGCGCCGCCGGCGTCGACTCCCTTCGTTGACCGCTCGGCGCGTGGCCCTTGGCCCCTTCGTGGTCGGCAGCGGGGTGTTGCTGGCGATGCTCGGGGGTTCCGTGGCCCTGGCCGCCACCGTGATCACGGCGTCCAGCCTCGGATTTACCAACAGTGCTCCGCCGCACGCCCAGCAATCAGTGACCGCCGCGGCGAGCAATCATCAGCGGGCGACCCACAAGACCAGCGCGAACGGCGGGACCAAGGCGGGCGGCCAGCCCGTCGGGTCGGCCGCGGGCTCCTCGACGCCGGCGGTCGGCAGCGCGGGATCGGCACCGAGTGCTGGTTCCACGCCGGCGGCTGGCCCGCGGCTGCTGGTGCCCGGTACGTCAGGTCTATCCGGGGTTCCGGCATCGACATCGGTCAACTCCGCCGCTGGCGCGATACCCGGCCCACCGCCCACCTATTCCGCGGCTACATCCACGAACCCGTCCGCCTGGGGGTCAAGCTTGCCCAGCCCGGGGCCGATGGTCAGCGGCACAACGATCCCCACGCCGGGCGGCTCGGCGCCGTCCAGCCCGTCCGGCAACGCCATCGTGTACTTCACCGGGTGGGACCAGGCCGCCGGACGACTCGACTTCGAGTACGCCAGCGCGAGCTCGACCGTCGGCGGCGTTCAGTACGCGGTGTCCTCGACCCGCATCTTCTCCGCCGGGGTGGCCGGCGAGGTGAACGTGATCTCCGCCGGGACGCTCTGCCCGCCGGCCGGATCCAACTGCACCCTGGCTCAGCTCATCTCCGGCGCGGAGCGTGGCTTCTTCGCCGACGTCGCGATCGATCAAACGGGGATTCTGTGGTCCGTGATCGAGCGCGATTCGGCCGCCTCATCGCCGACGGCCAGCTCGGGATTCGGGCCGGCGTCACCCTCTCCGACGGCCACGCCAGCGGCCTCTGCGCCGCATCCGGCGCCGCAGCCGAGGTCGAGCGCACCGTCAACGGCAGTGTCCGGGACACCGTCAGCCGCGCCGTCCGCGACCAGGTAAGCAAAGAATGGCCGGAGCTGGCTGTGTCGAAGGCGATGATCGCGGCCGTACGGATTGACTCAATGGGGTTCTCGGAGTCTGATCCAGTGCAGATACAACTGCGCCTCGCCCGGACGGATTCGGCCACCTAGTGTCGTTCCGGAACAATGTGACTTCTTCCCATGGAGGTTGGATGTCGTCGTCCACGAACGCCAAGGTTGGGCCGCCCTTCGACCCGGAGCTGGAGGTCGTTCTCACCGGACTCGCTGAGATGATGCCGACGACATTGACGGTGGACATGCTCCCGCAGTTGCGCGAGGCTCCGGCGCCGTCGCTCGAGGACCTCATCGCCGGTCGGCCGATCACGCACACCGAGCGGACGATCCCGGGCCCGGCTGGAGCGCCGGACCTGATCGTGTCGATTTTCAAGCGTGCCGACCACCAGCCCGGCGGACCTGGTTTTTACCACACGCACGCCGGTGGAATGGTCTTCGGAAACCGGTTCTCGGGCATCGCCTACATCCTTGACTGGGTCGATTCGCTGGACTTCGTGGCGGTGTCGGTCGAATACCGCCTCGCTCCGGAGCACCCCTATCCCGCCCCGATCGAGGACTCGTATGCCGGTCTGCTCTGGACGGCCGCGCACGCCGAGGAGCTCGGTTTCGACCCGACGCGGCTAGTAGTTCTCGGAGCGAGCGCCGGCGGCTGTCTGGCGGCTGGTCTCGCACTGAAGGCCCGCGACGAGAACGGCCCGGCCATCGCCGCGCAAATGCTGATTCAAGCGATGCTCGATGACCGCGACGAGACAGTGTCGAGCCGACAGGTCGACGGCCGGGGCATCTGGGACCGTGGCAGCAACGACATGGGCTGGGATGCCTACCTCGGTGAGCGCCGCAAGACCGACCAGGTCTCGATCTACGCGGCACCCGGCCGGGCAACCGATCTGTCCAACTTGCCCCCGGCGTTCATCGAAGCGGCGAGCGTCGAGGTCTTCCGCGACGAGTCTGTTGCCTACGCGTCCCAGATCTGGGCCGACGGCGGCATTGCCGAGCTGCACGTCTGGCCCGGCGCGTACCACGCCTTCGACCAAATCGCTCCCGAAGCGGCCGTCTCCAAGGCCACAGTCGCGTCCCGGACGAACTGGCTCAAGCGGGCTCTCGGAGTCTGATCGAGTCACACCTTCCAGCCGTCGTCGTCATTCGTCAGTGGTCGCTCGCACATGGGCGTTCGGGCCGCTCGGACCACGGCGTGCCTTCACCAAACATGTTCGAGGATTCGCCTCACGATGGCGGGCCGACCCGCTCGATGCAACCTGCGTGAATTCGAACCATTTCCGCACCGCGTACGTACTGCTCGACGTACCGTCCAGCCGCAGGCCATCAGCCCGCGATCATTTGGAGGCGCTATGCGACGCTTTGCCCTTCTTGCCACGTTATCCACGATCGTCGGGCTGCTAGTGCTTCCGGGCACCGCCTCAGCCACGGCGATCATCTCGTCGTTGGACGTCTCGCCGACCACGGTCCAAGGCGGTGTGTCTTCGCACGGAACCGTGACGCTGATCCCGCTAGACGCGAGCCCGACGACGGTTCTGTTGTTCAGCAGCAACCCATCAATCGCTAGCGTGCCGGCCTCAGTGGTCGCACCAGCCGGCCAGGGCACGGTCACGTTCACGATCGCGACCAACGCCGCCGCGCCGCCGACCATCGTCCAAATCACCGCCTCCATCCAGAACGTTCCACGCATGGCAAGTCTGTCGGTCAACCCCGCCACGCCGTCAGGCCCGTCGCTTTCGGCGGTGTCGGTCAACCCGTCCCGGCTCACTGGCGGCAGCCCAACGACTGGGACGATTACGTTCACCGGCGCTACGGACGGCGCGATCATCCAGCTGTCCAGCAGCAATACGGCGGTCGTGCAGGTCCCGTCGGAGGCGCTCGTGAACGGCGGCGCGGCTAGCGGCGCCTTCGCCGTTACTACCTCCGCGGTATCCGCCACCACGACAGCCACCATCAGCGCCAAGTGGTTCGGCGTCACCCGTTCGACGACGATCACTGTCACCCCAGGCGCGGCGGCGCCGGCTGATCGAGTGACGATCACGAAGGCCAAATGGAAGGCTCGCCTGCTGACGATCGAGGCGACCAGCACCAACCCGAAGGCGATTCTGTCCGTCTTCTCGCAGTCCGGCGGTTTCATGTTTGAATTGACCAACAACGGCGGTGGCCGATACTCCGACCAGCGCGGCTTTATCTTCAGCCCAGAGGTCATCACTGTGCGCAGCAACCTCGGCGGCTCAGCAACTGCGACCGTTACCAACTAGTACAAATTCTGGCGGACGATCGCACATATCGCCTGACTTCGGATTCCGAACAAAAGGCGCTAAATCAGCGGCCTTCTAGCTCGCGTAGTTATAGGCCGACGATCTCGTTGATCTCGGCGCTCAACTGCTCGATCCGGGGTCCGAGGTCGACCTCCGCGTCGTCCGACACGAGTTCCAGGTAGGCCTTGCACTTCGGCTCGGTCCCAGATGGACGGATGACGACCCGACCGCCGTCGAAGCGCAGGATCAGCACGTCGTTCTCGGGGGCCAGGTCGGTGACGCCGACGTCGAGCCCGAGCAGCCGGGATGGTGGGTTGGTGCGCAGCTGGGTCATGGCGGCCGAGATTGCTTCGACGTCGGCCACTCGCCAGGATCGCTGGGCGGTGGCGTACCGGCCGTACTCCCGGGCGAGTTCGTCCAACCGGCCGAGCAGCGTGTTCCCGTCAGCTGCCAGCGAAGCGGCGTACTCCGAGATCAACAGCGCCGCGGAAATCCCGTCCTTGTCCCGGACCAGTGACGGCGCGACCGCATAACCGAGTGCCTCTTCGTACCCGTACACCAGATCCGGCGCCGCCCGCGAGATCCATTTGAACCCGGTCAGGGTTTCGGCGAAGCCCACCGCATGCCGGGCCGCCATTGCTCGCAACATGGTCGAGGACACGATTGTCGTCGCGTACGTGCCCTGAAGCCCCGACCGCATCAGCCAATCCGCCAACAGCACTCCCACCTCGTCGCCGCTGAGCATCCGCCAGCCGGCCGCGTCGGAGTTTCCGGGCGTGCCCAGGTCGGGTACACCGACCGCACACCGGTCGGCGTCCGGGTCGTTGGCGATGACCAGATCCGCGGCGACCGAGCGAGCCAGGGCCAGCGCCAGATCCATCGCGCCCGGCTCCTCGGGATTGGGGAAGGCAACCGTCGGGAAGTCCGGGTTCGGCGCGGATTGCTCGGGTACCGGGATGACCTCGGTGAAGCCCGCGTCGGCGAGCACCGCAAGCGCAACCGCAGACCCGACGCCGTGCATCGCGGTGTGCACGATCCGCAGCCGGCGATCTCCGCAGGGACGGGCCAGCGCGACGATGTCCGCCTGATAAGCCGCAAGCAGCGTGTCGTCGACCACCCGCCAGTTTGTCGACATCGGCACGTCGACCGCCCGACCGAGCGCACGGATGCGGGCCTCGATATCGATGTCGGCCGGCGGCACGATCTGCGCACCGTCGGCGGCATACACCTTGTAGCCGTTGTCCTGCGGTGGGTTGTGCGAGGCGGTCACCATGACGCCCGCCACGGCCCCGAGCCTGCGGACCGCGTAGGCGAGCACCGGCGTCGGCAGCATCCGCGGCAGGACCCAGGCCTGGAAGCCGGCCGCGGCGAACACCGCGGCCGAATCTCGCGCGAAGGCATCAGAGGAATGCCGGCCGTCGTAGCCGATCACGACGATTCCGCCGGCGTGGCCGGTGTCCGCCAGATGCGACGCCACCCCGGCGGCGGCGCGACGTACGACCGCGGTGTTCATGCCGTTCGGCCCGGCCCTTAGCGGCCCCCGCAGCCCGGCCGTTCCGAAGGTCAGCGGGGCCGCGAACCGATCCCGCAACTCTTCAACCGCAACCGCAACCGCAACCGCAACCGCAACCGCAACCGCAGCCGCAACCGCAGCCGCAGCCGCAGCCGCAGCCGCGCCCGCAGCAGTCGCTGCGCCCGCAGCAGTCGCCGGGTCCGCCGTGCCGGCATCGGCGGCGGTCAGCAAGGCCGCGAGTTCGGCCCGATCCTCAGCCGACGGATCGCCCGCCAACCATGCCTCGACCTGCTCACGCAGTGCGGACGAGATCCCCGCGCCAGTCACAACCGGCTCACCAATTCGGTCAGCAGGCCGCCGGCGCGCTCGGCCGCGGCCCGTCCAGCCGCGAGCACCTCGGCGTGATCGAGCTTCTCGCCGGTAATGCCGGCCGCCATGTTCGTGACCAGTGAAATGCCGAGCACCTCGCTGCCCGCCGCGTGCGCGGCGATGGCTTCCAGCGCGGTGGACATGCCGACCATGTCGGCGCCAAGCGTGCGCAACATCCTTATTTCGGCGGGGGTTTCGTACTGCGGGCCGGTCAGCTGGGCATACACGCCTTCCGCCAGCGAGGGGTCGATGAGCCGGGCCAGCGTTCGGAGGCGTTGCGCGTAAAGATCGGTTAGATCGACAAAGCGCGGGCCTTCCAGCGGTGACCGGCCGGTCAGGTTCAGATGGTCGTTGATCAGTACCGGATCGCCCACCGCCATGTCCGCCCGCAACCCGCCGCAGGCGTTGGTGAGCACGGTCACGGTGCAGCCGGCCGACGCGGCCGTCCGAACCCCGTGGACCACGGCCCGAACGCCGCGGCCCTCGTAGAAGTGGGTGCGGCCCAGAAATGCGAGCACGCGTTTGGTGCCGACTGCGAACGAACGGATCGTGCCCGCGTGACCGGCCACCGCGGGTGGCGCGAAGCCCGGAAGTTCGGTGCTGGCCAGTTCGACGTAGTCCGTGGACATCGCCTCGACCGCCGGCAGCCAGCCCGACCCGAGCACGAGGGCGACATCGTGACGTCCGACACCGGTACGGTTGGCCAGTTCGGCGGCGGCGGCTTCGGCGGCAGCGCTTGGATCGTCGATTGTCTCAGTGTCCACGGGCCATCAGAGTAGTGGGGAACGCCTCCCGCGGTGTGAAGTTAGCTCGGCCACTCGTCCCGCCCATTATTTGACCGTGGTCATACGATTCCGGGCATGACTGCCCCGCCCGATCTGCGTCTGGCTGCCGATTTCCCATCCGCCACAAGGGATTCTTGGCGTGAACTGGTCGCGGCCGTCTTGCGACGCTCGGCAGCGACCGGCAGCGCGGGCAGCGCTGAGATAACCGCCGACGAGAGCGTCGAGCGCGCACTGTCCACGCCGACCTACGACGGATTCGACATCCAGCCGCTGTACACGGCCGAGGACGATGCCGGGCTGGCGCCGACCGGAGCACCCGGGGCGTCGCCATTCGTCCGGGGCAGCACGGCCGCCGGGGCCACCGTGATCGGCTGGGACGTTCGCCAGTGGCATCGCGACCCCGATCCGGTCCGGTTGAACCAGGCGCTACTCACCGATCTGGAAAACGGCGCAACATCGGCCTGGCTGCAGTTGGGGGACGCCGGCCTGCCGGTGGACGGTTTGGCCCGGGCCTTGAACGGCGTCTACCTCGACCTGGCCCCGCTCGCGTTGGACGCTGGAGCCGACACCGCGGTCGCGGCGGAGGAGTTGCTGGCCATCCTCGCCGATCGGCAGATACCGGCCGACCAGGCGATCGGGACATTGGGCGCCGACCCGATCGGTCTCTTCGCCAGCACCGGCCACCCGGCTGAACTCACCTTGCTCGCGGGCCTGGCCGGCCAGGTTCAGGATTATCCGAACCTGCTCATCGCCACCGTCGACGGCACGATCTATCACAACGCCGGCGGCAGTGCGTCCGACGAACTCGCAATCACGGCCTCCGTCGGCGTGGCCTACCTGCGAATGCTGGTCGGCTGCGGGCTGAGCATCGACGAGGCGCTGGCTCGGATCGAGTTCCGGTTCGCGGTGACCGCCGAACAGTTCCCGTCCATCGCCAAGCTGCGCGCGGCCCGGCAGCTCTGGGCCCGTATCGCGGAACTGTCCGGAGCCGACGTTGCCGCGCGGGGCCAGCGCCAGCACGCCGTCACCTCGGCAGCCATGCTGACCCAGCGCGACCCATGGGTGAATATGCTGCGCAGCACCATTGCCTGTTTCGCCGCCGCGGTGGGCGGCGCCGGAGCCATCACCGTGCTGCCCTTCGATTCAGCCCTCGGACTTTCGGACGACTTCTCGCGGCGGATCGCCCGCAACACCTCGGCTGTCCTGCACGACGAGTCCAGCCTGGCCCGGGTCATCGATCCAGCGGGCGGCTCCTGGTACGTCGAGAACCTGACCGCCCGCCTGGCCGAGCGGGCGTGGGACCGATTCACCGCGCTCGAGGCCGACGGCGGCGCGCTGGCGGCACTGCAGTCCGGCTCGCTCGACGCAATGCTGGCCGGCGCCCGGACCGCCCGCCGGCAGGCCATCGCCGAGCGGCGGGACGCACTGACCGGCGTATCGGAGTTTGCGCTGATCAGCGAGCCACCGGTGCTGCGGGACCCGGCGCCGCCGGAACGGACGGGTGGCCCACTGCCGCGAATCCGCTACGCGGCCGACTTTGAGAAGCTGCGGGACCGCTCCGACGCCCACGTGGCGCTGACCGGTGAGCGTCCCAAGGTCTTGCTGGCTGCGCTCGGCTCGATCGCCACGTACAGCGGCCGGTCGGGCTTTGCCGCCAACCTGTTCCAGGCCGCGGGCATCGAGCCGGTGCTGCTACCGATTGCTGACCCGCAAGCCCCCGAACTGGCCGGCGACTACCAGGTGGCCTGCCTGTGTTCATCCGATCGGGTGTACGGCGAATCGGCGGCCGTTGCGGCCGAGCGGCTGCACGCGGCCGGCGTCGAACGGGTATTGCTGGCCGGTGCGCCCGGCGAGCGGGCCGATCGCGATTCGGCCGCCGGCATATCGGGATACGTGTTTGTCGGCTGCGACGCGATCGCGATCCTGACACAGACGCTCGACGATCTGGGAGTGGCGCCATGAGTGTGCCGGACTTTTCCAAAGCCACTTTGCTCGGCGGGGCGGCGCCCGGTCCGGCGCCGACGGCCGAGGGCGTCGCGGACTGGGACACCCCTGAGGGCATTGCCGTCCACCCGCTCTACGGCCCGGACGACCTGCAGGGGGTGGACTTTCTCGGCACGTACCCCGGCATAGCGCCTTACTTGCGTGGCCCTTACCCGACCATGTACGTCAACCAGCCGTGGACGATCCGCCAGTACGCCGGCTTCTCTACCGCGTCCGAGTCGAACGCTTTCTACCGGCGCAACCTGGCCATGGGCCAGAAGGGCCTGTCCGTCGCGTTCGACTTGCCCACCCACCGTGGCTACGACAGCGACAACGAGCGGGTCGTCGGTGACGTCGGCATGGCCGGTGTGGCCATCGATTCGATCTATGACATGCGCGAGCTGTTCGACGGCATCCCGCTGGACAAGATGAGCGTGTCGATGACCATGAACGGCGCGGTGTTGCCCGTCCTGGCGCTGTACGTGGTGGCGGCCGAGGAACAGGGCGTCAAGCCCGAGCAGCTGACCGGCACCATCCAGAACGACATCCTCAAGGAATTCATGGTCCGCAACACCTACATTTACCCGCCGAAGCCGTCCATGGGCATCATCAGCGACATTTTCGCCGACCCGTCAGCCAAGATGCCGAAGTACAACTCGATCTCGATCTCCGGAGACCACATCCAGGAAGCGGGGGCCACGGCTGACCTGGAGCTCGCGTACACGCTGGCTGACGGGGTCGAGTACATCCGAGCCGGCCTGGCCGCGGGCATGGACATCGACTCGTTCGCGCCCCGGCTGTCGTTCTTCTGGGCCATCGGCATGAACTTCTTCATGGAGGTCGCCAAGCTGCGCGCGGCCCGCCTGCTGTGGGCCAAACTGGTCCAGCAGTTCGAGCCGAAGAGCCAGAAGTCGCTGTCGTTGCGCACCCACAGCCAGACCTCGGGCTGGTCACTCACCGCACAGGACGTCTTCAACAACGTCATCCGTACCTGCGTCGAGGCGATGGCCGCAACCCAGGGTCATACCCAGTCGCTGCACACCAACGCCCTGGATGAGGCGCTGGCGCTGCCGACCGACTTCTCGGCCCGGATCGCCCGCAACACCCAGCTGCTGTTGCAACAGGAATCCGGCACCACCAAGGTGATCGACCCCTGGGGCGGTTCGGCCTACGTCGAGCGGCTCACCTACGACCTGGCCCGCCGGGCGTGGGGGCACATCAGCGAGGTCGAGGCGGCCGGCGGCATGGCCGGGGCCATCGACCAGGGGCTGCCCAAGCTACGGGTGGAAGAAGCCGCGGCCCGGACCCAGGCGCGCATCGACTCGGGCCGCCAACCGGTCATTGGCGTGAACAAGTACCGGGTCGCGAACGAGGACATGCTCGACGTTCTCAAGATCGACAACTCCGCGGTCCGGGTTCAGCAGGCGGCCAAGTTGCAGCGCCTGCGCGCCGAACGCGACCAGCCGACCTGCGACGCCGCGCTGGCAGCGCTCACGGCGGCGGCCGGTCGGGCCAAGGAAGGCCAGCGCCGGCCGGGCCTGGAGGACAACCTGATGGCGTTGGCCATCGACGCCGCACGGGCCAAGGCCACGGTCGGCGAGATCAGCGACGCGCTGGAAAAGGTCTACGGCCGGCATGCCGCCACGATCCGTACGATTTCGGGTGTGTACCGGGAAGAGGCTGGCGAAGCGGGTGCGATCGAGCGCACCCGGGCCGCCACCGACGACTTCGCCGAACGCCATGGCCGCCGGCCGCGGATTCTGGTGGCCAAGATGGGCCAGGACGGCCACGATCGCGGCCAGAAGGTGATCGCCACGGCGGTCGCCGACCTCGGCTTCGACGTCGATGTGGGCCCGCTCTTCCAGACGCCCGCCGAGGTGGCCCGCCAGGCTATCGAGGCGGACGTGCACCTGGTCGGCGTCAACTCGCTGGCGGCCGGCCACCTGACCTTGGTGCCGGCATTGAAGGCGGCGCTGGCTGAGCAGGGCCGGGACGACATCCTGATCGTGGTCGGCGGCGTCATCCCGCCGCAGGACTTCGATGAGCTGCGGGCGGCGGGGGCGGCGGCGATCTTCCCACCCGGAACGGTCATCGCGGAGGCTGCCGACGACCTCCTCGCGGTGCTGGATGCCCGGCTGTCCCATTCCGGCTGATCCGATGGCCGCGCCTGCAACCGTTTCGGTCTCGGTGGATGCCGTGCTGTCCGGTGATCGAGCTGCGATCGCGCGGGCGATCACGCTGGTCGAATCCCGGCGCGCGGACCATCGAGCTGAGGCTGGCCGGCTGGTATCCGCGCTGCTTCCGCATACCGGCAAGGCGCGTCGGGTGGGCATTACCGGCGTGCCCGGCGTCGGCAAGTCCACCTTCATCGAATCGCTCGGGCTGAACCTGATCGCGGCCGGCCACCGGGTGGCGGTGCTGGCCATCGACCCGTCCTCCAGCCGCACCGGCGGCAGCATCCTCGGCGATCGCACCAGGATGGCCCAGCTTGGTACGTCGGACCAAGCCTTCGTCCGGCCGTCCCCAAGCGGCGGCACGCTGGGGGGAGTGGCGACGGCGACCCGCGAGGCGATGTTGATCATGGAGGCCGCCGGTTACGACGTGGTGCTGGTCGAGACGGTGGGCGTCGGCCAGTCCGAGTACGTCGTGGCGGGCATGGTCGACACCTTCCTGTTTCTGACGTTGGCCCGGACGGGTGATCAGCTTCAGGGCATGAAGCGCGGCATCCTCGAGCTGGCCGACGTCATCGCGGTCAATAAAGCCGACGGCGAGCACCAGGACGAATCAAAGCGGGCGGCCCGTGAACTGTCCGGCGCCTTGAGGTTGTTGCGCGGCGGGGACAGCGACTGGCAGCCACCGGTGCTGACCTGCAGCGGGCTCACCAACACCGGTCTGGACGAGGTGTGGCGCCGGGTCGAGAAGCATCGTGATCACCTTGTCGCACAAGGGGAATTCGACGCCAAGCGGCGCGCGCAACAGGTCGAATGGACGCGGGCCATGGTGCGTGATCGGCTGCTGTCCGTACTCGATCGCGAACCGGTGCGATCGATCGTGACGGCGGCCGAGTCCGAGGTTCGGGCCGGTCGGCTGTCGGCTGAGCAGGCCGCCGCTCGCGTTGTCGCCGCGGCCGCAAATACCGCTGACGGATCGAGTCCCACAGAATAAGGTGGCCGGATGGTGCTGGCCCGATGGAAAGATCTCTGTATCGATGCGGTCGACGAAGCCGGGTCGCAGCAGTTCTGGTCCCAGGCTCTCGGTCTGCGGGTCGAGGGTCGCGAGGACCACCGCTGGTTGGCCGGCGATCGGCCGGAGCAGGTGATCTGGTTAAACCAGGTGCCCGAGCCCAAAACCGTGAAGAACCGGATCCATCTCGACATCGTCGCGACCTCGCTCGATGAGCTGTACGCGATCGGCGCGTCGTTCGTCGAACAGCATCGGTACTGGACCGTGCTGGCCGACCCGGACGGGCAGGAATTCTGTGCGTTCATCCGTGAACCGGGCGAGCTGTACCGGCGATCGGGTCTGGTCGGCGCGACATTGCCGTCCAAGCTCAAGGATCTGGTCATCGACTCCCAAGACCCGGAACGGATCGCGAACTGGTGGCATCAGGTTCTCGGCGGCGCGCTCGGCGGCGATCCGGACAATCCGTGGTTCTGGGTGGACGACCTCCCTGGTGCGCCCCTGGAGTCGATGGACTTCGTCGAGGTGCCCGAGCCGAAGACGATCAAGAACCGGGTGCATTGGGATCTGACCGTGGCCGACCTGGACGCCTTGGTGGCGGCCGGGGCGACGCTGCTACGGCCCGAGGGTGGTGACATCCGATGGAACGTGATGGCCGATCCGGACGGCAACGAATTCTGCGCATTCACACATTGACGATCGCGAATCGCCCGGGGTTAGACACGTGATCGTCATGGCTGCGGGCTACGCTGATCGCTGTGCGTCCAACGATGTTGTCCCTCGCGGAGCATTGGCTCGACGGCAATGAACAGCGGCTGATCGGCTGGCGGCGCGACCTGCACGAGCACCCCGAGGTCGCCTTCAACGAGCACCGGACGACCGAATTCCTGCTCGATTCGCTGAAGGACTTTGGCTACAAACCCCGCCGGCTGGCGGTCGGTACGGGCGTGGTCTGCGACGTCAGTTCCGCCGTGCCGGGTGGCCCGGACATCGTCGCCCTGCGGGCCGACATCGACGCTTTGCCCTTGCCGGATATGAAAGAAGTTCGCTACCGTTCGCAGATCCCCGGAGTGTGCCACGCCTGTGGGCACGACGCGCACACCGCAATGCTGCTCGGGGTGGCCGCGACGCTAGCCGACCGCGAGGACCTGCCGGTCGCGATCCGGTTGATCTTCCAGCCCGCTGAGGAGCGGATGCCCGGCGGGGCGCAGGCGGCGGTCAGCGACGGGGCACTGGAAGGCGTGTCCCGGATCTTCGCGTTGCACTGCGACCCGAAATTGGACGCCGGCATGGTGGGTCTGCGCGCTGGCGCGATCACGGCGGCGTTCCAGCAGTTGGGGCTCACCCTGTCCGGCCCCGGCGGCCACACGGCCCGCCCGCATCTGACCTCGGATCTGGTGTACGCGCTGGGCAAACTGATCACGGAGCTGCCCGGGATGCTCTCGCGCCGGGTCGATCCGCGGTCGGCGCTGTCGCTGGTCTGGGGCGCCGTGAACGCCGGCAGCGCCGCCAATGCGATCCCGATGGATGGTTCGCTGCACGGCACCTTGCGAATGCTGGACGGGACACTGTGGCATGACCTGGAAGGCATCGTCCGGCTGCTGGTGGCCCAGATCCTCGCTCCGACCGGGGTGGGCGTCGTGATCGACTACGACCGGGGATTGCCGGCGGTCGTCAATGACGGTGCCCTGGTGGCGCTGCAAACCCAGGCTGCGGTGACTGCGCTGGGGGCGGATGCCTTTGCCAGCACGGCACAATCCATGGGTGGCGAGGATTTCGCGTGGTACCTGCAGTCGGTGCCGGGCGCGATGGCCCGGCTGGGTGTGCGCGTCCCGGGCTCGGTTGGCGGCGACCTGCATCAGTCCCGGTTCGACATCGATGAGAGTGCCCTCGCGGTCGGCGTCAGGTTCACGGCCGCGGTGCTCGACGAGGTGGCGAAGGTGGCCGGCTCAGGATCATCACGGTAACCAGATCGACGACGCGATAACGGTGACGCCGGCCAGCGCGGACAGGCCGGACGCCGGTGGTGGTCGCCGTCCCGTACATCGCGCTGCCAACGGGGTCGGCCGAACGTGACCAGCGCTGAGTTACCAATGACCGCCCCGAGCCGCGGCTGGTCCCGCCGATCCGGTCGCCGGCTCTCAGCTCAGTTCCCAGCGATCACGCGCACCTGACGTTCGATCGGGTCGAGGGGGGACCGCGCCATGAATGTAGCCAGCTTCGTCGACCCCGGCCCGCAGCGCGGCCCAATTTCGATAGCCCTGCGCAATAGCCGTGAGTTCGTAGGCACGCTCAAGCGCTATCGCGGACGCCTTCACCCGTTGATTCACCAATGCCCACAGCAAGGTCAGCTCGCGATCAAGCTCTTCGCGGTAGTCCAAGTCATTCCAGCTGAGCTCGCCGAGTAATACGCGATCGGCTGTCCAGAGGCGGAGTGCCGGGACAAGCTGTGCCCGAATGCTCAATGCGTCTGGAGCGACGTTTTGCTGCACGGGTCGTGGTGACACGGCAATGAGTGCCCAAGCCATGGTGAAGATCCGTCCGCTGCCCAAAAGCCAGTCTCGGCAAACCCGAGGTGTCTCGGCAGACCGGGACTACGGTCCGGTGCGGAAGTCGAGGGCGGCTGGTGCCGCGCGAGTTTCAGTGCACAATGCCGGCTGGTGAAGGGCAACGTGTCGCAGCGCCGACTCGGCGTCAACGCGTTTGGGATCCGGCACGAGCTGAAGTGCGGGCCGGTATTCAGACGGGACGCCGGCTCGATGGCCCTCGTCGGGATCGACCACGCCAGCCACCTCGTCGTCCGAGTCAAGTTCCCCACTTCGGAACCGCTCATAGATCGACCCAATGCCAAGCATTCCGAGCGGCCAACACTCGGCTGCTCGTACTGCGCCAAGGCTGGCGCGCTCGGCATTGGTCGCCACACGCCGGGGGGCTTCATGATGGCGAGATCCGGCGGGCATCCGCGGCGCCGATGGTCGGCCCGGCGAAGGCCACAATCATTGACCGACCTCTGGAGGACAGATCGTCTCGAGCAACCGTTTACCCGGGCGGCGAGCGGTGTGCGGATAAGGCAATGGCCAAGCCCGGGGCCAGTACCCGGACGACGGGTATCCGCAGGTAGGGATGGGCCAGGTCCACCGCGATCGGAGGCTCGCCGGTCACCCGTGGCAACCCGCGAGCCCACCGCTGATGCTGTTCTCGTCCCTGCTCCGCACCAAGAGTTCGTCGCGGTGATCGAGTCGATGCGCTCGCCCAACGTCGGTCTGCAGAGTTGGTTCGGCTGGGCAACCAGGTCACCAGCCACCTTCGGCGTCGACCTGCGCCGACGGTTGGCGGTCTGCAAGGTGTATCGGTTGGGACCGGCAAAGTGTTCATCCGCCACGGTCGATCCAAGGCGTGGCTGGCGCTGGGCGCCTTCGTTGAGAAACGCTTGAGGCTCGACACAGATGAGTGCAACCGGATACCGACCACCGGTATCCATACATCAGACCGGCTGCAAACCATGCTCGATGAAGCGGAATTTGCGCTGCTCGTCTTTCACAAGCGAAAACGACCAAGAGGACGGGCGGATCGTCGCCGGCTCAACTTGTTCACGAGGTAGGTCTGTTCCAAGGCAAACTCGGACTACGCGCCACGTCATGCTCGAAGATGGATGCGAGGAGTTTTCCAACATTGCCGGCCTCGGCCAGATCAGGTTTCCCAAGGGCAACATCAGCGCAGCGTTCGAAGAATTCCGAGCAACCCTTGAAAGGGAAGGGCTGATAGTCTCCGTCACCGCATAACGATTGGAGCGGGTCTGGCATCGTCTCGCTGAGACACTCGCCTGCTGAGTCGCTGGCCACCATGCCGTACGTTCCCTTCTGGCTGCACGACGAGCACGGACGATGGCCGGCACGGCCAAGCTGCGATCCGGTTTCGGTGAAGGAATCGATATAGCCACGAGGATCCGCAAGCCACTGGACCCGTTGCAGTTGCACGACTGGATCGCCCAAGAGTTCGATCCGCTGAACACAGCATGGTCTGAGATATGGACGAGCGGAGATCAAGAGCTGGTGCGATTGGTGGATGGCAGAGAGGGGTGAGCCTGGGCCCTGGTGCTCTATCCGGACCGATTGACTTCGGCGAGTATTGACCTAATGACCGATTTGTTCCATCCCGTCCCCGCTGGTGCGCGCCTCGGCTTGTCACCGGTGCTCGACAGGCCGACAGAGCAGTGACGGCGGTCGCCGCCCGCCGTCCCTCGATCAATCCCAGCCGTAGCGGAGTGTTCCGGTCATTGCGCGTGCGTAACTATCGGCTCTACGCGTCGGGGCAGCTGGTTTCGCTCACCGGTTCCTGGATGCAGCGGGTGGCCCAGGACTGGCTTGTCCTTGAGCTCACCAACTCCGGAACCGCGCTCGGTGTCGTCACCGCACTGCAGTTCGGGCCGTCCCTGCTGCTCGGGCCCTGGGCCGGCGTAATCGCCGATCGCGGCGACAAACGCAAGATCCTGCTGGCAACTCAGGCTGGGCTCGCGCTGCCGGCTCTGGCGCTGGGCATGCTCGACCTCGGCGGCGTGGTTCGCTACTGGCACGTGCTGGTCCTCGCGACGGTGCTGGGCGTGGTGTCGGCCGTCGACACCCCGGTCCGGCAGGCATTCGTCGTCGAGGTGGTCGGCAAGCAGGACCTGACCAACGCCGTCGGCCTCAACTCCACGATCTTCAACGCCGCGCGCAGCATCGGCCCGGCCGTCGCCGGCGTCATGATCACCGCGGTCGGCACCGGCTGGGCGTTCCTGGCCAACGCGATCTCGAGCGTCGCGGTGCTCGCCGGGCTGTGGCTGATGCGGACGTCGGAGCTGTACCCGTCACCGCCGTTGCGGCGCGCGCCCGGCCAGCTGCGCGACGGGTTCCGCTACGTGCGGAGGCGCACGGACTTGGTGCTGACGATGGCGCTGGTGTTCGTGATCGGCACGTTCGGGCTGAACTTCCAGATCACCACGGCGCTGGTGGCCAAGCAGGTGTTCCACCGCGGCGCGAGCGGCTACGGCCTGCTCGCCACGTCGCTGGCCGTCGGCGCGTGCCTCGGCGCGGTCATCGCCACGCGGCGTCAACGCCGGCCGACGCAGCTGTTCCTGGTGGGCACGGCGATCGTGTTCTCAGTGCTTGAGATCGGCGCCGGGGTGATGCCGGGCTACGCCCTCACCGCACTGGTGCTCGTGCCGACCGGGCTAGCGATGCTGATCCTCACGACAGCAGCCAAAGCCTCAGTTCAGCTCGGTGTGGACCCGCGGATGCACGGCCGGGTTATGGCGCTGTATCTGATGTGCTTCATGGGCGGAATACCGTTGGGCGCGCCGATCATCGGGTGGCTGGCCGGGTCGGCCGGGCCGCGCTGGGGGCTGGTGGGCGGCGGGTTGATCTGCCTGCTCGTGACGGTTGCGCTGGCCGCGGTCATCGGGCGGCGGCGCGGGTTGACACCGGCCTACCTCGCCACACGGGCCACGGCCGCGGCGCGCGGCTGAGCCCACTGAGCAGAATTATCGCGGCACATCTATCGAGGTGCACGCCGAACTCGATACCGCCACGACTGGCACCAGGATGGGGCGGCCTACAGCCTCAAACCGCTCCACAAACGAAGCCTGTTGGTCCATCGGCAAGCCCTTAAGCTCAAGGGGTGCTCAGCAAGGTTTGGGCGGAGCTGAGCATCGCGTGGTTGACGGCCACGATTGCGTCCAGGGCGCGCTGGTTTTTCTTGATGAGGACGACTTGCTGGGCTGAGTCAGCAGCGAGCCAGATCCCTGCCACGTTGTGCAGGCGCATGCAGGCGACGTCGGCTACCGCTGTGTGCTTTTCTTGTGCCGTCGGTGCGGTGGTACGGAACCGGGGATCGTTCACGACGTCCATCGGCTGGGTGTACGAGAATCCCGAACCCGCCATGCATCCGTGCCAGGTCGAGAAGGCCGCGGTGACAATCGGGTCGCTCCGCGAGTCGTGCCAGGCCTGTGCCGATAGTTTGGCCGGCAGGCTGAAGTCCGCCGTGGGCACACCATGGGCAAGGTCGCGTTCCGCGGCGCCGGAACACCCTCCGGCGGGAATTGGCTGGCCACCGAATGTTGCTGGACCGGTCCCGGACCACACCGCTAGTTGATCTCCTGAAGGCCCGGCCGCGGGAGGCCGGGTTCGCGCGGGTGGCTGAGGAGCGGGGCGAACGCCGTAGCGTGCGGCCAACGAGGCGTCGAGCGGCCCGTAACGCCGCTGATTGCCGAGGTTGGCGCCGGCGTTATCGGTGATCTGTCCGGGATCGATGACCGGCGTCAGTCTGAAGGTCCGCATGCAGCGGGCGGCCAGTGTCGCCGTGGCGCGATTGATCAGCGTCGTTTGCGCCGTGCTGAGTTGATAGTGGTCAAGGGGCAGCGTGATCTGACGTGGATCGCTCAGCACGGTCACGACGATGTTGCTGGCTTTGCCGGCGTGATCAGCGCGATTGCGTCGCAGTTCGAACGTGACGGCCGTGGCCGCGGTGATCAGTGCCGCGACAGTTGCCAGCCTGACGCCGCGCCGAAGCCGTGATCGGCCGCGGCCGTGCGCGTCCGCGGGGTCGGGCGACATTGTGCTCACCGGTTGACTCACGTAAGTGTTTCCCTCCATGCAAAGAAAACCTCGATTTTAGTAACGAATGAGTGCTTCTTGCTTTCGCGGGCGCGAAACACCTCTGAAAGTTGCCCGATAATCGCCGATGCCTGCCTGATCGACTGTTCATTCCGCAACGAAGTACATTCGGGCAGTGATTCCCCGACTCATGGGCAATCGATTTTGTCTACGTCCTCACCATCCGGCACGATTACGACATCGTGCGGGGGACAATCCGGTCGAGGTCGGTCTACCCGCACAATACCCCGACGTCAGTCAATAGACGTCAAGTCCATTAACCCGAAAGGAAAACGCATTTGAGAATCCGATCAAAACTCATCAGCACGGCGGTGGTTGCCGTGCTGAGCGCGGTCGGTTTTGCCGCCTCGGCCGCTCCCGCCTCCGCCGCGGAAGGCATCTACCTCTATCAGCACAGCTACGGCGGCGGCGACGTATTGGCCGTCGGTACTGGTGGCGTCTGGGATCGAACTCCGAGCCAGCCTGACCTTTCCTGGGTGGGAATGCGTAACGGCACTCCGGCAAATGACCAGATCAGCAGCATTTACAGCTGGTCGCCGGATTGGTACTGCGTCTATTCTGACGCTTACTATTCCGGTACGGTCGGCGGGATCGACCCCTGGTCCAGCTATGACACGCTCTGGATGAACGACACCATCAGCTCTGTCCAGAAGTGCTAACTGGGCATTAGTCGAGGCGTCCCTCAAAAGTATGGATGTTGGGGCGCTGGTAACGACATACTGGTTGACAATAGCGCTCAGGCGCGACGACATTCCAGAAAGACTCGCGGCATAACCTGCGGTGTCAGGTCGGTTACGGCCCGCGCTGCGGGTTATGCCGTTGTCGCTGTAGTGCCCTCGCCGAGGCGGGCCGCCGTCTCGGACGGATGCGCCTCGGACGGATGCCTTGTGGCCGGCGAGCAGGGACATGCCCGCGCCGCCGCTCGCAGCGGGTGCGAGCGCCGCGGCCCCGTTCGGCCATTCCACCCGCCGTTACCTCACCCGTCGGATCCGCGTCGGCGAACCCTCAACACGGCCGCCATCCGCTTCGCCTGTGCCAGCAACCACAACCGCACCCGCGGAGCGGATGGCTGGTGGGCACTTGCAGTCGTTCGGCCGCGCGGCGCGCGTCGGACAGTGGGGGGAGCAGGGCGACGTCGGCGCTAGGTGACGTCGTCGAAGGTCGTGGCCGCGGTGATCAATGCCGCGACACCACCAGCACGACGCCTCGCCGAAACCGTGATCGGCCGCGGCCCTGCGCGTCCGCACGACTGGGCGACGCCGTGCCCACCGATTGACTCACCTAAGTGGTTCCCTCCATCAAGGAAAACACGATGATAGTAACGGCTGAAGATTTTTGCTTTCGCGAGCGCAAACCGCTCCGAAAGTTGCCCGATAGTCGCCGATGTCTGCCTGATCTACTGCTCATCTCGGCAACGTGGTAGAGGCGGGCGCTGATTCTCAGGCTTATGAGCAATCGATTTGGTCTGCGTCCTCAACCTCTGGCACGATACGACATCGGCGCGGGACAATCCGGTCCATGTTGGTCTACCGGCACAATACCCCGATGTCAGTCGATAAACATCAAGTCCATTCACCCGAGAGGAAAATGTATTTTGAGGATCCGATCGAGACTCATCGGCACGGCGGTGGTTGCCGTGCTGAGCGCGGTAGGTTTTGCCGCTTCGGCTGCCCCCGCCTCCGCCAACGAAGGCATAGAACTCTTCCAGGACAGCTACGGCTACGGCGACGAATTGAACGTCGGTACTGGTGAGTTCTACCCTGCTCCGAGCTATGCTGACCTTTCCTGGGTGGGAATGCTTAACGGCACTCCGGCAAATGACCAGATCAGCAGCATTATAAGTGTGTCGGACGATTGGTACTGCGTCTATTCTGACGCCTACTATTCCGGTACGGTCGGCGGGATCGCCCCCCGAACCAGATATGACACGCTCTGGATGAACGACACCATCAGTTCTGTCCAGAAGTGCTAGCCGAGCATTAATCGAGACGTCCGTCAAACGTACGGAATGTCGGGGCGCTGATAACGGCATATTGGTTGACAATAGCGCTCACGCGCGAAAACATTCCAGAAAGACTCGCGGCATAACCTGCGGTGTCAGGTCGGTTACGGCCCGCGCTGCGGGTTATGCCGTTGTCGCTGTAGTGCCCTCGCCAGGGCTCCGGCGTAGTCGTGATCTTGGGCGTGTCGTGGTGTGACACGGCGGTGTTGGTGTACTTGCGGGCGGGCGCGGCACCGCTGGTGATCATGACGGTTGCTGGGTCCATCGTGATCATCGGAGCGTGTGCCGTGCCCGCATTTGCTTTGTCCCTGATTCCTGCTGCCGTCCCGGGCAGCGCCGAGCGTGTCGTCGCCGGTGGCGATGTCCCGGCCGATCTTTTGGCCGCGTTGGGGCGGTGCGCGATCCGCGGTCTCGACGGAGCGTGCGGCACCAGTTGGTTGCGGTGCTCGGGGTTGGCGGTGTGCGCGGTGCTGGCCGGGGCCCGTTCCTACGTGGCGATCGCGGAGTGGGGGCACGACCTTCCCGATCTGGTGCGTAGCCAGTGCCGACGGTGAGCCCAACCGACCGCGTATGGCACCCATAGCAATTGTTCGTCGCGATCATGGCGGTGCGTCATCCGGAAGTTTCGGTCGAGGACGCCGCCTGTGATCAGGCGCCTGCGGGTAAGCAAATCCCTCTTGTTTTCTTGCCTCGGATGGTTGCCGACAACTGCCTCGCGACTGTCCAGGGTGAGCGAATCATGTCCAGCATGTCTGCGATCGCACGCCGGTCGCCAGCGTTGGCTCGTGCGGACGCCTTGAATTCGCCAGCGGCGTCACTGGGGCTTCGGACGTTGATGCGAAATTCGCTAACGTCGAATCCGTCGAGCAAGACAGCCGCTAATTGGTAGTAACCGAGTTGCCCTTCGGCTTGCTGTGGATCCCTGAACGATTCGTCAGCAAAGGCGAATCGAAGCGGGGGTCCAGCGGCGCCCACGAGATAGCTTCTTTCGACGGCCAGGGCGTTGCCCCGGGCACCGTGATGGGAGGCTCGGCGAGCGTAGCTGCGGCCTCCGACGGTTTCGTGGCGGCGACCATCGAGCCGGCTTCGCATTGGCGCACATCCGCGCATGGGAGCCTCAGACGCCGATCGATCGAGCGGCACGGTCGGTTGCGAGGCTCAGACGCCGATCGAGCGGCACGGTCGGTTGCGCAACTCGGACACGTAGTCGCTCGGGGCACCGGCCGTCTCGGCGGCCTCGGCAATCAAACCCAGATACCGAGCAGACGGCAGGCCGCCCTCGTAGGAATTGAGCACATAAGTCCAGGCCAGCACGTCGGAGTCCAGGGTCGACACCCGTACGCGGGTCGTCAGATACAGGGCGGTGTCCGCGCCTTCCCATTTGTCCAGCGCGATCCGGTCCTGCTCGGTGATGTCGTACAAGCCCACGAAGACCTGCGACCCGGAATCTTCGGCGAGCGTGGCCAGTGCGCCTTCCCAGCCGAGTTCCTCGCCACCGAAGGTCAATCGCCATCCGGTGAGCCACCCGGTGCCGGCGAACGGCGAATGTGGACAGCGGTTGCGCATCTGCGCCGGATCCAGGTTCGAGCCGTACGCGGCGTAAAGGGGCACGATCCGGCAGCGTACCGACCCCAGGGTGGCGGCAGACAACCGCCGACCAGGACAATGAGCCCCGTGACACGGATCGCAATCATCGGTGGTGGGCCGGCCGGCTACGAAGCCGCGACGGTGGCGGCCGAATTGGGCGCTGACGTCACCCTGATCGAGACCGACGGGGTCGGCGGCGCGTGCGTGCTGTACGACTGCGTCCCGTCCAAAACGCTCATTGCCACCTCCGAACGGGTCACCGCTTTCCGAAGCGCACCGTCCTTGGGCGTCTGCTCGAACCACGCGGCCGAGGTCAACGTCAATCTGCGGGTCGTGAACGAGCGCGTGCTCGCGCTGGCGGCCAGCCAGTCGACCGACATCCACGAACGGCTGGTCAAAGCCGGGGTAACGGTGATTGCCGGCCGGGCCAGGTTCAGCCCGCAGCAGAGCGGGCGTACGTTCCTGCTGGACGTTGTCGGCAACGGTAAGCAGCCCGATGACCAGCACGCTGTGCCGGCGGACGTCGTGCTGCTGGCCACCGGCGGCACGCCGCGAGTGCTCCCCGGGGCCGAGCCGGACGGTGAACGCATCCTGTCCTGGCGAGACCTCTACACCCTGCAGGACGTTCCCGAGCACCTGATCGTGGTCGGCTCGGGCGTCACGGGTGCCGAGTTCGCGTCCGCGTATTCCGAAATGGGCGTGCCGGTCACACTGGTGTCCAGCCGGGCAAAGGTGCTGCCCGGCGAGGACCCGGACGCGGCGGACGTCATCGAAAAGGTGTTCACCGAGCACGGCGGCAGCCTGATGAAGCACGCCCGGGCCGCAGCCGTCATCCGCAGCGCCGATGGCGCCGGCGTCGAGGTCACCCTCACCGACGGGCGAATGGTCACTGGATCCCATGTCCTCATGTGCGTTGGTTCGGTTCCCAACACCGCCGCCCTCGGGTTGGAGCATGTCGGGCTGGCCCCGGACGAGCACGGGTTTCTGACCGTCGACCGGGTCTCGCGGACCGCTATCCCCGGGGTCTACGCCGCAGGCGACTGCACCGGCGTCCTGCTGCTCGCCTCGGTGGCCGCGATGCAGGGCCGGGTGGCCATGTGGCACGCGCTCGGCGAGGCCGTCCAGCCGCTCCGGTTGAAGACGGTCGCCGCCAACGTGTTCACCCATCCCGAGATCGCGACCGTGGGCATCGGTCATGAGGCGGTGACGTCGGGCGCGGTACCGGCTCGAACCGTCACGTTGCCGCTGGCCCGCAACGCCCGGGCCAAGATGCAAGGCCTCGCCGACGGCTACGTCAAGCTGTACTGCCGTAGCGCCACGGGCGTGGTCATCGGCGGCAGCGTGGTGGCGCCGCAGGCCTCGGAGCTGATTCTGCAGATCACCACCGCGGTACAGCTGGGATTGACCGTGAACGAGCTCGCCGCCACCTTCGCCGTGTATCCCTCGCTGTCCGGATCCATCACGGAGGCCGCTCGGCAGCTGACCCAGCACGACGACCTGGACTGACGATACGAGAACCGAGGGGGACGGCGGCTGATGGAACTTTCGCCTGAACAGATCGAGAAATCGCACCGCACCATCAAAGCGGCGGAGATTTTCGCCGATCACGCCGACGAGATCGTGGCCAAGGTGGACGAGCTGCCCGAAGACCATGTCGTGGTCGCCGTGGTCACATCGGACCATTTCTTCGACGGCAGCCATCACGTGTCGCGAGCCGAACTGGTCGAACGCGTCCCGACCTTAGAGGGTGACGGCGGCTGGGCCATGGTCTTCTCGGCCGGCGCGGACGCCGAGCACGTGGCGTCACGCACGGAAGAGATGCAGTCCCTGGCTCGCAAGCGCATCGAGATGATCGCGCGCATCGTGTCCCGGCGCGACGGCGACACTCAGTAGATGTCGGGGCCTTGCGGGGGCAGCAGACCGTGTTGCCGGAGCCGGCGGTCCCGCAGCTCGTCCCCGTAGGCCAGACCGACGAACAACGGCCCGATCACCACGAACAGGGCGGTGTAGATGCGGATCTGCAGCGGCCCGGGTAAGAACAGCAACCCGATCGCGGGAACCAGGGCGAACAGCATGATCCGGCCCGCTTCGCGGATGCGCCAGTCCCGTCCGGTCAGGTCGTGCAGCACCCACCCGTCATAGCGGTCGTTCAAGCGGCCGCCGAAGGCGTACTTGAACCACAACAGCACCGACGGTCGCAGCTCGTCCGGCTGGTCTGGCCCGGTCGGGCCGGGCGGCCCTATCGGCGGTGGGAATTCATCGGACACTCCTACAGTGTGCCGCGAGCGGAGCCATCCTATGAGCCAGGCCACATCGGGCCGTTCACTTGTCGGGAATGTGCGCGTAGTGTCCAACCGTTGGACCAAACAGTTGAACGCTAAACAATTTTGCCATGCTGAATAGAAACCACCACCACTCGCCAAAGGAGAACCGCATGACCACCACCACGATCCCGGGTTACATCACCGGCACCTGGGCTATCGACGCCGCTCACTCGGACGTCAGCTTCAGCGTCCGCCACATGATGGTCAGCAAGGTGAAGGGCCGCTTCGGCACCTTCAGCGGCGCCATCGTGACCGCCGCGGACCCGTCCGTGTCTTCGGTCAGCGCCGAGATCGAACTCGGCTCCATCGACACCAACAACGCCCAGCGCGATGACCACATCCGCTCGGCTGACTTCTTCGAGGTCGAGAAGTACCCGACCATGACCTACCAGTCCACCAGCGTGTCGAACGACGGCGACGACTGGATCGTCGAGGGCAACCTGACGCTCAAGGGCGTCACGAAGGCCGTTCCCCTGACGCTTGAACTCAACGGCTTCGGGCCAGACCCGTACGGCGGCACGCGCGCCGGCTTCACCGCACATGCCGAGATCAGCCGCAGCGACTTCGGCGTGGACATCAGCATGCCGATGGACGGTGGCGGCGTGGTCGTCGGTGACAAGATCACCATCACGCTCGAGATCGAGGCCGTGCTCAGCGCTGCCTGATCTGACTGTTCGTAACGCGAAAGTCCTACTGTTACGTCCCCATAGGGGCGTGACAGTAGGACTTTCGCGTTATGGAGTCGGCTAGTCCTTGATCTCGCAAATCACCGCGCCAGCCGTGACCACGGAGCCCGCCTCGGCGGTCAGCCCGGTAACGGTGCCGGCCTTGTGCGCGTTGATCGGCTGTTCCATCTTCATTGCTTCGAGGACGACCACGAGGTCGCCGGCCGCGACGGTGTCGCCATCGCTGACGGCCACCTTCACGATCGTGCCCTGCATGGGCGCGGTCAGTGAGTCACCCGATGCGGCGGCACTGGCTTTGCGGGCACTGGTCCGCTTCGGTGCCTGCTTGGCCCCGCCACCGCCACCAACCGAGAAGCCGGCCGGCAACGACACCTCGAGCCGCTTGCCGCCTACCTCGACGACCACGGTCTCGCGAGCGCCGTCCTCGGTGCCGGCTTCGGCCGCCCCGCTGAACGCCGGGATCTGGTTGTCGAACTCGGTCTCGATCCAGCGCGTGAACACGGTGAACGGCGCCCCATCGGCCGGCGCAAAGGCGGGATCGCGGACCACGGCTCGATGAAACGGCAGCGCGGTGGCCATGCCGTCGACCACGAACTCGTCCAGCGCCCGGCGGGACCGGGCCAGCGCCTCGTCCCGGCTCTCGCCCCACACGATGAGCTTGGCCAGCAGCGAGTCGAACGCGCCGCCGATGACCGAGTTGCCTTCGATGCCCGAGTCGACCCGAACACCGGGTCCGGCCGGTTCCCGGTAGGTGGTGACCGTGCCTGGCGCGGGCAGGAAGCCGCGACCCGGGTCCTCGCCGTTGATCCGGAACTCGAAGGCGTGCCCGCGCGGCGTCGGGTCCTCGGTAATGCGCAGCGCCTCACCGTCGGCGATCCGGAACTGTTCCCGGACCAGATCCAGCCCGGCGGTCTCTTCGCTGACCGGGTGTTCCACCTGCAGGCGGGTATTGACCTCGAGGAAGCTGATCACACCGTCGCTGCCGACCAGATACTCCACGGTGCCGGCGCCGTGATAGTTGGCCTCGCGGCAGATGGCCTTGGCCGAGGAATGGATCCGCTCGCGCTGGTCGTCGGTCAGGAACGGGGCCGGCGCTTCCTCGACCAGCTTCTGATTGCGGCGTTGGAGCGAACAGTCGCGGGTGCCGACCACGATCACGTTGCCGTGGGTGTCGGCCAGCACCTGGGCTTCGACGTGTCGCGAACGGTCGAGATAACGCTCGACGAAGCACTCGCCACGTCCGAAGGCGGCCACTGCTTCACGCACCGCGCTGGCGTACAACTCCGGGATCTCTTCGATGGTGCGGGCGATCTTCAGGCCACGGCCACCACCGCCGAAGGCTGCCTTGATGGCAACCGGCAGGCCGAATTCTTCGGCGAAGGCGACGACCTCGTCCGGGCCGGACACCGGATCCTTGGTGCCCGGGACGAGCGGCGCGCCGGCTTTCAACGCGATGTGCCGCGCCGTCACCTTGTCACCCAGATCGCGGATGGACTGTGGCGACGGTCCGATCCAGGTCAGCCCGGCGTCGATGACGGCCTGGGCGAACTCGGCGTTCTCGCTGAGGAAGCCGTACCCGGGGTGGACGGCGTCGGCGCCGGACTGGCGGGCCGCGTCCAACACCTTGTCGATCACCAGGTACGACTCGCCCGGGGTGTTGCCGCCCAATGCGAAGGCCTCGTCGGCGAACCGGACGTGCAGGGCGTCCCGATCGGGCTCGGCGTACACGGCCACCGACGCGATTCCGGCGTCCCGGCAGGCCCGAATGACCCGCACAGCGATCTCGCCACGATTGGCGATGAGCACCTTCTGCATAGCTGGACCTCCTGGGCGAACCGGGCAAGGCTGACGAGAACACTGGTCGAGACCGGTGGCAGTGACCACCTGTGACGCCGTGATGAAAGCCTTATACAAACCCGCTGCGAAGGTTACCGATACCGCGACCCTGTCGGTGTGAGTGGTGGGTCACGGGTGCGCCGTCATTCGGCGGGTCCTGGAGTGATACCGCCGATGTCGTGGCGGGGGCGCCGGGATGCTGCGTCGCGGACAATTCCGCCAGCCGATCTCGGCACTGGGACGCGACTTGCCCGACCTCGGCCAGCGTCCGGGCCAGATCCCGCTGGCGGGCCCGCAGGTCCGCCGCGATCTCGTTCAGGCGGGCCAGCAGGGTCTCGAGCTGGCGGCGTTCGGAGCTGGCTGCGCCGTCGTACATGCCGACGATCTCGGCAATCTCGGCCAGCGACATGCCGAACCGCTTGCCTCGCAAGATCAGGCGCATTCGGGCTCGGTCGCGGTGGTCATAACTGCGGGCAGCGCCGCGTCGGGCCGGTGAGATCAGGCCCTGGTCCTCATAGAAGCGCAACGTCCGGGTGGTGATGCCGAGTTCGGCCGCCAGCTCACCGACCGTCCACTGCTCATTCACCTGTTGCTCGTTTTGCTCGTTCGCCTCTTGCTCGTTCGCCTGTTGTTCGGTCGGCGTCCCGGTCACCATGTCGCCATCGTAGAGAGATTGACGTTTACGTCAAGGTCAGGGACGCTGGGAGGACGAGTTGGGCAGGATGAGGAGGCGCGTCCGGATGTCGTTCGAGCTGTCAAGCGATCACGAGCTGTTCCGCTCGGTGGTCCGCGAATTCGCCGAAGCCGAAGTGGCCCCGCAGGTAGCCAAATGGGACGCCGACCATCACTTCCCGGCCGAGCTGGTACCCAAGCTCGGTGCCCTCGGCTTGTTCGGGCTGGTCGTGCCGGAACGGTTCGGCGGTTCGGTGCCCGATGCCGTCGACGGGCAGCCAAGCATCAGCGAAGCTGGGCACTTCACCTCGCTCTGCATTGCCATCGAGGAACTCGGCCGGGTCGACCAATCGGTCGGCATCACCCTGTCGGCAGGGGTCGGACTGGGCATCAACCCGATCCTGAGCTACGGCTCGGACGAATTGAAGGAGCGCTGGCTCCCCGATCTGGTGGCCGGTCGCACCCTGGCCGCGTTCGGACTGACCGAACCAGAGGCCGGCTCCGACGCGGGGGCCACCCGCACCCGGGCCGAACTGGTGGACGGCAACTGGGTGATCAACGGTGCCAAGGCCTTCATCACCAATTCGGGATCATCCATCACCTCGTGCGTGACCGTGACCGCCCGGACCGGCACCGTGAACGGCAAGCCCGAGATTTCAGCCATCCTGGTGCCGTCGGGTACGCCCGGTTTCATCGTGCAGCCCGCGTACAACAAGCTCGGCTGGCACGCCTCGGACACCCACGGGCTCACCTTCGACGATTGCGCGGTGCCCGCGGCAAACCTGGTCGGCGAGCGTGGTCGCGGATTCAAACAGTTCCTGGCCATTCTCGACGACGGCCGGATCGCCATCTCCGCATTGGCCGTCGGGCTCGCCCAAGCCTGCCTGGAACAGTCGCTCAGCTACGCCAAACAGCGCACCACTTTCGGTAAGCCGATCGGCTCCCGGCAGGCGATCGCGTTTGCGCTCAGTGATCTGGCGGTCTCGGTCGAGGCCGCACGATTGCTCACCTACAAGGCCGCCGCGCTGAAAGATGCCGGGCGCCCGGTCAGCCAGGTCAAGCAAGCCGCCGCCATGGCCAAGCTCTATTCGACCGAGGCGGCCGTGTCGGCAACCCGAACCGCCACCCAGGTATTCGGCGGCAACGGTTTCATGGAGGAGTTCCCGGTGGCACGCTTCTACCGTGACGCCAAGATTCTCGAAATCGGTGAGGGAACGTCCGAGGTGCAGCGCATGGTGCTGGCCCGTGGGCTGGGCTTGGATCTCGAGTCCTGATGAGTGACGGTTCGGGCGCCGAAGAGGTCGATGAGATTTCTCGAGCCAGGCAAGCCACCCTGACCTTGTCCGAGCGGGCCGCGGCGAAGCTGACGGGCGAGAACAAGCTCTACGTCCGCGACCGGATCGCGTTGCTGTTCGACGAGGCCAGCTTCGTGGAGGACGCCCAGTTGGCCAATGCGCTCAATGCCGGGCTGCCCGCCGACGGTGTGGTCACCGGGCAGGGTCTGGTCGATGGCCGGATGGCCCTGGTGGTGGCCAATGATCCCAGCGTCAAGGCAGGATCCTGGGGCGCGCGGACGGTCGAGAAGATTATCCGGACGACCGAACGGGCGCTCAGCGAGGAATTGCCGATCTTCTGGTTGATCGACTCGGCCGGGGCCCGGATAACCGACCAGGTGGCCTTGTTCCCCGGGCGCCGCGGTGCGGGCCGGATCTTTCACAACCAGATTGCGTTATCGGGCAAGGTGCCCCAGATCTGCTGCCTGTTCGGCCCATCGGCCGCCGGCGGAGCCTATATACCGGCGTTCACCGATATCGTCATCATGGTCGAGGACAACGCGTCCATGTATCTGGGCTCGCCTCGAATGGCCGAGATGGTCGTCGGCGAGAAGGTCAGCCTGAAAGAAATGGGTGGCGCCCGGATGCACGCCACCGTGTCCGGCTGCGGCGACAATCTGGCCGCCGACGACGCCGACGCGATCGAACAGGCGCGATTGTTCTTCTCCTACGTGCCGTCCAATTGGCGCCAGGATTGCCCTTCTTACCAAGGGGAACCCCCACTGCTGGAGTTGGACTCAACCTCTGTGCCGGCCGACGAGTCCGTCCCGTTCGACATCCACGCAATCATCGACGGTCTGATCGACGCCGACTCATTCTTCGAGATAAAACCCGAATTTGCTGCTGAACTGGTCATCGGATTCGGCCGCATGGATGGCGCCAGCGTGGGCGTTGTCGCCAACAATTCCATGGTTAAAGGCGGCGTGCTGTTCGGGGACTCGGCCGACAAGGCGGCCCGCTTCATCTGGCTGTGCGACGCGTTCAACATCCCGCTGCTGTACCTGGCCGACGTTCCGGGGTTCATGATCGGGTCCGAAGTCGAGCGACTGGGCATCATCAGGCACGGCGCCAAGATGATCACCGCCGTGTCCGAGGCAACCGTGCCCCAGCTGTCGGTGCTCATCCGCAAGGCTTACGGGGCCGGGCTGTACGCGATGAACGGACCTGGTTTCATGCCCGACGCGTGCATCGCGCTGCCGACGGCCCGCGTCGCCGTGATGGGACCGGAGGCCGCCGTCAACGCGGTCTATGCCAACAAGATCGCCGAAATCACGGACCCGGAGGAGCAGGCCGCGTTCGTCAAGGCTCGCCGGAGCGAGTACGAGGCCGACGTGGATTTGCTCCGCCTGGCCGCCGATCTGGTGCTCGATGCGATCATCACGCCGGAGGAACTGCGGGCTGAACTGCTACGCCGGTTCGCGGCGTTGCGCAACAAGGTCCGTGCCGTCCCGGACAAGCGGCATGGCGTGCCACCCGTCTGACGTGAACTGTCGGGGGCATGCGCCACACTTGCCCTCTCGACCAACAGGAGGCTGAGCAGATGGATAGCAGCAACGCGATGGTGTCCGAGCGCTACCGGCGTTTGGCTGGTCTGTTCGGTGACAAGGTCGCCGGGGTGGCACCGGACCAATGGGAGTTGCGGACGCCGTGCGAGGGCTGGACGGTTCGGGAACTGGTCGGGCACGTCATCGCAACACAGGGCATCTTCCTTGGCCTGGTCGGGCGTCAGATGCCGGACTTGCCCAGCGCGTCGGTCGACCCGGTCGGTGCCTGGCGGCGTGCCAGCGCCGTCGTGCAGGCCGATCTCGACAATCCTGAGCGGGCCAACGCGGAGTTCGAGGGCATGGCCGGTCCGTCGACGTTCGCGGCAGCGGTTGACCGGTTCCTCTGCTTCGATCAAGTCGTGCACGGCTGGGATGTCGCCCATGCGACGGGACAGGACGAGTCAATCGACGCAGCCGAGATCGAACGCGTGCAGGCTGACGCAGAATCGCTGGGGGACGCCCTTCGCGGTCCGTCTGCGTTCGGGCCGGCGGTGCCGGTGGCCGAAGATGCCGACCCGCAGGCCAAGCTGCTGGCCTTCCTCGGCCGGCGGATCTGACGCCCGGGTTCCGGCGAGCGACCGGGGGGTCACAGTTGCACGCCGGCATCGGCCCTGCGCGCTGTGAGCAATGATCAGCCGATTGCGGGCCGCGGCAGGTCGGCCAGCCGATAGCCCGCTTCGAGAATCATGGCGCGTAGCAAGGGCAAAGACAGCCCAACCACGTTGTGATGGTCGCCGACGATCCGTTCGATGAACCAGCCGCCGAGGCCGTCGATGGTGAACGCGCCGGCCACGGCCAGTGGTTCGCCGGTCGCGACGTAGTCATCGATCTCAACGTCTGACGGGTACCCGAAGCGAACCTCGGTGCTGGCGAGCTTCGTAGTCGAACCGGCCAACACGCCCGCGCGGATATCGACCAGACAGTGCCCTGTGTGCAGGATGCCGCTGCGCCCGCGTATCTCGCGCCAGCGTGCCACCGCTTCGGCTGCCGAGGCCGGCTTACCCAGCGGAGCGCCCCGGAATTCAAGTAGCGAGTCGCAGCCGAGTACGAGCACCGCCTGGTCCGGATCCGCGGCGGGACCGAACTCCGGTTCGTCGCCGGGTACCGACACTTGCGCATCCAGTTCGCTTGCTACCGCAAAGGCTTTTGCCATCGCCAGCGCTTCGACCAGAGCGGCTGTGGACGGTGCAGTGACCTCGTCCTCATCGACACCGGAAACCCGTACCTCGGGTTCCACGCCGGCCTGGCGCAACGTACGAAGGCGGGCGGGGGACTGCGAGGCGAGAATGAAGCGCACCGGTCGATACTTTCACGCGATCATGCAACACCTGGCATCTACGTGATGCCAGGTGTTGCATGATCGCGGTGAGATCAGGTCAGCTTCAACGATCGACCGATGATCTCTTTCATGATCTCGGTGGTGCCGCCGGCGATCCGGGTCACCCGGGCGTCGGCGTACGCCCGGGCGATCGGGTACTCGGTCATGTACCCGTAACCACCGTGCAATTGCAGGCACTTGTCGGCCGCCCGCCCCTGCAGTTCCGTGCACCACCACTTGGCTTTGGCCGCATCTTCGGCGGTCAGCTCGCCCCGATTGAGCGCGGCCACGCAGGCATCGACGTAGGCCTGGGCCACATCGACCTCGGTCGACACTTCAGCCAGCACGAAGCGGGTGTTCTGCAATGCCCCAATCGGTTCGCCGAACGCCTTGCGCTGGCGCACGTACTCGATGGTCCAGTTCAGCGCGGCCCGGGCACCGGCCACGCCGGCATTGGCGATGGACATCCGTTCCTGGGGCAGGTTGGACACCAGGTAGCGGAATCCGGAACCGACCTCGCCCAAGACGTTGCCCAGCGGCACCCGGACATCGGTGAAGGACAGCTCGGCCGTGTCCTGCGAATGCAGGCCGAGCTTGTTCAGGTTGCGGCCCCGCTCGAAGCCGGGCATGCCGCGTTCGATCACGACCAGGCTGATGCCGTGGTGACGCTCGGGCCCGGTGCGGACGGCGGTGATGACGAGATCGGCATTGATGCCGTTGGTGATGAACGTCTTCGATCCGTTGACGACCAGCTCGGCACCGTCAGCGACCGCTGAGGTCCGGATGCCGGCCAGGTCGGAGCCGGCGCCCGGCTCGGTCATGGCAATGGCGGTGATCAGCTCGCCGGATGCGATGCCCGGCAGCCACCGCTGCTTCTGCTCGTCCGTGGTGTACCTCAGAAAATAAGGCAGGCAGATGTCGTTGTGCAGCGTGATGCCCAACCCCGCGGCGCCGACCCCGGCCAGCATGATCTCTTCGCCGAGGATCTGGTTGAAGCGGAAGTCGTGGACGCCGCCGCCACCGAACTGCTCGGGGACCTGTATGCCGAGCAGCCCCTGTTCGCCGGCCCGGCTGAACAGCTCACGGGGCGCCAGACCGGCCGCTTCCCATTTCTCGTAGTCCGGCGTCATTTGCTTCTCGATGAAGGTCGACACGGATTCACCGAAGGCCCGGTGTTCGGTGTCGTAATGATTGCGGTGCATTTCGGCTCCGGACCTTGGCATTTCAGAACATACGGTCGCCCTCGAACTTTACTCTGACGCCCTAGTTTTGGCGGCCGACGTAGGCCCGTGGTCCTTCCGTACCCTCATCCTGTGACGGACGCACAAGCCGATATCGGCGTGATCGGTGGCTCGGGCTTCTACTCCCTGCTCGAGGACGCCCGCGAGGTGAGCGTGTCGACGCCGTGGGGGGCGCCGAGCGCGCCGCTCACCGTGGGCGAGGTGGCCGGCCGGCGGGTGGCCTTCCTGCCCCGGCATGGCGTGGATCATCGGTTCGCGCCCCATCGCGTGCCGTACCGCGCCAATCTCTGGGCGTTGCGTTCGGTGGGCGTCCGGCAGGTCGTTGCCGCCTCGGCCGTCGGCAGCCTGCGCGCCGATCTCGGCCCGGGCTCGATCCTGCTCCCCGACCAGATCATCGATCACACCTCCGGGCGAGCGCACACCTACAACGACGGCGACACCGGCGTCGCGCACGTCTCGTTCGCCGATCCGTACTGCCCGGACGGACGGGCCGCGGTGGCGCGGGCCGCCAAGACGACCGGCATCGACGCAGTGAGCGCGGGCACGCTGGTGGTCATCAACGGGCCACGGTTCTCGACCCGCGCCGAGTCGCTGGTCTGGCAGCGCGCGCAGGTCGACATAATCGGCATGACCGGGATGCCCGAGGCGACGCTGGCCCGCGAGCTGGCGCTGTGCTTTACCGCTATCTGCCTGGTCACCGACCACGACGCGGGCGTCGACGCCGGGGCCGGCGTGACCCACGGCGAGGTACTCGAACAGTTCGCCGCCAACCTGCCCCGGCTCCGGTCGTTGTTGTTGGCCGGTGTGGGTGAGCTGCCGGAGGGCCAAACCGGCTGCGGATGTTCGGCTGTCTACGACGGTGCGCCGCCGCCGTTCGAGCTGCCTTAGTGCGGATCCGGCGCTCGGCCTAGCTCGGACTGCCGGTGCAGAGGGGCAATTGCTGACCGGCCTGCTGGTCGTCGATGGAGGTGCAAACCTGTGCGAAGTTCTGCGCGATCCCCTCGGAGATCGCTGGTAGGTCCGGGGTGTTTCCGGGCACGACGGAAAGCGATATGAAAACGGCTCGGTCGACCGCGGTGAACATCGTTTGTTCCGCGTTCACAATCCAATTGACCCCCAATTCTGATCCGACACCAACCCGGAAATACTGGCTCGTTACGGTGAGGTCGGATGGACGGGCTACACCGCACGCCACCAAGATTTTCCGCTTGCCCCAGACCGCAATTCGTGGGGCGGGCGCATTCCCGATTGGCATTCCGTTCAGTTTTGGCGGAAGCTGACGCATGAGCCGGCCGCACGAATCCAGTTGGCTCAAAGATATGTTTGGGAGTGCCGGAATTTTGGCCCTTGCTGCGCCGACCGATCGCGCCGCGCCCAGACATAGACACAGCAACGTAACAGTAATTGCCGAGATGAGAAACAATGTCAGCACGACGTGCAACGAGCGGATTCCTGATTGAGATTGCAACCTAGTCGATGCCCTGGCGGGAAGGCATTATCGGCGTCCAGCGTTCGAGCACGGCCGCCAGCCGTTCGAGAAGGATGGGCTTGGGCAGGTAGTCATCCATCCCGGCGGCCAAGCAGCGGTCCTGGTCCTGGGTCGTTGCCGTTGCGGTGATGGCTACGACCGGTATTCGAGGCCGGCCGACCGACTCGGCCCGCAGCCTGGTCGTGGTGGTATAGCCGTCCATCACTGGCATCTGGCAGTCCATCAGCACGGCGGAATAGCTGTTGCTCCCCAGCGCCGCAAGGGCGTCCGCTCCGTTGCCCACGGTGTGGCTCCGGTATCCGAGCAGCGTGAGCATTCGCTCCAGGATCAATGCGTTGATTGCGTTGTCCTCGACGACGAGAACCAACGGCCCCGAATTGGCCGAAGTTGGCCCGGTGCCTTTGACGCCGTTCGCTCCCGGGACTCGCTGACCCGGAGCGGGCGTTTCCGGAAGATCGAAGGGAACGGTGAACCAGAACGTGGAACCACGTTCGGCGTTGGGAATGCAGCCGATTTCGCCACCCATCATCTGTACTAACCGGTCTGAGATAGCCAGGCCGAGACCAGTACCACCGAATCGGCGGGTGTTGGACGTATCGAACTGGGTGAAATCCTTGAACAGCAGCGGGATATCGCTCTCCGATATGCCGATGCCGGTGTCGACGACCTCGCATCTGACTGTTGCCCGTCCCGGTGAACTCGCTGCCACCGACACGGTCACAAGCACCTGCCCGGCATCGGTGAACTTCACCGCGTTGCCCACGAGGTTGGTCACTACTTGCCGCAGCCGGCCCACATCGCCCTCGACCACGGTGGGGAGGTCGGCATCGGTCTGCAGGCGCAGTTGCAGATCCTTGCCAGAGGCCAGCGGAGCGAGCATGGCCACCGTCTCCGCGAACGGTTCGATCAACGTGAACGCGGCTATCTTCAGCTCGAGGTGACCCGCCTCGATCTTGGAGAAGTCGAGGACATCGTTGATGACGGCCAACAAGTTCTGCCCTGAGCTCGACAGAATGTCGACGTAACTGCGCTGCTCCTCGGTCAGCGCGGTCGCCGCCAACAGGCTGACTGCGCCGACGACGCCGTTCATCGGCGTTCGGATTTCATGGCTCATGTTCGCCAGGAACTGGGACTTGAGCCGCGATGCTTCCATGGCCTGGTCGCGGGCCGTGCTCAGCTCACGGGTTCGCTCGGCAACGGTGCGCTCAAGGCGATTGTTGGCCTCGGTGAGCTGGGCCAGCAGATCCTGGTTGGCGGCCCGCAACCGATGCTGTTCGAGGCGAGTTTGGACGACCTTGATCAGCTCGCGCGGCGGCACCGGTTTGGTCAGGTAATCGTCGACCAGGCCCACCGCCGCGATGGCCGTATCCGTCGATACGTAACCGGTCAGCAGCACGACCGGCAACAGCGGTGCACGAGCCTTGAGCAGGGCCGCCAGCTGCAGGCCGGAGCCATCTGGCAGCCGCTGGTCGAGTACGACGAGGTCAGCAGTGTGCTCGTCACACCATCGCGCCGCCTCGCCGGCTGATCCCACCGCGCTTGCCGCGATCCCGGTCATCTGGAGGATGTCGCACACCGTCGTCTGCAGGCCGATGTCGTCGTCGACGACGAGTACGGTGCCGCGCAGGGGCGAGCCGTTGATCGTCTGCGTAATTGCCATCAAGCCCCTCCCGCAGAAGCGGACTCGACCAATTCGAGCAGGCGCCCAACGGGAAACGGCTTGTGCAGGATCGCGAACGCGTTCGCGTTGACCGCTGCGCGCAGGCGCTCCTCCAGCGCGTAGGCCGTCATCATGATGACGATCGGCGGCGGCGGGCAAAGCTGTTGCAGCACCGACACGCCGTCCCGCTTCGGCATCTGGACATCCATCACCATGACGTCGAATTCGTGATCTCGGACGACATCCAGCGCGCGTTCGCCGTCAGCTGCGGTACTGACCTGATAGCCAACCGCCTCGAGGATGTCGACGAGCGTCTCCCGCATGCCCGGTTCGTCGTCGACAACAAGGACCCGGAATGGCCGCGCGCTGTTCATACCGTGACCCCCGCCTCGGCCGGCGTGAGTGGGAGCGTCAAGACGGCGGTGCAACCCTGACCCGGCTGCGACGTCATGGTGAGGTTACCGAGATGTTTCTCGACGATCCGCTTGCTCACGGCCAGACCGAGGCCGGTGCCTTTCACCTTTGAGCTGAAGAAGGGCTCGAACACCTGGGCCCGGGTCTGTTCATCCATGCCCAGTCCCGAGTCGAGCACGGAAATCGTCACGGCATGATCGATGACCTGTGCGGTGATCCGCACGGTACCGCCCTCTGGCATGGCTTCGTAGGCGTTGGTGAGCAGGTTCAGGATCACCTGCCGAATCTGGTCCCGATCGACGACGATCTGCGGTACGTCGACTTCGTCGTGGAGGACGCTGATTCCGGCCGGCGGAGGCGCAACGGACACCGCCTCGCCCAGCAGTGCGGCAACGTCGACCGATGTGGGGTTGGCCGCACGTGGACGCGAGAATTCGAGCAAGTCCGAGACGATGAGGGTCGCGGCGGATATCTCTCGATCAGCCGTATCCAGCTGTCGGCGGAGCCGGTCATCAGCGTCTGCGGAAACGGTGTTCCGGATCAGGTACAAGGAATTGGTCAGGACACCGAGCGGGTTGCGGAGCTCATGGCCGACCGTCGCCGCCATCTGCCCCAGCGCGGCGAGGCGTTCATTGGCGACGAGAGCGTTCTGCGCCTTCTCGAGATCACCCAGGGACGTTTGCAGTGCCGCCGTCCGCTCGTCCACCAGCGTCAAGGCGTAGTCACGGCGGCGACTCACGCTCTCGACCACGCCGGCCATGGCCAGACCGATCAACAACATGGCGAGTGCCAAGATCATCGGCACGTTGCTGGCCAGCGTGCCGGCGAGCGGTTCGCGGGCAGCGGCGACAATCAGCCACGAGTCGTCGCCGACCAGCACTGCGGCCGTCGCCGTCTTTCCTCGGAGTGGGACCTGACTTGTGGTGGACAGCAGGAGTTTGGCCGCATCGGCGCGGGTACTCACGTACAGCGCGACATTCAATTCATGAAACGGCTGCGACTGCGTGAGCGGCGTCGCCCGGCTGGGATTGACGACGACCTCTTCGTAGGCGACCGTCCGCACCGGGCCTGGCACCCCGAGGGCGACGGCGAGGCGGGCGCCGCCCTCGGGCACGTTGAACACGTCCGAGCGGAGTTTTGTGCCGGCCGACCGGACCAGCGCGAGCCGAGAACCGGTTAGCTGCTCACCCACGGCAAGAGCCTTGCCCGCAACCGCTTTCACCACCCAATCAGAGCCTTGCTGAGCCGCCACCGCCACCGTGGTAATTGATCCGGAGGCCAGCGATGCCTGCGCCACCTGAGCGAATGCGGTCGGGGATTGGGCGGCCGTACCCAAGCTCGACAGCGAACTCTGCACGGACGTACCGACCGCGGAGGAAAGCAACGTGCCGACCTCGGCGGTACGTTCGGCCAGCAGGCGCTTCTCCTGATCGGCAACGAGGTTCTTGGCCCCGGCGAACAGGCCGGCCGAGACGAGTGCGAATACGGCCAGCACGACCATCGACGTTGGCCGAACGTGAATACTGCGCGTCGCAGTCCTCATCGAACTAGACATTTTCGCCTCTTTACCCGGACCCCGTATCGTCAAGGAAAGTCCGCCGGCCAGGTCATTCGACGTTCCGAGGAGCGCGAACAACGAGTAAGGCCGGCGTGAGATTGCAGAATTTCACACGGGGACAACATACAGTATTAGCGGAATCTCTTCGCGGCAGATCGCGATCTTTGTCGGGCGAGCCGCGGCTCGCCCCGCCCTAGGAGCTGGCTGGCAGGGTGACGGTGAACGCGCAACCGCCAGCGAGGTTGCGGACGTCGATGGTGCCCCCGTGCGCGGCCAGGATGCCGCGGGTGATGGCCAGCCCCATTCCGGCCCCGGCACCGAGATTCGCCTGCGGAGTACGGGCCGGTTCGCCGCGGAAGCCAACGTCGAACACCCGGGCGAGATCGACTTCGGCAATGCCCCCGCATTGGTCCCGAACCGTCAACTTGGCCAGCTGGGACGCCCCGCCCACCGATCCAGCGGCCGCCCCGTCGACCGGCGAGGTCGTCAGCGCGATCGTCACGGCTCCACCGGAAACGGTGTGCCGGATGGCGTTGACGATCAGATTGGTGACTGCGCGGTTGAGCTCGCTGCCGTTGCCCGACACCTCGGCCATTATGTCCGTCGTCGCATGGCCGACCAGCTGCACACCGTGCAGCACCGCCACCGGTTCGAGCGCGGCCAGGCAATCAGAGACGAGGTCGGTCAGGTTCACCCGTTCGATGCGAGGTCGCGGCGCGCCGGACTGCAGCCGTGAGATCTCGAACAGGTCGTCGACCATGCCGGTCAACCGGTCGACCTCGATCCGGATCTGTTTGTGATAGCGCTCCGGCGAGGAAGCGAGGCCGTCCTCCAGGGCCTCGGCCATCGCCCGCAGTCCGGCCAGCGGGGTCCGCAGATCGTGGGACACCCAGGCGAACAGTTCACGCCGCGAACTCTCCAATGCCCTTTCCCGCTCACGGGATTCGGCCAGCGTTCGGGCGGTCAGGTCCAGGTCGCGACGAAGTGACTCGAGCTCGCCGGACAGCCGCCGGCCGTCGTCGGTGGGTACTCGCTCCTCGCGTAGCGCGCCGATGGCCAACAGCAGCGCTTTTTTGTCCCGGGCGAAAGTCCGTCCGGCCAAGGCGGCGGCACCGGCCGCGAGCACCCCAGCGACCACCGCGACGACGACCGTGACGTAGCCGTCGTCGGTGGCCAGGAACATCGCCCTGGTGTTGCCGAACACGGCCGCCACCGACGAGCCGGTGCCGACCAGGGTGATCGACACGAGCAACCCGGCCTGCGAGCGGCGCCGCAGCGGCCAGGTGATCAGCCACGCGGCCAACGCACCACCGGCACCCCACAGCAGCGCGGTACCGATGATCCTCAGGGAATGGTTCACTCGTCGGCGTCCATCCGGTAGCCGACTCCCCACACGGTCTGGATCAACCGGGGACGCCGAGCGTCGTCCTCGATTTTCTCGCGAATCCGTCGAACGTGCACGGTCACCGTCGATTGATCTCCGAACGTCCAGCCCCACACCGAAGACATCAATTCCAGCCGGCTAAAGGCGGTGCCGGGCCGGCTCATCAAAAAGGTCAGCACGTCCATCTCGCGCACGGTCAGGTTCAGCTCCACGCCGTTCTTGGTCGCGGTCCGCGCCGCCGTGTCCACCCGGATCGGGCCGACCGACAGCACCTGCGGCGGCTGACCGTCGGAACGGGCCCGACGCAGCACCGACTCAACCCGCAGCACCAGTTCCCGCGGTGAGAAGGGCTTCGTGACGTAATCGTCCGCGCCGACCTCCAGGCCGGCGATCCGGTCGTCTTCCTGGCCGAGTGCGGACAGCATGATGACGGGCAAGTCCCGGCGAGTGTGCCGCAGTCGCCGGCACACCTCGATTCCGTCCAGCGTCGGCAGCATGACGTCCAGAATCACCAGGTCGAAATCGTTGCTGTTCGCGCCGTCCAACGCCCGGGCTGCGTCGCCGCCGTCCGAGACGGATCGGGTCTGGTGTTGCGCGCGATCCAGGTAGGACACGACGACCTCGGTCACCGTCGGGTCGTCCTCTACCAGCAGAATGCTCGCCACCCTCGAAGCCTAAAGGCTGGACGGGCCGTGGCGGCGGATCGCCGGTGGCGTTCCGTAGGCCGTAATACGGCTCGGCGCGCGGTGGGCTGGCCCCGATGGGGGCAGGACAGTAGGACTTTCTGCGCTTCGCGACTAGCGGCCGGCCGATCGCCAGGCTCCCGCGCCGGGACGCAGTGGCGTGCGCAGCCCGTGCACCGGATCCGCCCAGCCGCCTCGTACCGGCGCAGCGGGTTTCTGCTTCGCGCCGTTACCCAGTGAGCTGAGTACGACCGTGAGCGCGGCGAGTTCCTCCGGCGTGGGATTGCCGGACACGATTCGCAGCGCGGGCCGGGCCGTCGGGCTGCTGGCCCGTTCGTCCGCGCTCAACGTGATCTCTCGATGGTCATAGCGGTATGTTGCCGTGCTTCTTGGGCGGCATCGTTTCACGCTTGCTCTGCAGGACGCGCAGCGAACGGGTGATGTATGCCCGTGTTTCCGAAGGCGGGATGACGGCATCGACGTAACCGCGTTCAGCGGCGACGTACGGATTCACCAACGTGTCCTCGTATTCGGTAACAAGCTCGGCTCGGCCGGCTTCTTGGGCCGCCGGGTCGTCACCCAGAGCCGTGAGGGTCCGCCGGTGCAGAATGTTCACCGCGCCCTGAGCACCCATCACCGCGATCTGCGCCGTCGGCCAGGCGAGGTTGATGTCGGCGCCCAAGTGCTTCGATCCCATGACGTCGTAGGCGCCGCCGAACGCCTTGCGGGTGATGACGGTGATCTTCGGGACGGTGGCCTCGGCGTAGGCATAGATCAGCTTCGCCCCGCGGCGGATGATGCCCTGCCATTCCTGGTCGGTACCGGGCAAGAAACCGGGTACGTCGACCAGCGTCAGCACCGGGACGTTGAACGCGTCGCACGTGCGAACAAAACGCGCGGCCTTCTCTGACGCGTCGATGTCCAGGCAGCCCGCGAAATGCATGGGCTGGTTGCCGACGATTCCGATCGGGCGCCCTTCGATTCGAGCGAACCCGCAGACGATGTTGGGTGCGAACAGGCCGTGTACCTCTAGGAATTCCTCGTCGTCGACCAGGTGCTCGATGACGGTGTGCATGTCGTAGGGCTGGTTTGCCGAGTCCGGGATGAAAGTATCGAGGAACAGGTCCTCGTCACTTATCTCCAGGTCCGCCTCGACATCGAAGGTCGGAAGCGGGTCGAGATTGTTGCTCGGCAGGTAGGACAACAGGGCCTTGACGTAGTTGATCGCGTCGTCCTCGTCCGAACCCAGGTAGTGGGCGTTGCCGGACTTGGTGTTGTGCACCCGCGCGCCGCCCAGATCTTCCATCGAGACGTCTTCGCCGGTGACCGTTTTGATGACGTCGGGACCGGTGATGAACATCTGCGAGGTTTTGTCCACCATGACGATGAAGTCGGTGAGGGCGGGGGAGTACACGTGCCCGCCGGCGGCGGCACCCATGATCAGCGAGATCTGCGGGATGACGCCGGACGCGGTCACGTTGCGGTAGAAGATCTCGGCGTACAGGCCCAGCGACACGACGCCCTCTTGGATCCGGGCGCCACCGCCTTCATTGATGCCGATCAGCGGGCAACCCGTCTTGATGGCGAAGTCCTGGACCTTGACGATCTTCTCGCCGTAGACCTCACCGAGCGCGCCGCCGAACACGGTGACGTCCTGGCTGAACACGCACACTTGGCGGCCGTCGACCGTCCCGTAACCGGTGACCACGCCATCGCCGAGCGGACGGTTGGCTTCAAGTCCGAACATGGTGGAACGGTGCCGGGCCAACGCGTCGAATTCGACGAAGGAACCCTCGTCCAACAGCATGGCAACCCGCTCGCGGGCGGTCTTCTTGCCCCGTGCGTGTTGCTTCTCCACGGCGCGGGCCGAGCCGGCGTGCACGGCCTCCTCGTGGCGGCGGCCTAGCTCGGCCAGCCTGCCGGCCGTGCTGCGTGGGTCGGGTTCGGTACTGGGCACAATCTGTTCAGCGGTCATCGATGTGTGAATCCATCCCCTGATCGACGGGTGGCGAAGCGGATTAGCTGCGGTCTGCAGAAGAATAGTCCGGGTGTCGGACACCGGCCCGACTAAGTGATCGACCTCGCGGCCCGACCGGGTGATCGGCCGCCTTCTCGCAGGTGACCGGGCAGAATGCCGAAGATGACCGCATCCCGTGACCCGCTCGATCCGACCGCGTTGACCGCTCTGCCAGCCGGCTGGCGGGTGACTGCGGTGGCCGAGACGGCATCGACCAACACGGAACTGCTGAGTCAGGTCGACGCCGCCGAGGGTTCGGTGCTGGTCGCGGAGTACCAGATTGCCGGCCGCGGACGGCTGGATCGGTCCTGGACCTCGCCGCCCGGCGCGGGGTTGACCTTCTCGGTGTTGCTCCGACCCACCGTGCCGCTGGCATCGTGGGGCTGGTTGTCGCTGATGGCCGGCTTGTCGCTCGTCGAAGCCGCCGAAGCAGTCGAATCCCTCGACGCCGATCTCGTCACCAACCCCGCCGATGCCGGCACCGATCTCGGCGCCGACGGTGTCGGAGCTGCGACCATTACCGGGCTGCCCCGGTTGAAGTGGCCGAACGACCTTCAGATTGGTGAGCCGGCGCTCAAAGCCGCGGGCATCCTGGTGCAGACGGCGCAGCGCGCACCGCTGGCCCGCGGGCTGGCGGCCGGGTCGTCGCCGCGGGTGGTGATCGGAATCGGGCTGAACGTCTCGCTTACCGTGGACGAGTTGCCCGTCCCCACTGCTACGTCGCTGTTGCTGCAGGGCTACCCGCAACTCGACCGAGCGGTCTGGTTGGCGGCGATTCTGGACCGGCTGTCCATCTGGTACGGCCGGTGGGTTGCGGCCGGTGGCGACGCCGAGGTGAGCGGTCTCGCCGCCGCGTACCGGATCGCATGCGCCACGCTGGGGACCGAGGTGTCGGTTCAGCTGAGCGACGCGGTACTGACTGGTCGCGCCATCGACGTCAATGCGGCGGGCCAGCTCATCGTCGAACCTGGTGACGGATCGTCCCCGGTCGCGATCGCGGCCGGCGATGTCACGCATCTGCGTCCGCTTTATCGATAGCCTCACCGCAGGTAGCCCCGGTCCTCGACCTGACGTCGGGGCGGTGAGTGAGGGAGCAGGCAGATGGCGTTTCCGGAGAAGTTGCTCGCGGAGGATGAGGAGATCGTCGAACACCTCCATCCGCATTGGCTGACGCTGGTGCCCGCCGTGTTGTCGTTCATCGTCGTCTGTGCGCTGGCCGGTGTGGCGATCGCGTTCCTGCCTGATTCCACCGACCACCACAACGCCCACCAGTACTTGCTGATTGCCATCATCGTGGTGGGCCTGGTGTTGATCCTTTGGTTCACCCTCGCACCGGTACTGCGCTGGCGCTCCACGCACTACGTGATCACGACGCATCGCGTCCTCATCCGGCGCGGGGTGCTCAAGCACAGAGGTCGTGACATCACACTTGGTCGGATCAGTGATGTGTCCTACGAGCAGTCCCTGAGCGACCGCATCTTCCGGTCCGGCTCGCTCTCGATCGAGTCGGCGAGTGAGAACGGCCAGGAGACGCTGGTGAACATTCCGCGTGCGGACAAGATTCAGCAGACGCTCAACCGGTTGGTAGAGGCCGATTCGACGCGGCGGTCCCGGCCGTACGACACCGGCGGTTTTGCCCAGGGCGCACCGTTGCCGCCGAGTCGACAGCAACCGGACGGATACCCAACAAGTCAATACCCGCCTGAGCAGGGTCCAGGGGACACCACTCGATATCGCTGACGGAGCGGCTTGGCGCGTGCCCGATCCTGACCTGGTCGGCCTACTCATAGACCACACCGTGCAGGGTCGTGTTTCGGAAGGCAGCAAGGCGTTGCGAGGCAGCTTCGATCTGGTGCCGTTGTCCCGCACGAATTTTGCTCCAGAGCCTGACGTTGACGGTGAGCGCGCGACCGGATTTGCGCGGTCGCCAGGTGCCCGCGATGTCCCCCTCGAGCAGAACGGCACCGGGGCGACCCAGCACCGGCCACAGTGATTTGGCGTGGTCAGTGCTGGGGACAAGCAGCGACCTGTCCTTGCCCTGCAGAAACATGTCAAACGGTCCAAGCAGGTGGGTCGGCTTCTCGCCATCATGCGGGGCGCCCGCGTCGTTCAGGGCGTCGGCGTCGGCCTCGAGGACCCAGCGCTGCTCGCCGTCAACCGTGACCGGCACGGCATCGGCGGGCCAGCGTCGGGATACTTCCTTGACCGGGGCATCGATGTACGCGGCGACGGTTTTGGGCGTGGCCGGCCCGAGCAGTCGAAGGTAGCAACGGATGACGTCGAACCGCCGGGGCACGGTGGCCGCGGGCTTGAATCTTGGGATCAGGCGCAGCACCGGCGGTGAGGTGCCCGCGTCCAGCTCGATACCGGCCCGCAGCGCAGCCAACCGAAAGGGCATCTCGTAGATGTGGGTGGCCTGGCACGGACGGCAGTACCGCAGATACGGCTCGTCCAGCATCGAGCTGAGCTGACCTGAGACCTCGCCCTTGACCAGTGCGTGATCGACGGACTTGCTGATCACGGAATGCATCGTCGTGGCCACGTGATTCAGGGCGTCGACGGTGTCGATACCGGCCGCCTTCAACGGTTTCGACGCGTCGAAGATGCGTTTGGCCGCATCGTCGGCGGAGAACGGCTCGATGGCGGCGGCGATCCGGGACAGATCCGCTCGCCGGTACAAGTGCGGGGCACCGCGAAGCGTCCAGACCAGTGCGAGGTGTTGGTCGGTCATAGCGGCGACGTCAACGCCGCGGACAGCGAGCGCCCAGTGGCTGCCGTCCGGACCGGTGTCCTGCACGCCGTAGTCGAGCACTGCGGTATCGGCCAACGTAGCAGTGGGACGCCCGAGTTGTTGGGCGCGCAGCCGGTAGCGAATTACTTGCTCACGTGTGATGCCGTCGGTCATGAATGCAGGTTAGACAGCGCCTACGACAATTCGGCGGTCGCGTTTCCTCGTCCCCGGCGGCCAGCCGTCAGCGCCGACGCAACGCGCGCAACTGCTGGGCGAAGTGCTGCGCATCCTTGCCGAGCGGGGCGAAGAACGTGGCGTCGCAATGTTCCACCGCGACGATCGCGCGGTTGGCCAACTCGCGGCCGCGAGCAGTGACCGAAAGCGCCCGGGCACGGGCGTCGGTCGGGTGCTGAGTGCGCTCGATCAGGCCGCGTTCGGCTAAAGCGCGCACGACCTGCGACGTCATCATCGGGTCGGTCGCGGCGTGCTGGGCCAATTGTTGCTGGGTTACCGGGCCATCGTTCGCGAGTGCGGGGAGCGAGCTGAGCCAGGTGAGCGAGGCGAGCAGCACGAATTGCACGTGGGTCAGCTCGTATGGCTTCAGCGCCGCCCGTTGGGCGGCCTGCCACTCGTTCGTCACCTGCCACAGGAGCAAGCCGGGACTATCGTCCGCCGAAGCATGGATCGTGGCCAGCTGCCGCGAGCCGGCGTTCGGCGGCACGGCGCGCACGTGGCGTCGCTTCGCCGGTTCGGTCATGGCGAGGTGACCGCGGATCCCTCGGCCAGCCGAGCGAGCCGTTCGAGATCCGGCTGGACGGAGGAGCGCAGCCCGCTGCCGAGCAGGCGATCCCACATGAAGGCCAGCGGCCCGCGCATGCTCACGTGCACGTCGACCATGCAGCCGCCGTCCGGGGTGGACATCACCTCGTGGGAAAACGTCAGTCGTGCCCCGATGAGGTGGGAGACGTCGACGAACTGGCGATCCGGAATCAGTGTTCCGACCTTGAACCTGACTTTCGGTCCGCCCTTCGGCTTGAGGGTTCCCGTGGCGCCTTCCCGGAATGGGCCGTCGAGCCGGACCCATTGGGTGTCCAGATTCCATTCCGGCCAGCTGGCCATGTCGGCCCAACGCTCGAAAAAGGCGCCGGCGGGGGCAGTGGAGGCAACGTGAGCGGTCGCAATCTCGATCATGAAAGTAGTATGCGCGCTTAGTATGATTCGGTCAAGTAATCATCAACCTGAATGCCGAGCGTGCTATAAACCAGCGTGAGTTCCGTTGACGAGAATCGCCTAACAGAGCAGGCGTCGAAACTGTGAACAGTGAAGTCTGGGCTGACGTAGCGAATCTCGCTGCCATTTTCACGATTTATGCCGTCGCGGTGAATCTGCTGGTCGGCTGGGCCGGAGTCCCCGCCGTGGTGCCGACAGCTTTTGGCGGGGCGGGAGGCTATTCGGCGGCCTGGTTCGCCTCGCTGCATCATGTCGCCGCCCCGCTGGCGGCCCTGATCGCGTTGATCGTCGGCGCGATCATCGGGCTGGTGCTGAGCGATCCGTCGATGCGTTTGACGATCGAGTACGTGATCCTGTTGACCGTGGCCGCAGCGTCGGTGATCGTGGGCGTCGTCGAAGCCGTTGCTGCCTTCGGCGGGCAGGCGGGCTTCTACGTCACCCACCTGGTTGCGTTCGGCGTGCATCTGGACAGCGTCAAATCATTCTTGCCGTTCACTGTCGGGCTCGCCGCGCTGTCGTACTTGCTGGTTCGATGGTTGGGCGATTCGATGTACGGCGTCGTCCTCAAGGGCTTGCGTGAGGACGAATTGGCCGTCCGCGCCTCGGGATTCAACACCACGCGTGCGAAAGTAGCGGCATTCACGATCTCGGCGTCCATGTGCGGTCTGGCCGGCGCACTCTACGTCTTCTACACCGGAATCGCGGGGCCTGGCTCGTTCGGCTTCACACAAGGCGTCCTGATCGTGACCATGGTGATTGTCGGCGGTCTGGGTCGACCCTTCGGGCCGGTGATCGGCGCGACGTTGGTCGAGGTCGTGCCGCGCTTGCTACAGCACGTCGGGGGCCTGTCCGCCACAACGTCGGCTCAACTACAGCAGGTCGCTTTCGGCTTCGGTCTCATCGCCGTCATGATGTGGCGTCCGACCGGCATATTGCCCGAGATTTCCTCGCCGATCGTGCGCCGCTACGTGAAGCGGGCGGCCAAGCTGCACCGATCACCGGACCCTTCTGTACCGCTGACCAGTGCCGCAGTCGAGGCCGATCTCGCCGATGTGGCGCCCACCGAGGTGCATCATTTGCCGCCGGCCGACGCGACCGAACCGGTGATGGTGTTGACCGCCAAGTCCTTGCGTAAACGGTTTGGTGGGCTCGTCGTCGCGGACGGATTCGACTTCGCCCTGCCGGCGGGCCAGATAGTCGGTCTGGTGGGACCGAACGGCGCGGGCAAAACAACCTTGTTCAACTTGCTGAGCGGCGCAATCAGGCCGGACAGTGGCTCGGTTTCACTGTTCGGCAAGGATGTGACCGGACGTCAGATCGACAAGGTCGTGCACAGCGGGATGGTTCGCTCGTTTCAAGAAGTGCGGCTCAGCTATGGCATGACCGTGCTAGAGAATGTCCTGCTCGGCGCGGCCGAGCCGAAGACGATTTCACTGTTCCGGATGATCGTCGCGCCGCGAGCTGTGCGTCGTGAAGTGGCAACAGCGCTCGATCGCGCGGCCTCCGCGCTGGAATTGGTGAATCTGCAGGGCAAGCCGTTGGCGGTGGCGGGCACGCTCAGCTTCGGCGAGCAGAAACTGGTAGCGCTGGCCCGGGTGATCGCCACTGACGCGCAGGTCATGTTGCTGGACGAGCCGGTGGCCGGCGTCGGCACAGACATTGCCCGGTCGGTGTTGAAACTGATCGGTGAATTGGGCAGCCAGGGGCGCACCATCCTGCTCGTCGAGCACAACCTCGAAGTGGTTCGCGACGTGGCCACCTCGGTGTACTTCCTGGAAGCCGGCGGCATCCGAGCACATGGGACGTATGAGGAGCTGACCGCTGACCCGGAGTTGGCGGCCTCCTACTTCGGCACCGTCGCGTCGAAGGACGCCGCGGTTGCCGTTACGTCCGGTCCCGCGCGATCCGAGGGCTGACAGCCGGTTCGATCAGCTCGCGTGGGTAGGCATAGGCGGCTTGGTCGGCGGAGTCAGCTTTCCGTCGGCTCAGCCGCTGCCCCTATTTCGTCGCGTCATTGCCGTTCGGTGCAGAAGCGCAGTGGCCGTCCCCGGAGTTATCCACAATCGATCATCAATGGTCGAACGCGTGCCCGACGCTCGTTACGCTCGCCGCAACAGTCAACGGAGATCAACAAAGAAACGTCGGCGACGATGATCGAGGGGGACGGATCGGCGTGCGGGCAGCGGTACAGGTTGTTGAGGACGAGGTTCGCGAGCTGGTGCGGCGTCGTTCCCTCGACCCGAACGAACGCCCGGACCTGGTGCGGGTCGCAATCGATGAGGTAATCGCCGATTATCTGGATCGGGCGTCGATGTCGGACTGGCCGCTGCTGGTCGATCCGGCCAAGACCGCCGAGGTCGTCTTCGACGAGGTTGCTGGTTTCGGGCCGCTGCAGCAATACCTCGACGATCCGTCGGTGGAAGAGATCTGGGTCAATAGGCCAGACCGCGTATTCGTTGCCCGTGGCGGCAAGTCGGAGTTGACGAACGTAATCTTCGGTGACCATCAGGTGGCCGAACTGGTCGAGAAGATGTTGCGTAACTCGGGTCGCCGCGTCGACCTGTCGACGCCGTTCGTGGATGCGCAGCTGCCAGATGGCTCGCGATTGCATGTGGTCATCCCATCTGTGACCCAGCAACATATGGCCGTCAACATCAGGAAGTTCGTGATCAGCAAGGCCGGCCTGGGCGAGTTGATCCGGCGGGGGACGCTCACCACGTCGGCGGCCAAGTTTCTCGCCGCTGCGGTAAATGCTGGGCTGAACGTGCTCGTATGTGGCGGAACGCAGGCGGGCAAGACGACTATGTTGAACGCGCTGTGTGCCGCATTGCCTGCGGGCGAAAGGGTAATCACAGCCGAGGAAGTCTTCGAGCTGCGAGTACCGGGCGCCGACGTCGTCGCGATGCAGACACGGCCGGCAAGTCTCGAAGGCACCGGCGAGATCACACTCAGACGACTGGTGAAAGAGGCGCTTAGAATGCGCCCGGACCGGATCGTCGTCGGTGAGGTACGGCAGGAAGAATGTCTGGATCTGCTCATTGCCCTCAACAGCGGCCTGCCCGGCATGTGCACGTTGCACGCGAATTCCGCCCGCGAGGCGTTGCTGAAGATGTGCACTTTACCCTTGCTGGCAGGGGGAAATGTGAGTTCCTCCTTCGTGGTGCCGACCGTGGCGGCATCGGTCGACCTCATCGTCCAATTGGGTATCGAGCCGGATGGATCGCGGCGGGTGACCGAGATTGTCGGGGTGTCGGGGCGGGTCGAAGGTGACGTGATCGAGACGTCGGACATCTTCACAATCCAGGATGGTGAGCTGCGCCGGGCCGGTGGTTATCCACCGCACCCAGAGCGGTTTGCGCGTGCTGGTCACAGTGTGGCGTCGTTGCTCGGTGCCGAATGCGACGCTGCCGGCCGTTCCCAAGCCGACGATCTTTCATCGGTACGGCGCTTCGGTGGCCCGCCCGTCGGCCCATCGAGTGAAATAACCCGGCGGCTTTGATGGGTGGTCTGCTCGGACTTGCGGCCGCGGTCGGTGTGATCCTGATGTGGCAGGGCGTGGTGTCATTGCGCCGGCGTGCGCGTGGCGTGCCCGAGCCGCTGCGGGCACGGCCGGGTCAGCTGCGAGCGTGGTCGCTGCGCCGGCGCGAACTCATCCGGCAAGCCGGGTTCGAGCGGATGCGGCCGGGCCAGTTGCTCGGCATCCAGGTCGCCGCCAGCTTGGGCGTCGGCATCGTTGTTCTCATCGCCACCCACACGACAGCGGTGGCCGTCTGCTTCGGCCTGTTTGCGGCTCTGGTTCCGGTGACACTCGTGCGTCGGGCACGACTACGCCGGATGACGGAATTTCGTGCGGTCTGGCCGGAAGCGATTGACAATCTGGCCTCGGCAATCCGCGCCGGCATGGCCTTGCCAGATGCCCTCGCCGCGTTGGCGCTGCGCGGACCGGCGTCGTTACGCCCTGCGTTTGCGAGCTTCGGCTCGGCGTACGTGGCGACCGGGCGGTTCGGACATTGCCTGGACACGCTCAAGGCTCAGCTGGCCGAGCCCGTTGCCGACCGCGTGTGCGAGACATTGCGGCTGGCCGGCGAAGTCGGCGGCAGCGAGGTCAGCACGATGCTGAGGACGCTGTCCGAGCTCCTGAGGATCGACGCGCGAACGCGGGCGGAACTGGAGACGAGACAAGGATGGACCGTGAATGCCGCCCGGCTCGCGGTCGCGGCCCCCTGGCTGGTCTTGCTGCTGCTGGGCACGCAGCCCACCACGCTCACCGCCTTCGACAGTTCCAGCGGGATCATCTTGTTGGCGTCGGGCGCCACCGCCTCAGCGGTTGCGTACCGATTGATGCTCCGGCTGGGGCGCCTGCCCGAACAGCCGCGGGTGCTTCGATGATGACGAGTTGGTTGGGGGCGCTACTCGGTTTGCTCGGCGGGCTGGGGCTGGTGGCGACGGCCCGGTTCGCTCCACCGATGCGCCGCATGACGATGTCCGAGCGGATTGCTCCGTATCTGATGGACACCAGGCTGCCGTCGCGATTGCTCACCGGATCGGGTAAAACCCCGATGGGGGGCGGCGTGACCAGGATCGGCTCGGCGGTGCTGGCCCGGGTGACGTCGCGACTAGAGCGAACGGTTGGCGGCAGCGCCTCCATCGGCCGCCGACTCGCGGCCCTCGGGCACGATGGCAGCGTCGAGGAGTTCCGGATCGAGCAGGTCCGTTGGGGCTGTGCCGGAGCACTGATCAGCGGTTTGCTGATGTGGATCCTGTCCGGCGTCGGCGATGGCGTCGACGTGATCTTCGGCTTGTTCGCAGCCTTCGGTGGGGCCATCGCGGGCGGGCTGGCGCGCGACTGGTGGCTGGGGCATCAGCTGCGTCGGCGGGAAGAACGGATCATGGCCGAACTACCGGTGGTGACCGATCTGCTGGCCCTGTCCGTCACGGCCGGCGAAGCGCCCTTCGACGCTTTGAATCGGGTGTGCCGGATCACGGCGGGAGAGGTCGCGGCTGACCTGTCGCGGGCACTGGATGCGGCCAGAGCGGGTCTTCCGGTCGTTACCGCTTTGGCCGAGTTGGCAGAACGCACGGGTTCGGAACCCTTCGGACGATTCCTGCAGGGCGTAGTCGTCGCGATCGAACGTGGCACCCCATTGGCCGACGTGCTGCGAGCGCAGGCAACGGATGTTCGCGAGCAGTCCAAGCGCGCCCTGCTCGAGGCCGGTGGCCAGAAGGAGCTGCACATGATGGTGCCCGTGGTGTTCCTGATCTTGCCAGTCACTGTCCTGTTCGCCCTGTATCCAGGGCTGACCACCCTGACATCGCTGTCCAGCTAGCCAACGACGTCGCGCCGACAACGAGGTCTTTCTATCACTATGGGAACAGGAGCAATCGTGATTCAGGTACAGCTACTGACCGCTTGGATGGCCAGCGGATATCTCGCGGGCCGGCGCCGGCTGACCGGCAATGTCGACGACCGCGGTGATGTCCCCGGATGGGTGATGGTCACGGTGATGACTGCCGCGTTGGTTGTCGCAATCCTCGGCGTATTCCGTGGACGGATAACCGACGCCGTGAACCACGCCCTCGATTCCGTCACCGGATCGGCCGGCAGCTGACGGTGCGTCGTCTGGCCCCAGCCGTCCGAGCGGTCCGAGCGGTCCGCGCGGTCCGGGCCGTCCGGGCCGTCCGGGCCGTCCGGGCCGTCCGAGCCGTCCGAGCCGTCCG
>JAOPUZ010000001.1 GCA_025966315.1 Frankiales bacterium | reverse complement strand
GAACCCGCTGATTAAGAGTCAGCTGCTCTGCCAGTTGAGCTAGCGGCGCGTGTATTTTCATGACCACCTACGAGGCGGGCACGAGCCGAAACCTTAGCAGATCCGGCGGGCATGCTCCGAAACGGCCAGCCCGGGACCAGTGCGCCCACCTGCGGTCGTCCCGACCCTCAGTGGCTGCCCGTCGGAGCCCTGTGATTGGGTTCTGTCACGACGGCAGTGAAGGAAGTCCGGTGCGAATCCGGCGCGGTCCCGCCACTGTCACCGAGGAGCGAACCCCGAACACCACGGCCTGCGGGTTGGAAGGTGGGGCAAGCAGCGATCCGGGAGCCAGGAGACTTCGGCCGTCAGCAGTACCCCACAGGGCGTGGATACCCGACGGAGGACATGAGTGAAACGTGCGCCGATTGCCGCCGGCCTGTTGCTCGGCGTACTGGCCGACGAGTGCTTCGGCGATCCGCAACGACGCCATCCGGTGGCTGGTTTCGGCATCGTGGCCGCTCGGTTGGAGGCTCGTGTGTATGCCGACAACCGCGGTCGCGGTGCGGTGTTCGCTCTGGCCGCGTTGGTGCCGCTGCTGCTGTCGGGCGCGTTCGTGCAGCGCGTGACTCGGCACAGCCGGGCGGCGACGACCGTATCCGTGGCGGGCGCCAGCTGGATCGTCCTGGGCGGCCGAAGCCTGCGCCGAGCGGGTTCGGACGTACAGGGTGCGCTTGATCGAGCCGCCGCCGCAGACCTCGATCCGTCCGAGGCGCGGGCACTGCTACCGACGTTGTGTGGGCGCGATCCAGCCCGGCTCGACCCGGCCGGACTCGCTCGCGCCACGGTCGAGTCCGTGGCCGAAAACACCTCGGACGCGGTAGTGGCTCCGCTGGTGTGGGGAGCGCTGGGTGGCGTGCCGGGGTTGCTCGGCTACCGCGCCGTCAACACTCTCGACGCAATGGTGGGTCACCGCTCAGCCCGCTATACCCGGTTCGGTACCTTTGCCGCCCGCCTCGACGATGCCGCGAACCTCATCCCGTCCCGGCTCACCGCGGTGCTCACGGTCGTGCTCGCGCCCCTCGTCGGTGGCTCGCGCCGGCACACGTTCGCGGTGTGGCGGCGCGACGCACGGCAGCATCCGAGCCCGAACGCGGGTCACTGCGAAGCCGCGTTTGCCGCTGCCCTGGCCCGCCGGTTGGGTGGCCCGATCGACTACGGCAGTTACGCCGAGGCGCGGCCGTCCCTGGGGGATGGGCCGCCGCCGGACGCCGATGACATCGGCCGGGCGGTCAGGCTGAGCCAAGCGGTCGAGTTCAGCGCGGTGGCGCTCTGCAGCTTGGCCGTACTGGCCATCGGGTTCAGGCCGCCTCGGGTCCGTTCGGTCGCAATTCGCGGTACGCGATGAAGGGCGCGTTGCTGGTCGCCGGAACCACGTCGGACGCCGGCAAAAGCGTGCTCACGGCGGCACTCTGCCGCTGGCTGGCGCGTCGCGGCGTGTCGGTCGCGCCGTTCAAGGCGCAGAACATGTCCAACAATTCCGCCGTCACCCGAGACGGCGGCGAGATCGGCCGCGCCCAGGCCATGCAGGCGCGGGCTTGCGGCATCGAGCCCACCGTGGCGATGAATCCGGTGCTGCTCAAGCCCGGCAGTGATCGGCGCTCGCACGTGCTGCTACGTGGTCATCCGTACGGCGAGGCGACCGCGGCCAATTTCGTCGAGTTGCGGACGGCGCTGCGCGAACAGGTACTGGCCAGTTTCGATGAGCTGCGCGCCCAGTTCGATGTCGTCATTTGCGAAGGCGCGGGCAGCCCGGCCGAGATCAATCTGCGGGCGGGGGACCTGGCCAACATGTGGCTGGCCGATCAGCGCGAGCTGCCGACGGTCGTGGTTGGCGACATCGATCGCGGCGGCATGCTCGCGGCCGCCTTCGGCACGTTGGCCCTGCTTTCGCCGCGGGACCAGTCGTTGATCAGCGGGTTCGTGGTCAACAAATTTCGCGGCGACGCCGGCTTGCTGCAGCCCGGGCTCGACCTGCTCACCCGGCTCACTGGACGTCCGGTGCTCGGGGTCTTTCCGTGGCTGCCGAATCTGCTGGTCGATACGGAGGATTCGCTGTCGGTGCGTGACTCGTTCCGGCCATCGGGAACGGCCGCCGCCCGTCCCGGCAAAGACACCGCGGACAGCACCGGAATCGGCGGCGGCGAAGAACTGTCGGTGGTCGCCGTCAGACTGCCACGCATGTCGAATACCACCGATGTCGAAGCGATCGGCTACGAGCCGGGAGTCCACGTTCGTTGGGTGACGGCGCCGGCTGAGTTGGCCGCCGCGGATTTGGTCGTCGTGCCCGGCAGCCGCGCGACCGTGGCTGATCTCAGCTGGCTCCGCGAGCGGGGGCTGGCCGAGGTGTTGGTCGACCGGGCCGCTCAGGGGCGACCGGTGCTCGGCATCTGCGGTGGCTATCAGATGCTGGCCCGCACGATCACCGACGAGGTCGAATCCGGTGCGGGGACGGTTCCCGGGCTCGGCCTGTTGCCCACCACAGTTCGCTTCGAGCGCCGCAAGATCGTGCGGCAGGCCAGGGGTACCAGCCATGGCCACGTCGTCGACACCGCCTACGAGATCCATCATGGGCAGGTCAGCCTCGACCACGCCGGCCCAATCGACTTCCTGGACGGCTTCCAAGTCGGTGCCGTCTGGGGCACGACCTGGCATGGCGCCTGGGACAGCGACAATTTCCGGCAAGCCTTCCTCAATGAGGTTGCCGTGCTCGCCGGGCGTTCCTGGCGGGCTACGCCCGGCGTCCGGGTGGCCGAGCTTCGACAGGCCAGCTTCGACCGATTGGCCGACGGCGTGGCCGAACACCTCGACACCGACCTGATCGATCAGCTCATTGCCGGCGGTCCTACCCGCGGGCTGCCCTTCGTACCACCAGGAGCACCTGAATGACTACCGTCGCCGCCCGCCCCGACGCGGGTTACCCGTTCTCGGCCGTTCTCGGCGCCGACGACCTGCGCCTGGGCCTCATTCTCAACGCGATCTCGCCGGCGATCGGCGGGTTACTGGTGCGCGGCGAGAAAGGCACCGCGAAGTCCACCGCGGTCCGGGGGCTGGCCGCGCTCGTCCCGCCGGTGGCCGTCGTCGCCGGTTGCCGATTCGCCTGCGATCCGGCCCAGCCGGCGCCGCACTGCCCGGATGGTCCGCACGCCGACGCCGCGGAATCGGTGCTCCGTCCGGCGCGGCTGGTCGAGTTGCCGGTCGGCGCGTCCGAGGACCGGGTCACCGGATCGCTGGACCTGCAACAGGCGCTGGCCCACGGCAATCGGGCCTTCGAACCGGGCCTGCTGGCCGCGGCGCATCGCGGAATCCTTTATGTGGACGAGGTGAACCTGTTGCCGGACCATCTGGTCGACGTGCTGCTCGACGCGTCCGCGATGGGCCGAAATCACGTCGAACGCGATGCCGTCTCGATATCTCACCCGGCGCAATTCATGCTCATCGGTTCGATGAACCCCGAGGAGGGCGAGTTGCGTCCGCAGCTGCTGGACCGGTTCGGGCTGACCGTCCAGGTGTCGGCCAGCCGGCAGCCGGACGTACGGGTCGAGGTCGTGCGCCGCCGGCTTGCGGCCGATGCCGACCCGGCTGGATTCGCCGAGCGCTGGCGGCAGGCCGACGAGCAACTGGCCGCGCGAATCGCCGAAGCGCGCGACCGGCTCCCCGACGTGGAGCTACCCGATGCCGCCTTACGGCAGATCGCTCAGGTGTGTGCCGACTTCGATGTGGACGGTATGCGGGCCGACATCGTCACCGCACGCACCGCGATCGCCCATGCAGCCTGGGACGGCCGGCTTGTTGTCAGCGCGGCCGACGTTCGCGCCGCCGCCTTGCTCGCATTGCCACATCGACGCCGGCGTAATCCGTTCGACGAACCGGGCCTGGACACCGATGCGCTCGATGAGGCCCTGGATCGGGCCGCGCCGCCGGCAACCTCGGCCGCGAATGCTGATTCCGACGCGCGCGGTGCTGATTCCGAGGGCGGCGATGCTGATCCCGGCTCGGAGTCTGACCTGGGTGGCGGCGGCGATCCGAACGCCGATCCCGATCTCGACCCGGCCCCTGATGGTTCCGGTGGACCGAGTGCGCCGACCGACGGCTCGGACGGCTCGGACGGCTCGGACGGCTCGGACGGCTCGGCCGACGTTGGTGACGGGGCCGAGGGCAGCGCATCCACCGCTTCCACCTCGCAGCACGGCGGCTCGAACCACGAGGCGCCCAGTGCGCCTGGCCGTGCTCGCTTGATTGCCCAGGCAGCGCAGGCCAATCCGGGTCGCGGCGCGCCTGGCCGGCGCGCGGCGGCGGACACCGGACGCGGCCGTACGGTCGGAGCCCTGCCGGCCACCGCGACGAGCGGGCCGATCCACCTGGCTGCCACCTTGGCCGCGGCCGCTCCGCACCAGGTTCCGCGTGGGCGCGTAGCGGGACAGCCGTTACAGCTGGCCGGTGGCGACCTGCGCCGCGCGAGACGGCGCGGCAAAGAAGGAAACCTGGTGTTGTTCCTGGTCGACGCCAGTGGCTCGATGGGGGCACGGCGGCGGATGGCCCAGGTGAAGAGTGCGGTCCTGGCGGTACTCACCGATGCCTACCAGCGCCGCGACCGGGTGGCGGTGATCAGTTTCCGGGACGCTGGCGCCGAGCTTGTCGTCGCACCGACCTCTTCGGTGCTGCGGGCCGCGCGTCAGCTCAGCGAGCTGCGCACCGGCGGACGGACTCCGCTGGCGGCCGGATTGGCTGAAGCGGCGCGCGTGGTTGCGGTCGAGAGAATGCGCGATCCGGTGCGCCGGCCGCTGATCTTGCTCGTCACCGATGGCCGCGCGGACCGGTCCGGGGTGGTCGGTGCGGCCGGCGGACTCGCGGGGGAGCACCTGGTCGTCGTTGACTGTGAACAGGGCCGCATCCGGCTTGAACAAGCGCGCGGCCTGGCGGTTCAGCTCGGCGGAGGTTACCTACGCCTGGACGAGTTAGCGGACCTGACGGATTTAGCGGAGTCACCGCAGCCGCCGAAGTCATCGCAGCCGCCGAAGTCTCAGCCGCCACTGAAGTCTCCGCAGTCACTGAAGTCTCCGCAGCGACTGATGTCACCGCCGGCGGCGGCGTTACCAGGGTTGACCGTGTCATCGAGGCCGACCGCTCGGGCCGAGGTCGCCTGATGCCACAAGGTAAACCCGACTTCGTACCTACCGACGGCCTCACCACGAGGCAGCGTCGGCACCGTCCGCTCACGATGGTGCATACCGGTGCGATGAAAGGGAAGTCCACGGCCGCGTTCGGGATGGCGTTGCGGGCCTGGAACGCCGGCATCAGCATCGGGGTGTTCCAGTTCGTGAAGAGCGCCAAGTGGCGGGTGGGCGAAGAATCCGCCTTCGCCGCGTTGGATTCCATTCATCGCAGTACCGGCCAGGGCGCTGAGGTTCGCTGGCACAAGATGGGCGAGGGGTGGTCCTGGATCCAACGGGCTGGGACCGACACCGACCATGCCGCCGATGCGCAAGAGGGCTGGCGCCAGATCCAGCGGGATCTAGCCGCGGAACGGTTCGGCTTCTATGTGTTGGACGAATTCACCTACCCGATGAAGTGGGGCTGGCTCGATCCCGCCGAGGTCGCCGCCGTCCTGAGCGATCGGCCAGGTTTCGCCCACGTGGTCATCACCGGGCGTGACGCCGCGCCGGAGCTGGTGGCGATGGCTGACCTGGTCACGGACATGACGAAGGTGAAACACCCGATGGATCAAGGGCAAAAGGGCCAGCGGGGAGTCGAGTGGTGACCAGCCACGACCTGCCTCGGCTCGTCATCGCCGCGCCGGCCAGCGGGCACGGTAAGACGATGGTGGCCACCGGCCTGATCGCGGCGCTGCGGGCCACCGGGCTGCAGGTGAGTGGCCACAAGATCGGTCCGGACTACATCGACCCCGGCTATCACGCGCTGGCGGCCGGACGGGTCGGGCGAAATCTGGATCCCTGGCTGGTGGGGCCGGAGCAGATCCTGCCCCTGCTGCTGCACGGAGCCAACACTCCCGGGCGGGCCGACGTCGCCGTGATCGAGGGCGTCATGGGTTTACACGACGGTGCCGTGGGGCGTGGCAGGTTCGCTTCCACGGCGCAGGTGGCCGAGCTGTTGGCCAGCCCGGTGCTGCTCGTGCTGGACACGACGGCGCAGGGCCGGTCCGCGGCGGCGCTGGTGCTTGGCATGGTGCTCTTCGATCCGGCGGTTCGGATCGCCGGGGTCATCCTGAACCGGGTGGGCAGCGACCGCCACGAGCGGCTGTTGCGCGAAGCGCTGGACGAGGTCGGCGTACCGGTGGTGGGTGCGATCGCCCGATCCGATGCCGTGGTCACACCATCACGACATCTCGGGCTGGTGCCGGCGGCCGAACGGCATCGAGAAGCACAGGACATCGTGGCCGCCCTGGGCCAGCTGATCGCCGATCAGGTGGACCTCGAGGCCGTGCTGGACATCGCGCGATCGGCGCCCCCGTTGAGCGGTGAGCAGTGGCGTCCCGCTGGGCAGGTTCAACGCTGTGGCGACGCGGTGGTCGCGGTAGCGGCCGGGCCGGCATTCACCTTCGGGTACGCCGAGACGACCGAGCTGCTCACTGCGGCGGGCGCGACGGTCGCGTATTTTGATCCAGTGCGTGATGCCGTGCTGCCCGAAGGGACCGCGGGCGTCGTCATCGGCGGCGGCTTCCCAGAAATGCACGCTGAGGCGTTGTCGGCAAACGCGGCCTTACGGTCACAGCTGGCAACGTTCGACGGCCCGATCTACGCCGAGTGTGCCGGCCTGTTGTACCTCTGCCGTGAACTGGATGGAGCCCCCATGGTGGGTCGTATCGACGCGACCGCGACCATGTCGCCGCGGCTGAGGCTCGGTTACCGCGAAGCGGTCGCGGCTCACGACTCCGCGGTTGCGGTGACGGGACGCCGAGTGAACGGGCACGAGTTCCATCGAACCGTCACTGATCCGTCGTACGGCGAGCAGCCGGCTTGGTACCTCGGCGGTGATCAGCACGGTGCCGCCACTGGATTCATCCGCGACCGGATCACCGCCAGCTACCTGCACACTCATTGGGCCGGCCACCCGGACGCGGCCGAGCGGTTCGTGGCCTCGTGCATTGCGGTCGCGGGTGGGCCATGAACGCCGTACCGCACACGGCGTTGATCGTCGGGGTCGGAATCCGGTACGGCACAACGGCTGCCGAACTCGGCTCGCTGCTGGACGCCGCCCTTGCGGTGGCCGGCCTGCCGCGAGTGTCGGTCACCGCGCTGGCGACCGTAGCTGAACGGGCCAACGATCCGGCGGTGATGAGCCTGGCCAGTCAGCTCGACGTCCCGATTCTGGCGCACTCGGCTGAGCGACTGGCCACGGTTCGGGTTCCGAATCCGTCGCATCGGGTGCGCACCGCGGTGAACACGGCCAGCGTGGCCGAGGCGGCGGCATTGCTCGGTGCGCCGGAGCCAGATCCGTTGCAGTTCCGGCTGCGGTTACGGATCCCCGAACTCCGGCCGGCGACGACCGAGGCTGAGGTCGAACTCGTCGTACCCAAAACCTCAAGTACCCGCGCGACGATTGCGATCGCCCGCCACTCAGTGGTGGATCTGCATCACCACGGTGATCGGGAGCTGGCCGCCGACCTGCTCGATCTGGCTGTCAACGTGCGCACCGAGCCGCAGCCTAGCTGGCTACGGGAGGCCATCGCGGGCGCGACCGTGGATCTCGCCGCCTACCCGGATCCGCGGCCGGCAACTGAGGCGGTCGCGAGCAATTATCGCGTCGAGTCCGGTCAGGTCCTGATCACAGCCGGTGCAGCCGAGGCGTTCACGCTGATCGCCCGGGCTCGACCGCCCGGCCATGCCGTCATCGTGCATCCACAGTTCACCGAGCCCGAAGTGGCATTGCGTCGCGCCGGGTGGCGCATTACCCGCGTGTTGCTCCACCAAGATCGGGGCTTTCGGCTCGACCCCAGTCGAATCCCCGAGGATGCCGACCTGCTCGTGATCGGCAATCCGACCAACCCGACCGGCGTCTTGCACACCGCGGCCGAACTCCGAGCGCTGCGCCGGCCGCATCGATTGCTCGTGGTGGACGAGGCGTTCATGGACAGCCTGCGGCGCGAGCCCGAGTCGTTGCTGTCGGAGAAGAGCTGGGGTGCACTGGCTGACGCCCTCGTCGTACGGTCGCTGACCAAGACCTGGGGGCTGGCGGGATTACGGGTGGGCTACGTCGTCGGGGATGGCCAGCACGTAGCCAAATTGGCGGCCGTCCAGGCGCGGTGGTCCGTGTCGACGCCGGCGCTGGCCGCGACCCTGGCCTGTTTCACGCCCGCCGGCAGCAAAGAGGCGGACCAGCGTGCCCGCCGCAGCATCGCCGACGCCGCGTACCTCAGATCGGCCCTGCACGACCGGGGTTTCGAGCTGGTGCCAGATGCCGTCGGCCCGTTCGTGCTGACCCGACATCCGTACTGGCCGACCATCCATCCGGATCTGCGTAGCGCCGGCATCGCCGTCCGGCAAGCCGATACGTTCCCAGGCCTCGATTTCGGTTGGATCCGGGTGGCCGCCCGCAGTGCGGAGGCCACCGCCACCCTGCTCGCGGCCATCGACGCCAAGCTCGCAACGTGAACAGTCCTAGCGCTGCGAGGTCATGACAACGCGACGGTAGGACTTTCTGGCAGCGTCAGGAGTCGAAGCCGAGCCCGGCCGCGTCCAGCCCACGCAGCCAGACATTGCGCCGCCCGCCGTGGCGATCGGCCGCGGCCATCGCGTGCCGGGTGGCCGTGATTCCCAAGTAGGCCAGCGGCTCGGGCGGGAATGGCAACGGCTTGGACCGCACCATCCGAAGTGACGTTCGCTCGGTCGGCTCGCCGTCGAGCAGGTCCAGCATCACGTTCCCGGCAAACCGGCTGGCGCCGACGCCGAGGCCGGTGTGCCCGAGAGCGTAAGCGGCCCGTCCCGCGAAGGCCGTTCCGTAGAAGGCAAAGAATCGCGTACACGTGTCGATTGCGCCGCCCCAGCGATGGCTGAACCGGAGTCCGTCGAGCTGCGGAAAGGTGGTGAAGAAATGTTCGGCCAGCAGCCGGAACGTCGTGGGCCGCTGGTCGTAGGCCGGCCGAATACGGCGCCCGAAGTAATACAGGGCGTCGTAGCCGCCCCACAGGATCCGGTTGTCCGCGGTGAGGCGGTAGTAGTGGAACCGGTTACCGCTGTCGCCGATGCCTTGTCGATGCTGCCAACCGATCGAGGCCAATTGTCCGGCGCTCAGCGGCTCGGTCATCAGCACGTAGTCGTACACCGGCACCGTGAACAACCGCAGCCGGCGCAGCAGCGACGGAAACGCGTTGGTCGCCAAAGCCAACTGCTCGGTCTGCAGCACGACGCCGCTGTCGGTGGTCAGCCGCAACGATCCGACGGTTTCGGTGACGGAGGTGATCTGGGTGTGCTCGGCGATCCGCACCCCGGCCGCGGCACAGGCATCAGCCAGGCCCCAGCAAAGCTCCGCGGGATCCACCAGCGCGGTGCTGTTGCGATTCCAACTGCCCGCGCGGTAGGTGGGTGACGCCACCTCGGCGCGTACCGCGTTGATGTCCAGAAAGTCGCCCGAGGCATGCCGGAGCTCCTCGACCTGGTACTCCTCGGTGGCGACGCTGAGTTCACCCGTCCGGCGGAAGTCGCAGGCGATGCCGTATTTGGCGACGGTTGCCTCGATCTCGTCGAGATTCTGCTGCCCGAGCCGAGCCAGCGTCTCGTACTCGTCCGGGAACCGTGCACGGCCGTTGCTTTCGCCGTGGGTGAGGCTGGCCGCGCAGAATCCGCCGTTGCGGCCCGAGGCAGCCCAGCCGATTCGATCACCGTCGACGAGGACGACATCGCGGTCTGGATCGCGTTCTTTCGCGAGTAACGCCGTCCACAGCCCACCAAACCCGGCGCCGACCACGGTCAGCTGGGCGGCCTCGTTCGGACCCGTCAACGGCGCCCGAGCGGGCGGGCGATCAAGCCGATCGAGCCAGAACGCGCGCGGCTCGGCATCGGCCAGCGCCACGGTGATGGCCGTGGCCCCACTGACGCCGATCATTGCCGGGCCAACGTGATCAACCGCAGGTGACCACGGCGTTGCCGGGCCGACGTGATCAACCGCAGGTGACCACGGCGTTGCCGGGCCGACGTGATCAACCTCAGGTGACCACGGCGTTGCCGGGCCGACGTGATCAACCTCAGGTGACTAGGGCGTTGCCGCCGGCTCACCGGTCAGCGGGTACGCGGGAAGCCCAGGTCGACGGTGGAGGTGGCCGGGTCGGGCCACCGCGAGGTGACGACCTTGCCGCGGGTGTAGAAGTTGATGCCTTCCGGTCCGTACATGTGGTTGTCACCGAACAGCGAGGACTTCCAGCCGCCGAACGAGTAGTAAGCCACCGGGACCGGGATGGGTACGTTGATGCCGACCATGCCGACCTCGACCTCGTTCTGGAACTTGCGAGCCGCCCCGCCGTCGCGGGTGAAGATCGCGGTGCCGTTGGCGAACGAGTTGCTGTTGATGATGCCCAGGGCGTCTTCGTAGGTGTCGGCCCGTACGACCGACAGCACCGGACCGAAGATCTCATCGGTGTACACCGACATGTTGGTGTCCACATGATCGAGCAGCGTCGTACCGAGGAAGAACCCCTCGGCCGGCAGATCGCCGGTGCGGCCGTCCACCACGACCGTTGCGCCGGATTCCTGACCGGCGGCGATGTAGCCGGCCACCTTGTCGCGATGTGCGGCGGTGATCAGCGGGCCCATGTCGGTGTCCGGGTCGGCGCCGTTGCCGATGATCAGCTTGGGCAGCCGAGCCGCGATCGCTTCGACCAGCCGGTCGCCAATGTCGCCGACCGCGACCGTGACCGAGATTGCCATGCAGCGCTCCCCGGCGGCGCCGTAAGCGGCCGATACCGCGGCGTCGGCGGCCAGGTCGACATCGGCGTCCGGCAATACCAGCATGTGGTTCTTGGCGCCGCCGAGGGCCTGGACCCGCTTGCCGTTCGCGGTACCGGTCTCATAGATGTAGCGCGCGATCGGGGTCGAGCCGACGAAGCTGACCGCGGAGACGTCGGGGTGTGTGAGCAGCGTGTCGACGGCCTCCTTGTCACCGTGTATCACAGTGAAGACGCCGTCCGGCAAACCGGCTTCATGCCACAACTGGGCCAGGAACAGCGACGCCGAGGGGTCCTTCTCGCTTGGCTTTAGCACAAATGAGTTGCCGGTGGCGATGGCGTTCGCGCACATCCACAGCGGCACCATCACCGGGAAGTTGAACGGTGTGATGCCAGCGACTACACCGAGCGGCTGACGGATCGAATAGACGTCCACACCGGTTGACACCTGCTCGGAGTAACCGCCCTTGACCAGGTTCGGGACTCCGGTAGCGAACTCGACGTTCTCCAGGCCGCGGGCGATTTCACCGAGCGCATCGGAGAGCACCTTGCCGTGCTCGGCGGTCACGATGGCGGCGAGATCGTTCATGCGATTGTGCAGCAGTTCTCGGAAGGAGAAGAGCACAGCCGCGCGTCGCGACAGCGAGGCATTCCGCCATTCCAGGGAGGCGATCCGGGCGGTCTCGACCGCAGCGTTCACCTCGGCCGCACTGGCCAGCGGCACGTTCGCGGTGTGTTCCCCGGTAGCCGGGTTGAACACGGGGGAGGTGCGCTCGGACTGGCCGTCCGTGAGCTTACCGTCGATCCAGTGCTGGAGTGAAATCGTCATAACCGAAACGGTACGACACATCTGGCGGGCACACAAAGGTGTGAATGCTATGTTACAAAAGTGATCGAAGTGTTCCGAGACCGGCTACGCGAACCCACCAGTCGCGGCTTGGCCGACGCGGTCAGCACCGCAATCCGGGACGGCGCGGTCCAGCCGGGTCAGAAACTGCCACCCATCCGCTCCGTGGCGGGCAGCCTGGGCGTGTCGCCGACGACGGTGAGTGCGGCCTGGTCGCTGCTGGCCCGAGCCGGAACCATCCGTACCGACGGCCGGCGTGGCACCACGATCGCGAGCCTGGGCGGCGCCGGCCCGAGCCGCTACCGGCGCGCCTTCGATCGGGAGACGTCCTTCTCGATCGACCTGTCGACCGGCGTCCCCGACCCGCGTCTGCTGCCCGACCTCACTCCGGCCCTGCAGCGGCTGCGTGGCGATCATCCGCCCGCGAGCTACCTGGCCGACCCGGTGTTGCCCGCACTGTTGACGGTCTTTGAACGAGATTGGCCTTATGCCGCCGAGCGATTCACCGTCACCGACGGCGCGATGGATGCGCTGGACCTGATCTGCGCGACGATGCTGCGCTTCGGTGACCGGGTTGCCGTCGAACATCCGTGCTTCCCGCCATTGCTGGACCTGCTCGACGCCAACGGGATCGTCGCCATCGGGGTCCGGGTCGATGACGAGGGACCGGTGCTGGCCGACGTCGAGCATGCGCTGGCCAGCGGGGCGCGGGCGCTGTTCCTGCAACCTCGGGCGCAGAACCCGACCGGCATGTTGTTGTCGGCCAAGCGCGCCGGGCAGTTGGCGGCTCGGTTGGCCGACGCCGATGCCCTGGCCATCGAAGACGACTCGGCCGGTGCGATGTCGTCCGCGCCGCCCATCAGTTTGGGCCGTTGGGTGCCGGACCGGGTGCTGCATGTCACAAGCTTCTCCAAGTCGCACGGCCCAGATCTTCGGCTGGCAGCACTGAGCGGTCCGCGGCCACTTATCGACGCCATCACCGAACGGCGGCATCTCGGCCAAGGCTGGACCAGCCGATTACTGCAGAGCCTGCTGGTCGACCTGCTCACCAACCCAGTCGCGATCCGGGAAGTAGAAAATGCCCGCCGGGTCTACGCCGAACGCCGGACGGCGATGGTGGCCGCGCTCGCTGCCCACGGGGTGCCGATCGCGGGCAGCGACGGGCTCAACATCTGGCTGCCGGTACGGGACGAGTCGGCAGCGCTGGTGCGGCTGGCCAGCCGGGGCATCGGGGTAGCGGCCGGAAGCCCGTTCATGGTGCTGCCCGGCGGCCAGGCGCACCTACGGGTTACGGTCGGACTGGTCGCCGACCAGCACGAGCACATCGCCGCCGAACTGGCCGCCGCCGCGGACGTCGGATCGATCACCGGCCCCCGCTGACCGCTCGAAGCGACGCCCAAAGTCCTGAAAGGACCCCGAATGGTTGACGAGCAAGCAGTCGAGCAGGCAATCCGCAGCCTGGAAGATCGACGCTATGCGGCGATGCTGTCCGTGAACGTGGCTGAACTGGACGAGTTGCTCGCGGACGGCCTGAAGTACGTGCACTCCAGCGGCAAGGCCGACGACAAGGCGACGTACATCGGTGACATCGCCAGCGGCGCGACGGTGTATCAAGCGCTGTCGAACACGACGGAGCGGGTAACCGTCATTGGCGACGTCGCGCTGGTCTTCGGGCTGGTAAGGGGTCAGGTCGCCGCCGCCAACGGTCCTATCCAGCTGGACAATTCGGCGCTGTCGGTGTGGACGAAGGTCGCGGGAACTTGGCGGCTGATGGCCTATCAACCCACTCGCCTGCGGCACTGACCCGTACTGCCCCCGCCCAGACGACGCAGCCCCCGATTGCTCGGGGGCTGCGTTTCGTACGGAGTGAGCCGCACTGTGGGTCTTGCGATGGGGTGAGTGACGGGGCTCGAACCCGCGACATCCTGGACCACAACCAGGTGCTCTACCAGCTGAGCTACACCCACCATCGCTCTACCGTCCGCCGTCGCGGGCCGGTCGAGCCCGATCAGTCTAGCGGTTCCGTTCAGCCCGTCTCGACCTGGTTACTGGCCCGCGCCGCGGCCGCGGCAACCTGCTCGATCACCGCGGCGGCCGCGGCGGCCGCCTCTTCGCTGGACGGGCCAGGCTGCGCGACGAAAACGGTCTGCCGGTAGTACTGCAGCTCCTGGATGCTCTCGCCGATGTCGGCCAAGGCGCGATGCGCGAGCCCTTTCTGGGGCTGGCTGAAGTACACCCGGGGGTACCAGCGGCGCGCCAGTTCCTTGATCGAAGACACATCGATCATGCGGTAATGCAGGTGGGCGTCCAGTTCAGGCATATCGCGCGCGATGAAGCCGCGGTCGGTCGCGATCGAGTTGCCGCACAGGGGAGCCGTCCGAGCTTCGGGAACGAACCGCTTGATGTAATCGAGCACGTGCTGCTCGGCTTGGGCGATCGTCACGCTCGAGGAGCGGACCAGTTCGGTCAAGCCCGAGTTGGCGTGCATGTCCTGGACGAACGGCACCATCGAGTCGAGCGCCTCGTCGCTGGCGCCGATGACGATGTCGAGACCGGGATCCAGGACCCGCAGCTCGGCATCGGTGACCAGCACGGCGATCTCGATGAGCGCGTCACGACTCAGCTCGAGCCCGGTCATCTCGCAGTCGATCCATACCAGTTTGTCGTCGCGGTCCGTCACGACGATTGAGACTAGAGCAGACTGGACTAGCGTGTCGGGAGAAGCGGCGAAAGGAACACCGAATGAAGCCGACGATCCTCACGGCCGACCAGCTGATGGCGGCCGAAAGTGGGCTTCATCCCGACTGGCAGGTCAGCGCCGAGGCCATCAGGCGGACCGTCGAGTTCCCGAGCTTCCTGGTTGCCGTGCAGTTCATCGACGAGCTTGCCCCCGTCGCGGAGGAGCTCGATCATCACCCGGACCTGACCATCAGCTGGCGAACCGTGGGCATCACACTGGTCACCCATTCCGAGGGCGCGGTAACCGAATTCGATGTGAACCTGGCCCACCGGCTCGATCCGATCATTGAGGCCCTGCTCGCGCCGAGCGATTGAACTCGGGCCATCCCGGACCGCTGGTGTGCTTGGGACCGGTGCTGAGCGTGGGGCCAGTGGTGCCCCTGCGACAGAAGTGCCCCCGGCAGGGATCGAACCTGCGACCAATCGCTTAGAAGGCGACTGCTCTATCCACTGAGCTACGGGGGCGCGACGCAGGCCGGTTAAGCCCGCGGGGCCGCGACCAGGCGCCATCGTAACGACGAGTCGCGTCCGCGTCCCAGCCTGCCGGTAGCCCCGAGCGAATTGGCGCCAGCTAGCGGCCCCAAGACGTCAGCCTGCCCCTGCAAGCGGACCTACGAGCGAGGGTTCGGCCGGTTGGCGCCGGTCAGGCCGGCTCCGCCGTAGTCGGCATCCCGGGAGTCGGCGCCCCACCCGGCCAGGCCGGCGACGATGGCCACAGCCAGAAGTACGAGCACGAGAATCATCATGGCAGTAAGTCTGCGATACATAAGATCCTGCCACGAGTGGCAGAAATGACGGTAATCATTGATTTACTGCCAGGGACTGGGCAGACTTGATGTATGCCGCTCAAAAAGGTCGTGACCCTGATTTTCCCTGGCGTGCATCCCTTCGAATTCGGCGTCGCCTGCGAGGCCTTTGGCATCGACCGGTCCGACCAGGGATTGCCGGTCTACGACTTCTACGTCGCGTCCGAGACACCGGAACCGGTGCCGAGCCACAACGACTTCACGCTCACCACAGAGCACCGTTTCGCTGAGGCTCTGGACGCCGACCTGGTCATCGTGTCCGCCAGTGACACCGATGAGATTCCGACCGCGGTGTCGCAGACGCTGGCGCAGGCCTATGACAACGGGGCGACGGTGATGGGTTTGTGTTCCGGCGCGTTCGCCATTGGCGAGGCCGGGTTGCTCGATGGCCGGCGCTGCACGACACACTGGCGCCATTCCGCCCGACTGGCTGCCCGCTTCCCGTTGGCCGACGTCGATCCGAACGTGCTCTACGTCTGCGACGGCCGGGTGCTCACGTCCGCCGGCACGGCCGCCGGGCTGGATCTCTGCCTGCACGTGATGCGCACCGAACACGGCGCGGAGGTCGCCAACGCGGTCGCCCGCCGGATGGTCGTGCCAGCGCATCGCGACGGGGGCCAAGCGCAATACATCGACCTTCCGGTGCCCGAGTCGGCCTCCGACGGGCTCGCCGGCCTGATGGACGAGTTGCTGTCCGAGTTGCAGGCCGAGCACACCGTGAACACCATGGCCGCGCGCGTGAACATGAGTCCGCGCACCTTTGCCCGCAGGTTCAACGAAGCGACCGGCACCACCCCGCACGCCTGGTTGTTGCGCCAGCGTGTCCAATTTGCCCGGCGTCAGCTCGAGTCCACTCATGAACCGATCGAACGCATCGCTCAGCGCAGCGGCTTCGGCACCGCCGCGTTGTTGCGGCACCACTTCCTGCGCCACACCGGCGTGGCGCCCACGGCGTACCGGCGATCCTTCAGCGAGGTCGGCGCGCACGCCTGACCGACGACCAAAGCCTCCGGCGTTATCCCCAGCTTCGGGAGTTGTCGGCGCTGTGCGGGTTGACAAACCCACGGTGTCAGACATAAAATTGGGGTATGAGCAAGCAGGAGTTCTCGATTCCGAAGTTGGCCCTTGAGCTGAAGTCGGAACTGGACGCCTACGTACTGCTCGAAGATCTCCGGTGGGGCACCGAGGGACCGGAGGCGTGCCCGAAGTGCGGCGCGGTGGGCCGTCAGTACTTCCTGAACCCCGCGAACGGCGCCAGCCGTAAGACCCGCACCGGGAACGCCAGTGAGCGTCGGGTGTGGAAGTGCGGCCACTGCCGCAAGCAGTACTCGGTGTTGACGGACACGATCTTCCACGGCACGAAGATCAGCATCCGCACGTGGCTCCTCGTCATCTTCGAGGTGTGCTCATCGAAAAACAGCGTGTCCGCGTGGGAGATCTCCCGCAAATACGAGATCACCAACGAATCCGCGTGGCACATGCTGCACCGCATCCGCGAAGCGATGAAGATGGAACCACTCGCTGGTTTGCTCGGTGGCGCGGTCCAGGTCGATGAGACGTGGATCGGCGGGGAGCCGAAGAACTGGCACAAGAGCGACCCGCGCCAGGCTGGCCGCAAGCAGGGCCCAACCGACAAGCAGCCCGTCGTGTCCCTCGTCCACTACGAAACCCGCGCGGCCCACTCCCGTGTCGTTGCCGACGTCACCGCCAAGACGCTCATGCCAGCCATCGAAGAAGTCATGGACCTCAAGCGGACCCACCTCCACACCGACGGTGGCGCGGCGTACAAAACCATCGCCCCACACGTCGCCGCCCACGAAACCGTCGACCACTCGGTGGGCCAGTACACGGACGGCAACGTGTCAACAAACCTGAACGAGGGCTACTTCTCTCAGCTGAAGCGCTCCCTGGACGGCACCCACCACCACGTCTCCACCGAACACCTACAGCGCTACCTCAACCAATTCGACTTCATGTACACCCACTGCAAGGCCACCGACTCCCAGCGGATGCGGACCCTGATCGGCAACGTCGAAGGACGACGGTTGCAGTACAAGGCGCCAGTCGCCGAAGTCGACTTCTAGGACGACAGGCAGCTCGAATGTCGACCTCAGACCGACATTCGAGCTATCCTTCAGACGTCCAACTACATAGTCCCCGTGGCGGGATTCGAACCCGCAATCCCTGGTAGGAGCCGCCTTCCAAAGGCGGTGCGTGAACCTATTTCGCCACACGGGGCTTGTAAGGGTGCTAGGTGGCTTGCAGGCCACCTAGCACCGGATGGACAGGACACCATTGGGCTTAGCCCTGGCCCGCCCCCTGGACTTAGACGGCTCTGGGGGCGGGCAATCTCATCTCATAGGCGTAACGCCTCCGGTACGTTCGGAAGCACCGCGTCGGAATCGACGCGGAAAGTCTGATCGTCGGCCGTAACCTCGTCGTGGCTGACGTATATGTACCGCCCGGTCCTCACCAGCTTGACCGAGTTGTCGTCGCTGGCGGCGAGCCTGCCCAATGCCGTGTTGTACGCCTTGGACGAGACGGTCAAGTCCAAAAGATCAAGATCCCGCAACCATGCGATGACGCCCTTAGGGGATACCTCAATGTTCGGCTTAGCCCGCATCGCTTCCAGCAAGGCGTCCTTTGGTTTCGGGAACGGCGAACCGTCGCGGCGGGTCACCCGCACCGCCGCAGCCACACCTGCGGGATTCGGCGCTGGCTCGGTCAGCACGGGCGCCGAAGGCGTCGCCGAAGTCGTCATTTCGAGGAGTCCGGTCAGACCGTCGACGACTTGTTGAAGGAACCGAACGTTCGCTTTCGCGGATTCCAACTCCTCAGTCGCAGCTGTCAGCATGTCTCGGTTCTTCGCCTGATCCATCGCCGTTCCTCCTCTGTGCCTCCAGCACACGGTACCCGTTCCTCTCTGGACCATTGGGGAGGAACACGCGTGGACTTCTGTACCTCACGCCTTCCTCAGCTCTACAGGGTGGCGATGATTTCAGGCGACGTGCCGCTCATGCCTGTATGCGGGGTCCGGCCGTACCCTTACCTCTATGGCCGATGAACTAGGCACTCCACCGACCGCGGACGTTGGCGAGGTCGACGCCAAGGACTTTTTGCGTGCGCTCTTGCGGATCTCCCCGGAGGATGCGGAGAAGGCGCGGGAAGCAGCAACTACGAAGGCTGCGGGTGGTCAGCGCGGACCGGAGCGCGACTACGGCGACCAACGGCACGAGTGACTGGACTCTCGTGGAAACTGCGCGTTTGTAGTCGCAAAGTCAGTACAGCGAGGCTATGGTTCCAGTTGAGGGCTGATCCACTCCTTTGAGTGGGGTAGGTACTCCCCGCCCCCCGCCTGAGGCGGGGGGCCTTTTACTTTCCGAACGACGATGCCCGGCGTTCCTCCACTGATGAAGTTCACCTTGGTATGTACGGCGGAACCCAGATTGGCCCAGGTGTGCTGTGGCACGATGCCCACCACAGATTGGCCGGGTGGGATCAGGGTTCGGAAGGCAGCGTAAGCAGTCAGGTCCGCGAGTTGGACCATGTATGACTGGCTGGAATCTCGCGGTATCGGATCGTCAATCAGAAGCTTGGCTGCTTGCTTGATCTGTCCCGTGCCATACGCGCTTCCGGCTGTTATTCGTCTCCTTGCTTTGCGTGCTGTCTTTCGGACCAAGAGGTTGTCGCCGTTGTCGTGCGTAAGCATGATGGAGGTCTTTTCGTAGTGGCTGGTGCGCTCTAGCCGCTCCAAAAGCATTTCCCACGCCAAGGCGTCGGGCGCGACCCACTCGGTATCCCGCTTGTCCACGATCACAGCGAATCCGCGAATGCCAAGTTCGCTCATCACTCCGAGGTGAGCGCGAAAGATTAGTCCTCTTTCGGCAGGGGCAAGCTTCAATGGTCGGAGCGGGCCACTTCCGCCGACGAGGTACGTGGCCTTAATCTCGGCCCTGACAGGGATGCCGAATCGGGTATGCAAACGTCGTCGAAAGGCGATCAGGCCATCGAAGATCCCGGGCCAAAGTGAATCAGGAACCAGCACGCAACCGACCGCGTAGGTTAGGGAGCCGCCGCGCTCAATCGGTCCTGAATCCCCAGACTCGTCCGCGTAGGCCAGAAGCACCGCATGAGCCTATACCTGAGGTTCACATCGGGTTTGTCAACCCGCACAGCGCCGAGTTGTCCACAGCTTTGCCGGCCCAGCCGACAAAGCCCGGCTCGGACGGTTCAGTGGAACCAGCCCGGATATGCGACCGGGATCCGAGAACGAAAGGCAACATCATGTACGGAACACCGATCACGATCGTGGGCAACGTCGTGGACGACGTCCAGCTGGCGACGACCGAATCGGGTCAAGCCCGGCTCCGATTCCGGGTCGCGAGCACCCAGCGTCGCAAGGATCGCGAGAGCGGTGAATGGGTCGACGGGCACAAGCTCTTCGTCAGCGTCACATTCTGGCGCGAATTCGCCGAGAACGTTGCATCCTCCATCAGCAAGGGCGATCCGATCGTGCTGCACGGGCGGATCTACTCCAAGCAGTACGTCAAGGATGAAGCGAACAAGGTGAGCTACGAGATCGAGCCCGACTCCATCGGGCACGACCTCACCCGGGGTACTGCTGTCTTCAAGCGTCGCAAGCGTGGGCTGTCCGGTTCGGTCGAACTGGACGCCGACGGTCTGCCGGTGCGCGTCGATGACGACGGCTACGAGGTGGTCGACAGCGAGTTGCCTCGGTTGCTCGCGGCGACTGGCTGAACCGGACGCGGGACCCGCGGCCCGCGCTGGCCGCGGGGTTCCGCGATCCGGTCGGCGCCAAGATGCAAAACTGGGACACTGTTAGGTGGGCGGCAGCCAGCGGCCCATTTGAAGACGATGTTGCCCGCAATTGATGTTGCTCTACATCTGAAGAACATAAAACTCGATCATCTATTTATCGCGGCGAGGATTACACGTGGCTCAGTACATCTACTCCATGAACCGGGTGCGCAAGGCGCACGGCGAGAAGGTCATCCTCGACAACGTGACGCTTGCCTTCCTGCCGGGGGCGAAGATCGGCGTGGTCGGCCCCAACGGCGCCGGTAAGTCGAGCGTCCTGAAGATCATGGCCGGGCTCGATCAGGCATCCAATGGCGATGCGTTGCTGTCGCCCGGTTACTCGGTCGGCTTGCTTGCGCAGGAGCCGGACCTGGACGAGACCAAGACCGTGCGAGGCAACGTCGAGGATGGCGTGGCTGAACTTCGTGGCTGGCTAAGCCGCTTCGAGGATGTGTCGGCAGCGATGGGTGAGCCTGACGCCGACTTCGACTCGCTGCTCACCGAGCAGGGCGATCTCATGGAGAAGATCGAGCACGCCGACGGCTGGGAGCTGGATTCGAAGATCGAGCAGGCCATGGACGCCTTGCGGTGTCCGCCGGGCGATGAGCCGGTAACCCATCTGTCCGGCGGTGAACGCCGGCGCGTAGCGCTGTGCCGGCTCCTGCTGGAGCAGCCCGACCTGCTGCTGCTCGACGAACCGACCAACCACCTGGACGCCGAGAGCGTCCAGTGGCTGGAGCAACACCTGGCACGTTACCCGGGCACGATCCTGGCCGTCACCCACGATCGGTACTTCCTGGACAACGTCGCCGAATGGATCCTTGAACTGGACCGCGGTCGGGCGCACCCCTACGAGGGCAACTACTCGACCTACCTGGAAAAGAAAGCCGAGCGGCTGCAGATCGAAGGCAAGAAGGACCAGAAGCTTCAGCGGCGCCTCCGCGAGGAGCTCGAGTGGGTTCGGCAGAACGCGAAGGGACGCCAGGCCAAGTCAAAGGCTCGACTGCAGCGCTACGAAGAGATGGCGACCGAGGCCGAGAAGACGCGCAAGCTCGATTTCGAAGAGATTCAGATCCCGCCAGGCCCGCGCCTGGGTTCGGTCGTAGTCGACGTCAGCCATCTGGACAAGGGATTCGACGGCCGTTTGCTGGTCAAGGACCTGTCCTTCACGTTGCCCCGCGGTGGGATCGTCGGCGTCATCGGGCCGAACGGCGTCGGCAAAACCACGCTGTTCAAGACGATTGTCGGCCTGGAACATCCGGACTCGGGTGAGGTGCGGGTCGGTGAGACGGTAAAGATCAGCTACGTCGACCAGGAACGGGGCGGGATCGACCCCACCAAGAACGTCTGGCAGGTCGTCTCCGAGGGTCTGGATTACATCCAGGTCGGTCAGGTCGAGATGCCCAGCCGGGCCTATGTGTCAGCATTCGGGTTCAAGGGTCCGGACCAGCAGAAACCGGCCGGTGTGCTGTCCGGTGGCGAGCGGAACCGTCTCAACCTGGCCCTTACCCTCAAAGAGGGCGGCAACCTGCTGCTGCTCGACGAGCCCACCAACGACCTCGACGTCGAGACCCTCGGCAGCCTCGAGAACGCGCTGCTCGAGTTCCCCGGCTGCGCGGTGGTCATCACCCACGATAGGTGGATCCTAGATAGCATCGCGACGCACATCCTCTCCTACCAGGCCACCGAGGACAACCCGGCCAACTGGTACTGGTTCGAGGGCAACTTCGACTCCTACGAGCAGAACAAGATCGAGCGTCTCGGGCCCGAGGCGGCACGTCCGCACCGCTCCGCGTACCGCAAGCTGACCCGCAACTAGCCTCCGGCGATGCGCCTCCACGTCCCCATCCAGCTGCGCTGGTCCGACCTCGACGCGTACAACCACGTGAACAACGTGGAGATGCTCCGCATCCTGCAGGAGGCCCGCATCCAGGCCTTCTGGGCGGATGGCGACGACCCCGACGGCGCCGGCACCGCGGTGCTCGACTCCGGGGTCGGCGGGTCGACGCTGTCACTGATAGCGCACCAGGAGATGGAGTACCTCGCGCCCGTCCCCTACCTCCGGAAGCCGCTCGACATCGAGCTGTGGATCGGCCGCCTCGGGGGCGCAAGCATCCAGGTCTGCTACGAGATCTACTCGCCGGAGGGCGGCGCGCCACGGGTGCTCTTCGGAAGGGCCTCGACGACGCTCGTGATGGTCGACCCCGGCACAGGTGAGCCGGTGCGGATCGGTGAGCGAGCGCGGAAGGCGTGGGCGGCCTACGTCGAGGAGCCGGTGAAGTTCACCCGCCGCTGACCGAGGAGGTTTTCGCCCATGCCCGACGAGGTGCGATCCAGCTCGACGCGCCTCACTCGCCGGGGTCGGGAACGCGGATCATGCCCTCCTGGGCGATGCTCGCGATGAGGTTGCCGGAGCGGTCGTAGATGCGGCCCATCGAGAGTCCCCGCCCGCCG
>JAOPUZ010000065.1 GCA_025966315.1 Frankiales bacterium | reverse complement strand
CACTGGGTGCGGTGACGGTGATGTTCAGGACAGCCGCCGCGATCCCGGTGCTGGGCACGCCGGCGTGGCCGTTGATGTGCAGCACCACGCTGGCCCCGGGGCCGACGGAATGACGGACGGCACCGATGCCGACCCGGGTGTCCAGCACTCGCGCGGAAGCAACCGGCACGTAGTTGGCCGCCACCGATGCGGTCGGTGTCGCGGCCGAAGCGGCGGTCCCCATACCCAACAGCCCAAGAACAGCCACAAGGCAGGACGAAATCACCGCCATCCGCTGCAGGTTCCGACGCATCCCGCGCGCGGCGTACGCGTCCATTGCCTTACATTCGTCCGGGAATCGCCAGACTTGAGCGTCGCCGCCAACTGGTCGGGACGAGCCGGCCGGTGCCACACGTCAGCTGAACAGTGTCATCCGGTGGAGGTTCCGCACTCCGATTGGGTAGTGCCATGGCTGCCCGAACCGGCGGCCCAAGGACTGCGTCAGCTTAGGGGTGAGATGCAGTTCAAACGCCCGAAGGCAGGCGCGGACGAAGTGTGGGGCAGGCGCATGAGTTGGCGTCCGCGCGGATCGCTTCTTCGGTGACCAGGCCGTCGGCGATAGGCGTGCTGTGCTCGCGCTGGCGTCGACGAGCAGCCGTGCGGTCCTGTCGCAGGTGGAAGGGCTACTCCGCCTCGACGGCGGTCTGGCGTAGTAGGTTGCCGAGCTCCACAAGACGAGAACGCCGTTCGCCCTCGTCCTGAACCTCAGCCGCGGCCAGGACCTTGGCGCCGAGCCGACGCATGAGATCTGCCAGAACCGAACCGTTGGGGGCATCGCTCTCCAGCTCCCCGCGGAGCTCGGCGAGAAGCGCGTCGATCTCCTGCAGCGCTGGCGCCTCGGTCGTGTCGAGCTGCCGCTGCCAGCGAAGTACTTCGACCAGTCCACCATGGATCCCGAGGTCGACCGGACCGTCCTTCAAAGCGCTGGTCGTGAGCTCCAGGGCGTGTTCGAGTGAATCAGCCATAGTGTGAGTCTGCACCGCGCCTGCAGCACTGCGAGAGCGGGGTGCGTACCCAGCGGGACGATATCGGCGAACTCGACCGCCTTGGCTTTGCAACAGCCGCACAACGGCATCCCGCGCACCTTGCACAACCCGCGTCGCCAGCGCCTGGTCCAAGAACGGTCCCACCGAATCCCTGATGCGAGACCTGCTTGGAAAGCCGACTAAGTCCGGTATTCCGATCGACTCGATTGACGCGATACAGTCCATCGGCTACCACCGGGATGCCCTGCACCAGCTAGAACGGTGGGAGTCGAAGCGGACCACCGGTTGGTGGCGAGCTGCGCGCCTTGAGGCAAGCGCTTTTCGTTCGGTGCGAACGGACTTTGTGGTGAGGAGCCATCCGTGAAGCTGGGGCTGTTCGACATCAATCATGGACCGCGCAGTGATCCCGAGGCACTGGTGGTGGCGGCCGTGGCCGCGGAGAATGCGGGTTTCGAGTCGGTGTGGGCCGGCGAGCACGTGGTCCTCCCCGATCCGCAGACGCCGGCTTCTCCAATGTCGCCGCAATTCCCCGCGCTCGACCTGCTGATCGCGCTGACCTGGGCCGGCGCGGCGACGTCGAGGGTCCGGCTGGGAACGGGAATCGTCATCCTCCCCCAGCGGAATCCGGTCGTGCTGGCCAAACAGATCGCCAGCATCGACGTGCTGTCCCGCGGACGGTTCGAATTCGGGATCGGCGTCGGGTATCTGGAGCCGGAGTTCCGGGCGATCGGCGCGAATTTGGAGCAGCGCGGGCCGGTGACGGATGAGTTCCTCGAGGCGATGCAGTCGCTCTGGTACGACGAACACCCCGCCTACCAAGGCCAGTTCGTCGCCTTCAGCGGAGTAGATGCCTATCCCCGTCCGGTGCAGCAGCCCATTCCGATCGTCGTCGGCGGGCATTCGAAGCCCGCCTATCGGCGCGCCGTGACCCGCGGACACGGCTGGTACGGCTTCGGCTTGGACCCGGCAGCAACCGGGCACCAGCTGGCCGGTCTGAAAGCCGCCGCGCAGGTGGTGCAGCGGCCGACGGAGCTGGGCGAACTCGAGATCAGCGTGACACCGCCCAGTAAGCCGCTGACCACCGCGGATGTTGCCGCCTACGCCGAACTCGGCGTCCATCGGCTCATCGTCCGGTCACTGCCCGACGCGGACGGCGTCACCCGGGCCATCGACGCCGCGACCAGCGCGGTCAACGCCGCACTGGGTTAACGCAGGGGTACGCCGGACACGATCACGCCGCATTGGAGGCCGCGTAGATCTGCGCGATCGAGGCCTCAAGGGTGGCGGTGAACTGCTCATCGCTCTGCTCGTCCGAGAGGCCTTCAAGCAGGGCCCGCGAGAAGCTGGCGATCATGTTCGGGTCCCGCGCCAGACGCTCGCAGGCCTGATTGCGGCTGTAGCCACCGGACAGTGCCAGCACGCGGAGCACTCGGGCGTCCGCGGCGAGGTCGGCATAGCGGCCGGGTTCGGTCGGGATCGTCAATTTGAGCATGATCGCTGACGCCGCGGGCAGGCTTTCAAGCCGGCTCTGCAGCGCGGTGAAGAGCAGCTCCTCGGCTTCGGCCTTATGCGGGCTCGTGATGCTCACCTCCGGCTCCAGAATCGGGACGAGCCCGGCGGCCGCGATCTGCGCGCCGAGAGCGAATTGCTGATCGGCGATGGCCTCGATGCCCGCCCGGTCGGCGTCCTTGATCACTGAACGCATCTTGGTGCCGAACATGCGGTGCTCGTTTGCGCGGGCCAGCAGCTCGTCCAACGCGTCGATCGGCTTCATCAATTGGACACTATGTGCCTCGTCGGCCAGCCCCTTGTCGACCTTTAGGAACGGGACCACGTCGCGCCGCTCCCAGAGGTAACGGCCGGTCGGCAGGCCGTCGACGGCCCGGTCCATGGTCTGCTCGAACAGGATCGCGGCCAGTATCCGGGTGCCGTCGAAGGCCGGCGAGGTGATCACGCGGGTGCGCATCGCATGGACCAGGTCGAACATCTGAGCATCGGAGCTGTAGCGATCCTCGGCGATGCCGTACTCAGCCAGCGCCTTCGGAGTGCTGCCACCGCTCTGATCCAGCGCGGCGAAGAAGCCGTGGGCGGACCTGACCTTGTCCAGTTGGCTGCTATCCATAGCAGCCATCGTGGCACTTTCCTCGCTGAAGGGCCCGTCCTGGGTCTGATTGACGATTCCTGTGATCCTCGGTGACTTGGCCGGTGATGCCGAGCGCGGCGAGGCCGTTCGACGCCTGTCTCGAACGTCGTCCACCAGGAGGTCGATGACTACTACAACGGCGCTAGGCCTTCCCCGTTCAGCGCGAGCCCGACCTAAATCCCCGAGACTCATTCGGACGCCGGGAACCGAGTGCGTCGCTTGGTTGCGTATCGAAGCCAAGGCCGGGCCAATCAGCTGTGGAGCTCGGCCAGGATGGCCGGTATCTCATCGATGAGCTCGCGAGCAAGATAGCCGAGCGGTCCAATCCGCGAAGCGAGCCGGTCACCAGCGGTGACGTGTGCGTATGTGCCCCACACTGCGGCTTGAGACGGTTCCGCGCCTCGGGCGAGCAAGCCGACGATCGCGCCGGCAAGCACGTCGCCGCTGCCCGACGTGCCCAGTCCTGAGTGTCCAGAGGCTATGTCCCAGATCTGACCGGCTGGGCTGGATACGACGTTTTGGAAGGTGACGCAGGCGTCCCATTGTCGCGCAATGGCGGCAGCGACCTGGTTGGTGTCGTCATCGAGTTCATCTGGTTGGACGTCCAGCAGTCGCGCGGCCTCGGCCCTGTTCGGAGAAAGTACCGGTGGATGCTGTCCGTTCGCGCGCGTGCCGGGTTGGCGGGACAGGGCGCCGAGTGCGAAAGCGTCGAACGCGAGCGGGGCGGCACGGGCGTGCTTGAGTGCTCCCTTAAGCAGCGCAACACTCACGTCGATGTCGTCCAAACCCGGTCCAACGAGTATCGCATCGGCATCTTCGACTGCCTGTCCGAGGCCGTCGCGCGACCAACACTCTGAAGGGGATTCGATGAAGCCGGTGACTCCACATTCAGGTATCGCGGTCGCAATCACGACCGCCACTGATTCGGGTACTCCAAGTCGCAGCACGCCAGCGCCGACTCGCAATGCGGCCAGGCCGGCCAACATCGCCGCGCCCGGCGTTGCCCTGGATCCGCCGATGATCAATGCCTGTCCGCGGGAGTTCTTCGAATCGCCAGGACTCGGTAGCGGCCAACGTCGAAGCAGCGACGGCGTAACCGCCTCAATTTGGGTGGACATCGCGCTCGCCCGGATGCTGAGTACGGAGGTCGGTACCGTCGGCCGCGACGAGGTGAGCCTGATCGTTGTAGATGTCGAACTGCCACTCGCTGCCCGACCCTCGCGGTGAGCACCGCGAAATCGAGGCGTTCCCGACTGGTTCTCGGGCCGCCAGGTCCAAGATCTCGCCCTCGCACAAATTCTCTATTATGTAACGGCAAACGGCGATGACGGCGTCGTGGGTGAAGACGCATACGTCAACATCGGACGCGGCCAGGGCTGGTAGTGCCGAGCGCAGCCGGAGCGCGATGTCAGCCCACGACTCCCCACCAGGAGGTCGGTAGTAGAACTTGCCGAGCGACGCGCGGCGGGCGGCCTCCTCCGGGAATTTCGATCTGATCCCGAGACTGGTGAAGGTGTCAAGGATGCCCAACTCGCGGTCGCGCAGCCGCTCATCTAAACGGACGATTGTCCGCAAGCCGGCTTCCTCCGCTGCATATTCGGCGGTCTGCCTGGCCCGCACATACGGCGAAGACCAGATCTGAACGCGGTCGAGATCACCCACGGCGGTGCGTAGACGTTTGCCTGCTGCGCGGGCTTGTCGGATTCCCAACTCGGATAGGGGAATATCGGCGTCACGGCACTCGAGGGGTATCTGCTGCAGTCCCTCGGCTTCGGCCGCTTCCCGGGCAACGTTGCCAGTACTCTCACCGTGCCGAAGCAGAATCAACGCCACTGCGACTCCAAGGTCAGAACGCGCCATAGGTTGCTGCTGAACCTCGCGACTTTGCCTGCCCTAGATTACTAGGCGGAGCCGTGCAGAAGTCGAGACTCAGTCGGGCCGCTCGGTCTTGCAAAGGCGGGAGTTCGCTGACCGATGTTCCAGATTCTCGGCTCGCAGCTCGGAGTTCTCGGCTTCCAATCCCAGAACGGCGGCGACGCCGGCGAGGTTGAGACCGTCTTCGAGGAGTCGACCGATACGGCGAAGTCGGGTCAGGTCATCTTCGCTATAGCGTCGGGTGCCTCCCTCGCTGCGAGAAGGTTCGAGCAGGCCACGAGTCTCATACAGCCGCAAGGTTTGCGCGCCCATGCCAACCAGTTCCGCGGCGACCGAGATGCCGTAGACGCCACGCGCTGAGTCGGGCTCGGGTTCTTGCATGTGTCCTCCGAAAATTCTTCTTTTGCTACTTGCGACAGTCTGACACTAGTGCTATAAAAAATCTACCGCGTTCGATGCAGATCCGTGGAGAGGATCGAGTCGGCCGGAGCATCAGAGAAGCCGTGGATAAAGGAGGAAGTCATGCTGATGCGTACTGACCCGTTTCGCGAACTGGATCGATTGACCCAGCAAGTTTTCGGGACAGCAACTCGGCCCGCGGTCATGCCGATGGATGCATGGCGCGCGGGTGACGAGTTCGTCGTCGAGTTCGACCTACCGGGGGTCTCACCCGAATCGGTGGACCTTGACGTGGAGCGCAATGTCCTCACAGTCCGGGCGGAACGTCCCGCGCGCGCCGGCGAAGAGGAGTTGGTTGCCGCCGAACGACCGCGCGGCATCTTCAGCCGCCAGTTGATTTTGGGCGACAACCTGGACACGGGCAAGATAGACGCTAGTTACGACGCCGGAGTCCTGACGCTGCGCATCCCGGTGGCCGAGCGGGCCAAGCCGCGCAAGATCACGATCATGAGCAAAGGCGAGGACCGACACGCGATCGACGCCTGATCAGGGCGGAGGTGCAGCATGACCATCGAGCTTGAGTCAGCGGATTGGACGAGCCTCGAGACGGAATTCATGGACTTGGTCCTAGCCGATCACGATTTGCTACAAGCCGAGTTTGACGCAATTGTCGATGTGATCTGGACCAGCCGCCCGCCGGTCGCTCCGCGACCCGTTCGGTGGCCCTCACGGACGCGGCCGGTGGGATTGGCTACAGCCCGTTTCCGAGCACCGACTTCGCCGGGTGGCGGCCAAGCGCACCGCAAAGATCGGCTGCTACGAGGACGGTCTCCTCCGGAGGTGGCGGTCAGCACCACACCGACGTCCGTCGAGAGCAGATGGAGGTGATGGCATCGAGATAGTGGGTAGCCACGAGCGAGAATTTGAGGCGAGATGGCCCCGACCGAGATGGCCGGGGCCATCTACGCGGACAAGTATCCGAACTGGCGCTTTCCCCTGGCTGGCGGCGGTCGGGAAGTGAAGTGTCGCTCGAGCACTCCTGGCCGCGCCCGGAACAGCGCGGCGGTTATCCGACCTACTGCAGAACGGCATTAAGCGATAAGCACAAACGATGAATCCGATCCGTTGGGTCCGCGCTACGAGCCGGGGTCGGGGTCGCGCCGGCCATCTCGTTGGCCGTCGGCACCAATCGTTGCCGCGCCGACGGCTTCAGCCATGCGGTGTCTCTTGTCGCCGTGGGCTTCGCGTTCCAGACGTTCGATGAGGTGTGGGTAGTGCGCCTCGAAGGCTGGGCGCTCGGACCGGATCCGCGGCATCGAGGTGAAGTTGTGTCGCGGCGGCGGGCA
>JAOPUZ010000021.1 GCA_025966315.1 Frankiales bacterium | reverse complement strand
AACTACTCGACGTACCTGGAGAAGAAGCAGGAACGTCTCCAGGTGCAGGGCAAGAAGGACGCCAAGCTCTCCAAGCGCCTGAAGGACGAGCTGGAGTGGGTCCGGTCCAGCCCGAAGGCCCGGCAGGCGAAGAGCAAGGCCCGCCTCGCCGCGTACGAGGAGATGGCCGCCGAGGCGGAGAAGACCCGCAAGCTCGACTTCGAGGAGATCCAGATCCCGCCGGGCCCGCGCCTGGGCACTGTGGTGGTCGACGTCGCGAACCTGGACAAGGGTTTCGAGGAGCGGGGGGTCCTGATCAAGGACCTGTCGTTCACGCTGCCGCGTAACGGCATCGTCGGCGTGGTCGGCCCGAACGGCGCCGGCAAGACGACGCTGTTCAAGATGCTGGTCGGCGAGGAGAAGCCCGACGACGGCGAGATCAAGGTCGGCGAGACCGTCAAGGTGTCCTACGTCGAGCAGAACCGCAGCGGCATCGACCCGAAGAAGACGCTGTGGGACGTCGTCTCCGACGGCCTCGACCACATCAAGGTCGGCAACGTCGAGATGCCCTCACGCGCCTACGTCGCGGCGTTCGGGTTCAAGGGGCCGGACCAGCAGAAGCGGGCCGGCGTGCTGTCCGGTGGCGAGCGCAACAGGCTCAACCTCGCCTTGACCTTGAAGCAGGGTGGCAATCTGCTGCTGCTCGACGAGCCCACCAACGACCTCGACGTCGAGACGCTGGGCTCGCTGGAAAATGCGCTCCTCGAATTCCCCGGTTGTGCCGTGGTCATCAGCCACGACCGGTGGTTCCTGGATCGGGTGACGACCCACATCCTGGCTTGGGAGGGTACCGATGACAACCCCTCCGCGTGGTTCTGGTTCGAGGGAAACTACGAGTCCTACGAAAAGAACAAGATCGAGCGACTGGGTGCTGAAGCTGCTCGGCCGCATTCGGTCACCCACCGCAAACTCACTCGCGACTGAGGACCTCGTGGCTCGCTTCGTTGCCCGCTGCGCGATGCGCTGGTCGGACATGGACGCCTACGGCCACATCAATAACACCGCGTACCTGTCGTATATGGAGCAGGCTCGCGTGTCGATGTTTATCGACCGCTATGACTCGACATTCGCCAAGGGCACGGTGGTCTCGCATCACGAGATCAGCTATCTGAAGCCGGTGGTCTACCACCCCGAGCCGTTGCGGTTGGAGCTCTGGGTGGATCAGTTACGGGGGGCATCGTTCCGGGTCAACTACGCGGTCTTCGACGGTGATGTACTGGCCGCCCGGGCTGCGACGAACCTGGTGACCTTCGATTTCGCCGCCAGCCGCCCCCGGCGGCTCACTGCCGAGGAGCGCCTTGTGCTCGCTGATTACGCCGACGATCCGGTGGTGCCGGCATGAGCGCGCCGGCTGGTCTGCCGGCAGCGGCCGGGCTCGCTGATTTCGTACCCATGGCGCAACGAGCGGCCGACTCGGACGGCCTCGGTTCGCCGGGGCTCCTCCGGCTGCGGGCGGCCGATGACGAGATCGCTGGGTACGTCCGGTTGCCCTACGACCTACTGGCCGGGCGGGTGCTGGCCCTGCCTGGCACCGCACAGTTCGACATCACCATGGACGCCACCGAATTCGCGCGCTGGGCCGAAGCCGGCGCGGCGGATGGCGTGGCCGAGCCTAGTCGGCGGGATGCCCACTGGCTGACGCCGCTCCCTCCGAGATCCGGCTGGTCGCGGATCGAAGTGGTTCCCGACGCCACGATCAGAGACCTTGTTCGTACCGGCGCGTTGCTCGCTCGTGACACCTCAACCCGACAGACCCAACAGTCGTTGGTGAGCTCGGTCGTCCTGCGCGCAGAATCGCCGGGCGGCACGGCCGAGGTACCACTGGGCGCGCTCAGTGCATTGACCCGGATGGGATTTCTGCCGCGAGGTTCACAGGCCGCGGTGGATGTCGCACCCGGCTGGCTGCGGATGACCGCCCCGTACGGTTCAACGTTCGTATCTACCGGCACCAACGTGCTTGGCTTACTCGGCTTATAAGGACGCGATCGGCCTCGAAGCGCGCCGTCACGGCTCGATGATGCGCACCGGGACGCCATGGTCAGGCACGGTGGCCAACCGGACGGTTGCGCCGTGCCCCGCGGCCGAAGCCAGGATCGTGGCGCCGGCCGGAGCACCGGGCTGGCGCAGCGTCACGTCCAGCTCCGGATTTCCGCTGTACGTCGAGGCGTTCTGCTCCATCGTGATGTAAGCCAGCGGCATTCGCCGGCCGGCCGCGGCTAGCAGTCCCGCGACCTTCGTCCTTTCCTCGGCGGTCCAATACACCCGCGTCACCGAGTGCCATACCACGGTGAGCACATCCGGCTCCGGGGCCACCGAGAGCTGGGCGGCTAGCCAACCCGAGGCACCGGCTTCATCGATCGACACGGGATGCTCAGCAGCGACCTGCAGAGCAGCAGCCAGCCGAAGATGTCGCTCGACGTGAAACGGCCACACGAACGAGATCAGCCGCAGGCGACCCTCAGCCGTAGTCGCGTCGATCGGTGCGAGGTCGCATCCCCGACGTTCGACGATGGTGAACGGGGCCGTTGTCACCGCTCCGAGAACGGCATCACTGAGCACGACCGGTGATTCAGCCGGTCCGTACCACCACGGCTGCGGCTGCCGTCCGCTGATTCGATAGTGGTCGAGCAGCAGGTTGAGGCCCGCGCTTGCGCCGGGTTCCAGCAGCCGTATTTTTGCCAAGCCGGATTGGCGCACCGAGTGGAACAAGCCAACCAGCAGCGCGACTGCTCGGCCCGGTTCGTTCGTTTGCGGGGCGATCCGAAGATCGTCGGCGAGTTCGGCGACATGACGTTTCATCGCCTCTCGAACCGGCGGCCACGCGCCAGCCGGGTCCGCGGTGCCGCCCAGGTTCGGGTAGAACCGGGCCAGAGATGGCTCCTGACCGGTGAGCACGAGACGATGAAGCCCGGCCAGCAAGCGCAACTGCACGAAATCTCCGGCCGGGGCATCTTCCCAGCCGGCGCAGATCAGCCGGACCACGCCGCCCTGATCCCAGTCGTCGGCCATCGCATCCATCAGCACCGCGTAGAGATGTTCCGACCGTGCGGCGTGACGCCGAAACTGATCCGCCAAGGTCACAACCGCACAATGTCACACCCGGCCCGGGCGGCATTGCGCGGCCCGAATTCGCGCTCCTCGATCGAACCGGGAACTCGTGCCGCACAATAGTTGCCGGCGGTCAGGCGACTCTGTCCGTGCCGCGCAGCCAGGCGGCGCTGTTGCCGGGCAGCTCGCCGCCGATCAGGTCCGCCGACGACAGCAGCACCTCACCGGCCGGCAGCTCAACCGGGGTATCGCCGGCGTTCAGCATCAACGTGAACGCGGTACCCCGTCGGAAGACCAGGCAGTCCTCCGGCGAATCCAACCAGGTCAGGCCGGAGCCCTGCAGGTCGGTCAGCTCCCGGCGCAGCCGCAGCGCGTTCTCGTACAGCGACAGGGTCGAGTTCGGATCCAGTTGCTCGGCCGCCACGGTCATACCGGCCCACTCGCTCGGCATCGGCAACCAGGAGCTGTCTGACGATCCGAAGCCGAACGGTGGCTCGTTACCGGCCCACGGCATCGGCACGCGCTCGCCATCCCGTCCTCTATCGGTGTGTCCGCTGCGTTCCCAGGTCGGGTCCTGCAGCACGTCGTCAGGCAGTTCGACATTCTCCAAACCGAGCTCGTCGCCGTTGTAGACGTAGGCCGCGCCCGGCAGGGCTAGCTGCAGCAAAGCAGCCGCGCGTCCGCGCGAACGTCCCAGGGCACCGCCGCCGTATCGCGTGGTGTGCCGGACGACATCGTGATTCGACAACACCCAGGTGCAGGGCGCACCGACCTCAGCCATCGCGCTGAGTGATCCATCGATCGCCTTTCGCAGGTCGAGGGCCGACCAGTCCGCCTCGACCAACCGGAAATTGAAGGTCAGGTGCAACTCGTCGCCGCGGACGTACATCGCCAACCGCTTGTCGTCGGGCACCCAGGCCTCGCCGACAGCCATCCGATTGGGATAGCTGTCGATGACTCGACGGAACATCCGCAAGTGCTCGTGCACCCCGTCGTTGTCGAACCGGTGGTCCACATCGAGCTGGGTGTGCGGTACATAGTCCTCGAGATCCATATCGGGCAACCCGGCCGGCTTAGCCATCGAATGCGCCACGTCGACCCGGAAGCCGTCCGCCCCGCGCTCCAGCCAGAACCGCAGCACGCGTTCGAACTCAGCCGGGATCTCGGGGTTGTCCCAGTTCACGTCGGGCTGTTCCGGGGCGAAGATGTGCAGGTACCACTGCCCGTCGGGAACCCGCGTCCACGCCGGTCCGCCGAACATGGACGGCCAGTTGTTCGGCGGCTGCGATCCGTCCGGTCCACGACCGTCGAGAAAGATGAATCGGTTACGTTCGGGGGAGCCCGGCGCGGCGGCGAGGGCTTGCTGGAACCACGCGTGCTGGTCGGAGAAGTGATTGGGCACGATGTCGACCGTGACCTTGATACCGCGTGCGTGGGCGGCTTCGACCAGAGCATCGAAGTCGGCCAGTGTGCCGAACATCGGGTCGACGTCGGTCGGGTCCGCGACGTCATAGCCGCCGTCGGCCATGGGCGATTTGTAGAACGGGCTGAGCCAGATCGCGTCTACGCCGAGCTCGACCAGGTGGTCGAGACGCTCGCGGGCGCCGATCAGGTCGCCGATTCCATCGCCGTTGCCGTCGGCGAAACTCTTCGGGTAGATCTGGTAGAAAACCGCGTGTCGCCACCAGTCGGCGGTGTCGAGCGTGGCGAGGTAGGCGGCGACGTTGGGTGTGGCGGAGCCAGCGGCTCCGGTCGGGTCGACAGGCATGAATCCGGCTTTCAGCTGGGCGGGTGTAGCACCATTCTGTATCGATTAAGAAGAGGCGTCAAGCAAGCCTCCAAGCATCCGGCGGTACGTCGTGAGCGAACCCCGAAGCGCAGTTAGAAGCGGCTATTTCGCATGGAATCAGCGGCCAGCGCCAAGTAGTCCCAGATGCGCGTGGCCAGCTCGGGCTCGAGTTCGAGCGAGTCCAGGGCCGCGCGCATGTGGTGCAGCCAGGCGTCGCGCTCCACATCGCCGATCACGAACGGGGCGTGTCGCATCCGCAGCCTCGGATGCCCGCGATTGTCCGAATACGTCGTCGGACCGCCCCAGTACTGGATCAGAAACAGTGCCAACCGGTCCGCCGCCGGCGCGAGATCCTGCTCCGGGTACAACGGCCGCAGCACCTCATCGGTCGCGACGCCCGCATAGAACCGTTCGACCAGCAGCCGGAATGTGGCCTCACCGCCGGCTCGGACGAAGAAATCGGCGTCGGTCATCGGGTCACCGGCTCTTCGCGCGAGCGCTCATCGCTGGCATTCGCTGCGCTCCTCACTCGTTGCTCGCGGGGCAGGGCCGCCTGCGGCCCGGCGCGCTCACTCATGACGCACCCGTTTCCATGATGCGGTGCGCGATCTCGGCAGTGTCGAAGCGGGACCGAATGCGCGCCCGCAACTCCCGTGCCACCCGCCACTGTTCGAGTGGGCGCACCTTCGCGGTCAACCTGAGCACTGTTTCCTGCCGATTCATACTCTCGATTCCCAGCACTTCCGGCTCGCCCAGGAACGAGGGTTGCCACTGTTCGTCGGCGTACAACTCAGCACCGGCGGCCGCGAGTTCGGCCCAGGCGCGCGTCCAGTCGTCCACCACATCGATCGGTACGTCCAACACAACCTGGGCGTACTGCTGCGACTTGTTCCCGACCCGGATGATCTCACCGTTGCGCATGTACCAGACCGTGCCCTCGCCGTCGCGCAACCTCGTGGTCCGCAACCCGACCGCCTCGACCGTCCCGGATGCCTCCTTGAGATCGATCACGTCACCGACGCCGTACTGGTCCTCCAAGATCATGAACAGCCCGGCCAGAAAGTCCTTGATGATGTTCTGCGCCCCGAAGCCGATCGCGACACCGACCAGCGACGTGCCGGCCACGAAGGGCAGCAGGTTGACGCCGATCACGTCCAGAATCACGAGCAGGGTGAGGACCAGGATCACGAAGGACACCGCGCTCTTGAGGACCGAACCCACGGTCTCCGATCGCTGGCGGCGGCGTTCGGAGACCAGGCCGGCCGACTCGAAGAACGTGGACGAAGCCGCGCGTTCCCGCAGTGGGCTCAGGATCCGCGGCACCTTGCCCTCGGCGCTCGAGGTCGCCAACCGGCTGATTGACCGATGCAGCACCGCGCGAATGAGCAGCGCCACCAGAACGACGGCCAGCACTTGCAAGGGTTCGACGATGAAGACCTTGGCGTGATCGTGCCAAAAACCGTGCAAAGCGGTCACTCGACCTGCGGCGGTGGTGACGGCGGCTGACTGGATCACGATCGCCAAGCCTGCCATGAGAACGACGAGGTCAACCACACATTGATTAAGGCGTGCGCGAATGCCGTCCGTCCGGTTGACTGTTGCCAGCAGGAAGGTGAGGCGGTGGCCGGGACGCTTGTGCTCAACGCGTCGTACGAACCCTTGTGCGTCGTGCCGATCCGCCGTGCCGTCGTGCTGGTTCTCACCGAGAAGGCTGTCGTCGTCGAAGCCGGCGAAGGCATGTTGCACTCGGCCTCCACCGCGATTCCGATCCCCCAGGTTGTCCGCTTGGCCCGTTACGTTCGCGTTCCGTACCGTCGTCAAATTCCGTTGACCCGGCGGGCCGTGCTTGCCCGGGACGCTCATCGCTGCGTGTACTGCGCCGTCCGCGCCGACACCGTCGATCATGTCGTGCCCCGTTCGCGGGGCGGTCGCAACGAATGGACCAACGTGGTGGCGGCCTGCGCCCGCTGCAATCACCGCAAAGGGGACCGGCTGCTCGGCGAAATCGGGTGGACGCTGCCCCGGCCGGCGGTGCAGCCCTCGGCCACCGTCGCTGTCGTGCTCGGTTGGGCCAAACGCGACCCGGCCTGGGACCGCTACCTGGGTTTCGAGGCTGCGTCGCACGGATCCGGCGCCCATGGCGCACACGGCTTCGGCGGCCTGGACACTGCCCTCGAGTCGGCGTCCTGACAACGGCACCCACCGCACAGGTCACATCGGGGTGTTGGATACCGTGTCGGCGTACCAACACCCGCACAATAGGCGGGCACGCGGTGCCGGTGGACAGCTGTTGAGCATTCGGAGGGCGCTGATGAGCATCGTTCAAACGGTGCTGGTTTTCGTAGGGATCCCGCTGGGGGCTTTCCTACTCTTTGCCATCGTCATTCTGGCGCCCAGCGCGGTACGGGCGCCGCGGTACCGTCCAGGTTCGCCCTGGCAGTACAAACCAGTTTGGTACCTGCCGCATCCCGAACACACCCAACCCGTGTCCAGCCTGCAGGTGGCCGGCGCCCACGAAGCCAGCGCCCGACTGGCCATCCATGGGACGGTAGCCAGCCCGGTCGAGGCGAGCGGAGGTGCCAGCGGTGAGTGGTGACATCGTCGTAAGGCCGGACGATCGCGAGTTCACCGTCCAGCGGGTGCCTCAGATGACGCCCGACCGCCCGTTCAAGCCCCAGCAACTGACGCGTATCGACGAGGCGCTGACCCTGGCCTCGCGCGAGACCGGGCTGATCTTTTCGCTTTATGTCGGCGAACTGCCGGGCAATACCCGTACGACGGCCGAAGAGATGTTCGCCAAGCTGGCTCAGGCCCACGAGGCCCCGTTACTGGTCGCGGTCTCGCCCGGGCAGCGTCGTCTGGAGATCGTCACCGGCGGGGCGTCGGCCAGCCGGATCCCGAATCGCATCGCGGGCCTGGCCGCGCTAGCCATGCGCGCCTCGTTTGCGTCCGGCGATCTCACCGGCGGGATCGTGAACGGCTTACGGCAGCTCGCCGACGCGGCCGGCAGTGGTACGGCCTGACCTGGAAGGCTCCGAGGCGTAAGGCACAATTGTCCGGGTTCGTAACCCGGCAATCGTTCGAAGATGTGCCGCACACAATCGCAGAGTCAGCCGAGTCACAAGTCGGGGTGGATATGTCGATGACCGCAACAGCTCCTCAGCAGCACGATGGCTGGGCTGAGCACGCCCAGGCGGTCGCGGCGTTGCGGTCGTCCTACGCGCTGATCCCGGTCGGCAGCCCGGTTCGGCTGGCCAAACGGACGTCCAACCTGTTCCGGCCACGTATCGGTGAGCCGGCCGTCGGGTTGGATGTGACGGCGCTGAACGGCGTGATCTCGGTCGACCCGGCCGCGCGTACGGCCGATGTCCAAGGCATGTGCACCTACGAGCACCTGGTCGAGGCCACGTTGCCGTACGGGCTGATGCCGCTGGTCGTGCCACAGCTACGCAGCATCACGTTAGGCGGGGCGGTCACCGGCCTCGGGATCGAATCGTCCTCCTTCCGTAACGGGCTGCCGCACGAATCGGTGCTCGAACTCGACATCCTGACCGGGGCCGGCGAGATCGTCACGGCCAGTCGGGATCAGAACACCGACCTGTTCGCCGGCTTTCCGAACTCATACGGCAGCCTCGGATACGCCGTTCGGCTCAAGATCGAGCTGCAGCCCGTGCATCCCTATGTCGCGTTGCGCCACGTCCGTTTCACCGATCTGGACGAGCTGTGCGCCGCGATCGAACGGATCAGCGCCGAGCAGGCCTGGGACGGTGACCGGGTCGAGTTCCTCGACGGCGTCGTGTTCGGACCGGACGAGGCTTACCTGTCGTTGGGCCGCTGGGTGGATTGGCCGGCCGAGGTCGGCGCCCATGGCCCGAGTGACTACACCGGCCAGCAGATCTACTACCGGTCGCTGCAAACCCGTGAGCGTGACCTGCTCACGATCGCCGACTATCTCTGGCGCTGGGACACCGATTGGTTCTGGTGCTCGGGCGCCTTCGGGGCCCAGAATCCGGTCGTTCGCCGGCTTTGGCCCGCTCGTTACCGGCGAAGTGACTTCTACTATCGGCTGATCCGCCTGGAGCAGCGGTATGGCGTCGGGGCCAGGCTTGATCGCCTCAAACGGATCGGGGCTCGGGAGCGCGTCGTCCAGGACGTTGAAATTCCGCTCGAGTCCACGGCCGATTTCCTCCGCTGGTTCGACGTCCACGTCGGCATGTCGCCGGTCTGGCTGTGCCCCCTGGCGCTGCGCGCGGTAAGCGACGACCAAAGCACTGGCGATGGCGATGGCGACGGCACTGGCGATGGCCACGGCGCTAGCGCCGGCAGCGCGCAGCCGTGGCCCCTCTACCCGTTGGAGCCAGGCCGGCTTTACGTCAACGTCGGCTTCTGGGGGACCGTGATCATCGCCGAAGGGCACAGCGACGGCGACGTGAACCGGTTGGTCGAGGCGGCGGTGGCGCAGCGGGATGGCCACAAGTCGCTGTACTCCGACGCCTACTACGAGCGGGATACGTTCGAGGCAATGTACGGCGGGGCGACATATCACGAGCTCAAACGGCGTTACGACCCAGACAACAGGTTGACCGGTCTCTACGAGAAGGCGGTTGGGCGCAGATGAAGATTGCGGAATTGGTATCGAAGTTGACGGTAGACGCGCCGCCCGTTCGCCTGACTGCCTATGACGGCAGCAGCTTCGGACCCATCGACGCTCCGATCACGCTCGAACTGAAATCCGAGCGTGGGCTGCGTTACGTGGCCACCGCGCCGGGCGATCTGGGGCTGGCGCGGGCCTACGTCTCGGGCGAGCTGGATCTGCACGGTGCGCATCCGGCCAACCCGTACGAGGCCCTGCGGTTATTGGGGGACTGGCGCTTCCGGCGGCCGGCACCGGGCGAGGCCGCGATGTTCATCAAGGAACTGGGCTGGCGCAACCTGTTGCCGCCAGAGCCGCCGGCCCAGGAGGCGCTGCCACGCTGGCGTCGAACCATGGAGGGCCTGCGTCACTCGCGGACCCGGGACGCCCACGCGATCGGCAAACACTACGACGTCTCGAACGCGTTCTACGAGATGGTCCTCGGCCCGTCGATGGCATACACCTGCGCTGTGTTCCCCAAGCCTGATGCGTCCCTGGAAGAAGCCCAAGAAGAGAAATTCGACCTGGTCGCACGCAAGCTCGGGCTGGCGCCCGGAATGCGGTTGTTGGACATCGGCTGCGGCTGGGGTGGCATGGTCCGGCATGCGGCCAAGCATTACGGCGTGACGGCCCTCGGCGTGACGCTGTCCGCCGAGCAGGCCAAGTGGGCGACCGCGGCCATCGAACGCGAAGGTCTCACCGGTCAGGCCGAGGTGCGCCACAGCGACTACCGGGACGCGCCCGGTTCGGGCTATGACGCGATCTCATCGATCGGCCTGCTGGAGCACGTCGGGGTGCAGAACTACCCCAGCTACTTCGGCTTCATCCGGGACAAGTTGCGTGATGGCGGCCGGCTGCTGAACCACTGCATCACGCGCCCGGACAATACCCAGAGCGCGGTCGCCGGCCACTTCATCGACCGGTATGTGTTCCCGGACGGCGAACTCACCGGATCGGGCCGGATCATCACCGAGGCCCAGGACGCCGGCCTGGAAGTCCGCCACTCGGAGAACCTGCGCGAGCACTACGCGTTGACCTTGAAGTTCTGGTGCGAGAACCTCGAGCGCAACTGGGATGCCTGTGTGGCCGAGGTCGGCGAGCCGATCGCCCGCGTGTGGGGCCTGTACATGGCCGGCTCGCGGCTCGGATTCGAGACGAACGGGATCCAGTTACACCAGGTGCTGGCGGTCAAGCCGAGCGCGACCGGCGATGCCGCTTTCCCGTTGCGCCCAACCTGGCTGTCCTAACCCCGCACCCGCACCCGCACCCGCACCCGCACCCGAAAGTCCTACCCTCACGACCCCATGAGGACGTGAGAGTAGGACTTTCGGGTAGGACTTTCCGGTAGGACTTTCCGGTCAGGCCGCGGTGTCCGCGGCGCGGGCCTGCAGCGCCCGCACCACATCCGCGCGACCTTCACTGATCAGGCGGCGCAGCGCGGGCGGTGGGTTCTGGGTGGCCAGGAACTCGTCGGCCAACCGCACGGTCTCGTCCGTGATGGTGCTGGACCAACTCGGGAACAATCCGACCACCAGATCCTGGGCGATCTCCGACGTCCGGGCTGCCCAGACCTTGCCGATGGTTTCGAAGTACCGCCGCGCGTAGGGAGCAAGCAGCTCACCCTGGAGCGGATGGGCGAAACCAACGACGGTGGCCCGCATGACCGCGTTGCTCAGGGTTTCGTCGAACATGGCCGTCTGCCACGCGGCTTCCTTCGCGACCGCAGTCGGGATCAGCGCTCGAGCGGTCGCCGCCGCACGGACGCCGGCCGAGGTGGCGTCCTGAGCCGCTTCGACGGCGATCTCGTCTTCGCCGGCCGCGCCTCGGGCCACGAGTCCCTGGAGCAGGGCCCAGCGCAGGTCGGTATCCACGCTCAACCCGTCGAGCGACCGCTCGCCGGACAGCAGGCCGGCCAGGACGGCGGTCTGTTCCGGGGTACTCGCGGCCCCGAGGAAGGAGTGCAGCCACGCCAACTGGTGATCCGAGCCGGGGTCGGCCGCCTGCGCGGCATCCCAGGCCACGTCAGCGAATCGCCGTCGGGCGGCGGGGGCCGCAGCCGGGTCGGCGTACACCTCGAGGCTGCGCAATGCCTGCCGGTTGACGGACTGGACAACGCCGATGTCGGTCTCGGACGGCGCGCCGCTGATCACCAGTTCCAGGTAGTCGCGCGCGGACAGTTCCGCGTCCCGGGTCATGTCCCAGGCCGCGACCCAGACCAAGGCGCGGGGCAGCGATTCCGACAGCGCGCCGAGCCCGCCGGTCTGCAACGTGTGCAGGCTGTGCGGGTCGAGCCGCAGCTTGGCGTAGGTCAGGTCGTCGTCGTTGAGCAATACCAGCGCCGGACGGGTGCACCCGATGAGCTCAGCCACCTCGGTGCGCTCGGAGTCGATGTCAAGTTCCAGGCGATGGTTTCGGACCAGCCGCCCGCCGTCGTCGTAGTCGTACAGGCCGATGGCCAGGCGATGGACGCGCAGCAGGTTGTCGGGCGACGTCGTGGTCGGCACGGCCTGGGTGATGGTGAAGGAGGCAAAGCGGCCCTCGTTGTCCAGCGTGTACTCGGGCGCGATGATGTTCACCCCGCTCGTTTCGAGCCACATCTTGGACCAATCCGACAGGTCCCGGCCCGACGTCGCCCGCAGCGCAGCCAGGAAATCGGGCAGCGTCGTATTGCCGAAGGCGTTGTCCTCGAAGTACTGGCGCACGCCGGCCAGGAACTGATCGAGGCCCACATAGGCGGCGAGCTGCTTGAGCACGCTGGCGCCCTTGGCGTACGTGATGCCGTCGAAGTTCACCTCGACGGCCTCGGCGTCCGGGATGTCGCAGGCAATGGGGTGCGTGGATGGCAACTGGTCCTGGCGGTACGCCCAGGTCTTGTCGACGTTGCACATCGTGGTCCAGGCGTTCGTCCAGCGGGTCGCTTCGGCCTGGCAGATGGTGGCCGCCCAGTCGGCGAACGACTCGTTCAACCAGAGGTCATCGAACCATTTCATGGTCACCAGATCGCCGAACCACATGTGCGCCAGCTCGTGCAGCACCGTGGAGGCGCGGCGTTCGTAGCGAGCGTCGGTGACCCGGCTGCGGAACACATAGTCCTCGAGGATGGTCACGCAGCCGGCATTTTCCATCGCGCCGGCATTGAACTCGGGGACGAACAGCTGGTCGTACTTGCCGAAGGCGTACCGGAATCCGAAGTTCTGGTGGTACCAGTCGAAGCCCTGCTTGGTGACCGTGAACAGTTCCTCGGAATCGAGATGTTCGGCTAGCGATTTGCGGCAGTACAAGCCGAGATCGATGCCGTCGTGATGGTCCTGAACGAGGTGGTAGGGCCCGGCGACCAGCGCCGTGATGTACGTGCTCATCCGCGGCGTCGTGGTGAAATGCACCGTCTTGGTCTCGTCGTCGTCCTCGACCTCGGCCACCGCGCCGTTGGAGATCAACTGCCAATGCGAGGGCGCGGTGACGTGCAGCGTGAACGTGGCCTTCAGGTCGGGCTGATCGAAGCAGGCATACATGCGCTTGGCATCGATCGTCTCGAACTGGGTGTAGAGGTACACCTCGCCGTCCACTGGGTCGACGAAGCGATGCAGGCCCTGGCCGATGGTCGTATAGAGCAGGTCGGCATCAACGACTAGGACGTTCTCGTCGGCGAGCTCGGTCAGCACCAGCCCTTCGGACGGCTCGTAGCCGCTGACGTCGACCGCCGAGCCGTTCAGCGTCACTTCATAGAATCGATCGGCGATCACGTCGACGAAGGTGGATCGGCCGGGCTGGGCCCCGAAGTGCACGGTCGTCCGCGACCGGAAGACGCGCTCGCTCGGGCCGCCGTCGGCGTCGGTCAGATCGAGGAGGACGTCGTAGGACGAGATCCGTAGCAGCCCGGCACGCAGTTTGGCGTCCTCACGAGTGAGGTTGGGAACCCGCACGGTATTCGCATCCAGCAGCGTCGGGCGCACCTGCTCAGTCACGGAATGAAGCTCCCTTGGGATCAGTTGCCACAAATACGGCGGCGACGCGCAAGCAAAACTTGTTCACGGCTTGTTCACCCCGGCGCCAACGGTCTTCCATATCCAGTGAAAGCATTGTTTCACGTTCGGCCGACCCGCCGGATGAAAGGTCTCGTCCCTCGCGATTAAGGTGCAGATATGACCGCAGCCACAGCCAGCTCAACCGCATCCGTGGACAGCTCGACCAAGACCAAGGTCGACTTCTGGTTCGACCCCGCGTGCCCGTTCGCGTGGGTGACGTCCCGCTGGATCCTGGAAGTCGAGAAGCATCGCGACCTCGACCTCGAGTTCCACGTGATGTCCCTGTCGGAGCTCAACAAGGATCGCGATCTGCCCGATGAATACAAGGAACTGATGAAGAAGGCCTGGGGCCCGGTGCGGGTGGCCATCGCCGCCGAGCAGCATTCCGGTACGGCCGTGTTGCGTGATCTGTACACCGCGTTCGGTACCAGGCGCTTCGACCAGGGCGGCAAGCTGGATCGCGCCACCATCATCGAGGCCCTGAAAGAGGCCGGTCTGCCGGAGTCGCTCGCCGACGCCGCCGACTCGACCGACTACGACGACGCGTTGGTCAAGTCTCACCACGCCGGCATGGATCCGGTTGGTTTCGAAGTCGGTACGCCGGTCATTCACGTTGACGGGGTCGCATTCTTCGGGCCGGTGCTGAGCCGGATCCCGCGCGGTGAGGACGCCCTCACGATCTGGGACGGGACCCGACTGCTGTCCAGCTACCCGTACTTCTTCGAGCTCAAGCGGACCCGCACCGAAGCCCCGCGCTTCGACTGAGCCGACGAGGTGACGAACCTCTTCCACATCGTGGACGAGCAGCTCTGGCGTGCGGCCCGGGCGACTGGTTGGTACCGGCCGGACTCGCTGGCGGTGGAGGGTTTCATCCATCTGTCCTACCGCGGCCAGGTGCTGGCCAGCGCCAATCGTCACTACCTGGATTACGCCGGCCCGGGTGAGCTGATCGTCGTCGAACTCGCCGCCGCCGACCTTGGCGCCCCGGTGCTCGTGGAGGATTTGTTGCAACGCGGGGAGTCGTTCCCGCACGCCTATGGACCGATCGCGACCTCGGCGGAAGTCGCCGTTCACCGGCTCACGAAGATGGCAGGATCAGCGCCATGCGTGTTTACCTGGGCAGCGACCATGCCGGCTTCGAACTCAAGAACGTCCTGATCGCGCACCTGCGCTCGGCCGGTCACGACACCGTCGACTGCGGGCCGTACGAGTACGACCCGCAGGACGATTACCCGATCACGTGCATCGCCACCGCAGAGCGGGTCGTCTCGGACCCGGGCAGCCTCGGCGTGGTGATCGGCGGGTCCGGCAACGGCGAGCAGATCGCGGCCAACAAGGTGCGCGGCGTGCGCGCCGCGCTCGGCTACGACCGGCAGACCGCCCAGCTCGGCCGCCAGCACAACGACGCCAACGTGCTCGGTCTGGGCGCGCGGATGGTCAGTCAGGCCGAGGCGCTGGCAGTCGTCGACATGTTCGTGGATACGCCGTTCTCCCAAGATCCGCGCCATATCCGCCGGATCGGGATGCTCACCCGCTACGAAGAAACCGGTGTGCTGCCCGCCTGATCCGGGGGGCGCCACTGGCGGCGCACCAGCACCACCGAACTCTCGGCGCGGCGCAGATCCGCCTCGGTCGGCCGGGCCACGTCCCGGGCCCGCAAGGCGCCCCCGACACCGACCTGTGATGGTTGGTTGCCGGTCAGGTCCCGCCAGTCGCGTTGCCGGTCGTCACCACCACCAGACCGTCCGGCCGGTGTCGAACGGGGCGCGCCTTCCGGCGTGCTCGCGGCGGATTCGACCGACGCGACCGGTGCGGTAGGTGCTGGCGGGCGTTGCCCGGCCCGTCGCGCAGCCGTCGTCCCGCTGCGCGCCCGTTGCCGGCGCCGGCCCCGGGGCGGCGTCGCATCGCTGGAATTCTCTGCCCGCATCGTGACATCGTGCCGTATTCAAAGCGCGTGTGGTTCACGTACCGTTGACTTTCTATGGAACCGTCCAAGTTTCCAGCGCAAACCGCACTGACGGCACTGCGCCGGTCGGTGCGTCGACGGTGGCCGCGTCGTGAACGTCCGACGCAGCGAGCGGTTCTGCTGCTGGCCTGCATGGTCATGATCGCGGGTACGGCATGGTCGATCGCGGACAACAACAACCAGATCAAGACCGCTGGGGTCACGGTCATGGTGATCGTGCTGGCGTCCTTGATCCTCAGCCTGCGCGGGATGCTTGGGCTCGGCGCAGTGGTGGCCGGCTGCTTCGCCTCGGTATTCAAGGTGCACGGGTTCAACTCCAGTCAGCTGTCCGTGACCGGCTTCGTGATGATTTGCGTGGTGCTGGGTGTTGCCCTGGTGCAGACCCACCGACGGGATCGGCTCGGTCTGCGTCAGGTCAGCGCCGAGACGGTGATCGGGCTGATCCGTGACCGGCTACTGGTGCAGGCGCAACTGCCCGAAGTGCCGGACGGCTGGAACGTCGACATCCAACAACGGCCGGCCGACGGCGCGGCTATCTCCGGCGACTTCGTCTCGACTCGCCTGGTGTGTGACCCGTCCACCCGGGTACTGCACTTGGCCGTGATCGACGTATCGGGCAGCGGCATCGCGGCCGGCCCGCGGGCGCTGTTGTTGTCCGGGGCCGTGGGTGGCCTGCTCGGATCGGTGCCGCCGGACGAGTTCCTGGTCGCGGCCAACGATTACCTGTCGCGCCAGCAATGGTCTCTCGGTTTCGCCTCGGCGATCTACGTGCGCCTGGATCTGACCACCGGCCGGTACGAGGTACGGGTAGCCGGGCATCCGCCGGCGCTGCATTACCGCCCAGGGCAGCAGCCACCCTGGCGCACCTCGGCCGCTACCGGCACGGTGCTCGGGGTGTTGCCGACGCTGACCTGCGACGCCGACTTCGCCGAACTGCTGCCTGGCGAGTCGCTGTACCTGTACACCGACGGCGTGGTCGAGGATCGGACTCGCGATATCGACGCTGGGATCAAGCGGTTGACCGATGCGGTTGAGCGATTTCTCGCCGACGGTGCTGAGAGCGATGCATCGGCAACGGCCGATCACGTCGGCAAGATCGGCAAGATCGGCAAGATCGATAGTGTCGGCAAGATCGACAATGTGAGCAAGATCGACAATGTGAGCAAGGTCGGCAAGATCGACAGTGTCGGCAGCGTCGGCAGCGTCGGCAGCGTCGGCAGCGCCGGCAAGGTCAGCAAGATCGGCAGCGTCGGCAGCGTCGGCCTCGCCGCGTATCTGATCGATCAGGTACCGGCTGATCGGGGCGACGACCGCACCGTGGTGGTCATCTCGCGCGACCGGATGCCGGTTGATCAGCCGGTCGTGACCGACCGGGCCGCCGAGCTGCGGGGTACCTGACGTCCCGCGGCTACCATCGGAATCGGTTCAGCTCAGAGCCTGAAATGCATTCAGTGACCGCCGCGCGGACGATGCTCCTGCCGGCGAAAGGAATCTTCGTCGTGTCGGGATCGCTCGGATTGCCCAGCAACATACGCACCTGTCTGTTCGACCTCGACGGGGTGCTCACCCAGACTGCAAAGGTGCATTGTGCGGCCTGGAAGCAGACGTTCGACGAGTTCCTGCGCGAGCGTGCGCACGGTGGCGACTTCGTCCCGTTCGACGCCGAGCGGGACTACGACGAATACGTCGACGGTAAGCCGCGCGAGGACGGCGTGCGTGACTTCCTGGCCTCGCGGCACATCACGCTGGCCGAAGGCTCGGCCGACGACCCGCCCACCGCCCAGACCGTGTACGGCCTGGGCAATCGCAAGAACATCGAGCTGCTGCGCCGCATCAACGAGGACGGTGTGGAGGTCTACGAGGGGTCCGTGCGCTACCTGAAGGCGGTGCTCGGGGCCGGTCTGCACCGCGTTGTGGTGTCCTCCAGTGCCAACACGGCCACGGTGCTGCGCAGTACCGGGCTGGACAAGCTGGTCGAGGGACGGGTGGACGGCGTGACGCTGACCGAACAGCATCTCAAGGGCAAGCCGGCACCGGACTCGTTTCTGGCCGGCGCCAAACTGGTCGGCTCCGCGCCCGCCGACTGCGCGGTCTTCGAGGACGCGCTGTCCGGCGTGGCCGCCGGTCGGGCCGGCCACTTCGGTTTCGTGGTCGGCGTCGATCGAGTCGGGCAGGCACCGGCGCTGCGCGAGCACGGCGCGGACCTCGTCGTCGACGATCTCGCTGATTTGCTCGATCAGGCGCCGGCCGCGCCGGAGGCAACCGCGTGATACCGCTGCAGAGATTCCCGGTCGAACCCTGGCACGTTCGTGAGATCGGTCTGGACCTCAATCTGCTGGCCCAGTCGGAATCCGTTTTCGCCCTGTCCAACGGGCATATCGGGGTTCGCGGCACTCTCGAGGAGGGCGACCCCAGCGGTCTGCCCGGCACCTACCTGAACTCGTTCTACGAGCAGCGCCCGCTGCCCTACGCCGAGGCGGGCTACGGCTACCCCGAGTCCGGGCAGAGCGTGGTGAACGTGACCAACGGCAAACTGATCCGCCTGCTGGTGGACGACGAGACCTTCGACATGCGGTACGGCCAGATCCTGCACCATGAGCGCATCCTCGACCTGCGCGCCGGCCTGCTCCGCCGGGTGGTGGAGTGGGAATCGCCGTCCGGCCGAATCATCCGGGTCCGGTCGACCCGCCTGGTTTCCTTCACCCAGCGAGCAATCCTGGCGGCTCACTACGAAGTCGAGGCCGTGAACGGTGCGACTCGGGTGGTGCTGCAGTCCGAGCTGGTCGCCAACGAGGACATGCCGCGACAGTCGGCTGACCCGCGGGTATCGGCCATCTTGGAACGGCCGTTGGACCCGCAGCTGCACAGCAACAGCGGCAATCGTTCGATGCTCATCCATCAGACCCGGATCAGCGGCCTGCGAATGGCCGCGGCGGTCGATCACCTGGTCGTCGGACCCAGCAACGTCAGCGCACATTCTTATATCGAAGAAGACTGGGCCCGGACTACGGCCGGCACCAAGCTGGAACCGGGCGAAACGCTCGGCATCACGAAGTATGTGGCCTACGGCTGGTCTAGCCAACGGTCGCTGCCGGCACTGCGTGATCAGGTGGACGCGGCGTTGTCGGCGGTGCTGCACACCGGCTGGCACGATCTGCTCGCCGAACAGCGGGAATACCTCGACGAATACTGGGATGGCGCCGACGTCGAGGTCGGCGGCGATCCAGCCGTCCAGCAGGCGGTGCGCTTCGGTATGTACCACGTACTGCAAGCGGGCGCGCGAGCCGAGCAGCGGGCCTTGCCGGCCAAGGGGCTCACCGGCACCGGGTACGACGGGCACGCATTCTGGGACACCGAAATGTACGTCCTGCCGGTGCTGACGGCGACCGCGCCGCGAGCCGCTGCTGACGCGCTGCGCTGGCGGCATTCCACGATCGAGCTGGCGACCGAGCGCGCCCGCACGTTGCGGCTGAAGGGAGCCGCCTTTCCCTGGCGGACGATTCGGGGCCAGGAATGCTCGGCGTACTGGCCGGCCGGCACCGCCGCGTTTCACGTCAACGCCGACATCGCGGTGGCCGCCGCCCGCTACGTGCAGTGGACCGGGGACGATGAATTCGAGCGGCAGTGCGGCCTGGCGCTGCTGGTCGAGACGGCCAGGCTATGGATGTCCTTGGGCTATCACGGCAATGACGGCCGCTTTCACATCGACGGCATCACCGGGCCGGACGAGTACAGCGCGATCGTCGATGACAACATCTACACGAACCTGATGGCTGCGGAGAACCTGCGCCAGGCCACCGAATCCGCCAAGCGCTGGCCGAATGAAGCCGACGCCCTCGACGTCGAGGTCGACGAGCTGAACCGCTGGATGGCGGCGGCCGATACGATGGCGATGCCCTACGACCATGAGCTGGGCGTCCACCAGCAGTACCGCGGTTCGACCGAGCACGAGGTGTGGGATTTCAAGGCCAGCGCGGTCGAGGACGACTACCCGCTGCTGCTGCATTCGCCCTACTTCGACCTTTATCGCAAGCAAGTGGTCAAGCAGGCCGACCTGGTCCTCGCGATGCATTGGCGTGGGAACGAGTTCACCTTGGCCGAAAAGGCCAGAGCCTTCGAGTACTACGAGGCACTGACCGTCCGCGACTCGTCGCTGTCGGCGTGCTCGCAAGCGATCCTGGCGGCAGAGGTGGGCCAGTTGCAGCTGGCCCACGACTACCTCATCGAGGCGGCCACGATGGACTTGCAGGACCTCGAGCACAACACTCGCGACGGCGTCCACGTGGCTTCACTGGCCGGGTCCTGGCTGGCGTTGGTATGCGGCTTCGGTGGCATGCGCGACTACGGCGGTGTGCTGAGCTTCGCGCCCCAGCTGGCTCCGACGATGACGCGGCTGTCCTGGTCCGTACGGTGGCGCGGGTGCAAAATCCGGGTGCAGGTCTCGCCCACGGACGTGACGTACAGCGTGGACGACGGGCCCGATGCGACGGTGGAGATCCGGCACTCGGGTCAGTTGATCGCGCTCACCACCGGCGTGCCGGTCACGCGGTCGCTGGTGAAGGTGGAGCCGCTCACCCCGAGGCCCGCGCAACCCGCCGGCCGTGCTCCCCGTTCGATCGCCCCCCAGTAGCCGCGGGGACAGCGTCGCGTCAGGAACCGGGACGGCGGCGCTCTCGGCGGAGCACCGTGGACGGGTCAAGGGTGCCGTTGACCAGCTGGCGTGCGGTTTCCGAACTCGTGGTCCGGTGATACCGGCAGTACTCGCGGAATACGGCGTACGCCTCGTCGATGCTGATTCCGCCGCGCTCGGCCAGCACTCCCTTGGCCTGCTCGATGATGATCCGGTTGTTGAGCGCCAGTTGTAGCTGCTCGTTGACGACCTCGCGCTCACGCAATGCCCGCTCCTGCAGGATTCCGATCGTTGCGACGTCGGCGAGGGCCTGAGCCAGGGCAACGTCGCCGTCGGACATCGCGTCGCTGCCGGAGAACAGCAGGTTCAGCGCGCCGATCGTGGTGTCGCGCAACCGCAGGGGCAGGGCTCGGGCCGACGCGTAACCGGCCGCCAGCGCGGCCGGTGCGAATTCGGGCCAGCGGGCACGGGCGTCGTTGAGGTCGGTCGCGGCAACGGGCCCACCCGACCGGTAGCAGTCCAGGCAGGGCCCGTTGGCATTCTGCACTTCGAGCAGCTCCAGCATCCGCATCTGCTCACTCGATGAGGCCATGACGCGCAGGAAGCCGTCCGAATCGGCCAGCAGCAGCCCAGCGGCATCGCAATGCAGCAATTCGACGCAGGTGTCGGCGAGCTGTTGCATCAGCTCCACCACGTCATATCCGCGCACGAGGCTGTCAGCCAGTGCCACGAAAACCGTGCTGAGAGCTCGCTCTCGAACGGGCGGTGAGCTTTCCATGACGATCACCCTTTCGAGGGGGCTAGGACCACTGGCGTCGATAACCAGGCGGGGCGGTTGGTCGGCAATGGACATTCTGTGTTGTCGTCAATTATTCGATCGTGTCGTCGAACATGAGGTCACGCGTGACCACGCGCCGAGCGACGTCATTGATGGATTCATTGTGGGCGTAGGCGTACGCCCGCAACCGCATCATGGCTTCGTCGATTGATACGTTCAGTCGAGCCATGATCATTCCAGACGCCTGATAGACCTCCGCCCGGACGAACTTCCGGTCCAGCCGTTCCTCGGCATCGCGCGCCCGGCTGACCGGCCCGTCCAGATGGTCCAAGACGAGCGGGCCGGCGGATTGCGCCACCGACGCGCTGGTGGCCAACTGGGCCTCGTCCAACCACGTCGGCAGTCGGGCGTACAGGGTCAGCGTGCCGACCGTTTTGGTGGCGACGTTCAAGGGAAAGGCGAACACCGCCCGGAACTGCTGGCCGGACAGTGCCCGGGCGTACATCGGCCAACGCTCGCCGTCCTGCCCCTCGAGATCGCTGACGAGAACTGGCTCGTGGGTCGCGAAGGCGTCGATGGACGGGCTCTCGCCGAGTGTGAACCCAAGGTCTTCCAGGGTATTGGCCCCGGCGCTGGTTGCGTGTACCACGCCCCAATGACCCTCGCGACTCATGACGGCAAGGGCCGCGTCATCGACGGGTAGTGCGTCCACCGAAATCGCACACAGCTGACGAATCAGGTCCAGCGGAGTTGCCGACACGGCATCGACCACCTGCCACCTCTTTCACCTTGGCAGTGCGGCCACGGACGGGTCAGGCGGGGTCACGGCCCGACAAGCGAAAAACCCCAACAAACGAGCTGTTTGCTCAGCGCGCTGCCGCCGCCGGAATCAGTCTCGCGCAGACGCCGCAGCGCCGCGTATGCGAGATGCTGATTCGCTGACCAGGTTACCTGGATCGGGCGCTCCTGCATACCGGCGGGATATGGTGTAGCACCGAGGCGACACGGTTGGGTTAAAGAGCTGCCCGCAGCCGCCGCGAGATGACGTCCGCTCGGCGACGAGCGCACGCCTGAGGTGTCCCCGTGACGATCAGCGACGGTAGAACCAGCGAATCCACGGCGTTGACCGAACTGGCGTGCCAATTTATCGATTTGACCCGGACGATGATCGACGGTGATCCAGACGGGCAGTTGCGGACCGACCGGGTGCTGCAGTTCGCGGCCAAGAGCGTGTCCGGTGCCGAGCACGCGGGAATCACTTTGGTCTCGGGTCGCGGCAAGCCGAGGACCACGTCGGCCACGGATGAACTGCCCTATCGGGTCGATAGTTTCCAGTTCGCAACCGGCGAAGGTCCCTGCCTGCAGGCGCTGGTCCAGAGCGACATCGCGCACGCCGATGACCTGGCCGTTGACCAGCAGTGGCCTCGCTTCGCCCAGCTGGCCGTCTCGGAAACCGGCGTCCGGAGCATGCTCTGCTTCCGGCTGTTCCTCACCGAGACGGAGCGCGCCGCGCTCAACTTCTACGCGCTTCGGCCGCAGGCCTTTGACAGTTCATCGCTCGCTACCGGTGCGATCTTCGCGGCGTACACGTCGTTGATGTTGCTGAATCTGCAGCACCAGGACCAGAACATGCATCTGCAGCGTGCTTTGGAAAGCAACCGCGAGATCGGCATGGCCCTGGGCATTCTGATGGCCCGTGAACTCCATACCGCCGACGAAGCGTTCAGCCGCTTGCGGACGGCCAGCCAGCACCTGCACCGCAAATTGCGCGACATCGCCGGCGAGGTGATTCACACCGGTGCGCTACCGAAGCACCCGGAACACTCCTCGCCCAGTCCGAGCAGGGCGACGGTCAGTGAATCGGGGCGCCTTGCCGAAGCGAGGCGGCCGAGCGATGGGTACGGACGGCCATCGCCTCAGCGATGATCGCCAGCGCGATCTCGGCCGGGGTCAGGGCGCCCAGGTCGAGCCCGGCCGGCCCATGGATCTTGTCCAGCTGGGCCTCGGTCGCGCCGTGCTTGGACAGCCAACCACTGCGCGCGGCCTGGGTGCGCCGCGAGCCGAGCGCGCCGACGTAGGACGCCGCGGCGCGGGTGGCGGCGAGCAGCGCCGCTCCGGACACGTTCAGGTCGTGACTGAGCACGACGCAGGCATCGCCGGGTCGCAACGAGGAGGCGGCGTCGCGAGCCCCGTCGCCGTCATCGATGACGGCCGAGGACCAATCGAGCAGCGCACCGACTTGCTGTAGCGCTTCAGCGATCGCGCCGCGGCCCACCACGAGCAGATGCGGCGCCGGCCACAGCGCGTTGATCAGCAGATCCTCGGTCAGTTCCAGGCGGCTGGCGCCGCGGGCAAACACGGTCGCCGCCTCGTCGGCCAGGGCTGCAGCGGACTCTGCGGTGGCCCACTGCGTGTGGCTCGGATTCGCGAGCTCGGTGACCAGACAGAGCGGCTGCTGTTCGGCCAGCAACGACCAGGCGGCGTCGTCGATGTCGGCGGCCGGCTGGAACAGCACCTGGGCCAGACCCCCACAGGACAGCCCGACCGACTCCGCGTCGGCATCGCTCACCTTGATCTCGACCAGGCCGCCAGCTCCGTCGGCCTGCTCCAACTGCCGACCCAGTTCGACGTCGGCCGCGCCCGAGAGGAGGCCGCCCGCCCACGGTGCGCCGGGTGTGACGGCCAGCGCGTCGGCCGGATTGCCGGAGCTGAAGCCGCGGGTGACCGCCACCCGGGCGATCGTCACCGGACGTCCTTCGGCCTGCCATGTGCGGACCTGGTCGGCTATCGCGAACATGTCGTCACCCCAAGAATCGATGGCTCGGAAGAATGCCGCGCACCCAAGGGCGGATTGTCCCGGTGCGGTCGAATGCGTCTGCGTTCCAGGCGTACCAGCGGCATCGTATTCCCAGTGTCGCAAGTCGCTGAACTTCCGGTGCGGCACACCGACCGCCCCTGTTCAGTGGGAGCCGAGTGCTAGCGCTGCGGCCAGGGCTGGCGCCACGTGCAAGGCGTAAGTCTCAGTGACGTGTCCGACATCTGCGTAGGTAACGATTGATCCGACAACCGCCGGGCAGGTCGCCTGCACGCAGAACCATTGACGGACGCGGACATAGCGCGCGCCGAGTGCGCTCACGATGCGGCCCTCTGCCTCGCTACTGGCGATCATTTGTGCCGGCGTCGTGGCCATGCAGCTTCCCAGCGTGGCTCCTTTGCGCAGGAGACAGGCATCCGGTGCCTGGCGGAGGCCCGGCGCAAGCTCGAGGAACCTGATGTCGTCCGACCGTGCCTTAAGTTCAGTGACGGAACGCTTGAGCGCCGACTGCCAATCCCCGCCGGCGAGGTCCCCGCCCATCACAATGGTGTCTGGGTGCAGAGCTGAGATCTGGGTAAGGGCCCAGCGATACCACACCGCGCATTGACCACTGGAAGCTTCAAAAGTCGGGTAGTCGCAGGACTCCTTGACAAGGGGATACAGCCGGACGTGTGCTTGCTTGGCAATTTCGGCCATGGCTGGCACCCACATCGTGGCGTGGGAGTTGCCGAACAGCACGATCGTCTTCGTGCCGTTGGGGTCGCCGTACTGGCAGATCTGGTTGCTTGTCTTGCGGTACCCGCTGCAGTCGCCAATCGACTTGAAGTCCGACTTGATGTCTTGCAGAGCGGGTTTCAAATCGCCCGGAATCGGCACGCCGCGCTGTGCGGCGGCAATCGATTGCTTCACCTGATCTGCCGGCGCAAGCTGTTGAAACGCGTTGGTCGCGCTGTAGTCGGAAGCGAAGCCGGGTGCCGATGGCCGCGCCTCCACGACCACCAACAGCGTGACAAGTACCGCAACAGGCCACATGACGAGTGCTCGTCGAGGACGGCGGCCCCATAGCCGTTTCGACCTCCGCACCGGATCTTCGATCAGCCTGAATGATGCGACGGACAATAGAAGCGCCAGAAGCAAGAGGAGACAGTTCTGGCGCACGGTCAGCGCATGTCCTGCCCACGCCGCGCCGAGCACAAGGACCGGCCAGTGCCAGAGGTAGAGCGAGTATGAGATGTCGCCGATGAACGCGAACGGGCGCGTCGTGAGGATCCGGTTGAATCCACGCGAAGGTTTGCCGATGCCGCCGACGATCAGCGCGCAGGCACCTGCGACGGGCAGCAGCGCCGCGGACCCGGGGAAGGGCGTTGTCGAGTCGAATACGGTCGCGGCCACGATGATGGCAGCCGCGCCGGCCCACGTCGCGATGCCACGAGCCCAGACTGGCGTACGGCCGAGCAACGGCAGTCCGAGCGCAACAAGACCACCGGCGGCCAGTTCCCAAGCTCGATCAATCGTCGAGAAGTACGGCGATGTCGATGTTTGTGTCGTCTGAGCGATCGATAGGCTCAGCGAAGCGACAGCGATGATCGTGAGTGGAACTGCGATCCAAACGGCGAGCGGCCTCGTCGAGGATCGTGGTCGGTGGCTGGCCGGGCGGCCGCTACCTGAGTGCCGCTGACCAAACACCCGCAGAGCGGCCAGTGTTAGCAGGATCGCGATCGGCCAAACGACGTAGAACTGCTCTTCAACCGCAAGCGACCAGTAGTGCTGGAGCGGGGACGCCGCGTCGTGATTGAAGTAGTCGACGGTCTGGTGCATGAATCGAATGTTTGCGGAGAAGAACGTCGCCCAGACGGCGTCGACCAGTACTTTGCGCGCATCGACAAAGTCCATGATGTGCACAGCAGCGATACAAACGACGATCACCACGAGGCTGCCCGCCGGCAGAATACGTCGAGCTCGGCGAGCATAGAAGTCTCTCAGGCTGAGCGATCCCGCCTGCGCTTCACCGAGGAGGACACCGGTAATCAGGAAGCCGGAGATGACGAAGAACACGTCCACCCCGACGTAGCCGCCCGGGAAGATCCCCAAGCCCGCGTGGTTAAGGGCGACGAGGACCACCGCGACTGCGCGAAGGCCCTGGATGTCACGACGAAACGCCGAGGGCGGTCGCGGCTGCTCATCCGAGTGGCCGCGATGTGTGCTCATCGCTGGCCATCTTACGTGGCGAGCGAAAGGTTCCCTGCGAGGTCGCCCGCGACGAGGGGCCTTGCGGGTGGAGCGGGCGACGGGGATCGAACCCGCACAATCAGTTTGGAAGACTGAGACTCTGCCATTGAGCTACGCCCGCAGCGACCGCGGAGCGCTCGTTCCGGCCGGTGGGAGACACGGTTCTGCGCCGCGCGGTGCCTCGACAGCCTAGCGTGTGCGCGCGTGGGCCCTTGACCCCCGTACACTTGCCGGTCGGGACATCTGTATCAGTCAACGCTGGACGATGTACCGGGGTGTAGCGCAGCTTGGTAGCGCACTCGCTTTGGGAGCGAGGGGCCGCAGGTTCAAATCCTGTCACCCCGACCGGGCGTCCGGGCTCTGGCCCAGCTGTTCGATGTTCGATCGCACCACCGTCCGCTTACTGCACGTCCACCGAGGAGCGAAGAGCAAACCGTGAAGAGCACCGTCGAGAACCTCAGCCCGACCCGAGTGAAGCTCGCGGTCGAGGTGCCTTTTGACGAGTTGAAATCGAGCCTGGATGACGCGTACAAGGCCATCGGCTCGCAAGTAAAGGTTCCCGGTTTTCGTCCGGGCAAGGTTCCGCCACGCATCATCGACCAGCGGGTCGGGCGCGCGGCGGTACTCGAAGAGGCCATCAACAAGGCGTTGCCAAAGGCGTACTCCGACGCCGTCCGCGACAGCGGCGTGAAGGCTCTTGGTCAACCTGACATCGAGGTCACCAAGCTCGAAGACAACGACCAATTGGCCTTTACCGCCGAGGTGGACATACGCCCCGACATCCCCGTCCCCGCCTGGGAGGGTCTCGCCGTCACGGTCGATGACGCCGAAGTGACCGACGACGAGGTTTCCGAACAGTTCGAGGCGTTGCGGGCCCGTTTCGGCACTCTGAATGCAGTCGAACGCGCCGTCGAGTCCGGCGACTTCGTCTCGCTCGACCTCACCGCCAAGGTCGACGGAGTCGAGGTCGAGGGCGGATCGGCGAGCGGTCTGTCCTACGAAGTGGGCTCCGGCTCACTCATCGAAGGCATCGATGACGCCATCGTCGGCAAGTCCGCCGGCGAGTCGGCCGATTTCAGCTCCACGCTGGCTTTCGGTGATCTCGCCGGCTCCGAAGCGGACATCACCGTCACGGTCATCTCGGTGAAGGAACGCGAACTGCCCGCCGTCGACGACGAGTTTGCCCAGCTCGCCTCTGAATTCGACACCCTGGACGAATTGCGCACGGATCTGCGCGAGCGGCTGGCTCGGGTAAAGGTGCTGGGTCAAGGCGCCGAGGCTCGAGACAAGGTGCTGGACCTGCTGGTCGCTCAGACCGAGGTACCGCTGCCCGAGTCGGCCGTGCTGTCCGAGATCGAATGGCGCGAGCACGACGTCGTCCACCAGCTCAACCACGACGACGACGCCTTTGCCGAATACCTCGAGACTGAAGGCAAGACGCGCGAGGAATTCACCGCCGAGTTGCGCGAGGTGGCCGAGAAGTCGGTCAAGACCCAGTTCATCCTCGACTCGATTGCCGACGCCGAAGCCGTTGCGGTATCCGACGCCGAGCTCACCGAATACATCGTGCGGCAGGCCCAGCGGTACGGCATGGCGCCCCAGGAATTCGCCGATCAGATCGTTCAGGCGGGCAACATCGCAGCTCTGGTCGCCGACGTGCGTCGTAACAAGGCGCTGGCCACCGTCCTCGAATCGGCCTCGGTGACCGACGCGTCGGGCCACCCGGTCGATCTGTCGGTGCTGGATACGCCCGAGGGCCAGGCCGAGCTGGACGCGCTCGACGACGGGGGACCGCTCACCGCGGACGACGACCTGGTGGGCGACCTGCTGGACGATGACGACGATGACGATGACGATGACGATGACGACGACGACGACGATGCAGCTACCGATGACGTTGCCGTTGAAGGTGTCGTTGCCGGCGAAGGTGACAAGCAGAACTGAACAAGCGGCGTTTTCACGCCCTGAGCGAACGCGGGCGGGTCTGGGGAGTCCTGGACCCGCCCGTGCCGTTAGGGTCGATGTAGCCCCATCGGAGGAAGGAACGCCGAAGTGAGTTTCTACGATTCGCAGTACCAGGTGGTAGCACCTGGCGTCAGCAGCCCAACCACGTCCGCTATGCCCTATGTGCCACAGATTGCCGGGCTGAGCTCCACCGCCAAGCCGGCCTCGATGTCGATCGAGTCCCGCAGCGCCGGCGCCGGAATGAACCTCAATGACTCTGTCTATGACCGGCTGCTCCGCGAGCGGATCATTTTCCTAGGTCAAGTCGTGGACGACACGATCGCGAACCAGATCTGCGCGCAGCTGTTGCTGCTGTCCGCCGAGGACGCCACCCGCGACATCAACCTCTACATCAACTCGCCGGGCGGCTCGGTCACCGCTGGCATGGCCATCTTCGACACGATGCAGTTTGTCGAATGTGACGTGTCCACGTACTCCCTGGGCCTGGCCGCATCGATGGGGCAGTTCCTGCTGTCGGCCGGCACCCGGGGCAAGCGTTATGCCCTTCCGCACGCGCGGATCATGATGCACCAGCCGTCTGCCGGTATCGGTGGCACCGCGTCGGACATCGCGATCCAGGCGGAGCAGTTCAAGCTCACCAAGATCGAAATGGCTCAGCTCATCGCCGAGCACACCGGTCAGACCGTCGAGCAGATCCGCGCCGATTCCGAACGTGACCGCTGGTTCACGGCCCAGCAGGCTCTGGAGTACGGCTTCGTCGACCACGTCGTCAGTCGGGTCGGCCAGATGAGCAACGGCTCAGCGCCGGCGCCGGCTTAAAAGGAGATACCGATCATGTCCCAGCTCTTCACTCCCGGCCCGTCCGGGTGGTCGGCCCCTGGTGGGTCCGCGGGCCAACCGGCCTCCAGTCGTTACGTGCTGCCCTCGTTCATCGAGCGCACCAACTACGGGATGAAGGAATCCAACCCGTACAACAAACTGTTCGAGGAACGCATCATTTTCCTCGGGGCGCCGATCGATGATGTGGTGGCCAACGACGTCATCGCCCAGCTGATCTGCCTGGAGTCGACCGATCCGGATCGCGACATCCTGATCTACATCAACTCCCCGGGTGGCTCGTTCACCGCGTTGACCGCGATCTACGACACGATGTCCTACGTTCGACCTGAGATTCAGACCTATTGCATGGGCCAGGCCGCCTCGGCCGCCGCCGTCTTGCTGGCGGCCGGCACCAAGGGCAAGCGCTTCGCGCTGGAACACTCGCGGGTGCTGATCCATCAGCCGTCCGGCGAGGGGCAGGGTCAGGTCACCGACCTCGAGATCCAGGCCAACGAGATCATGCGGATGCGTGGGCTGCTCGAAAGCATCCTGGCTCGGCACACCGGCCAGACCGAAGAGCAGATCAAACTGGACATCGAGCGCGACCGGATTCTGACCGCCGACCAGGCCAAGGACTACGGCATCGTCGATTCGGTCATCACCACCCGCAAGGTTTCCAACGACTAGTCGGCTGCGCTGCGGGCGGCGACAAGGCGCCACCGGCAGCGCACCCGCGGTGGTCGCGCCGATTGAAGCGATCAACGCGCGGACCCAGGCAAGACACGGACCCTAAAGAGGCGACTTATCGGCAGACACGAGGTAGCGTTTTCTGCTACGGCGCGTCTGTAGTCGGCCGATAGGCATGTGAAGCACTAACGGCGCATTCGGCACCATGAATCGACGGCGACGTCAATGGACTGAGGGGATGGCATCGGGTGGCACGCGTAGGCGACGGAGGCGACCTGCTCAAATGCTCTTTCTGCGGGAAGAGCCAGAAGCAAGTCAAAAAGCTGATCGCCGGTCCCGGTGTTTACATCTGTGACGAATGCATCGACCTGTGTAACGAGATCATCGAAGAAGAACTGTCCGAAACGGCAGAGTTCAGCTTCGATGAGTTGCCCAAGCCGAGTGAGATCTGCGAGTTCCTGAACTCCTACGTCGTCGGCCAAGAGCAAGCCAAGCGCACCCTGGCGGTAGCGGTCTACAACCATTACAAGCGCGTCCAGGCCGGCGGTGATACCGGCGGCAAGCGCAACGACAACAGTGTCGAGCTGTCCAAGTCCAACATCCTGCTGCTCGGTCCGACCGGTTCGGGCAAGACGCTGTTGGCCCAGACCCTGGCCCGGATGTTGAACGTCCCGTTCGCCATCGCCGATGCCACGGCGCTCACCGAGGCCGGCTACGTCGGCGAGGACGTCGAGAACATCCTCCTCAAGCTGATCCAGGCTGCAGACTATGACGTCAAGCGGGCCGAGACCGGCATCATTTACATCGACGAGGTCGACAAGATCGCGCGCAAGGCCGAAAACCCGTCGATCACCCGCGACGTCTCGGGCGAGGGCGTTCAGCAGGCGTTGCTGAAGATCCTCGAAGGCACCTCAGCCGCGGTGCCGCCGCAGGGTGGTCGCAAGCACCCGCATCAGGAATTCATCCAGATCGACACCACCAATGTGCTGTTCATCGTCGGCGGCGCATTCGCGGGCCTGGATCGCATCATCGAATCCCGAGTCGGCAAAAAGGGTCTCGGGTTCGGCGCGGAGTTGAAGACCAAGTTCGAGCTGGACGCCCGTGATGTCTTCGGCGAGGTAATGCCCGAGGATCTGATGAAATTCGGGCTCATCCCAGAATTCATCGGCCGGCTGCCCGTGATTACCACGGTCAAGCCGCTGGATCGCGAGGCTCTGGTCGAGATCTTGACCGAGCCCAAGAACGCGCTGGTGAAGCAGTACAACCGGCTTTTCGAACTCGACAACGTCGAACTCGAATTCACCCAGGACGCGCTGCATGCCATCGCCGATCAGGCGGTCAAGCGCGGCACCGGCGCCCGCGGCCTCCGCGCGATCATGGAAGAGGTCCTGCTCTCCGTGATGTACGAGGTGCCCTCCCGCGAGGACGTCGCCAAGGTCGTCATCACCGCTGAGACCGTGCTGGAACACGTCTATCCGACGCTGGTACCGCGGGCCGAGGTTGACCTACCGCACGAGAAGTCGGCTTAGTTCCCGGACCGGCCGGTAACCTCACCCCGCGCCAGCTCGTATCACTATGGACGTGACCGTTTCGGTGCTGCGTCCACTAGTTGACGCTGGCGTCCATTGGTTGCGCTCCGCTCATTGATTGCGCTGCGTCCATTATTGCGCTGCGTCCATTATTGCGCTGCGTCCCTTAATTGAGTTGCCGAACCTCGGGCTACCGGGAACAGTTACCTCCTGAGCCGTACTCTGTCGGCGCACTGCGGAAGAAGGGAGGCATGACCATGCGGGTTCGCACCGTCCATCCATGCCTCTCACCCCTCGGGCTGCCGCGTCGCTGACTCGCGCGCCGGCCCGGCTTTCCTCAGGAGCCGCTGCAGTGCGCGACCTTCATCTCAACGACCACAATGACCACGGCGACCACAATGACCACGGCGACCACAGCCACCACAGCCACCACAGCGATCACCATGTCGATGAGGCTGATGAAGTCCATGGCGCCTATGCCCGTCGCTTCGACGGCCAACTTCACTTCCAGGAACTAGCCGACCCCGGCCCGGACCGACGCTGGTCGACCTGGTCGTCGGTGGTCAAGGGATCCCACGGTCCCGGGCCCCGCCCGGATTGGGTCATCACCTCCGATGCCGCCATCGACACCGAGCTGGGCGTCCTCATAACCGGCAAGGAAGCCGATGTGTTCCTGCTCGAGCGGGCAATCCCGGACGGCCCGGGCGTGCTGCTGGCGGCGAAGCGGTACCGAGCCGCCGAGCACCGCGACTTCCACCGGGACGCGGCGTATACCGACGGGCGCACCGCCCGACGCAGCCGGGATCAGCGCGCCATCGAACGGCGCACCCGGTACGGCGTCCAACTCCGCGCCGGTCAATGGGCCGCTGCCGAGTTCAGCGCCCTATCCCAGTTGTGGCAACGCGGTCTGCCCGTGCCGTATCCGGTCCAGGTCGACGAGACCGAGATCCTGCTCGAGTTCATCGGCGACGGCCGGCAAGCAGCGCCCCGGCTCGCCGAGATTCGTGCCGGCTCGCCGGCCTTGGGTCCGCCTGGTTCCGAGCCGGTCGAGGAGGTCGCCCCCGCCGACCTCGCCGACCTCTTCGCGCAGGTGCTGGAAATGATGATTGCGCTGGCCGGCCTGGGGCTGGCCCACGGCGACCTGTCGGCCTACAACCTGTTGGTTCACCAACGGCGGGTGGTGATGATCGACCTGCCACAGATCGTCGATGTGGTCGCCAATCCGAACGGGATGCAGTACCTCCAACGCGACTGCGTCAACGTGTGCACCTGGTTCGCCGCCCGCGGTGTGCGGCGCGATCCGGACGAGTTGTTCGCTGAACTCGCGGGGCTGGTCTTCGCACGCTGGTAGCCAACCCGCGTGCGGTAACCGCATCCGTAGGATTGATGGGTGACTACCTCGCAGCCCGCCAGTGATCCTGGCGAGAATTCCCAGTCCGGGCTGCCCAGCCAGACCGTTCTTCGTGGGCAGGCCGAACTCCCCAGCCAGTACGCCCCGGCCGAGGTCGAAAGTGGGCTCTACGAGCGCTGGGTCCAACGGGGCTACTTCGTGGCCGACGCGAAATCCGACAAGCCGCCGTTCACCGTGGTCATCCCGCCGCCGAACGTCACCGGTAGCTTGCACATCGGCCATGCCTTCGAGCACACCCTGATCGATTCACTGACTCGCCGCGCGCGCATGCAGGGCTTCGAGACCCTGTGGCTACCCGGGACGGACCACGCCAGCATCGCGGTGCACGCCCTGGTCGAACGGGCCCTGGCCGCCGAGGGCACGAACCGCCGCGAGCTCGGCCGGGAAGCGTTCGTCGAGCGGGCGTGGCAGTGGAAGGACGAGCACGGCGGCGCCATCCTCAGCCAGATGCGCCGGCTCGGCGACGGCGTGGACTGGTCCCGCGAACGCTTCACGATGGACGCCGGGTTGTCGCGAGCGGTGCAAACCATGTTCAAACGCCTCTACGACGATGGCCTCATCTATCGCGCCGAGCGGCTGGTGAACTGGTCGCCGGTGCTGCGGTCGGTGCTGTCCGACGCCGAGGTCGTGCACGAAGAAGTCGAAGGTGAACTGGTCTCGATGCGTTACGGCTCGCTCGAGGACGCCGAGCCGCACATCGTGGTGGCCACCACCCGGGTTGAAACGATGCTCGGTGATACGGCCGTTGCGGTGCACCCCACCGACCAGCGCTACGCCCACCTGATCGGCACCGACCTCGAACTGCCGTTGACCGGACGGATGATCCCGGTTATCGCCGACGAACACGTCGACCCGGAATTCGGTACCGGCGCGGTCAAGGTCACGCCCGCCCACGATCCGAACGACTTCGCGATCGGGCAGCGCGCGAACCTTCCGATGCTGACGATCATGGACGAGCAGGGCCGGATCAGTGATACGGGCACCGAGTTCGACGGGCTGGACCGTTTCGAAGCCCGGGTGGCCGTCCGTGAGAAGCTGCGCGAGCAGGGCCGCATCGTGGCCGAAACCCGCCCGTACCTGCATTCGGTCGGGCATTCGGAGCGGTCCAAGGAACCGATCGAGCCACGGCTCTCGCTGCAGTGGTTCGTCAACGTGGCGCCGTTGGCGGAGGCGGCCGGTGACGCCGTGCGCGACGGCCGGGTGCGGATCAGTCCGCCCGAGATGGCCAGCCGCTACTTTGCCTGGACCGACAACCTGCACGACTGGTGCATCAGCCGGCAGCTGTGGTGGGGGCACCGCATCCCGGTCTGGTATTCGCCCACCGGCGAGATGGTGTGTGTCGGCCCCGACGATCCGCAACCGTCCGAGGACGACGGCTGGCGGCAGGACCCGGACGTGCTCGACACCTGGTTCTCCTCCGGATTGTGGCCCTTCTCCACGTTGGGCTGGCCGGACGAGACCCCGGATCTGGCCAAGTTCTATCCGACCACGGTCCTGGTCACCGGCTACGACATCCTGTTCTTCTGGGTCGTACGCATGATGATGTTCGGCTTGTACGCGATGAAGGACGACAGCGCCGAGCGGGACGTGCCCTTCCACACCATCGCGCTGCACGGCATGGTGCGTGACCAGTTCGGCCGCAAGATGTCCAAGACCCGGGGCAACGGCATCGATCCGATCGACTGGATGGACCGGTTCGGGACGGACGCGATGCGGTTCACCTTCGCCCGCGGAGCCAACCCCGGTGCCGACGTGCCCATCGGCGAGGAGGCCGTTCAGGGCTCGCGCAACTTCTGCAACAAGCTGTGGAACGCCGTCCGCTTCGGGCTACTCAACGGGGCGACGACGGACGGTGACCTCGCCGCCGATTTGACCGGACCGGACGCGTGGATCGTGTCGCGGTTGAACCGCGTCATCGCCGAGGTCGACGGTTACTACGCGGACTACGAATTCGCCAAGATCGCCGATGCGCTGTACCACTTCGCCTGGGACGAGGTCTGCGACTGGTACCTGGAACTGGCCAAGGTATCGCTCAATGGCTCGCCGGAACGCGCCGCGGTGACGCGACGGGTGCTGGGTGAGGTCTTCGACGGCCTGCTCAAGCTGCTGCACCCGATGATGCCGTTCGTGACCGAGAAGCTCTGGACCGCGCTGACCGCAGCGGAATCCCTCGTCATCGCCCCGTGGCCCACGGCCGATCCAGACCGGCTCGACCCGGGCGCCGAGCAGGCCGTCGAACTGATGCAGGATGTCGTCCTGCAGGTGCGCCGGTTCCGCAGCGATCAAGGGGTGAAGCCGTCGCAACGCATCCCGGCCCGGTTCGTCGGGCTGACCGGCTACGCCTCAGAGATCCGTACCCTGCTGCGCCTGGACGAACCTGCGGCCGGGTTCACTCCGACGGCGTCCCTGACCACTGCGGCAGGGGTGCGTATCGAGCTGGATCTGTCTACCGCCGTCGACGTGGCCGCGGAACGGGCCCGGCTGGAACGTGACCTGACCGGCGCTTCGAAGGAGCGGGACCAGACCGCGGGCAAGCTGGGTAGCGAGGCATTTCTCGGCAAGGCGCCGGAACACATCGTCGCTGGCATCCGTGCCCGCAACGAAGCTGCCGTGGCCGACATCCAGCGTATCGAGCGCGCGCTGGCCGAACTTCCGCCCACGCCGGACGCAGGTACGGCCCCGTGACCAGCGCCGGCAAGCTGGAGCTCGCCCGGCGGGTCGAGGTCGAGCAGGCCCTGTTGAGCCGCTGGGGTGAGGCCAAGATCAGCCCGTCACGGGAACGGATCGAGGCGGTGCTCGACCTGCTCGGCCAGCCCCAGCATTCCTACCGCTCGATCCACATCACCGGCACCAACGGCAAGACGTCGACGGCCCGGATGATCGATGAGTTGTTGCGCGGGTTCGGCTTGCGGACCGGCCGGTACACCAGCCCGCATCTGGTGTCGATGACCGAGCGCATCGTGCTGGACGGGGAGCCGGTGCCGGACCGCACCTTCACTGACGCCTACGACGAATTGCTGCCCTATCTGGACCTCGTCGATCAGCGTTCGGATATCCCGCTGACCTTTTTCGAGACCATCACCGCCCTGGCGTTCGTGATCTTCGCCGACGCACCGGTCGACGTGGCCGTGGTGGAAGTCGGGATGGGTGGCTCCTGGGACGCTACGAACGTGCTGCAGGCACCGGTCGCCGTCGTCACGCCGATCGCCCTGGACCACGTGCAGTACCTCGGCGACACCGTGGCCAAGATCGCCATCGAAAAAGCCGGCATCATTCACGCCGGTTCGTCGGCGGTGTTGGCCGCGCAACCCACCGAGGCTGCGGCCGAGCTGATCAAGCGGGCCGTTGAGCTGCAGGTCCCAGTGGCGCGCGAGGGCATGGAATTCGGCGTGCAGGAGCGACGGCTGGCGGTGGGTGGGCAGGTCGTCACCTTGCAAGGACTCGGTGGCGTCTACGACGAGATCTTCTTGCCGTTGCACGGTGCGTACCAAGCGCAGAACGCGGCCTGTGCGCTGGCTGCCGTCGAGGCCTTCTTCGGGTCCGGTGCTGCCACCGGTCCGATCGATCTCGATATCGTGCGCAGCTCGTTCGCCGCCGTCTCGGCCCCGGGTCGGCTCGAAGCGGTTCGATCCGCGCCGACCGTGCTGATCGACGCCAGTCACAATCCGGCCGGCATGCGCGCAACGATCGAGGCGCTGAACGAGGGCTTCGACTTCCGCCAGCTCGTGGGCGTGGTGTCGATGCTGGCCGACAAGGACGCGCGCCAGGCCCTGGAGATCCTGGAGCCGGTGCTCGTCCACCTCGTCGTGACCCAGAACTCGTCCTCGCGGGCGTTCGTGGCCGATGAGCTGGCCGCGATCGCGGTGGGCATCTTCGGCCCGGAACGGGTCAGCGTCGAGCCGCGGCTGGACGACGCGATCGAGACGGCGATCCGGTTGGCCGAGGACACCCCAGACGGCGTGCTGGCCGGTGCCGGCGTACTGATCACCGGCTCGGTCGTCACGGCCGGCGAGGCCCGCACCCTGCTGGCTCGCGGGAGCAGCTGAGGATGCACCAGTGAGCGAACCCGAACGCGAAGACGAGCCGCCGTCGGAGGAAGAGCTGGCCGAGCGCCGAGTGCGGGCCAACCGAGCCACTCGCGGTGCGCTCGCCGCGATCCTGTGCCTGGAGGCTTTCGTGGTGCTGCTCATTCCGCGCACCATCGCCCAGACCAGCGAAGGTTTGTCGGCGACCAAGACCTGGGTGCTGGTGGGGCTGGCGGTGCTGCTGGTGGTCACTGGATTCCTGCTGAAACGGCGCTGGGGGATCGGGCTCGGCTCGGTACTGCAGGTCGTGCTCGCGTTCACCATCGCGCTGGTGCCGATCATCGCGGTGGTCGTAGTGATCTTCCTGGGCCTGTGGATTTATCTATTGCGACTGCGTACGCAATTGGTGGGTACGCCGACCGATTGGCGGATGTTGGTGTCGTGAGACGGGCGGGTCGAACCCGCCCGATACGCTGAGCGACGTGACCGCATCCCAGCCTGCAAATACTGCCAATTCCACCGACTCCACTGCCAGTGAGGTCGTAGAACGCACGTTGATCCTGGTGAAGCCTGACGGTGTCGCGCGCAACCTGATCGGCGAAATCCTCGCCCGCATCGAGCGAAAGGGCTACCGCGTGGTGGCCCTGCGCCACCGCAGCGCCACCGCAGACCTACTGGCCGAGCATTACGCCGAGCACGTCGGTAAGCCGTTTTACCAGCCATTGGTGGACTTCATGCTGTCCGGGCCGGTGGTCGCCGTGGTCGCCGAGGGTCATCGCGTCATCGAAGGTTTCCGGGCGCTGGCTGGGGCGACCGATCCGACCAAGGCGTTGCCCGGCACCATCCGCGGCGATTTCGGTCGGGATTGGGGCTTGGCCGTCCAGCAGAATCTGGTCCATGGTTCGGACTCGGTCGAATCGGCCGACCGCGAGATCGGTCTCTGGTTCGCCGGCGCCGACGACTGATCGTCGCCTGCTCTCCGAACTCGGAAGATCGCGCCCTGATCGGTCCGCTTACGCCGGATACACAGAAAACATAGGGGCATTCTCGCGGCGCGTCGCGCCGAAGAAACGTTGTGTCCGCGCCATACCATCGACTCGTCCGTTCACACCAGTAACACGCGTCCCAGCCGGTGCGCAGACGAGGTTGCGAGTACGCCATGGCCTTCACCCCGATGTCGCTGCTGGGTGGCGACTTTCTCGGCGGTGACCTGGCGGTCGACCTCGGCACGGCCAACACCCTGGTGTACGCGCGCGGCCGCGGCATCATGCTGAACGAACCGTCCGTCGTCGCCATCGATACGACCACCCGTGCGGTGGTGGCGGTCGGCACCGAGGCCAAGCAGATGATCGGCCGTACCCCGGGTCACATCAAGGCGGTTCGCCCTTTACAAGACGGGGTAATCGCCGACTACGACATCACCGCCGAGATGCTGCGCTACTTCGTCCGCAAGGTCACCGGTCGGCGTACCTTCGCCGGGCCGCGGGTGGTCATTTGCGTCCCCAGCGGCATCACCTCCGTCGAGCAGCGGGCGGTCAGCGAGTCGGCGTACGCAGCCGGCGCCCGGCGGGTGCACATCATCTCCGAACCGATGGCCGCGGCGATCGGGGCCGGGTTGCCGGTCAGTCAGGCGTCCGGCTCGATGATCATCGACATCGGCGGCGGCACCACCGAAGTGGCGATCATCGCGCTGGCCGGCATTGTCGCCAGCACGAGCCTGCGGGTGGCCGGCGACGCTCTCGATCGGGCCATCGTCGATCACATTCGCGCCGAGTTCTCGATGCTGATCGGTGAGCGAACGGCCGAGGAACTGAAAATTTCCATCGGGTCCGCGTTCCCGATTTCCGGTCCGGTTCGCGCAGAGATCCGTGGCCGGGACCTTGCCTCCGGTTTGCCGCGCAACGTCGTCGTTTCCGCGGACGAATTGCGGCGCGCCATGACCCAGCCGATCAATCGGATCGTGGCCGCCGCTCGGGCCACCCTCGACCGCTGCCCACCGGAGCTGTCCGGGGACCTGGTGTCACGCGGGATTGTGCTCACCGGCGGCGGCGCGCTGCTGCGCGGCCTCGATGCCCGGTTGCATCATGATCTCGGCATCCCGGTGCTGGTCGCTGATCGTCCACTCGACTCCGTCGTGCTGGGCACGGCCACCGTGGTCGAGCAATTCGACTCGCTGCACAAGGTCGTCGTCGACGGGCACCGGCGCTAGCCGGCCACCTCGACCACATGCGTAGCCTCACCCGTCGCCAGCAGATTGCCGCGGCGGCGCTGTCCGTGCTGGCGCTGCTGTTCATCACGCTCGACTTCACCGGCGGTGCCTTTTCGGGCGCCCGCGGCGGCACCACCGGCGCACTGGGGTCGCTCTATCGAGGTACCGACGCCATCGTCGGGCCGGCCCGCCGATTCGTTCAGGGCATTCCGGATGTCGGACGCGATCGCACCGAGCTGGCGCGGCTGCAGCAGGACAACGCCCGGCTGCGGGCCCAGCTCACCGATCAGGCCGCCGACGCCAGCACGGCCCAGCAGCTTAAGGGCCTGCAGCTGCAGGCCGATTCGGCCGGCTGGCAGACGATGCCCACCCGGGTGGTGGCGACTGGTCCGGGCGCCGGCTTCCAGTGGACGGTCACCGTCGACGTCGGCAGCCGTGAACACATCACGGCTGGGCAGACCGTCACGGACGGGGCCGCGCTGATCGGCCGGGTGTTACGGGTCTATCCGACGACCTCGGTGGTACTGCTGGTCGCGGACAAGAACAGCGCGGTCGGGGTACGGGATACCCGCTCCGGTGAGTTGTTGCTGGCCAAGGGCACCGGCGTCACCGGGATGCTGGCCACGCCGCTGGACAACCAACTCGACGTCCGAAAGGGCGACCAGCTGGTCACCGGCCCGGTCGGTCAGAGCACGTATGTGGCCGGAATCGCGGTCGGCACCGTGACCTCGGTGACCACGACGGCCGGCGGATCCGTGACCGTCTCGGTGCGGCCGGCCGCGGCGCAGACCGGATTGAACCTGATCGGCGTGGTGCTCCAGCAGCCCCGCACAACCGCTCGGGCCCCGTTGACGTCGGTGGGCGGGACGTTGGGAGCCGGATGACGTTCTCGCGGATAGCGTTGGCGCTGGCCGGGGTGCTCACCGTGCTGCTCGTCCAGGCCACCCTGATCTCCCCGTTGACCTTTCCGGTGCCGGTGTCCCTGCCGGCCCTGCTGGTCGTGATCGTGGCCATTTACGCGGGCCCGGGAGTCGGGGTGGGCTTCGGGTTCGCGGTCGGCCTGGTGGCCGATCTCGGCAGTGCGCATCCGGCCGGTGTGCAAGCGCTGTGCTGGCTGGGTGCGGGCCTGCTCGCCGGCCGAGTCGGCGGCCTGGCCGTCGGACGCCGGTACGGGACCCGCGCGGTCGCGGGTCTGGCCGCGGTACTGGCCGCGGGTAGTTCGCTGTCGGTCACGCTCATCCTTGCGGTCCTGGGCTATCCGGTGCCGAGCGTGACGTCGGCCGTTGCCTGGACCGTGCCCATCGCCCTCACCGATGCATTGCTGGGTCTGCTCTTGGTTCCGTTGATCCGCAAGTTGTTGAGGGCCTATTCGATCCGGCCGCCCCGGGCTGACGCGGTGTTATTGGGCCGTCCCGCCGATGTGTTCATTCGGAGCGCTTCGGTCGACGGGCAAAGGAGGTCCGGTGCGCTCCGGTAATGGCGCCAGCTACCAACCGGGCCGGCTGCCTCGCGGCGCACGCCCACGGCCGCGGCGATCGACGTACTACGGCCCGGCATCCCACCGCTCACGGGTCTTCGTCCTGACCGTGCTGCTTGCCTCGCTGCTGCTGACCTTGCTGGCCCGGCTGGCCTACGTCCAGTTGATTGATCCGAACAAGCCGATTCAGTCGGCCGGTCTCACTCACCTCGGCGCAATCACCGTGCCGGCGCCGCGCGGTGACATCGTGGATTCCCGCGGAAGGGTTCTGGTCGGCAACGCCGCGGTCCAGGTATTGACGGTCAACCGGTCGGCCCTGGACGCGCTCGACGACAAAGGCATCGCAGTACTGGACCGGCTGGCCGGCCTGATCGGCACGCCGGCGGCCGACCTGCGACGGGAGATCACGCCCTGCGGAAGCACCGTGCCCGCGCCGTGCTGGACGGGTGAGCCCTACGAACCGGTGCCGGTCGCCACCGGGATCAGTGCGTCGGTGATCCTGGCGGTATCCGAGCACGCCGAGGATTACCCAGGTGTGGCCGTCCAAACCCAATCTGAGCTGTCCTACCCGGGTGGTTCGTCCGCCGCGCACCTACTCGGCTACGCCGGGGCGGTCAGCGAGGCGGACAAGAAGACGGACAAGGCGTTGGTCGATGCCGACACCATCGGCCGCAGCGGCCTGGAAGAGTCCTACGACCAGGTGCTGCGCGGGGTCGACGGCACTCAGTACGTCGATCTGGCCCCCACCGGCGAGGCGGTCGGTACGGGGCCGAGCGTCGCCGCCAAGCCGGGGGACACCCTGGTCACCAGCATCGATTCGAAGGTGCAACAGCTGGCCGAGAAGTCACTGTCCGATCAGATCGCGACATCACGCAAAGCCGGCAATGCGGCGCCGTCGGGTGCGGTGGTCGTGATGGATCCGCACACCGGCCGGATCATTGCCGCGGCCAGCTATCCAACTTACGATCCGGCTTTGTTCGTCGGGGGAATCTCGAACGCCGACTACGCCAAGCTCACCGCGCCGGCAGCCAACGATCCGCTGGTGAGCCGGGCGATCGCCGGGCAATACGCGCCGGGGTCGACCTTCAAGCTGGTCAGCCTGTCCGACGACGTGATGTCCGGGGCCATGAGCTTGGACGGCCAGTACCCCTGTCCCGGATCGCTGACCGTCGACGGCCGGGTCAAGACCAACTACGACGGCGAGTCCTTCGGCGGGGCCATCACGCCCAAGTTCGCGCTGCAGGTTTCGTGCGACACCTTCTTCTACGCCCCGGCGGTGGCGGAGTATTACGCCGATCAGGCTCGGGTCGACAAGAAGCAGAAGCCGCTGGAGCAGGAGCAGGCAATGGCGCGCGCGTTCGGCTTCTCGTCCGCGCCGGGCGTGGACCTGCCGGCCGACGAGCAGGCCAGCGGGACTATCGCCGGCCGCGCCACCCGGCAGGCGCGGTGGGACGCCAACAAGACGCAGTACTGCGCGGACGCCAAACGGGGCTATCCCGAGGTCACCAATCCCACCAACCGCGCGTATCTGACGCTGCTCGCGTCGGAGAATTGCACGGACGGGTGGCGGTACCGGGCCGGCGACAACGCCGACCTCGCCATCGGGCAGGGCGACACCACGCTGTCGCCGCTGCAGTTGGCCACCGCGTACTCGGCCATGGTCAACGGCGGCACGCTGTACGCCCCGACGCTGGGTTGGGCCGAAGTGAACCAGAACGGCAAGGTCACCAAGACGATCACCCCGAAGGTGGTCCGCAAGGTGCCGGTGAGCAAGCAGGTGCTTGATTTCTTCGGTGATTCGCTGCATTTCGACGATTCGCATGCGGTGTCCGGCGCGCTGGCCTTCGACGGTTCGCCGATCAAGACCCTCATCGGTGGCAAGACCGGCACCGCGGAGGTGTACGGCAAGCAGGACACGTCATGGTTTGCGTCCTGGGGGCCGGTGCAGCCGGGGCAGCCGGTCAGTAACGCCAAGTATGTGGTGGTGAGCATGGTCGAGCAGGCGGGCACCGGCGCGAGTGCGGCTGCCCCGATCGCCCGGAAGGTGTTCGAAGGGTTGCTCGGCGCATCCGCCCCGGCCATTTCACCTGGCGGCCACCCCGCGACGGTGCTGCCCAAGATCGCGCCCACGGTACGTACCACGACGGCCGCCTCGGCGGCTCCCTCGTCGTCGCCGGGCGCGCCGCCGGCGGCCACGGCCAGCCAGTCCGCGAACGCCAGCCCGTCCGCGAACACCGGCCAGTCCGCGAACGCAAGCCACTCGGCCACCGCCAGCCGATCCGTAACCTCGGCACCCAGCGGGCTGCCGGATGCGGTTCCGACCGCGGGTACCTCGATGGGACGGCGGCGATGACCGCCGTCCTACGGCCGTATCGCCCCACCACTGGACCGTCTCGGTCGAGCGGCCGGCTGCGATCGTACGACCGGGTGCTGCTGGTTGCGGTGTTCCTGCTCTGCGTCATCGGGGCGTTGCTGGTCTGGTCGGCCACCCGGACCCGGTTGCTGGACGAGGGCGCCAACCCTCAGACCTACCTCGCCAAGCAGGTGTTGAACACCGCGCTCGGTGCGGTGTTGCTGGTGCTGGCCTCGCGGGTCGACTCGCGGCTGCTCCGACTGCTCGGGCCGGCCCTGTACCTGGCCAGCATCCTTGGTCTGCTTGCGGTTTTCGTCTTCGGTTCCACCATTAACGGGGCCCACGCTTGGATCGTGCTGCCCGCCGGTTTCGAAATTCAGCCGGCAGAGTTTGCCAAGCTCGGTCTGATTCTGGCCTTGGCCGTGTTGTTCGGCCAGCGGGCGGAGCGACGAGCGGCGGGGATGCCACCTCGTCCGAGGGAACTGCTGGGCGCGCTGGTGCTGGCCATCGTCCCGCTCGGTTTGATCATGCTGCAGCCCGATCTCGGTTCGGCGATGGTGCTGGTGGCGGCAACGTTCGGGGTGTTTCTGAGCGCGGGCGTGCAAACCCGCTGGATCGTCGCCATGATCGCGGTCGGCGTGGTCGGGGCGGTGCTGGCGATTCACGCTGGATTGCTGGCCGAATACCAGCTGGCCCGGTTCGCGGCCTTCACCCATCCCGGCCAGGATCCCCAGGGTGTGGCGTACAACATCACCCAGGCCGACATCGCCATCTCGCACGGGGGGCTGTTGGGGCAAGGGCTCTTTCACGGCGCGCAGACTTCGGGCGCGTTCGTGCCTGAGCAGCAGACCGACTTTGTGTTCTCGGTCGCGGGCGAAGAGCTGGGGTTCGCGGGCTCGGCCGCTGTGATCGCGCTGTTCGGGGTCGTCCTGTGGCGCGGGACGCGGATCGCGCTGGCTGCGACGGAAACGTCCAGGTACGTCGCCGCCGGTGTCGTGTGCTGGATCGGCTTCCAGGCGTTCCAGAACATCGGCATGAACCTGGGCTTGACCCCGGTAACCGGCCTGCCCTTGCCATTCGTGTCCTACGGCGGCTCGTCGATGTTCGCAATGGGCTTGGCGGTGGGAACGCTCGAAGCCATCCACAGGACGAACCGGCAATCGAGTCAGCGGTAGGCCCAGCGACCGCTGCCCGACGACCGTTGCCCGACGACGCTGGGGCCAGGTCGCTTTGACTGGACGCGGCCGTTGAGTGCGCGCGGTTGCGAATGGGTCTTCGCTGCGCGTCGCGCCAAGGTGACGGTATGTAGTAGGCGGCCATAGTCCAGGATGCCGCCGCGGGAGTTGTGCACGACCCACGCGAAGGCGGATTCGTCGGCCAGGCGTAGCGCTCCAAAGCCAGACGTTAAGTCCGCGTTTGCTAAGAGACTTAACCTGTGTTTTACTCTCTGGACTTCCTCGGCTACGGAGAGTGACAAGACCGGTGACCCATATCTGGCCCTCGGCTCGCCTGGCAATCCAGCATGCTCGCCACACCGCCAAGGCTCCGCTCAGCTGGGATCCAGCCGGGCACGCCCTGTCGCGATTCACCTTCGGGCCCACCACGTCCACCCGCGCGTCCTTTACCCAGCGTGGGCCGGACGTCTGGTTCGCCAACGAGATCTCTGCCGGTCGCCGGCTGTCCGGTTACCGAGGGTCGCCGGGAGTGGCGGCCCAGGGTCCGTTGCTGGCCAAGGATCCGGCCGATGTTCGGGCCTGGCTCAAGGCCCGCGGCAATGAATACGGCTGGGACGCGATGGATCAGCTGACCCGGGTCACCCTGGGCATGCAGACCTGGAGCCAGGCCCAGCTCTATGAGACGGTCGTTGACTTCTTCGCCAACCACCTCAACGTGGCCAACCACAGCGGGGACGTCTGGTCCACAAGGCACACGATGGATCGCGACGTGATTCGCGCGCATGCTCTCGGCTCGTACGCCGACATGTTGTTGGCCTCGGCCCGCAACCCGGCAATGCTGCAATTCCTCAATTTGGCCCAGTCCAAGAAGTCGGCGATCAACGAGAATTACGGCCGCGAATTGCTCGAATTGCACACGGTAGGGCGCGTCTATTCCGAGAACGACGTCAAGTTCTCGGCCCGAATCCTGACCGGCCGCACGCTCGACGACGATTTCAAGTACTACTTTCGTCCCGACCGGCATTGGACCGGGCCGGTTCGGGTCCTCGGTTTCTCGCACGCCAACGCCACCGCGGCCGGTGGGGAAGCCGTCGGTGACGCCTACCTTCGCTACCTGGCCAGTCACCCCAGCACGGCCAAGTTGCTGGCCACCAAACTCTGTGTCCGCTTCGTCTCCGATGCGCCGTCAGCCGCGTTGATTGCCGCCGTCACGCGGTCCTATCTGGCCGGTAAGACGCAGATCGTCCCGATGCTGGCGACAATTTTTCGTTCGGACGAATTCTGGTCCAGCCGTGGTTTGAAGGTGCGACGCCCGGCCGAGAACCTGATCGCGACGATTCGAGCCCTGGGCGTGCGGCCGGCCAAGCTGGCTGACGCGCTGAACAGCCTGCACTGGATGACGTCCTCGGTCGGCAACGTGCCACTGGATTGGGCCGCGCCGAACGGCTATCCCGACGTCGCGGCCGCCTGGCGCTCCTCGGGCAGCCTGCTCAACCTGTGGGGATTCCACCGCGGTCTCACCCAGAACTGGTACGACGGCTTCGCCAAGCTGAACACGCCAGCCCTGTACGGGACGGCCAAAACCAGCGGTGCCGCCATCGACGCCCTGACCAAGCGGCTGACCGGCAGCACATTTCCGGCCGCTCACCGCCAGGCACTGCAGTCCTTTCTGGCCGAGCCGGCCAGCACGACGCTGGCCAAGTCGCAGCTGCGCTGGTATCTCGACCATCTGATCCCACTGATTCTGGATGCCCCGCAGCATGCCCTGCGCTGACCACGACGCAGACCACGCAGGAGTGCGGCATCACAACGAGCGTCAGCGAGTGAGGAGCGGAGCGAATGGCAGCGATGAGCGCTCCCGTGAAGAGCCGGAAACTCTAGTGAGCAAGTCATCGATGCCCGGGGCTGACCCGTCGCACGCTGCTCCGGCCGCGCTGGCCGCGCATGCGGCGCAGGTGCGGTCCGAACTCTGCGAGCAGGACGAAAAATGGGGCACCAAGGGCTGGACCCGGCGCAAGTTCCTCAACGGGATGGGCATGGTCGGCGTCGCCGCGCTGGGCAGCCAGCTGGTCACCACCCGCGTTGCGTATGGGGCGGCCGCGTCGCGCACCGGCAACACCCTGGTCACCGTGTTCCTGCGTGGTGCGGCAGACGGCCTGCGGATCCTGGTGCCGGCGTCGGCCGCGCTCGGCATCGACTACCTGCGCGCGATCCGCCCGCAGCTCATCCCGTCAGACGCCAATCTGACCGCGCTGTCCGGTACGTCGGGCTGGGCGCTCAACAATGCGATGGCCCCGCTGTTGCCGTTCTGGACGAGCGGAGAGCTGGCGTTCGTGCCGGGCGTTTCTGCCGGCGGTGTGTCGCGTAGCCATTTCCAGGCTCAGCAGTACATCGAGCACGGTGGTTCGGACACCGCCAGCACCGGCTGGCTGGATCGCGCCCTGCAGCAACTCGGCCCGGGCACGACATTCCGGGCCATCGCCGAAGGCTCGGCCCTGCCGTCGTCGATGAGCGGCAGCCAGACCAAGTTGGTCATGAATTCCTTGAAATCATTCACTTTCCCTGGTTGGGACGGTGTAGCGGCCAAGAGCGAGACTGCACTGCGCACTTTGTATCGCGGGATGTCCGGCCCGCTGGCCCAGGACGTGCCGACCACGCTGGCCGCGCTGGCCGCAGCGCAAACCGCCCGCACCAAGGCCGCGCCCCAGAACGGGGCGAAGTACCCATCCGGCAACTTCGGCACCGCGCTCGCGGACCTGGCTACCATGCTTCGCGCCGAAGTCGGTGTCGAGGTGGCGACCGTGGACGTCGGCGGCTGGGACACGCACACCGACGAGGCCAACCAACTGGACCGCCAGCTCGCCTCGGCGGCCAAGACCCTGGCCGCTTTCATGACCGACCTCGGACCGACCCGCCGCAAGCGGGTCACCGTAGTGGTCGTCACCGAGTTCGGTCGCCGGGTGCAGATGAACGCCAGCGGCGGCACCGATCACGGCCACGGCTCGCTCATGTGGCTGCTCGGTGGCGGCGTGGTCGGCGGCCACGTGCACGGCAGGTGGGCCCAGCTCAGTGGTGCATCGCTGGTGGACGGCGACGTGCCGGGTTTCAACAATGCCTTCGACGTACTCGGCGAGATCAGCAAGAAGCGTCTCGGCCTGGCTCGTCCGGAGTTGCTGTTCCCCGGTCACGTCTTCAGCTTTCCGGGTGCCGTCCGGGCTGGCTGACCGGTCCCCGAGCCCGTTTTCGGTCGGCGGTGGCGCGCTCGGCCCGTAGCATGGCCAGGCGTGAGCGCCAACAAGCCGGAGTATCAAAGCCCGGAGTCGCTGTTCGACCGGTTGGATCCGTTACTGACTCAGGTCAGCAAACCGATCCAGTACGTCGGCGGCGAGTTGAACGCGCGCAGCAAGGACTGGGATTCGGTTCCGGTGCACTGGGCGCTGATGTACCCGGATGCGTACGAGGTCGGTCTTCCTAACCAGGGCGTGCAGATCCTGTACGAAGTGCTCAACGAACGCAGCGACGCACTGGCCGAGCGCACCTATGCGGTGTGGCCGGATCTGGAGAAGCTGCTGCGCGAGCACGGGGTGCCGCAGTTCACCGTCGACGGGCATCGCGCGGTTGGCGCCTTCGACGTCCTCGGCGTCTCGTTCGCGACCGAACTCGGCTACACCAACATGCTGACCGCGTTGGACCTGGCCGGCATCCCGATGCACGCGGCCGATCGCGGCGACGAGCATCCGATCGTTCTGGGTGGCGGCCACGCCGCCTTCAACCCCGAGCCGATCTCGGACTTCATCGATGCGGCCGTGCTGGGCGACGGCGAGCAGATCGTGGGTGCCATCACCGAGGTGATCGCGGCCCACAAGGCAGCGGGCTCGCCCGGTGGCCGGGACGAATTGCTCGTGCGGCTCGCTGAAACCGGTGGCGTGTACGTGCCGCGTTTCTACGACGTCAGTTACGTCCTCGATGGCCCGAGCGCCGGCCAGCTCGCGTCGGTGCGACCGAATCGGGACCGGGTGCCCGAGCGGGTCAGCAAGCACACCGTCATGGATCTCGACGAATGGCCTTATCCCAAAACGCCTTTGGTGCCGATGGCCGAGTCGGTGCACGAGCGGATGTCCGTGGAGATCTTCCGCGGTTGCACCCGCGGCTGCCGGTTCTGCCAGGCCGGCATGATCACCCGTCCGGTGCGGGAACGCTCAATTGAGGGCATCGGCAAGATGGTCGAGAGCGGGCTTGCCGCCACCGGATTCGAAGAGGTCGGCTTGCTCTCCCTGTCCAGTGCAGATCATTCCGAGATCGGGCCGCTGGCCAAGCAGCTCGCCGACCGGTACGAAGAGTCGCGGGTGTCGCTGTCGCTGCCCTCGACCCGCGTGGACGCGTTCAACATCGACCTGGCCAATGAGTTCAGCCGCAACGGTCGTCGCTCGGGTTTGACGTTTGCCCCCGAGGGCGGTTCCGAGCGGCTGCGCCGGGTGATCAACAAAATGGTCAGCCACGAAGACCTGATTTCGACGGTGACGGCCGCGTACTCCCAAGGCTGGCGGCAGGTGAAGCTCTATTTCATGTGCGGCCTGCCCACCGAGACCGACGAGGACGTCCTCGAAATCGCCACGATGGCCCAGGATGTGATCCGGGCCGGGCGGACGGCCACCGGGTCCCGTGACATCAAGGCGACCGTCTCGATCGGCGGCTTCGTACCCAAGCCGCACACACCGTTCCAGTGGGCCGCCCAGGCCGCACCGGAGGTCGTGGACAGCCGGCTGAAGAAGCTGCGCGACGCCATCAATTCCGACCGTTCCCTCGGTCGCAATATCGGAATGCGCTATCACGATGGGCAACCTTCACTGATCGAAGGCTTGCTCTCGCGTGGCGATCGTCGGGTCGGTGCCGTGATCGAGCGGGTCTGGCGTTCCGGCGGCCGGTTCGACGGCTGGAGCGAGCATTTCTCCTACCAACGATGGCTGGACGCCGCCGACGCGGTTTTACCCGCACACGGCGTGGATATCGGCTTCTTCACCACCCGTGAACGTGACGCGGACGAGGTGCTGCCGTGGGATCACCTCGATTCCGGCCTGGACAAGCAGTGGTTGTGGGACGACTGGCAGGACGCGCTGACCGGCTACGAGCAGGACGACTGCCGCTGGACTCCGTGTTTCGACTGCGGGGTCTGCCCGACGATGGGCACTGACATCCAGGTCGGGCCGACCGGCCGCAGCCTGCTCCCGTTGGCCGCGGCCACGCCGAAACGCTGACCATGGCTCGTCGTCAGCCGGAAGGCCCGCCGCCGGCACCGATCGTGCAACGCATCCGCGTGCAATACGCCAAACGAGGTCGGATGCGGTTCTCCTCGCACCGCGATTTCGCCCGCGCATTCGAACGGTCCTTGCGTCGGGCCGCCGTCCCGATGGCGTACTCGGCGGGCTTTCACCCGCACCCGAAGATCAGCTACGTGGGGGCGGCCCCGACCGGGGTCGGTTCCGAAGCCGAATATCTGGAGATCGCGCTGGCTGAACGGTGCGAGCCGGCGGATGTGATCGCGGCCATCGATGCGGTACTGCCCGACGGACTCGACATGGTGCTGGCCGTTGATGTGCTGGACGCGCCGCCCGGATCGCTGCCCGATCAGATCCAAGCCTCGCACTGGCGCCTCGAGCTCGCCGACGATCCGGCGGTGCTGGTCGAGGCGGTCGCGGAACTGATGCGACACGAGTCCGTGATGGTCGATCGGTTGACCAAGGACGGCAAGCGAAGCATCGACGCCAGGGCCGCAATTGTGACCGGAATCGTGTCGGCCGGTACCGAGGACCAGTCTCGTGCGATAATCGAGTTGGTCGTACGCCAAGCAACTCCGGCCGTCCGACCCGACGATGTGCTGGCCGCCTTGACTTCGGTAGCTGGTTTCGCCCCGTCTCAGCCCCCACGGGCTACCCGACTGGCGCAGGGACCGCTCTCCGAGAACGGAGCGGTCGGCGATCCGCTGCGAATAACGACAGTGAAGGACACCGGAACGCCGGTCAGCACCCGCTGATCGACGAGCACCATCAGACTTAGTCTCTGCTTGCGGGCCGAGACACCACAGTGCCGCTGCGCGGCCGCACGGACCGAGGCAAGATCCGGTCTGACGGCCCCGGCTGCCAGACAGGAGTAGTGCGAGCACATGCTCGATGCCACGAACGACAACACCCCCGAATCAACCGAATCAGGCACCCCCAACGCCGGCGGCCCGGACGCGGCCGCGCCGGCCAAGAAGGCCGCTCGCCGGCCGGCCCAGAAACGAACAGCCAAGAAAACCGCCGCACCGGCTGCGACCGAGTCCGGGTCGAATGAGGCGTCGAACTCTGCCGTGCCCGCCGGCGCCGACGCCGGTAACACCGAATCGGCCGCTCCGGTTGCCGCCCGCGCCCGTAAGGCCCCGGCCAAGCGAGCCGCCAAGAAGGTTGCTGCCCCAGTAGCTGACGCAGACTCAGCCGATGGTGCCGCGGCGACCGCTGACCGCACCCCGGGAGCCGAAACGCCGGAACCAGCGCTCAACGGCGAACCGACGCAGGCGCTGCCCGTTGACGCCGCGCCGGCCAAGAAGACCGCGCGTAAGCGCACGACCAGGGCAACCAAGGCGGCGGCATCGGACGCTGATCAAGCAACGGCCGCGCCCGCCGACGATGGATCCACCGAGGCTGCGGTCAGCGACTCTCCGTCGACGGCCACACCGGCCCTGTCGGCCCCGGTCGTGCTGTTCCAGCCGCCGTCCGAGGTTGCCGCGCCGACCCGACGGCGTCGTGCCGCGAAGGCGGCGCCGCCGGTCGAACAGATCGCGCTCGACGTCGACGATGACCCGGACGCCGAAGCCAGCGAAGCTGCTGACGCGGTCGATGAGAGTGACGATGCAGACTCGGGTCAGCGACCGCGGCGTCGTCGCGGGCGCCGCGGTCGGGGGTCCCGCACGGCGGACCCGGCTGGCGAGATCGTGGCTGAAACCGACGCCGACATCGACGAGGACGTCGACGAGGTCGCGTCGGAGTCCGAACTTGAGGATCACGCCGAAGAAGTAGCCGAGGCGGCGCTGTCCGCCAGCGCCCGGCGTCGCCGGCGTCGGCGGCGGTCCAGCACCTCCGGCGAAGACGCAACCGAGGACGATCCGCCGAACACCGTGGTCCACGTCCGCGAGACGCGCTCCTCGTCCCGTGGCAGTGGCGGTGGCGGCGGTGGCGGTGGTGGCGCGGCTGATGACGACGGCGTTCGCGGCGTCAAGGGCTCGACCCGTCTCGAAGCCAAGCGTCAGCGTCGCCGGGACAACCGCGACACCGGGCGGCGCCGGGCTCCGATCCTGACCGAAGCCGAATTCCTGGCCCGCCGCGAATCCGTGGAGCGGGTGATGGCGGTACGCCAGACCGACGACCGGACCCAGATCGCGGTCCTCGAAGACGGCATTCTGGTCGAGCACTACGTGACCCGGGCCTCGGCCAGCAGCGCCGTCGGCAACGTGTACCTCGGGCGTGTGCAGAACGTGCTGCCCTCGATGGAAGCGGCCTTTGTCGATATTGGCCGCGGCCGCAACGGCGTGCTCTACGCCGGTGAGGTGAACTGGGACGCGGCCGGCCTGGAAGGCAAGGCGCGATCCATTGAGAACGCCCTCAACCCGGGCGATGCCGTGTTGGTACAGGTCACCAAGGACCCGATTGGACACAAGGGTGCTCGGCTGACCAGTCAGGTGTCACTCGCCGGGCGCTTCCTGGTCTTCGTGCCCGGTGGCGGCATGACCGGTATCAGTCGCCGGCTTCCCGACGTGGAACGCAGCCGTCTCAAGGCCATCCTGAAGCAGGTCGTCCCGGAGGACGCCGGCGTCATCGTCCGCACCGCCGCCGAAGGCGCTTCGGAAGAGGACCTGGTCAGCGACGTCGAACGGCTCAAGGCCCAGTGGGCACTCATCCAGACCAAGACCGGCGAGGCCGACAGCCGATCGGGCAGCGCGCCGTCCTTGGTGTACGGCGAGCCCGACCTGGCGATTCGGGTCGTCCGGGACGTCTTCAACGACGACTTCTCCTCACTGACTGTCGCCGGCGCGGATACCCACGCGACCATCACGTCCTACGTGGCGGACGTGGCCCCGGACCTCGCCGACCGGATCTCGCTGTACACCGGCACGGGCGAGCTGTTCCACGATCTGCGGGTGGACGAGCAACTGGCCAAGGCGCTGGACCGCAAGGTCTGGTTGCCCTCGGGCGGATCGCTCGTGATCGATCGGACCGAGGCCATGACCGTGGTCGACGTCAACACTGGTAAGTACACCGGCTCGGGCGGCAACCTCGAGCAGACCGTGACCCGCAACAACCTCGAAGCGGCCGAAGAGATCGTGCGCCAACTGCGGCTGCGCGACATCGGCGGCATCATCGTGATCGACTTCATCGACATGGTGCTCGAAAGCAATCGGGATCTGGTGCTGCGCCGGCTCACCGAGTGCCTGGGGCGCGACCGCACGAAGCATCAGGTCGCCGAGGTGACCTCACTGGGGCTGGTTCAGATGACTCGTAAGCGAGTCGGTGAGGGTTTGCTGGAGGCGTTCAGCGAGCCATGCCCGCACTGCGGCGGGCGCGGCCTGATCATCCACGCGGAGCCGATCGAGAAGAAGGGCTCCACGCCCAGCCCGACCAGCGGCGCGCCGGTCGAGGATGATCGCTCGGCCAAGAGCGGCCGCCGCAACCGTCGCGGGAAATCGACCTCCGGAGCCAACGGCAGCAGCCCGTCGGCCAGCGGCGAGACGGAGCCCACCGACCAGCTGAGCGAAGCCGAGCAGGCCGCGGAAGCCGAACGGCGCCGTGCGGCCGCCAACGCGATCGCTGCGATCGCCGCGGCCAGTGGCCATCGTGACGATCTGCCGCCGGAGGTGGTGGAAGCCGCCGCGGACGATCTGGCCGCGACGGTCGCCGACATCTCACTGGACGTAGGTCTCGCGCTGGACGAGGACGATTCCGACACCGAACCGGCCGAAGAGGAGGCGCTCGTCGAGGCCGACGCGGCGCCCCCGTCACGGAACTCTCGTCCGCGCCGGCGTCGAGCTGCTAGCCGCCCGGCCGGGCCGCCGGTCACCAGTTCGGTGCCGGTGGGTTCGTCGGGAGGCTGACCGCAACGCGAACGAGGGCGGTTGTTTTGCTTGCCGCCACGCTCGTACCGTAATCTGTACGACGGCCCTCAGAACGTGAGCGGGCCGCCAGCCAAGCTCTCGGGAACCTGGGCGGCAGATCCTTCGGGATCCTGCCGATTCGGGCCGGTAGCAATTGCCAGCAGTTGCCGATCTTTCGAGATTCGAAGCGTCGGGTGTTGTTCGACAGGAGTGGATCCACGATGTACGCCATCGTCAAAACCGGCGGCAAGCAATACAAGGTCGCCGTGGGTGACGTCGTGACCGTCGAGAAGCTCGACGTCGCGGCGGGTGCCAGCGTGGCTCTGCCGGCAATTCTGCTGGTCGACGGCGCGGACGTCACCACTGATGCTTCAGCACTGGCCAAGGTCGCCGTCACCGGTGAGGTTCTCGGTCAGATAAAGGGCCCGAAGATCAAGATTCACAAGTTCAAGAACAAGACCGGTTACCACAAGCGCCAGGGCCATCGCCAGAAGCTGTCCCAGGTCAAGGTGACCGGCATCGAGAGCGGGAAGTAGCGATATGGCACACAAGAAAGGTGCATCGAGTTCGCGCAACGGCCGCGACTCGCATGCCCAGCGACTCGGAGTGAAGCGTTTCGGCGGCCAGCTCGTCAACGCGGGCGAGATCATCATTCGCCAGCGTGGCACCAAGTTCCACCCCGGTGACCTGGTCGGCCGCGGCAAGGACGACACCCTGTTCGCCCTGTCCGCCGGCAACGTGCTGTTCGGCACGCGGCGCGGCCGCAAAACCGTGAGCATCGTGCCGGTCGAGGTCCCCGTACCCGTCGAAGCCTGAGCCTCCGGCGGTCGGCGCACTGACCTCGATCCACAACGCAGTACGAAGCGGGCCCGGATTACTCCGAGCCCGCTTCGGCGTTGTTATGGCAGTACCCGCTTTCCGAAGCGATTGAAGTGAACTAACCGAGTGACCGAGAAGGGACGTCCGAAATGGCGAGGTTCGTCGATCGGGTCGTCCTGCATGCGACCGCCGGTAATGGTGGGCACGGCTGTGTCTCAGTGCATCGCGAGAAGTTCAAGCCGCTAGGTGGTCCTGATGGTGGCAACGGCGGTCGCGGTGGCGACGTCGTGCTGACGGTTGATCCCAGCGTGCACACCCTGCTCGATTTTCACCATCACCCGCACCAGAGCGCCGGCAACGGCCGTCCGGGCGCGGGCAAGCACCGCAACGGCGGTGACGGGGCTGGCTTGGAGCTGCGCGTCCCGGACGGCACCGTGGTGCACGACGAGCACGGCGCGGTGCTGGCGGACCTGACCGGTGCCGGCGCGCAATTCGTGGTCGCGCGTGGCGGCCGGGCGGGTCTGGGTAACGCCTCGCTGGCGTCCACCCGCCGCAAGGCGCCGGGCTTCGCGTTGCTCGGTGAGCCGGGTGAGTCGATGGACGTCGTGCTCGAACTCAAGTCTATGGCCGACGTCGGCCTGGTCGGCTTCCCGTCGGCCGGCAAGTCATCGCTGATCGCGGCGATGTCGGCCGCCCGACCGAAGATCGCGGACTACCCGTTCACCACCCTCGTCCCCAACCTGGGCGTGGTCAGTGCCGGCGAGGTCGTCTACACCGTTGCCGACGTGCCCGGCTTGATTCCGGGTGCCGCGGACGGCAAAGGTCTAGGCCTGGACTTCCTTCGTCACATCGAGCGCTGCGCGGTGCTGGTCCACGTGCTCGACTGCGCGACCCTCGATCCCGGTCGTGATCCGGTCAGCGATCTCGACGCCATCGAGGCCGAGCTGGCGCAGTACTTCGAGTCGGTTGCCGACCTGCAGGATCGGCCCCGGATCGTTGCCCTGAACAAGATCGACGTCCCCGAAGCGCGTGATCTGGCGGACCTGGTGACGGCCAGCCTGGTCGAGCGTGGCTACCGGGTGTTCGAGATTTCCGCGGTGTCGCACGAGGGGCTGCGTGAACTGAGCTTTGCCCTCGCCGCCCTGGTTGCCGCTGATCGGGCCAGCCGGGCCAGTGACGCACCCAAACGAATCATCATCAGCCCGCGGGCCGTCGACGATTCCGGCTTCACGGTGTCACCCGACCCGAGCGAAGCCGACACGTTCATCGTCCGCGGCAGCAAACCGGAACGGTGGGTACGGCAGACCCAGTTCGACAACGACGAAGCCGTCGGTTATCTCGCCGATCGACTGGCCCGCCTTGGCGTTGAACAGGAACTGGCCAAGCTCGGAGCCGAACCCGGTGCCTCCGTGGTGATCGGTGACTACGTCTTCGACTTCGAGCCGACGTCCGGCATGGCCGACGAGGAGTACCAGCCGCACCGGCGTGGCACCGACGAGCGATTGAGTGTGGATACCCGCCCGAACGCCGATGACCGGCTCGCCGCGAAGAAGGGCCGCCGCGTTCCGCACGAGCTGGACTCCTGAGGTGTCCGACGATGGCTCCCGGCGGATGGCTATCGCGGTGGCGTCCCGCACCGTCGTCAAGGTCGGATCCTCGTCCATTACCCAGCGCGGCCGGTTGCACGGCGACCGGCTGGACCACCTGGTTGAGGCGTTGGCGGCCCGCCGAGCCGGTGGGCAGCAGGTCGTGTTGGTGTCCTCCGGCGCCATCGCGGCTGGAATCGGGCCGCTGGGTCTGAAGAGCCGGCCGCGTGATCTGGCCACCCAGCAGGCGGCGGCCAGCGTCGGTCAATTGCTGCTGGCCGAGCGTTACGCCGCATCCTTTGCCCGCTTCGGGCTGACCGTCGGTCAGGTACTGCTGACGGCAGGCGATCTGCATCGCCGAGGCGACTACCGCAATGCGGTACGCACCCTGGATCGATTGCTGGCCCTCGGCGTCATCCCGATCGTGAACGAGAACGACACGGTGGCGACCCACGAGATCCGCTTCGGTGACAACGATCGCTTGGCCGCACTGGTCGCACATGCCGTCCAAGCCGACGCGTTGGTGCTGCTTTCCGACGTCGATGGCGTGTACACGGAGGATCCCCGACTGGATGGTGCCCGGCTGATCAGTGAGGTCAGCGGTCCGGACGACCTCGCACGGATCCGGGTCGGCGGCGCCCGGTCCGGGGTAGGCACCGGCGGGATGGCGACCAAACTCGATGCCGCCTCGATCGCGTCCGGGGCGGGCATCCCGGTCCTGCTGATCGACGCTCCGTCCGTCGGCGCCGGGCTTCGTGGCGAGGGGGGCACGTTCTTTGCCGCGGCCGGACGGCGAACCACGTCGCGGCTGTTCTGGTTGCGGCACGCCACCGCTCCGCGCGGCCAGCTGACCCTCGATGCTGGCGCAATTACGGCGGTCACGGTGAAGCGGATGTCCCTGCTGGCGGCCGGGGTGACCAGTACGGCCGGCGACTTCGCCATCGGCGACCCGGTTGAGATCGTGGACGAGGCCGGCGTAGTGCGGGCGCGGGGCTTGGTCGGTTTCGACAGCGAGGATCTGGCCGCGGTACTCGGTCGATCCAGCCACGAATTGCCACCGGATCTGCGCCGCGAAGTAGTGCACCGCGACGACCTGGTCGTGCTCTGACCAATGCTGTGGATATCAGCCTTAGGCTGGGCCTTATGAGCGAGGCAGAAGTGCATGACGTGGCTCGACGAGGGCGGGTGGCCGCGGTCGGGCTGGCCACCGCGACGCGGGCGTTGAAGGACGCGGCCCTGCTCAGCATGGCCGATGCCATCGAAGCGGCGGCCCCGGCGATCTTGACGGCCAATGCGAGCGACGTGGAAACGGCCCGCCAGGACAATACGGCCGAAACGCTGATCGACCGCTTGACGCTTACCGCCGACCGGATCACGGCCATGGCCGACGGCTTGCGCGATGTTGCGAACCTGGCCGACCCGGTGGGTGAGGTCGTACGCGGCTACACCAGGCCGAACGGCCTGCGGATCAGCCAGGTCCGGGTCCCGTTCGGAGTCGTCGCGATGATCTACGAGGCACGGCCGAACGTCACGGTCGACGCCGCCGGGTTGGCCGTCAAATCCGGCAACGCGGTGCTGCTGCGAGGCTCGGGTAGTGCGTATCACTCCAATCTCGCGCTGGTCCAGGTGCTGGCCGACGCCGCCGAAAAAGCCGGGCTGCCGAGCGACTCGATCCAACTCGTGCCGGGCACCGATCGATCGAGCGTCAGTCACCTGTTGCACGCCCGCGGGCTGGTCGACGTCGTCATTCCACGCGGCGGCGCAGGCCTGATCGAGTACGTGGTCACCAACTCGACCGTGCCGGTGATCGAGACCGGTATCGGCAATGTGCACGTGTACGTCGAGGCCACCGCCGATCTGGACATGGCCGAGAAGATCGTCGTGAACGCCAAGGTGTCCCGTCCGAGTGTCTGCAACTCGGCCGAGACGGTGCTGGTGCATCGTGCCGTCGCCGGTGAGTTCGTACCGCGCATCACCTCGGCGCTGCAGGCCGCCGGCGTCACCGTGCACGGCGACCCGGCCTTTGCCGGCCAGTCGGGTGTCGTCCCGGCGAGCGACGAGGATTGGGCCGCGGAGTACCTCTCGCTGGACATGGCCGCGCGAGTGGTCGATTCCACCGATCAGGCCATCGAGCACATCCGGCGCTGGTCGTCCGGCCACACCGAGGCCATCGTCACCCGCGACCTCGAGGCCGCGAACCGCTTCGTGGCCCAGGTCGATTCGGCCGCCGTGATGGTCAATGCCTCGACCCGGTTCACCGACGGTGCGGAATTCGGCTTCGGGGCCGAGATCGGCATCTCGACGCAGAAGTTACATGCCCGCGGTCCGATGGGTCTGCCGGAGCTGACCTCGACGAAATGGGTCGTCTACGGGGACGGGCAGATCCGCTGATCCGCTGCCACCGCTTGGCCGGATGCTCCCGTCGGAAACATCACGGTGAGGCGTTCGTAACGCGTGGTGCGCACAGCCGAACCAGTCAAGTACCGTGACAGGTCGGGCCGCTGCCGTCCCGTCGCCATTTGTTGTCCCGAACCGGAGTGAGGCCCGCTAAATGGGTGATGTGAACGGTTTCCTCAAGCATGCCCGGCAGACGCCCGCCCGCCGGCCGGTCGCGGTGCGGATCCAGGATTGGCGCGAGGTCTACGAACCATTCGACAAGGCCTCCGTCGAGGTGCAGGCCAGTCGCTGCATGGATTGCGGCATCCCCTTCTGTCACAACGGCTGCCCGCTCGGCAATCTCATCCCGGAGTGGAACGATCTCGTCTACCGGGACCGTTGGTCCGATGCGATCGACCGGCTGCACGCGACCAATAATTTCCCGGAATTCACCGGCCGGCTGTGCCCGGCGCCGTGCGAGGCGTCGTGTGTGCTCGGTATCAGCCAAGACCCGGTGACCATCGAGCAGGTCGAGAAAGAAATCATCGAGAACGCCTTCGCCCAGGGTTGGGTCCGGCCGGTGTTGCCCAGCCGGAGCACTGGTCGCAAGGTCGCCGTGGTCGGTTCCGGCCCAGCCGGCCTGGCTGCGGCCCAGCAACTCACCCGCGCCGGGCATCAGGTCACCGTCTTCGAACGCGCGGACCGGATCGGTGGTTTGCTCCGGTATGGCATCCCCGAATTCAAGATGGAAAAGCGCATCATCGACCGTCGTCTGGAGCAGATGACGGCCGAGGGCACGATGTTCCGGGCCGGAGTGGATGTCGGCGTGGACATCAGTGCCGCGGCGTTGCAATCCGAACACGACGCGGTGGTGCTGGCCGGCGGGGCCACCAAGTGGCGGGACCTACCCATCCCAGGCCGTGAACTGAAGGGCATCTATCAGGCGATGGAGTTCTTGCCCGGGGCGAACCGGGTCCAGCAAGGTGACCTGGCCGAGCCGCCGGTAACCGCCGCGGGCAAGCGCGTCGTCATCATCGGCGGCGGCGACACGGGTGCCGACTGCCTCGGCACGTCTCATCGGCAAGGCGCGGCATCGGTGCATCAGTTCGAGATCATGGCCCAACCGCCGCAAACGCGGGCGGACACGACGCCCTGGCCGATCTGGCCGCTGATGATGCGCACCACGTCCGCGCACGAAGAGGGCGGCGAGCGGGTTTACGCCGTCAACACCGAGCGGTTCGTCGGCGACGCGGCGGGCAACGTGACCGGGTTGCTGGCCCACGAGGTGATGTTCTCCGACGGACGGTTCGTCAAGGTCGAGGGCAGTGACTTCGAGCTGGCGTGTGACCTGGTGCTGTTGGCGATGGGCTTCACCGGGCCGGAACGGAACAACTTGCTGGACGAGTTGGGTGTCGATTTCACCGAGCGCGGCAATGTGGCTCGCAGCGACGAATGGGTCACCAACGTCGATGGTGTCTTCGTCGCCGGCGACATGGGACGGGGCCAGAGCCTGATCGTCTGGGCCATCGCCGAAGGCCGGTCCTGCGCCGCCGCCGTGGATGAATGGCTCACCGGCCAGACCAGCTTGCCCGCTCCGGTCGTGCCGACGGCTGCCCCGCAGCGTTGATTCGGCCGGGCTGATTCGTAGGATGCGCCCATGAGCCTCGACACCGAGCAGCCCGATACGCGACCTCGGCGGGTGGGCATCATGGGCGGCACCTTCGATCCCATCCATCACGGCCACCTGGTTGCGGCCAGTGAGGTTGCCGACCTGTTCGAACTCGACGAGGTCGTCTTCGTACCCACCGGCCAGCCGTGGCAGAAGGCCGAACGTGAGGTCAGCCCGGCCGAGCACCGCTACTTGATGGCGGTGGTGGCCACGGCGTCCAACCCGCGATTCTGGGTCAGTCGGGTGGATATCGACCGTCCGGGACCGACGTACACGGTGGATACCGTCCGGGATATCGCGGGGATCAGGCCCGGTGCGCAGCTGTTCTTCATCACCGGCGCCGACGCGCTGAACGCGATTCTGTCGTGGAAGGACGCCGAGGAACTGTTCGCGATGTGTCATTTCGTGGGCGTGACCAGACCCGGCTATCACCTGTCGGGCGATCACCTGCCGACGGCGTCGGTCACGCTGCTGGACGTGCCCGCGATGGCGATCTCTTCCTCGACGGTGCGCGACCGCGTTGGCGCTGAGCGTCCCGTCTGGTACCTGGTGCCAGACGGAATCGTGCAGTACATCGGTAAGCATTCGCTGTACAGGCGCTGACCAGCAGGCCACCAAAACGGCAGATCCGGGCGACTTGCTCAACAAATTCGGACAAGTCCTCTCGTCAGGTGCGCTCCGCCAAGCCAAGCCCCGTAGTATCTTGTCGTGGTTCTCAACAAGCTGCTGCGCGCCGGCGAAGGCAAGATCGTCCGGCGCCTTTCGTCCATCGCCGATCACATCGAGTCCCTCGAAGAGGATTACGTAGACCTCAGCGACGCTGAGCTACGTGCGCAGACCGATCTGTTCAAGGAGCGCTACGCCGAGGGCGAGACGCTGGACGAACTCTTACCGGAAGCGTTTGCCGTGGTGCGCGAGGCTGCGCGCCGGACGCTGGGCCAGTTCCACTACAAGGTCCAGCTGATGGGCGGCGCCGCACTGCACCTGGGCAACATTGCCGAGATGAAGACCGGTGAGGGCAAGACGCTGGTCTCAACTCTGCCGGCGTACTTGAACGCGCTGTCCGGCGACGGCGTGCATGTCGTCACGGTCAACGACTACCTCGCCTCGCGTGACGGGGACTGGATGGGCCGGGTGCACCGCTTCCTCGGGCTGTCGGTGGGCAAAATCCTCTCGAACATGACCCCGGACCAGCGCCGAGCCAGTTACGCCGCCGACATTACGTACGGCACGAACAACGAGTTCGGCTTCGACTACCTACGCGACAACATGGCGTGGAGCACCGACGACCTGGTCCAGCGCGGGCACAACTACGCCATCGTGGACGAGGTCGACTCGATTCTGATCGATGAGGCGCGTACGCCGCTGATCATCTCCGGCCCCGCCGACGACAATCAGCGCTGGTACCCGGAATTCGCGCGGCTCGCCCCGCGTATGAAGAAGGACGAGCACTACGAAGTCGAAGAAGGCAAGCGAACCATCGCGATCACCGAGGCCGGCGTCGAATTCGTCGAGGATCAGCTCGGTATCGACAACCTGTACGAGTCGGCCAACACGCCGCTGGTCGGCTATCTGAACAACGCGATCAAGGTCAAAGAACTGTACAAGCGCGACCGGGACTACATCGTCCGCGACGGTGAAGTACTCATCGTGGACGAGTTCACCGGGCGGGTGCTGTCGGGTCGCCGCTACAACGAGGGCATGCATCAGGCCATCGAGGCGAAAGAAAGCGTGGCCATCCAGCAAGAGAACCAGACGCTGGCGACGATCACCTTGCAGAACTTCTTCCGGCTGTACAAGAAGCTGTCGGGTATGACCGGAACGGCGCAGACCGAGGCCGCCGAGCTGCACCAGATCTACAAGTTGGGCGTGGTGCCGATCCCGACCAACCGCGACATGGTTCGCCAGGACGAAACCGACTACGTCTACAAGACCGAAGAGGCCAAGTTCGCCGCGGTGATCGACGACCTGGCCGAACGGCACGGCCGCGGGCAGCCGGTACTGGTTGGTACCGCCAGCGTGGCGAAGTCGGAGTTGCTGTCCAACCTGCTGCTGCGGCGGGGGATTCCGCACGAGGTGTTGAACGCCAAGCAGAACGATCGTGAGGCGGCGATCGTTGCGATGGCCGGACGCAAGGGCGCCATCACGGTCGCTACCAACATGGCCGGCCGTGGAACCGACATCATGCTCGGTGGCAATCCGGAATTCCTGGCTGATGCAGAACTACGCGAACGCGGATTCAGCCCCGCCGAGACGGCGGAGGAGTACGAGGCGGCCTGGCCCGAGGTATTGGCCAAGGCCAAGGCGGAGGTTGCCCTGGAACATGACGAAGTCCTCGAACTCGGAGGGCTCTACGTGCTCGGCACCGAGCGGCACGAGTCGCGCCGCATCGACAACCAGTTGCGGGGGCGGTCCGGGCGTCAGGGTGATCCGGGAGTCTCACGGTTCTACCTCTCGCTGGGCGATGATCTGATGGTCCGTTTCAACGGAGACCGGATCGCGTCGATCATGAACTTCATGCGGCTGCCCGAGGACACTCCGATCGAGAACAAGCAGGTGGCCAAGGCCATTCAGTCCGCCCAGACCCAGGTGGAACAGCAGAACTTCGAGATTCGGAAGAACGTCCTCAAGTACGACGAGGTGTTGAACAAGCAGCGCACGGTCATCTACGAAGAACGTCGCCAGGTGCTATCCGGCGCTGACCTGTCTGATCAGATCAGGCCGATGATCACTGAAGCGGTGACGTCCTATGTCGAGGGCGCTACCGCCTCGGGTTACCCGGAGGAGTGGGAGCTCGACCAGCTGTGGGTCGCATTGAAGACGCTGTACCCCATTTCGCTCACCGTTGATGAGGCCATCGAGACAGCCGGCGGCAATCGCAATGATCTGACGCGAGAATTCCTCGTCGAAGAGATCGTCGCCGATGCGCAGGCGGCCTACGACCAGCGCGAAGAAGATCTCGGCCCAGAGGTCGTCCGCGAGTTGGAACGTCGGGTGCTGTTGTCCGTGCTTGACCGCAAGTGGCGCGAGCACCTCTACGAGATGGACTACTTACAAGAGGGAATCGGCTTGCGCGCTATGGCGCAACGCGATCCGCTGGTCGAGTACCAAAAAGAAGGCTTCGACATGTTCGCGGCCATGATGGATGCGATCAAGGAGGAGTCCGTCGGCTTCCTGTTCAACCTGGATGTCCAGGTCGATGATCCGTCCGCAGGTTTCGGTGGTGCGCCTGGCGTCGTGGATGCCAGCGATGGCGATGGCGACGGCGTTGGCCCGTCGGTGCCCGAGCCTGAGCTGGACGCGGAGCGAGTGGTGGCCGAACTGGCGGCAGGTGGCGCTGGGAACGGTCACCCGCAGATCTCCGCGAAGGGGCTGAGCCGTACCAACGGGTCGGCACCCCTGACGTACAGCTCGCCCACGTTGGGCTCGGATGCGCCGGAAGTCCACACAGAAGCCGGCGACGCAGAGCCAGCGGCAGGAAGCCGTGCGACCGCATCGCGCCAGCGGCGGGCCAACCCGAATCGCGGCTCGCGCGGTAACAAGCGCAAGCGCTAGTCGCCTAGCCGATTTGTAGGCGTACGCAACGCCAACGACCGTCGAGCCCCTCCAATCGGAAGGCAATCGCCCGAAACCGGTCCCCGAGCCGGACGATCGCGGCAACCTCGGCGACTCCGTCCGCAGGTTCGCTCACATGAACCGAGTGCAGTGTGGCCGGACGGCGGGCGCTGCCCAGCCGGGTGAGGTGGCCGGCATCGCGGGCCAAGCCGACCTGTACGGCGGGGGCGGCGTTCATTGCGAGCTGCGCTGGAGTTCGTCGGCCCGTGACGACCTCGATGATGCCGATCGCAAAACGTCGGCTGAAGGCGATGAGCTCGGGCAGTTCACTTCGCGCCGTTGGTTGCGCGGCGAAGTCTTCGGTGTTGCGGACTAGCCGGAGCGCTGACGGCAGCGAGACGTCGACGGGTTCGAAGGGCAGCGTGCGGTCGAACGGCCCCGCTTGCGAGATGCTCGGGCCGCTGAGTTCGTCATCGTAGGGAGGTTCGCGCGGTGGCGCTGGTCTGAGAACCAGCCGCTTGGAACTCATACCAGAGGGCGGATCGAACTCAACGGTTTCGGGTGCGGTCAACGCGATCGCGGACGACATCAGTGACTCTCTTCGGTCGGCATTTGCAGGGACATCCCGGCTTTGATCAGGTTCGGGTCGGCCCCGATCGTGTCGCGGTTGGCGGCGTACCACCGTGGCCACTCGGCGGCTACGGCCGCCGGTTCTGCCCTTGCGCCCAGGCTTCGTTTGCTGATGGACCACAGCGAATCCCCACGCTGCACGGTCAGCGCTGGTTCCTGCTGGCCCGCCGGGGGCTCGTGCGTACTCGTACCGCCGGTTGGCCACTCGATGCTGGACCACGGCTGGGGCGACGAGGTGTCGCTAGGCCAACCGGCCACAACGACGGCTGATGACGACTGGCCGTGGTCCGCGGTGTCGGAGAAGGATCGCGCGTCGGCCGCCAGCGGTGTGAGCGCGATGGACACGCCTGCCGCTCCCACCAGCATCCGGCACACGACCTTGGGATAAGCCTTGTGCAATAAGGACGTTCCGGCAGCGCCGACCGCACCGGGCAGCCGAGCAATGGCGGTGGTCAGCAGGCCGAGGCCGAACCAAACAGCCGCACACCAGAGCAGGCCGCCGGTCAACTCGGCGATTGCGCGATCTGGACCGATCGTGGCGACAATAGAATTGGGTGAGCCGCAGAGGGCCGCAACCCGCGACCAGTCGGGATATAACTGCGCCATCGCGGCCACGTCCAAGCCTGCAATGATTGCCAACTCGAGCCGACGAATTCCGCTGACCATCGATGAACCTTTCGTTTGCGTGTATTTCCATTCGTAGACAGTCCGGTGGGGCGGTTCAAGCTCGATCGTGCATTTTGGGCCGAAAGTTGGTAGATCTTTGCCCGTTTGGTCTCAGTCGGAGCGTCTTGGTTCTCAGTCGGAGTGTTGGCGTCCGAGCCAGACGCCGCGCCGGTCAGACTCGTCGGCACGGACGCGACACCTCCGACGGTCTGCAGGCCGGAGGGTCACCCAGCAGGCAAGAAACATTCGAAATGGCGAGGTATCTATGAGATGGGACGCGTTGTTTGCCGACTTGGAGGGGCAAGCGTCAATGGCTCGCGAGGCTGAACGCGCGGTCGAGGTAGGCGAGCAAACGCGGATCCTGCTGGGTTCACTCAGCTGGCAGGATCGCGTCGCCGCACTTGTTCGTTCTCAGGTGCGACTGGCTTGTCGCGGACGGTTGGATCTCGTTGGTGAGATCTACCGTGTCGGCGCCGGGTGGTTGCTGCTGCAGGACGGGAATCGGCGTGAATTCGTGGTGCCGCTTGAGGCCATCCAGGTGCTGTCGATACAAGAAGCGAGTAGGAACCGCGCTGGTGCGGTGGGCGCCGACAGCAGACTGGGAATGGGCCACGCGCTCCGTGGGATCGCTCGCGATCGTTCAGCAGTGGTGGTGCATTGCGCGGACGGGTCAATCATCGACGGGACTCTGGATCGGGTTGCCGCCGATTTCATCGAGCTGGCAAGGCATCCCGGTTCGGAGTTTCGTCGACGCGACGCGGTTCGGGAGACCGCGTGTATTGCCTGGAACGCTCTCAGCGCAATCCAGCGATCGACCTAGTCTCGTTTGTTGTGCGCGTTACCGAGTCGTCATCGATCAGCGGGTGTGCCGCAACGAAGCTGCTCGTCTCGTCGTACATCCGATGGATAAACGATTCGAGTTGTTCGCGCTCGACGCGCCATTGGCCGCGGCCGCCGATCTTGATACCTCTGAGTTCGCCTGAGCGAACCAGGGCGTAGGTCTGTGAGCCGGAGATGTTCAATACCTCGGCGACGTCAGCCAGGGTGAGAAATCGCGTCTCGGTCATCCACATCCTTCTCTCGCCGATCGTATTGGTGCTACGTGGTAGTCGCTTCGGGTATCGCCCCGTCGCAGCATCAGTCAGGCCAGTCTCGCACTTCGTCGTGCACAGGCGCAGAAGTTATCCACAGCTTTGCCGCTGCGGTCAGACGCAGTGCTCGCCATCGGGAAAAATCAGATCCATGAGCTTTCCCTCCGCCGCTGGCCTCGCAGTGCCACCGTCGCCCTCACCGCAACGCCTGAAGCGTCCTCGTTGGTTCGATCCGCGCCTGCTGTCGGGCATAGCTCTCGTCCTGGGTTGTGTCCTTGCCGGTTCGTGGTTGGTTTCGGCCGCGGACCATCGCGTCCGAATGTTGATCGCTAATCGGGATCTCGCCGTCGGCACTGTCCTCAACGCGAACGACGTGCGAGTTGTCGCCGTTCAACTCGGCGACGTGAGCGACCGCTACTTGCCAGCCAGCACAAGCGTTGCCGGGCTGCGAGTACGTTCCCAATTGGTGGCAGGGGAGTTGGTCGGGCGTGACGAGATCGGGCCCGCCACTCGAGGTGTTTCGCTGACGATCGCCTCGAGCGAAGTGGCATCTGCGCAAGTGGTACGAGGTGCACGGGTTGCAGTCTGGCTCAACAGCAAGCAGTGTCGCGGTGGCGTAGTGCTCGGCGACGTCACGGTGCAAGCCGTCCACACTGCCGCCAGTGGTGCTTTCGCCTCAGCGACGGGCCCGAGTATCTCGGTCCTCGTCTCCGACAAGCAGGCCCGAGAGGTGCTCATGTCGCTGGCATTGGACTCGCCCGTCGTGCGCTTCGCTGTGCTGTCCCACGACCAGCCCGGCCTCAACGCCGATTTCGATCCACGGGCCTGCCAAGCGGTTCAGTCGTGACCGTCTCAGCTCTGGTATCCGCCGCCGGAGCTTCGTGGGAAGGGCGCCTGCTGTCGGGTCTAACCCCGTCGGACCAGCTGCTGATACGCAAGCGATGCGTTGACGTCGTCGAATTGCTTGCGGCAGCAGAGGTCGGCCTCGGTGAAGTTGCCTTCATTTCAGTCGCGGTCGTCGACCTGGACGCTGATGTCGTTGCACGCTTGCGCGTATGCGGCGTCGTAGCGGTCGGCGTCGTGGAAGTCGATGATCGGAACGAACGTGCGCACTTCGCATCCCTCGGGATCGAGTACGTGGTGCCCGCCCACGCGCAGGCGGCAGTATTCGCATCCGTTGCCGGCGTAGCGGTTCGTGGTGGGACGGCTGACACCGGCAGCGCTGGTTACGACTTTTCCGAGCCGTGGGCGACGACGCGGGGGCGCGTCGCCGGCGCGGTGACAGCTGACCCTGCCTTTCCGGACGAGAGTCACGTTGAGCTGCGCGCCCCAGAGTTGGGACTGGACAGCGCGGCTGGCGCCGTGATCGCTGTGTGGGGGCCGACCGGGGCGCCCGGCCGGACAACTGTGGCGGTTGGGCTGGCGCACGAACTTGTGTGTCGGTGTCAAGGCGTACTGCTCGTCGATGCGGATGTGTACGGCGGCGCCGTGTCGAGCCTGCTCGGATTGCTGGACGAGTCGCCTGGCCTGGCCGCAGCCTGTCGCCATGCGCACAACCACCAGTTGGACGTCGCGGTGCTGGCGAGCCTGGCCTGGCAGCTCGAACCCGGGTTGCGAGTCCTTACCGGGATCGCCCGCGCCGATCGATGGCCAGAGATCCGGCCGGCCGCACTGGGCGAAACTCTTCGACTCGCTCGCGGACTAGCCCCGATCACCGTCGTGGACGTCGGCTTCTGCCTCGAAACCGATGAGGAGCTCAGCTTCGACACGGTCGCGCCGCGTCGCAACGGCGCCACACTCGCCGCCCTGACTGAAGCGGACCTGATAATCGCAGTCGGATCGGCTGACCCCGTCGGAATGCAACGCCTCGTGCGCGGTCTGGGTGAGCTCGGCGACACTGATATCGAGACTCCGGTATGGGTCGTGCTCAATCGCGTGCAACCCGCGGCGGCCGGCCGTAGTTCGACTGCCGAACTGAAGGCAGCGTTGCTGCGCTTCGCTGAACGGACACCGGCCGCATTCCTTCCCTATGATCGATCTAGCCTGGATGCCGCAGCGAGCGCCGGACGGAGCCTGATGGCTTCGGCACCGAGCAGCCCGCTTCGTGGCGCACTGGCTGATCTTGCGGGCTCGATCTTGGGAATGCCGGCTGAGCGGGGTCGCCGCCGTGTCAAGCGATGAGGAGTCGATGACCGATGGTGGACCGGCTCAGCCCCCTAGACGCCTCGTTCCTGTATTTCGAGGGACCGGTGACGCCGATGCACGTCGGTGGTGTCGCGGTGTTCGACCTACCTGCCGCGGGTTTTGACTACGAGACCCTGGCCGACTTGATCGAAGCCAGGATCTCCCTCGTTCCCAGATATCGACAGAAGATCCGCTGGGTCCCGGGGCACTTGGCCAACCCGGTCTGGGTCGACGACGGGTCCTTCGATCTCAGCTACCACCTGCGGCGGTCGGCTTTGCCGCGCCCGGGATCGGATGCGCAGCTTCGTGAACTCGTCGCGCGCGTGCAATCTCGGGCTCTCGACCGACGGCGTCCGTTGTGGGAGATGTACCTCGTCGAGGGGCTATCGGACGAACGCATCGCCATCATCACCAAGACACACCATGCGATGGTGGACGGGATCAGCGCCGTCGACATCGCGCAGGTGATCCTGGACGTGAGCCCCGTGGTCAGGGAGCTGCCGCCGGACGACTGGACTGCCCGGCCGGAACCGACCGCGGCGGGTCTAGTCCTCGATGCCGTCACTGAGATCGCCCGGCGGCCAAGCGCCCTGGTCGACACCGTTCGCCTTGGGCTGGCCGACGCGCGGAGCACAGCGGAGAATGTCACCAGAACAGTTGGCGGCCTCTTGTCGGCGGCCAGGGCGGCCGCGAGACCCGCCCCCGGCTCGCCGCTCAACTTGGCGATCGGCCCACAACGTCGGTTCGCGGTCGCCCGAACGGATCTTGCCGACTACCGCCGCATTCGTGAGAAGTCAGGCGGAACAGTCAACGACGTCCTGCTGGCAACCATTGCCGGCGCGATTCGTGGCTGGCTGCTATCGCGTGGTGAGCCGGTGACGCCGGCCAGCGTGGTGCGTGCCATGGTGCCGGTGAGCGTTCGTTCGGAAGCCGAAGGTGGCCGCCTGGGTAACCGGGTGTCTTCCTACTTGGTTGATCTGCCGGTGGGCGAGCCGAATCCGGTGGTCCGGCTCTCCCAGGTCACGTACGCAATGCAGGCCCACAAGGAGTCGGGTCAATCGGTCGGCGCCGCGACGATCGTGGCCCTGTCCGGCTTCGCGCCACCAACGTTGCACGCGATGGGCGCGCGGGTGGCGAGCAGCTTCTCCAGCCGCGTCTTCAACCTGATCGTCACCAATGTGCCCGGCCCGCAGTTTCCGTTGTTCGCATCCGGGGCTCGGATGCTAGAGATGTTTCCCGTCGTACCGCTCCCGGGCGGCCAAGCGCTCGCAATCGGATCCACGTCATACAACGGCGGAATCTATTACGGCCTCAACGCTGACCGCGAAGCGATGTATGACGTGGATGTCATCGCCTCGCTCATCGAGGAATCTCTGGCGGAGCTGGTCGACGCATCCCGCGCCTCGGTGAACCGACGAGACTAGGTCGCACCGGCGACGCGCATACGACGCGCGCCATGTCGGGCCGAACACAGCCCCACTGGTCGCCGTCCGTATGCGTCTGAGTCACCGCGTGGCGGCCCGCCGTCGGCTCGATCTGCGGCCTTGGCATGATTGAAGCGAGTGATACCGACGGTGGGCGATCAGCTCAACCGACCGGTACGCCGCGGTATCGACTCGGAGGGCCAGGCATGGCGGGCTCGGCAACAGCAGCACCGCGCCGGGCCTTTGTCTTCGGCGGCGGTGGCGTGCTCGGCTTTGCCTGGATTGTCGGCGCACTCACAGCGCTGAAGCGCGAGCTCGGCGTCGAGCCCGGCGCAGCAGACCTGACCGTGGGCACCTCCGCCGGCGCCGTCGTAGCGGGATTGCTCGGCTGTGGCATTGATATCGACAGCATCCGCCGGCACCAGCTCGGCATGCCGTTGCCTGAGGATCCTCCGGTCAGCTGGAACTACGAGTCCGGCAGTGGGGGAGCGTTACCGCCCCGGCCCGGCTGGCGTCCAGGATCGCCGCGGTTGCTGTGGAATAGCGTTCGAAGCCCAACGTCGGTGAATCCCGCAATTGCACTGAGCGGCCTGTTGCCGCGCGGGCGGGGATCGTTGCGACCCATTCACAACATGCTCGACAGCATTGTTGCTGAGGCGCTCGGCGACGCCGACTGGCCGCAGCAGCCGACTTGGATCGTTGCGACGGACTATGGGACCGGGCGCCGGGTCGTATTCGGGCAAGACGATCAGCCGGCAGCCGGTCTGGCCGATGCCGTTTGTGCCTCGTGCGCGATACCGGCGTGGTATGCCCCGGTGGAGATCAACGGCTCGGCCTACATCGACGGGGGAACTCGCTCGAACGCCTCCGTCGATCTGCTTCAGGACGGTGAATGGGATGAGGTGTTCGTTCTCGCCCCCATGGCTGCCTTGGAGCTGGACAGCCCGCGATCTCCGATTGTCATGGTCGAACGCCGTTTGCGTCGATCGATCACGCGGGGGATTGAACATGATGTCGAGCGGCTTCGCCGCACCGGCTCAAATGTGCGCCTGCTTACGCCCGGGCCTGAGGATCTGGAAGCGATGGGACCTAACTTGATGAACCCCCGACGGCGAACCGAGGTGTTGCATACCTCGTTGCGCACGTCCACAAGAATCCTGCGCACCCAGACCGAGCCCCCGCGGTCCACGGCGACACGGCACCCGGACACCGCATGAGGGTTTACATCCCGGCGTCCACGACGCTGCTTCAACGGCTCGTCACCGACGGAGTCATCGGCCCGAGTCCGCTCACGGCTTTCGCGGTCACCCCTGGATTGCGGGAATGGTACGCAGAGGGTGATCTCGAGGAGCTCGAATACGCCGCGAGCAGCGAAGCGGCGCGGGCCTCACTCCGGTTGATCGCCAACGACGCCTCGGCGAAGCCGCGCCGCGTAGTCATAGCGGCAGACGTTGCCGACGACGTGATCGAGGTGCGCGACGATCTCGACCGGGGGGTCGTCCGCGTCGCGACTCAGATCGCCGTTACCGACTGTGCCTCCGTCCACATCGACGACGCCGACGCCGAACCTACCGTTGCTGCTGCAGCGGCCGTGGTGGATGAGGCGGACATTGGCGATGAGGCAGCCGAAGCCACTGTCGATGACGCGGAGGGATACGAACTGTCGTGGTATGCGATTCAAGAGGTCGGTTCGCTCTTGGAATTGCTGGATGACTGATCCTTTCTTACTCGTTCAGTGCGTCTGAGGCTGCTCCTCGCTCGGCGCCAAGAGTTGCACGCTCATGCCGTTGGGATGATCGACGCGCAGGCGATCAAGCACCAACACCCCTCGTCCGTGCAGCCGGCTAGTGGCTCCGGCCGCCGTGCGGACGCCGAGCAGGTCACCGTCGGCCATGCCAGGATTGAGCAACAAACCGGTCCGGTTGCGGCGCAGTTCGACCCCGACTCCGCGATAGCTGGTCAGTAGATCTTCGGAGCGTCCGGCTGCGACGACCAGCGCCCGGCCGGTGACGAGTAGTTGCAGAACAGCGTCCTCCAGTGGGCTCCCGCCAAGCTTGTCGACGTCGTCGACTATGAGCACGTCGCCATTGAAGCGGCTGATGATCGCGGGGCCGCAGTCGTCGTCCGACCACGTGGCCGCCAGCCTGTGCCGGGATCCCCACGCCCGCAACGGCGATCGAGCGTTGGCGATGACGAGACCGCCGAGGCGATCGATGCGAAGTTGCGAAGCGATCGTCGTCAGTGCTCCGCTGCGACCGCTGCGTGATGGTCCGGCGATGAGGAACCCCGGCGTCAGGTCACGTTCGTGGATGACAACAGGCGCGCCGTCGTCGCCGCCTAGGCCTAGCGCGACGACTTGCTGGTCGAGGAGCTGATCAGTCAGTTGGGACGGTGACACGAACTGCGCCAGTGGGCGGATCTGCATTGGTCCTAGGCCAGGTGCGGGCTCGGCTCGCTGAGCCGAGCGGAGCAAGATCGACCATTGCGTGGCAGCCTCGGGATCGTCGTCGAGTAAAGGAAGTTGCACCTCGAGCCCAAGATGCGTGGCAATCGCCCGGCCCGGCCCGGGACTTGCAGGCACCGCGTTGGCGGGGATACCAGCCATCGCGTAGTCGCTGGCGTCTAGTAACTCCAGGACGAAGCGTCGACCGAACAGCGGGGCCGTTCGAACGCCGAGCATGCCACGATCGCCGGCCGCCAGAATCGTCATACCAGCCGCCGTAGCGTCGCGAAGCAGTGTGCGCATGGTTTCGATCGTCCGCCCGGCGTCGAAGTCATCGCAGACGGAGACGAACATGTCCCAGTTGTCGATGATCAACAGGATCGGTGCCATCGGCACGCCGGCCTCGCGCGCTTGTCGAAGGTCCGCGGCACCGATATCGGCCATGTCCTTTTGGCGTCGCTCGAACGACTGTTGCAATCGGGCGATCAGGCGCGCGATCGCCGTTGGATCGCGTGCGGTGATGACGGCGCCGACCTGCGGCAATCCAGCGGCCTGATCAAATGCCCCGGCCGAGCAGTCGATGATGTAGCAGTGCAACGACTCGCTATCGCGCTTAGCGGTCAGCTGACCCAGATAGCTTCGCATGGCTGTCGTCCGTCCCGATCGCGGACCGCCGATGATCCCGATCGCACCACCGACCAGTAACTCGTGGCGCAATTCGTACTGCGCCTGGCTGGCCGGATCGTCCACCAGACCGAGCACGATTGTCGCGGTGTTGTCGGCTGATTCCGGATCGTTCACCGATTTGGCCGCCGGCGTCATCGACTCGCTTGGCGTCCATTGTTGCGGCAACGGTGGAAGCCATGGCCTCACGGGTTTGTGACCACGAAAGTCGTGCCTTGTGGCGAGGTCTTGGACCGCGGCGACAATCCGACTGAGGTCGGAGCCGACGTGGGCCGTGGGTAGCTCGACGTCCGCTGGCCGATGCCACGAATCGAGCAGCGTGACGCTGGGGCGCTCCGAGCGTGGGCCGGATACGCTCACCAGCGCCGTCTGGAATTCCCGCAAACCGTTGGCGAACCGGCCGACCGCGCGACCGGGTCGATCCTTCGGCAGGCTGGCTGCTGAATCGGTTCCGAGCAGGTCCACCGAGTCCATCGGATCGGTCACTCGCAGCGCTATCCGCAGGGCCAGGTTCGCCTTCATCTGGGGGGAGACAACCCCGGTGGGACGCTGCGTGGCCAGAATCAAGTGGATTCCGAGCGACCGGCCTCGTTGCGCAATGCCCAGTAACCCGGCAAGAAAGTCGGGCAGCTCTTCGGCCAAGGTGGCAAACTCGTCGACCACCAGCAGCAGACGTGGCAGTTTGGCGGCGCCGCTGGCCTCAGCAGCTCGCCGATAGGTGTCGAGTTCGGCAACTCCAGCATCCGCGAAGAGCCGTTCACGCCGACGAAGCTCGGCGTTCAGGGACAGCAGTGCCCGTCTGGTGAGGTGTTCGTCGAGGTCAGTGACCAAACCTAATGTGTGGGGAAGCTCCTCGCAGGTCGAGAACGCGGCGCCCCCCTTGTAATCGATGAGCACAAACGACAGATGTTCAGGCGCGTTTCGAGCGGCAAGGGCGGCGACGAGCGTTCTCAGCAACTCAGACTTGCCGGATCCGGTGCTACCCGCGATGAGTAAATGTGGGCCGTCAACCTCGAGGTCGAGTTCGACCGGCCCGCTGGCCATGACACCAATAGGCACCCGAGTGTGTGGACCCGCTCGCCAGTCCTCGGCAATTCCTCGTTCGATCGAGCGCTCTGCGTACAGCAGCGAACCCAAGCTGACGGTATCCGGCAAGACGCATGCTCGCTGTGTTGCGGTGTCACGAAGCGGAGCTAGCCCTCGGGCGACCTCCTCACACCATGGGATGCCAACCTGATCCGCGGCAACCTCGATCGCGTCAGACGAAAACGAGGTCGACAACGACAAGGTGGCAAGCGTGCCACGGTCGATCTGCGCGACACTACGGCAGGACGACGGCAAATCGCACAGTTCCTCAGAGACACAGATTGCCGTTATTCCGTAACGGCTGCCGTCCTGGATGACCCGGTTCAGAGCGGTGGTTCCACGCAGCAGAGTTGCTGGGTCGATTACAACGACGATCCAGTCCATGGACCAAGTCTGGCCATGAAGGGACGCGCGCTCGCGCTGTTGCATCAAGGACAGGAGATCGTCCATAGCCGTCCGACGTGTCTGCTCGCAGAGGAAGATCCGCACCGCAGAGTCGTTCAGCCAGCGGGCCCATCGCCAATGATCGGCATCGTCGTCGGTGAAAAGCCACACGGTGCAGTCCGCGGGGGAGTGCAGTACCAGCACCTGCTGAACGAGCCAGCGCGCCGTCCCCCGCGCGGCGGCTAGCGGTCCGGCGATCCCACACGGGCCATCGGTTAGTCCCACTGTTGCCGGAACCGCCGGCACGCTCGCCGAGGGTAGTGCGCCGCTCGATCGGCGAACGGTCGTGCGTGCCGGCAGGTCGGCGGTGCCGGTGCTCACGACAAGGAAGCTTTCAGAACCGAGACGACGCTCCCAGAGACGTGAATCAGGTGTCGTCGCAGCGAGGAATACCGCCGCGGGATCGGGCATCTCTTGTCGGCGGCCGTCCGCCTCGATCGCTAGCGACGCGCGCAGATTCTGCTCGGCGACGTCCTCTTCCGCGGCGAACTCTCGGTTGGCGATACGCACGGCCTTGCGCCAGTTTCGGGTCTGGGTTCCGAAGGCGGCCAACATGGTTACCGGTGAAAGTAGGGCAAACGCGAGGAACTGCGGGTTATGCATGAGGACTGCGAGCCCGACGGAAAGCACCGCAGGCAGCAGGGCCGCGAGCCAGTCCACCTTCGCTGGCCGTGCGGGTTCGACGAGCACCGGAAACTCAACGTCTTGGGCCGGGGGGCAGCCACGCAGTACCGGTGGCCGATTCACGGCCAGGTGACCGTCGGACGTAAGGGTCAGCGAGGCGGGTGGTTCGGCACCCCGCACAACTGCGAGAGTCGAACCGCCGACTTGGATGCGGCTGCCGAAATCGATCGTAGTGAGTTCTGCGGTTATCTGGAGCCCTGCGACCGTCGTGCCGTTGGTCGATCCGAGGTCTCGGATTCGAAGCTGACCGGGCGCCACCTGCAGTTCCGCGTGCAGTCGGGACACATCGGGGTCCGCCAACCGGATATCGGCGTCGACGGACCGACCTATGCGAAGCCGGGTGTGCAGCACATCGCGGACCTCACCGGCCGAGGGGCCGCCGACGACGCGTAGCTGCAAAGCCTGCCCCGCGCAAAACGACGTAGGGGTGGGCTGATCCACACCGAGCGTGATCCCAGAACGCAACACGCGATCGCCGATGACGGACTCGGGCGGTACTACCGCGTCACCGACGAACAGGGACTCGAGCTGGCTCGATCCGACCGCGCGGGCAATCTCGGATTTGACGGCGTCCAACCGCGTACCGACGGCTGCGGTAACGGCCACGTCATGCTCGGCACCGCTCGCCTCACGAATGGTCAGGACGACTTTCATGTTGCTTAGTCTGGCGGAACTGTCACGGGCGCGCGGACCGACTACACAATCTGTGGATAACTAGGGGAGGAAGCCAGGTTGTCCACAGGGCGGTTTGTGGCGGTGAAAATGTGCGTACCGTCTGTCCCGTCATCAACGATCTACGGCCCCACAAATGGCCGGGTTAGGAGTACCAATCATGAGCGGACTCAGGGTTACGCCGCAGCAGTTGACGTCGCTCGGCGGCAGTTGTAATCGGACGGCGACCGACGTGCGCGGCCAGCACATCTCACTCAAGACACAGTTGTCGCCGCTGTTCGGCGCCGATTGGTCCGGCACCGCCTCGGCCCAGTTCGCGGCGTTGTACGAGCAGTTCACCAAGAGTGCCGAAGGCCTTTCGACGTCGCTGGATGGCATCGGTCGGTTGTTGTCACAGGCCGGCTCGAGCTATGCCTCCGTTGAACAGCAGATCGCGGCGTCATTCCGAGGCTGAGATTGCCGTCACGCCACACGCGTCGAGGCAGTTGCAGTGAGACCCACGGCAGTGACCTGCGCGCCGACTGCGACACCTGCGTGCGGTGGGCATGAGGATCGATCGGTAGCGTTCGGGTGGTGAGCGCAGCTGAGATCGCGGTATTGGAGATTGTGGCTGCTGCCTACCGTGAGCACTTCGAGGTCGTCCCCGATCGGGCGTCGGTGTCCTTTGTCGGGGTCGAGCCGATCGAGATTCTGCGTTATCGCGAAGGCCCGCTGGATCATCTGCTCAGCTTGGGTATGTCGCGGCATCCCATGACCGACGCTGGGGCTGAGCTGCTAACCGAATCAGGTCCGCGGGCTGAATTGCTGATGTCCGTTCGTTCGGGCATCAGCGACCTGTGGCGCCGAGTCGCAATCCTGGCTGCGGCACCCGCGGTCGAGGGCATCGTGTATTCCGTGGGGAATCGAGTCGACATCGGCGAGCCACTCATGCCGGGTTCGCAGTGTACGGGCGGTGTCCTCGCCGCCGGTGCGCTGCGACCGGTCAACGTCGGTGCTGATGGCGAGGTCGTGATTCTTCAGTTGCTACCGGCAACACAGAATGAATTGGCGTGGGCCCGCGTGCACGGAAGCGAGGCGCTGCAGCAACGTTGGTTCGAGTCCGGCACTGATTTGGCCGATCTGCAACGTTCCGGGGTCGATCTGAATTGAAACGCCGAGGGGCGTCCACGCGGGCCATGTGGGCAACGAGGGCCACGAGGGCAACGCGCTTTACAGCCAACCGTTGCGCTTGAACGCTCGATGCAGCATGAAGCAAATGCCGATGGTGATAACGACGACAACGGGGTAGCTGTAAGTCCAGTGTGTCTCAGGCATGTGATCAAAGTTCATTCCGTAAATACCGGCGACCATCGTCGGTACGGACACGATCGCGACCCACGCGCTGATCTTGCGCATGTCCTCGTTCTGCACGACACTGACCTGCGCCAGGTTCGCCGAAACCAACGTGGTGAGCAGATCGTCGAAACCGGCCACCTGTTCGACGACCAAGGTCAGGTGGTCGTCTACATCGCGGAAGTATTCCCGGACGTCCTCTTGAACGAATCGCATCGGGCGCTCAGCGAGCAAGCGAAGTGGTGCCGACAGCGGCCCCGCGGCCCGGCGCAGGGCCAACACCTCGCGTTTGAGCGCATACATCCGGTTCGCCTCGGCGAAACGGTTCGATCCGGCGAAGACGGAGTTTTCTACTTCATCGATGTCGGTCTGAAGTTCGGAGGTTACGACTAGATAGTCGTCCACGACCTGGTCGAGGATGGCGTGCAGGACGACTGATGGGCCCATGGCCAGTCGTTCCGGCGTGGACTCCAGACGCTTGCGCAGGGTTCGTAGCCCGCCGTGCTCCCCATGCCGCACGGTGATAACAAAATTGCGTCCTAGGAACACCATCACTTCGCCGGTCTCGACCACCTCCGCCGTGACCGCCTTGCCATCGGTGTCGTAGTGCACCGTCTTCACCACCGCGAACAACGATTCGTCATACCGATCCAGCTTCGGCCGTTGGTGGGCGTGCACGGCGTCTTCGACCGCTAGCGGATGCAGGTCGAAGGCGTCGGCGATACCTGCCAACTGGCGCTCGCTCGGCTCGTGAAGACCGATCCACAAAAATTCGTCATCGCGCAGACCACGCAGCGCCTGCTGCCACGATTCGGCATTCGGCTGCCGAACGCCGTCACGGTAAACGGCACAATCGACAATCGCCGTCGAACGATCCACCTCGGGAATCCAGGGCAGGTGTGAGCCACCGCGGCGCAGAGCGCGGCGGGCCGGTCGCAACGGCAAAGCAGGCATCGACTCGTATTCTGCTACGTCGGCGCCAACGAGGACCAGCGGTTCGGCAATCTCACGGTTGACGTCCCAGTGAACAGCGAACGTCGATCCCGCGGCGACGCCTAATCCGAGGGAAGCATGTGCCAGTCGCGGAGCGTCTCGGATAGCTGCTCGACCAGCGGCAGCGAGTCGAATTCGGGCCGCGCGCACCAACGGACCTCGGCAGCGTCATCGCCGGCGACAACTTGTCCACTCACGCGTTCGCACAGAAAATCGTCGATCACGAACCAGGCGGATTCCGAGCCAGCCGGCGTAGGCACTTCACGACGAACCCGGCCGACATGGCGAACTACCCGAACGTGCAGGCCGGTTTCCTCTTTCGTCTCTCGCACCGCGGCGTCCTGGGGCGACTCTCCGCTCAGACATTTGCCGCCCGGGATCGTCCAGGCGCCGACCTGCGGTGGCCGCCCTCGCCGAACCAGCAACAACCGCTGGGCGGCGTCGAACACCAGCGCGCCTGCAGCCGGGATCAACACAGCGAGAAGTCTGCCACGACCCAGATTGCTTACTGCGGGCCGACGACGACTACCATCCACGGGCCCAGCGGCCGGGGTGTTGTTGGGCGTGGTCGTTGACGAAGCGCCCGGATCGGAGCACCTTGATCCCGTGGGTACGTCGTGGTGTCCGAGATGCGGGTCTGAGTTGGTTGCCCCCGGCCCTTACAGCAGTGCATGGCGCTGCGCCAGCCACGGGCAGGTTCTGCCGCTCAATTCCTATCACCGCCTTGACCGGGCGGTGATCGATCACGTCGTCGAGCAGACCGAGGTGCCCCTCTGGTTTCCCGATCCGGTGCCGCTCGGTTGGGAGCCGGCTGGGCTGGCCGTCGCCGGCGATGCGCGGAGCCGGATACGCGCCACGGCGACGGCTTTTCGCGGCCCGGCCCCGCTGGGCGGCCAGGGCGAGTGGCTGATCATCGCCGAGGAGCCCGGCGTTGGTCTCGGCGCCGCCTACGCCGGGACACCGGAAACGACATCGCCGACCGCGGACGGAGATTCCCCGCCCGCCAAGATTCACGCGCACGCCCACCCGACATCGTTGTGGGCCGTTCCCGATTCGTCACCGGATCGCAGCGCCTACGTGGGTGAAGCCGGCGGCGTTTGGCTCTGGCTGGTGAGTTTTCCGGCCGACGCCGGATACGCGGTGCTGGAGAACTTGTCACTCATCGACGTCCGCTCGCGCGAATACACACCTCCGACGATGGGCGAAGCGAGCGAACGGTTGCGCCCGACGTCCCGATAACCAGCACCGAGCACCGATTAGGTACACCCCGCGGCGGGCAAGAATGCTCAGCCAAACGGAAACTGTCGGCCACTGGCCCTAGGGTGGGCAACTGTGATCGACCTGCACACTCATTCCAACGCCAGCGACGGCTCTGACTCGCCGCGCGACCTTGTGCTGAGTGCGGCATCGGCCGGCGTGCGGGTGCTCGCCATCACCGATCACGACACGACCGCGGGGTGGGCGGCAGCCGCAGAGACTGCGTTATCACTCGAACAACCGTTCACGCTCGTACGAGGCACCGAGTTCTCATGTGTCTACGTCGACAACGCGGGTCATCGGATCGGTCTCCACTTGCTTGGCTATCTGTTCGATCCCGAGGCTGGCGCGCTGCGGACGGCTCGCGCCGAGCTGCGTGAGAACCGGCTCGGGCGTGGCGCCGCGATTGTTTCCAATCTGGTCGCCGCGGGCCACCCGATCACCTGGGCTCAAGTCGAGGCCATTGCCGCCGGTGGCGCAGTCGGCCGACCGCACATCGGGCAAGCGTTGCTCGAGTCCGGTGTGGTGTCCTCGGTCGACGAGGCCTTCGCCGACCTGCTGGCCGACAGCTCGCCTTACTACGTCAAGAAGCAGGACATGCCGGTGGAGAATGCAATTAAACTCATCACCCAGGCACGGGGGGTGCCGGTAATCGCGCATCCGTGGGCGCGCAGCCGCGGGGTCGTACTTACCGAGGACGCCATCCGAGAACTGGTCGAGATGGGACTGCTCGGCATCGAGGTCGACCACCTCGACCACACTGTGGCAGACCGGGAACGCCTTGCTGAACTCGCGACGGAACTCGACGTCATCCAGACCGGTTCGTCCGATTACCACGGCAATCGCAAGTCGGTCCGCTTGGGTGCCCAGACCACCTCCGAGCCGATGTATCGGCGGCTGATCGGCGCCGCAAGCGGCATTGAACTCATTCACTCCGACCGGCGTTGAGCAGGCGTGTCGATACACCTAGAGGAGCTGAGGGCGATGCCGTCATGACGCGGGTACGTTCGTTGCTCGCCGCAATCGTGATCGCGGCCGGTTTTGCGGCTATGACGGTCGGGCCAGCCCATGCAGACGCAGTCAGCGATGCAGTTGCCAAGCTGACTTCGGACTCGCTCTACACCGCTGGTGATATCGGCGATCTGAAACTCGATGAGGATGCGGTTCGATCTGCGCTCTCGTCTGTCCAATCACCGAACCCCATCAAGGTCGCGGTGTTAGGTCCCGATGCCGGCGATCCGGTGTCCTTGGCCAAGCAAATCGGACAGCAGCTCGGCGCCAGCTTGGGTGTCAAGCTCACCGTGGGTGTTTTCAGTGGTACGAAGTTCGGTGCCGGGTCGAGTGCGCTCGGCAGTGGTTGCGCCGGAGTCGCGATCAATCGAGCCGTTGACGAAAACAAGGACCAGCTCACGAGCACGAAGGACCTGACGGCGAGCATCGAACGATTCGCCGAACTTGCGCACAGCGCCCCGACGAACCGCAGCTGTTCAGGAACCGGCTCAGGCGGATCAGCAGGGGATACCGACCCCTCGTCGTCAACCGGCAACGGCAGTTCGGGTGGCGGCTGGGGAGTCATTGCCGGCCTCGGTGTACTCGGTGCGGCGGCCATCGGGGCGCTGGTCTGGCGCCGCAAGCGTAAGGACCAGAGCGCTCTGGCCGACGCCCGCGCGGCGATCCAGCCTTTCTACGACCGACTCGCCGGCGATGTGAGCTCGCTGCAGCCCGGGGATAACGCGACCGCGCGACAGGCCATGTCGGACGCGTCCGAGCGCTACAACTCCGGAGGGTCGCAGATGGCCTCGGCGACCTCGATTGCCCAACTAGGGGGAGCGCGACGTTCGATTCTCGAGGGCCTGCAGGCAACGCGTACCGCGCGGGTAGCGCTAGGCCTCGACCCCGGCCCTGACCTGCCGCCGCTGGCCGAGACGACGGCCCCGCAGCTCAGCGAAGAGCAGCAGATCAACGTTGGCGGGCAGAACGTCCAGGGGTATCCCTCCTACACGCCGGGTGCGCCATATTACTTCGCCGGCGGTGGTGGTTATGCCGGTGGCTGGTATTCCATGCCGTTCTGGCAAACGTTACTGATTGCGGAGGCACTTTCGCCCGGCTGGGGTTGGGGATTCGGCGGCGGATGGGGCAGATATGGGTACGGATCCGGCTACGACAGCGGGTTCAACAGTGGTTACGACGCCGGACAGGATTCGGCGCAGGGCAACGGCGGCGGCGGCGACTGGGGTAGTGGCGGCGGAGACTGGGGAGGCGGCGGCGACTGGGGCGGTGGCGGCGGTGGCGGCGGAGGTGGTGACTGGTGACCGGTGTGGCCGGCGAGCAGCTCGAATTCGCCGGACTGCCCAGACCGCTGTTTCCGGCAACGCCTTCTAAACTCGCCGCTTTTGACTGCCCACGTCGCTACCGATTCACCTACCTTGTGCGCCCGGCTCCTCCGAAAGGGCAGCCCTGGGCGCATAACACAGTCGGCGCAGCCGTCCATGTTGCCCTTGCTCGCTGGTGGCAACATTCGGCAGCTCAGCGCACTCCAGAGCTTGGTGCGACGCTGGTACGACGGCACTGGCAACACGACGGCTTCGCCAGTGCAGCTCAGTCGGCGGCGTGGCGCGAGCAAGCCGCGGGCTGGGTCGAGCGGTATTTACAGGACGAACAGATCAGACGCCCGGGGAACGAAGAACCCCGCGGCGTCGAACGAACCGTCGCCACCCGGACCGAGACGTTGTCGATCTCAGGTAGGGCCGATCGCATCGATGAACGTGACGGCGAGCTCGTGGTGGTCGACTACAAAACAGGCCGCTCCGTCCTCACCGACGACGACGCGCGCGGTTCGATAGCCCTGGCGCTCTACGCCCTGGCTTCGGAGCGCACCTTGCGGCAACGCTGCCGCACGGTGGAATTGCATCACCTGCCCACCGGCACGGTCGCCTCGTATGAGCACACGGAAGCCTCGCTCGCTCGGCAGCTCAATCGTGCCGAACAGACGGCGATCGACATCATTGGCGCGATCGACACGGTTGCCGGTGGTGCTGATCCCGATGAGGTCTTCGCTCCAGCACCTGGGCCATCGTGTAGCTGGTGCGACTTTCGAAAGCTGTGCCCCGAAGGTCAAGCAGCCTCCACGCGACGGGAAGGCTGGGACGGCTTGGGGGTGCTGGCCGGTGACGTCCAGGACGTTGAGCAAGATTGAGTCCAGCGGAGACCGCAACCGCGAGTAAGGGCCCAAGCCTCAGGCCGGTATGAACATGCTGGTGTCGCTTCCGACCAGCAGTGCTCCGGACCCGACCGCAAAGGCGGAGTCGCCGGGCGCAGTCATCGGTGACAGGCGCGCGATTGCGGCCTCGGCGCCAGTCGTCCCGGTGATCAATGCGATGCGAGTGGAATCAATCGGAGCCAACAACGAATCGTCCGCTTGGCTCACCGGCCCCGCCACGGCGAGCTGCCAGGCCACCGTCGTGTCGTTGCGCAACGCCACGAGTCTCCCGTTCACATCAATGACCTGTACGCCATCGTTGTCGCCGACCTCCAGCGCGGCCTGCGATCTCGGTAGTTTCGTCAAGCCGCCGTGAATCGTTGACGGCAGGGTGCCGTGCGGCGTTGCGGTGGCGCTGCCGTCCTTGCTCGCGGTGTAAACGTTCAGTGCGCCCGAAGCCGGATCTGCGCTGCTGACGAACTGTCCGGCCGTCATCGGTACGGCCTCGGCGGATGAGTCGATGGTCCATTGCATCGAGTCACCGGTGAGTTGGTGCAGGGCTAAATGATATTGGGCACCGCAGTGATAGCTGATCAGGACACCGGCGGATCCCATCAGCGCCCGGTCGACGAGGCAGCCCGACGGCGACTCAAAATCCCAACGGTCCAAACCACCGGCGTTGTCGATGGCGTGCACGCCGGTTGCCGACACCATCAGCACCACGTTGGATGCACTCGACAACGCCAGGTCGCCGTCGTCGATAAGCGTCCGATACCACTTGGCGACGCCGGTGCCGGTGACAAAGCCTGTTACCTCGTCGCAGTTGCCGTCATGGCGGTAGATCGCGATCGTGGATCCGTCCTGCTGGACGACGCCACACAACTGCCTGTCCGACCGTGTGTAATACCAGCGCACCGCACCCGTGCGGGCGTCCCGTCCTGACACCGTGTGGGCCGACCAGGTGACAACGATGCCGTCGGCGTAAGGGGTTCCGCTTGCCGCTCGATCGCCGGTATGCCAGCCGAGGCGCAGCGTGCTGGCCAAAGCCGCCGGCGGTATCGCCGAGACCGGGGCTGCGGACTGCTTGCTCACTTTCGTGATATCGCCGTGCGAATAAGCCAAACGCACTGCGCCGATCGCCAGCAGGACCAGCACCAGGACGATCGCGCCCCAGATCCGCATCGATCGGCGGGTACGCCGCCGATAGTCCGCGAGAACCGTGGGTTCGTCTGGCGCTATCACCGGAACCATCGTCGCCTCAGCAGAGGTCAGTTACTAGTCGCCGCGCTCGCCGTATCCGCTCCGCCGGCTGAGGAGCTAGCGCCGCCTTCGCTGACCGGCGCGCCGGAACGGGTACGGCTGCGACGACGGTTGCGCGACTTCGAGCTTGGGGCCTCGCCGGCTGGAGCCTCGCTACGCTTGACCTCGCCGTCAGATCGCGTACGACGACGCGACGAACTGGCCGGGGCACCCGCGCTGCCTGAACCGCTTGCGGAGCGGCCCGCATCGCGAGGTGCACGTTTCTTCGGACCGCCGAGATCTTCGACGGTTTCCGCGGCGAGGCCGGCCCGGGTGCGCGAGGATCGCGGCAGCGTGCCCCGAACGCCTTCCGGAATTCCAAGCTCGAGGTACAGGTGTGGCGACGTCGAGTACGTCTCGGCCGGCTCGTGAAAAGGCAGATTGAGCGTGTCGCAAATGAGCTTCCACTTAGGCAGATCGTCCCAGTCGACGAAAGTGACCGAGCTGCCCGACTTTCCGGCGCGCGCCGTTCGGCCGATCCGGTGAACGTAGGTCATGGCATCTTCGGGGCACTGGTAGTTGATGACGTGGGTGACGTCATCAACGTCGAGCCCTCGGGCGGCCACGTCAGTGGCGACCAGCACATCGACCTTGCCGGACCGGAAAGCCCGCAACGCTTGTTCCCGCGCGCCCTGACCGAGGTCGCCGTGCACGGCGCCGGCGGCGAACCCACGATCGACCAGTTCGTCCGCGACCTTCTGCGCGGTGCGCTTGGTACGGGTGAAGATCATCGTCAGTCCACGATTGGATGCCTGCAGGATTCGGGCCAGCATTTCGATCTTGTCCATCGCATGCGCCCGGTAGACGAACTGGTCTACGTGTTCGGTCGCCGGGATGGAACTCTCGCTCTCAGCACGAATCTGTAGCGGCTGATTCAGGAACTGCCGGGCCAGCGAGACGATCGGGCCGGGCATGGTCGCCGAGAAAAGCATCGTCTGCCGGGCCGCGGGCAGGGTGGCCATCAGCCGTTCGATGTCCGGCAAGAATCCGAGGTCCAGCATCTCGTCCGCTTCATCGAGAACGAGGCAGCGCACATTTCCCAACTGCAAGTGACCTTGCTGCATCAGGTCCAGCAACCGGCCGGGCGTGCCGACGACGACGTCGCAACCAGAACGCAATGCTTCGATCTGCGGCTCGTAGGCCCGACCGCCGTAGATCGTGACCACCTTGGCGCCGAGGCCGCGGCCGGCGGTGGTGAGGTCGCCCGCTACCTGGACGGCAAGTTCCCGAGTCGGGGCGATGACCAGCGCCTGCGGCGCCGCGCCGGGCGCGCTCGGCAGCACCAGCCGGTTGAGCATCGGAACGCCGAAGCCCAGGGTCTTGCCGGTGCCGGTACGGGCCTGGCCGATCAAGTCGGAACCATTGAGGGCGACCGGAAGCGTTAGCTCCTGGATGGCGAACGTTCGTTCGATCCCGACGGCCTTCAGCGAGGCCACGATTTCGGGCTTGATGGGAAAGTCGGAGAACAATGGGCTTTCCGGCGCTACCGGCGCATGTGCGGCCAGTGGTGCGGGTGACGCTACTTCGGCGAGGTCGGCGGAGTCAGACAGTTCGAGGCCGGCCGTACCGGTGTCGTCGTCATCCAAGCGGTTCAGTTCATTCATGGTCTAGGTAGTCCACTTCTACGCGCAGGTGCTGACTTCAGTGGGCACCTGCGGCGCGGCCTCAACCAGTGCGGACCCGGTCGGTGAATCGGCCGCCAGCGCGGCAGACACCCGCTAGGACGTTGAGAGCGGCGAGAAGACGCCAGCCATCAGACCCCTACTGTACCGGCGAATGGCACAGAGTCCGGCATCCGGGGCGCTAGCGTGGTCGATGGCAACACCGATGGGGCTCGGGTCGCCACACCAGGGTCACCGGTCGAGGGAGAGTAGATGACGGATCCGCAGGGACGCGACGCAATCCTGGACCTGCTCGGCGTGCTGGCCTACGGCGAACTCAGCGCTTTCGACCGGATGGCCGCGGACGCCCGATTGGCCCCCAACCTCGGGCTGCGAGCGTCGCTGGCCGAGATCGCCGCCCTCGAGATCAACCACTACGCGGCGTTGGCACAGCGCATTCGCGAACTCGGTGGCGATCCGGTGGTCGCGATGGCCCCTTTTGTGACCGCCGTGGACACCTTTCATCGACGGACCGAACCCAGCACGTGGGGCGAGGTGCTCGTCAAGACCTTCGTCGGCGATGGCCTGGCGGCGGACTTCTACCGCGAGGTAGCCCTGTTCGTCGATGAGCCGACCAGGATCCTGGTGAACGAGTCGCTGGCCGATTCGGAGAGCTCGGCTTTCGCGATCGAACAGGTGCAACAACTGATCAGTCGCGACGCGACCGCCGCGGCGCGACTTTCGCTGTGGGGTCGCCGACTGGTGGGCGAGGCCATCAGTCAGTCGCAGCAGGTGGCGGCCGAACGCGATGCGTTGGCCGAACTGATCATTCGCGGGACGGGCGACCTAACCGGCGTCGCGGCGCTGATCGGGCGGATCACCGACCGCCACATGAAGCGGATGACCGAGATCGGCCTGTCGAACTGATGCGCCGGCGAACCCCACCGGGCAAATTCAGCCGGCGAAACCGACTCGACGTACGTCCGCCTGCGCGATCTCGATGTAGGCCACGAGATTCGCGGGAATGATCACCCGGCGGCCGCGTTCGTCGGTCAAGGACAGCTGCCCGTCAACGCTCTTCAACGCCGTCGCGACGAGCTGTTCGACCTCTTCGGGGGTCTGCGTGCTTTCGAGCACGATCTCTCGTGGCGTGTGCAGCACGCCGATCTTGACCTCCACGACAGAGCCTCCTGCGTATTCGCCGAACCCGCGGCTGCGGATCGGATCTAGGTACCGACCACGCTAGCCGAGCGGGTCCGCCGCGCCCTACCCAGACACCTGCGCTCTGAGCGAACAAGCCGTCAGGCGCCGGGCGAGGCCAGTGGGAAGTTCGAAATACCTCGCCACTGCAATGTTTCCAGTAGCCGGATCGCTTCGGCCTTGTCGACCGGCCGGTCCGCATCCAGCCACCAGGTCGCCGCCATCTGCGCGGCGCCGGTCAGCGCGACGCCGAGGAGTTCGGCCTGCGGACGGGACAACCCGGTGTCGGCGGCGACGGTGTCCGCGACCGCCTGCATCGTGGAGCGCGTGACACTGGCCACCCGCTCACGCACCGCGGGTTCGTTGCCCAGATCGGACTCGAAGATCAGCCGAAAGGCACCTTCGTCACCGCGAGCCGCGCCGTCGACGAAATCGAAATACGCGGTGACCACATTGTGCACGCGCTGGTGGTTGTCCAGCGTCTCGGCCAAGGCACTGCGTACCGCCTCGATCAGGTCCTCGGCGTGAGTGTCGAGCAGTGCCAGGTACAGATCGAGCTTGCCGGGGAAGTGTTGATAGAGGACCGGCTTCGAGACGCCGGCCTGGATGGCGATGTCGTCCATCGCCGCTGCGTGGTAGCCGTGATTGACGAAAACCTCCTGCGCCGCGGCTAGCAGTTGCTGTCGCCGTGCTGAGCGGGGTAGGCGCGCGCCGCGAGTGCTATCAGTGGTCGCCGCCATGGTTGCCTCTCGCCGGTACAAGACTGCTCGCGCCCGCGCAGCCGGACCTGGCAAACTCTACCCGTGGGTAATAGCGGCGCGATCGGGCGGCGGACCCGACCGATGGCTACCGATCAGTCTCGGCTCGGGCAATTCCCGCTGCCCGCCTTGGACACCGGACGACCACCATGGCCGGGCCAATACCGCCGGATTGGCGGCGTCGATCTCTACCTGCGCCGCACGCCCAGCGGCGGCATGGACGGCGCGAGCAGCGAGCCCGCGGTCTACGTACACGGTTTGGGCGGGGCTTCGACGAACTTCACCGACCTCGCGAATCTGCTCGCCCCATGGTTCGACGGCGTCGCGATCGATCTGCCGGGTTTCGGGCGATCCGGGCCGCCCGCCGGTGCCGACTACTCGCTCGACTCGCACACCGCGACCGTCGTCGACTATCTGGAAGCCTCGGATCGAGGCGCGGTGCATCTGGTCGGGAATTCGATGGGCGGGTCAATCTGTATTGCCATCGCGGCGCAACGCCCGGAACTGGTCCGGACCCTGACGCTGATTTCGCCGGCGGTGCCTGACCTGCGGATGCATCGCCAGGACGTCGTCATGCCGCTGGTCATGCTGCCCGGCCTCGGACCCGCGCTGATGCGCCGGCTGGACAAGATGACCCCGGAGCGCCGCGCGCGAGCAACGATCGAGCTGTGCTTCGCCCGGCCGGATCTGGTGCCGCCGAACCGCCTGCACGAAGCGATGGAGGACGTCACCGAGCGGCGCCAACAGGCGTGGTCCCACGACGCGATGGTCTCCTCGCTGCGCGGCCTGGTACGTACTTACCTGCGTCGCGGTCCGCGGGCACCGTGGTCACAACTGGCCCGGATAGTGGCACCCACCGCGGTGATCTGGGGTACCGCGGATCGGCTGGTGGACGTGGGCAACGCCCCTCGGGTCGCCGCGACGCTCCGCGATGCCGAGCTGCTCATCCTCGACGAGGTCGGGCACACTGCCCAGTTGGAGGATCCAATCAACACCGCTCGCATGATTCTCACCCTGCGTCAGCGTGCAAATCAGCGTTCGGCTGAGGATGGTGTGGGATTCTGACCGCGTGAGTCCCGCAGGTCGACCGCCGCCGACCCCCGAACCGCGCTCGGTGGCAGAACGTCACGCTGATGCGCAGCGTCGTGCTGCCGCGGCGCAGCGTTCGGGCAATCCAACCTTGGCCGCGCGTGCGAGAACCACGACCGGCACGACCGGCACGACCGGCACGACCGGCACGACCGGCACGACCGGCACGACCGGCACGACCGGCACGACCGGCACGACCGGCACGACCGGGCCGACCGCGCTGGCGGCCGCGCGCGAACGGCCGCTGGGCGATTCGGGGAAACCGAAGCCACCAGGCACACCAGGCACACCGGGCACACCGGGCACACCGGGCCAACCAGGTTCATCGGTTCCGCCAACAGCACCAGCCGCCGGGCCGGGTCCGGGCCGACCACCGCACCGGCCGGGTCGATGGCAATCCTTCGTACGGCGTTACGGCTGGCGAGCGTATGCGCTGCCCGCGCTGGCGATCATCACCGTTCTCGCGCTGCTGACCACCCACTCGCCGACCTCCACGGTGCGCGAGGTTATCCACGCTGCCGGCGGACCGGCGGCCACCACGACGCGCCCGTCCGCGCCGCCGACAGCGGCATCGAACAGCCAACTCAAGACCGACCAACCAGCCGCCGGTTCGGTCAGCGAGGCCCTGCCGGCCCTGGCCCTACCCCCCGGGCCGGCCTACGCCACCCGCGGCAACGGCACCTATGCCGTGATTGCCGGCACGTCGGCCGTGATCGGCCGCGGGCCGGTCCGCAAGTTCTCGATCGAGGTAGAGAACGGCGTTACCGGTATTGACCGCGCGAAGTTCGCCGCCGTGGTGATGCAGGCGCTGAGCAGTTCCCAGTCCTGGATCGCTGACCCGAGCATTGGCCTGCAACGGGTGGATTCAGGCCCGGTCGACTTTCACATCTCGATGACCTCGTCGATGACGGTTCGCTCGCTGTGCGGCTACAGCCTGCCGGTCGAGACGTCCTGTTACGACGGGAGTCAGTCGCGGGTGGTCCTTAACGACGCCCGCTGGGTCCGCGGCGCGAAGGTCTACGTCAGCGACCTGACCACCTACCGGTTGTATGCGGTGAACCATGAGGTCGGTCACGCCCTGGGACACAATCACGCTCACGACTGTCTGAAGAGCGGCCTGGCGCCGGTGATGATGCAGCAGACCATCGGTACGAAAACCGCGTCGGGACGGATTTGTCAGGCCAATCCGTGGCCGTATCCGAAAGACGCGGCGGGCGCGCCGGGGGCCGAACAGCCGGGCGACGACGCCGACAACGCGTTCTTCAGGCTGAACTCCTGAGCCGTCGCGCTACGGCAGCACCGTGGGAGACAATGGGTTACGCCACGGGAATCACGGTGCCGGTACCCGGCGTTGTGAACTCGAAGTCATAGCGAGATCTCGAAAGGATCTGTCGTGTCCCTGCCACCTCTGGTTGAACCGGCCGCCGAACTAACCATCGACGAGGTCCGCCGGTACAGCCGCCATTTGATCATCCCGGACGTCGCAATGGCCGGGCAGAAGCGCCTCAAGAACGCAAAGGTGTTGTGCATCGGCGCCGGTGGTCTCGGTTCGCCCGCCCTGCTCTACCTGGCGGCGGCCGGCGTAGGCACGCTGGGGATCGTCGAATTCGACGTGGTCGATGAATCCAACCTGCAACGCCAGATAATTCACGGCCAGTCCGATATCGGCCGGTCCAAGGCGCAGTCAGCGCGCGACAGCGTGCTGGAGATCAACCCGTACGTGACGGTGAACTTGCACGAGACCCGGTTGGATTCGTCCAACGCGCTCGAGATCTTCGCCGACTACGACTTGATCGTCGACGGCACCGACAACTTCGCGACCCGATACCTGGTCAACGACGCGTGCGTGCTGCTCGGCAAGCCCTATGTGTGGGGGTCGATCTACCGGTTCGAAGGTCAGGTCAGTGTGTTCTGGGACCAGTACGGTCCGAACTACCGCGATCTGTACCCGAGCCCGCCGCCGCCCGGCATGGTTCCCTCGTGCGCCGAGGGTGGTGTGCTGGGCGTCATCTGCGCCGCGATCGGTTCAGTGATGGTCAACGAGGCGATCAAGCTGATCACCGGCATCGGTGAGACGCTGCTCGGCCGGCTGCTGGTCTTTGACGCCCTGGACATGGAGTGGAACGAGATCAAGATCCGCAAGGATCCGGCGACCGAGCCGATCACTGAGTTGATCGACTACGAAGCGTTCTGTGGCGTCGTCAGCGAAGAGGCTCAGGCCGCCGCGGTCGGTTCCACCATCACGGCCGCCGAACTCAAGGAGCTGCTCGATTCGGACAAACCGATCGCGCTGATCGATGTGCGTGAGCCGGCCGAGTGGGAGATCGTCTCGATCCCGGGGGCGGTGCTGATCCCCAAGGACGGCATCCTGCGTGGCGAACGGCTGTCCGAACTGCCACAGGACAGGCAGATCATTCTGTACTGCAAGACGGGCGTGCGGTCGGCTGAAACGCTGGCCGCAGTCAAGGCGGCAGGATTCTCCGACGCGGTGCACGTGCAAGGCGGCGTGACGGCGTGGGTGAACCAGATCGATCCGTCGTTGCCTTCGTACTGAGGTGGCGGGCGCTGGCCCGTCGCTGACTGAGCAGGTACTTGCGAGCGTCGAGCGGATTCCGCCGGGCAAGGTGATGTCGTACTCCGACGTCGCCGAGTACGTCGGTTCCCGAGCCGCCCGCAACGTCGGGCGGATCTTGGCGACCGAAGGTGGTTCGGTGCCATGGCATCGAGTCGTCCGGCAGGACGGCAGCTGCGCGGAGCACCTCCGCGACGAACAGCTGGCCCGGCTGCGCGCCGAGGGCGTGGCGATTCGGGGCCAGCGGGTGGATATGGCCAGGGCTCGCTGGAACGGACGTTGAATCAGCCGGGGGTTTGGACCGGAATTGTCGGAGGCCTGTGATGGGATCACCAGGTGGCTTCGACTAAAGAGTTCCGACTTCTACGCCCCGCGGCAAGCGGTCGGCCGCCCTTGCAGTTCACCCCCGCTCAGCGGCAGGTGATCGAGCATCGTGCCGGCGTCTTGCGCGTATTCGGCGGTCCCGGGACGGGCAAGACCGCCACCCTCATCGAAGCGGTCGCGAATCGGGTAACCGGTCGCGGCATCCCGGTCGCCGACGTGTTGATGCTTACTTTCTCGCGAGCGGCAGCGGGCGAGCTCCGAGATCAGGTGACCGCCCGGCTGCATCGAACGATCTCGCAGCCGGTGGCGCGTACCTTCCACTCCTACGCCTATGGCCTGGTCCGACGTGCCGCGGCGGAATCCGGTAACCCACCCCCGCGGCTGCTGTCGGGCTCAGAACAGGACGTCATCCTGCGCGAGTTGCTGGCCGGTCGCCTGGCCGACGACGTGGACGACTGGCCGGGCGAGCTCGCGGCAGCCGTCCGTACCCGCGCCTTCACCGACGAACTGCGCGAATTGCTCATGCGTTGCGTGGAGCGTGACGTCTCGCCTCAGTTGCTGGCTCAGCTCGGGCAACAACAGCATCGTCCCGACTGGACGGTGGCCGCCGATGTGTTGCGCGAGTACTTGCAGGTCACCGCGCTGCAGGCGCCGGGCGCGTTCGACGCCGCCGAGCTGATTCAGCGCGCCGTATTTGATCTGCGCAGTCATCCGGACCTGCTGGTGGCCGAGCAGGCAATGCGGCGTCGGATTTTCGTGGATGAGTTTGCTGACACCGACCCAGCCCAGCTGGAGCTGTTGTCGTTGGTCTCCGCTGCCGCAGACGAGCTGGTGTTGTTCGGTGATCCGGACCAGTCGATCTTCGGCTTCCGCGGTTCCGAGCAGCAGGTGATGAATCAAGTCGAGCAGCGCTTCGTACGTCCGAACGGACCGCTGGCTCAGCTGGACACGGTCGTGCTGGACCACGACTGCCGCAGCTCGGCCGCAGTGGTGCAGAGCTCGCAACGGGTCGCCGACCGGCTGCCGGGCACGCCGCCCAGTCGGCAACGGCGAGTCGCACCGGATGCGCCGCTCGGCAACGTCCGGGTCGCGGTCTTCCCGTCGGCCAGTCATGAGGCCGCAGATCTGGCCGCTACCCTGCGCCGCGCACATCTGGAGGACGGCGTCGCCTGGTCGCAGATGGCGGTGCTGGTGCGTTCGGCCGGGCCGGCCGCCGACGCGATTCGGCGCGGGTTGGCGACCGGTGGTGTTCCCGTGGTCCAGCTGGTCCGTGGCGCATTGGTCGACGAACCGTTGGTCGTCCAACTGCTCACGTTGCTTCGTTGCCTGGTTCGCCCCGAATCGGTCACCGAATCCGACGCTGAGGCGCTGCTCATCGGATCGGTCGGCCGAGCGGACCCGTTGCAATTGATGCGAGTCAGACGGCAACTACGCCGGTTGCCAGACGGACCGATGTCGCTGGTTCAGCTGATCGTCGAGCCGGGCGCAGTGTCGTTGCTCAATCCGGCGTTGCGAGCCCCGATCGAACGGGTCCGGGCTGTACTCGAAGCCGGCGAACTCAGTATCGCGCGATTCGGCACCGCCGAGGATGTGCTGTGGGCGGTGTGGGATGCGACGGGATTATCGGCCCGACTCGAACGGCGCAGCCTGGCGATCGGCTCGGACGCGGTCCGCGCCGACCGCGACCTCGATGCCGTGATGGCCCTGTTCGGCGAGGCGGCCAAGGTCACCGAGCGCGCGCCGGGCAGTGGCGCTGAGGCGCTGGATCGATGGGTCAGCCAACTGCAGATCACCGACTCGGGCGTGGCCGAACGCGGCCAGCCGGGTGAGACGGTCACGCTCACGACCGCTCATGCGGCCAAGGGACGGCAGTGGCGCGTGGTGTGCGTTGCCGGCGTTCAGGAGGGCGTGTGGCCGAACCTTCGCCGCCGCGGGTCCCTGCTGGGCGCTGAGCTGTTGGTCGATGTGCTCGCCGGCCGGCCGGCCGCGGTGAGCGGCATGCTGGCTGAACGACTGGCTGAGGAACGGCGGCTCTTTTATGTCGCCGTGACTCGCGCCCAGGAACGTCTGCACGTGACCGCGGTGGACAACGACGACGAGATTCCGTCGCAGTTCTTGGACGAGCTGGACCCGCTGCCCGATCAGGTGGACCGACGCCTGCTTGCACCACCCACCCGTCCGTTCGCCCTGAGTGGGGTGGTCGCGGAGTTGCGGACGGCGTTGATCGACCCGTCCTCGTCGACCCAGGAACAGACCATCGCCGCTGAGCTGCTGGCCAAACTGGCGCGTGACGGCGTATCCGGCGCCGATCCGGTGCAATGGTGGGGGCTACCCGAGCTGTCGACGAGGGCGCCGCTGCGCCCGGTTGAAACGGGCCCGGTGCCGATCCGGCCGTCGCGATTCCAGGCCTACTCCGAGTGCGAGCTGCGGGCGTTGTTGACCGATCTGGGTGGCGTCGACGCACAAGAGGGGACCGCCGCTGCGCTGGGTACGTTGGTGCACTGGGTTGCCGAGCAGGCGCCAGCGGACATAACTGAACAGGCACTCACGGAGTTGCTCGAGCAACGGTGGGCCGAGCTGGATTTCTCGGCGCCGTGGCACGCCGCGGTCGAACGAGGCCGGGCGCAGCGCATGATGGCTGCCCTGGCGGAGTGGCTCGTTTCCAGCCGCACCGAACTCGATGAGGTGGCGCGCGAGCAGCCGTTCCGGGTAGAGATCGGCGATGCCGTGCTGTCGGGCACCGTGGACCGCCTCGAACGCGATGCCGGCGGGCGATTGGTGGTCATCGACCTGAAGACGAGCAAGAGCAAGCCGAGCGCCCGCGAGGTAGCAGATCATCCGCAACTGGCCGCATATCAGCTGGCGGTTCGCGAGGGCGCATTCACCGAGGGGCGCCCCGCCGAGCCCGGCGGGGCGCAGCTCGTCCAGGTTGGTGCCGCGTCCCCCGGGGCGCAGGCACAGTTGCCGATGGCCGACTTCGACGATCCGGAGTGGGTCCGGGTGGAGCTGGCTCGCATCGCGGCCGTGCTGCGCGGCGATGTGGTGACCGCACGTCCCGGGCCTGGTTGCCAGCGGTGCCCCGTCCGTCCGAGCTGCCCCGTGCAAGTCGAGGGCCAGCAGGTGACGTCATGACCAGTACTCTGCCGGGCGCCGAACCACGCAGACTTGCCGCCTCGCCAGCCCGGGTGGCGCGGTATTCGCCCGCCGACATTGCTCGGATGCTCGATCGCTTCGCACCCACCTCGGAGCAAGCCGAGGTCATTTCTTCGCCGCTGGAGCCTGCTGTGGTCATCGCCGGCGCCGGTTCCGGGAAGACTGAAACAATGGCTTCTCGTGTGCTGTGGCTGGTCGCGAACGGTTTCGTGGAACCGCATCAGATCCTGGGTTTGACCTTTACGCGTAAGGCCGCCGGCGAATTGCAACAGCGAATTCGCAGCCGTCTCCGGTCATTGCGGCGAGCTATTGGCGGCGGCAACGAACTGTCCGGTGAACCAACCGTGCTGACCTACTCCTCCTACGCCGGGCGGCTGGTGGACGAACACGCGATGCTGCTCGGGGCCGAACCGGGGCTGCGGTTGCTGAGCGAGGCAGCCCGCTGGCAACTGGCGGACTCGGTGGTTCGGCAGTACTCCGGTTCGTTCTCGATCGAGCCCGGAGTGGTCGCCACGGTCACCGAGCGGATGCTGGGACTGAGCGGGCAGCTCGCAGATCACCTGGCTGCGTCGGACGCGGTTCGCCAGCACTCGCGCTACTTGCTCGACCAGCTCGAACCACTGCCGCTGAAACTACGCGCGCGGCGGCCGTGGCCGGAGCTGGTCGAGAAGTTCCGGCAGGCCGCTACCCGCCGCTCCGAGTTGCTGCCGTTGATCGAGCAGTTCGACGCGGCCAAGCGAAAAGACGCGGTCATCGATTTCGCGGACCAAATGGTGCTGGGTGCGCGATTGGCGGTGCTACCGCAGGTGGTCGCCGCCGAGCGCGAGCGGTTCCCCGTCGTCCTGCTCGATGAATATCAGGACACCGGTTTTGCGCAGATCGAAATGCTCGTGGGTTTGTTTGCGGACGGCCGAGCGGTGACGGCAGTGGGGGATCCGTTGCAGTCCATCTATTCGTGGCGTGGGGCCAGCGCCGGCAATATCAATCGCTTCTCAGAACGGTTCCGAACCACTGACGGCGAGCCGGCGCAGGTGTACCCACTACTGACAAGTTGGCGTAACGATCGTCGGATTCTGTCCGCCGCGAATCGCGTGTCGACACCATTGCGCCGACTCATCGGCAGCGTCGACGTCGATGATTCCCCGCTTGCACTGGGCGAATTGTCGCCCCGTCCCGACGCTGGCGATGGACGGGTGAGCCTTGCGTTCACCCGCACCGTCGTGGACGAGGCGGCTTGGCTGGCCGGTGAATTCAGGGAAATCTGGGATTCACACCGGGGCTGGACCGATGATCGGCGCACCTTGGCGGTCCTCGTCAGGAAGCGGTCGGGGATTGCCGAAATTGCCAAGGCGCTACGGCACGCCGGCTTGCCGGTTGAGGTTGTCGATCTCGGCGGGCTTCTGACCTTGCCCGAAGTCGCCGACGTCCGAGCCGTCCTGCAGGTACTGGCCGATCACCAGGCGGGTGGTTCGCTGATGCGACTGTTGACCGGGGCGCGCTGGCGGGTTGGTGGCGCGGACCTGATCGCGCTGCATCGCCGGGCCCGACAACTCGCCGCGGCGACCGCTCGCAGCACACCCAACCAGGCGGCAGGCCCCGACTCGGCGAGTGTCGGCCCCGTTCCGAGTGTCGACGCCGATGGCGCAGCCGAGCCGGATACGCGCGCCGTCGAGGACGAGCGGATCGATCCCTCCCTCGTCGAGGCCGTGGATGATCTCGGTGATCCGACGGCCTACTCGGCGGCCGGTTACCAGCGGCTACGTGACATCGGCGGGATGCTTCGTGAGCTTCGACGCCGGATGGATCTGCCGCTGCCGGATCTGGTCTCCGCCGTCGAGGCCGCGTTGCGCGTGGACGTCGAGGTCGCGGTCCGGGCCGGGCTCGCCGAGGCGCGTGGCCCGCAGTCGGAGCTGGCTGCCAACGCCGACGTCACCCGCGCCGGGCGGGCCAACCTGGACCGTTTTGTGGATGAGGCCGCGCGGTTCTCCTCGCGCCAGTCCGGAGTGGGCCTGGTCGCGTTCCTCGGCTATTTGAAGGCAGCCGAGGAAGAGGAATACGGATTGAAGCCGGCCGGGATCGAGGTGCAGTCGGATCGGGTTCAGGTGCTCACGATCCACGGCGCGAAGGGTTTGGAATGGGACGTCGTAGCGGTTGCCGGGCTGGTCGACAAGAGCTTTCCGGACGCGCCCAAGGCGCACGATTGGGCCACCACGCCGGCGTTGCTACCCGCCGCACTGCGCGGCGATCGCGCGGATCTTCCGGTGTTGCATTTCGTGGATTGCGCCGACCGCGGCGAAGCCGAACAGCGCGTGATCGAGCATCGAGCCGAACTCTCCGTTCGGCATCTCACCGAGGAACGGCGACTGGCCTACGTTGCCTTCACCCGCGCACGTCAGATGCTGCTGGCCAGCGGTGCGGCGTGGGGTGCTGGGGTGAACCCTCGCGAACCATCACCATTCCTGATCGAGCTGTCCGAGCTGACCGACATTGTCGACGTCGCGGAGTGGTACTGCCCGATTGACGCAGAGACAAACCCGTTGCAGGACCAGGACGGTGGCTTGCAATGGCCGGTGGATCCGCTCGGTCATGAACGGGCCGGCGTGGAACGAGCCGCGGCACACGTGCGAGACGAGATAGCACGGGGCGACGTGTTGCCGTTCGATCTGACGTCGCCCGAACAGCAGCCGGCGCCGTCGGACCCCGGCCGGGCACGAGCACAGGAATGGACGCACGAAGTAGACCTGTTGCTGGCCGAGCGCGCGGACCGTCGAGGCGCGCAGGGTATGTCCGTGCTGATGCCCGAGCACCTGTCGGTGTCCGAAGTCGTGGCGCTGGCGGCCGACGAATCCGCGCTGGCCCGGCGGCTCCGTCGTCCGCTGCCGGAACGGCCCAGCCCGCGGGCGCGCCGCGGCACCGCCTTTCATACCTGGCTGGAGCAACGCTGGTCGGCCGAGGCGCTACTGGACATCGACGAACTGCCCGGGGCCGTGGACGAACAAGCCGACGACGTTGAGCTGGATCGATTCAAGGCCGCCTTCGAAGCGAGCGAGTGGGCTCGCCGCAGCCCAATCGCGGTCGAGGTGCCGTTCGAGATGTCGATCGGCGGTCAAGGCGGTCAAGGCGGCCAAGGCGGTCAAGGCGGTCAAGGCGGCCAAGGCGGCCAGGTCGTCCGGGGCCGGATGGATGCGGTGTTCGCCGATGACGACGGCGGATTCACCGTGGTGGATTGGAAGACGGGGGAGCCGCCACGGGTCAATCCCAACGAGCCGGCGTCGGTCGCGGCCGGGCGGGCCCGCGAGGTACAGCTTGCCTTGTATCGCCTGGCATGGGCGGCGTTGCAGGGAATCGATGTCGAGCAGGTTCCGGTACGGGCGGCTTTTCACTATGTGGGGGCCAACCGCACTCTTCGACCCGCCGAGCTGCTGGACGAGCAGCAGCTGCGGGCGCTGATCGGGGGAGAGGTCAGCCCGCCGACATAGCCATCGCCGCGATATGCCGGCCTATCTCGAGCGAGCTCGTTGCGGCCGGCGACGGCGCGTTCAATACATGCACGTTTGATCCCCGCTGCAGGATCAGGAAGTCATCGACTAGCCGGCCGTCGCGGCGCAGCGCCTGGGCGCGGACACCGGCCTTGCTCGGGACCAGGTCGTCGGTGGTGATGCCAGGCACCAGACGAGCCAGGCTGGCCGCGAAGCTGCGTTTGGACAGCGACCGGCGGACTTCCATCAGGCCTGGGCCGAGGTTGTTGCGGGCCAGGTTCCAGAAGCCGGGGAAGCGCAGGACGTCGGCCAGCTCGCGTGGCCGGATGGTTGTCCAGCCGTAGCCCTCGCGGGCCAGCGCGAGCACCGCGTTCGGGCCGGCATGAACGGCGCCGTCGACCATCCGGGTTAGATGCACGCCCAGGAACGGAAAGTCAGGATTCGGCACCGGATAGATGAGGCCGTTGACCAGGTGCGTCCGGTCCGGTCGAAGCTCGAAGTACTCGCCACGGAACGGCACGATCTGCGAGTCGGCCCCGGCGTCGCCGTCGATCGACTCGGGCGGATCGAGGGCCGCGAGCAGGTCGGCCTGCAGACCACCACAGTTGACGACCACGTCCGCCGTGATCTCGCCCGCCGTGGATTCGACCACGGTCGCCGTACCGTCACGCCGAAAATTCAGGACCCGGGTGCCGAGCTCCATTCGGCCGCCGCCGTCCACAATGTGTTCGGCCAACTTCCGGCAGACTGCGGGGTAGTCGGTGATCGCGGTGCTCTCGACCCGCAACGCGCCGACGCAGGCCACGAACGGCTCCCATTCTCGTGCCTGTTCGGGGCTGAGCCGAGCCACCGGTATGCCGTTCGCGATACCTCGTTCGTGCAACGCGTCCAACCGCGGTAGCTCGGACGGATCGGTTGCCACGATGAGCTTGCCGGTGTGCTGCAGGGCAATGCCGTGCTCGTCGGCGAAGGCTGCCATCGAGGTGGCGCCGGCGCGGCACATGACCGCTTTGGCCGAACCGGGCTGGTAATAGATGCCGGAGTGGATGACGCCAGAATTCCTGCCGGTTTGATGGCGGGCCAGACCGTCCTCTTTTTCCAGCAAGGTGACGCGCGCATCAGGGTCGCGCTGCAACACCTCGCGCGCGGTGGCCAGCCCGACGATTCCGGCCCCGATGACGACGTAACGAGCCATACCCGGCGGTCCACCTTTCACGCTGGGACGCACCACGCGTTCCCAGCTGCAAAGGCTAGCCTGACCGGGTGACCGACGTACGTGCATTCGTGACCGAACATCGTGCCGACCTGCTCCACGACCTGGATTCATGGTTGCGGATACCGGGTATCAGCGCGCAATCAGCGCATCACGCCGACGTGCAGCGAAGCGCGGAATGGCTGGCGGAGGCCTTTCGCCGAACCGGATTCCCCACCGTCGAGATCTGGCCCACCGAAGGCCTGCCGGCGGTATTCGCCGAGTGGCCGGCCGCCGACGACGATGCTCCGGTCGCCTTGGTCTACGGCCACCATGACGTGCAGCCGGTGGACCCCATCGAGCTCTGGCGCACCGACCCGTTCGACCCGACGATAGACGGCGACGTGCTGCGGGCTCGTGGCGCGTCCGACGACAAGGGGCAGCTGCTCTTTCACCTGCTCGGACTACGTGCGCACCTGGCTGAAACCGGTGAAACCAGCCCGGCCGTGACGCTGAAGTTCCTCATCGAGGGCGAGGAAGAATCCGGCTCACCCAACTTCGAAAAGTTACTGTCCGACCGTCGGGCGCGCCTCGATTGCGATGTGGTCGTGATCACGGACACCGGCATGTTGGCCGAGGACGTGCCGAGTGCAGTGACCGGAATGCGTGGCCTCGTGGTGGGCACGGTCGCGTTTCACGGTCCTGATTTGGATCTGCATTCGGGCGTGTTCGGCGGGGCGGTCCCGAACCCGGCCACCGCGATCGCGCGGTTGGTCGCGGCGCTACACGACGAGGACGGCGTGGTGCAGGTGCCGGACTTCTACGATGATGTCCGCACGCTGACCGAGACCGAGCAGAAGCTGTTCGCAATGGTGCCTTTCGACGAGGACGCCTTTCTGGCGACGAGCAAGTCGCGTGCGCTCGCCGGCGAGGGTGGCTACAGCACGCTCGAACGCCTGGGTGCCCGCCCGACCGCGGAAGTGAACGGGTTGGGCGGCGGCTACCAGGGCGACGGTGGCAAGACCATCGTGCCCAGCGACGCCTTCGCAAAGCTGTCGTTCCGACTGGTCGCCGACCAGAATCCGTCCAAGATCAGAGCAGCAGTCGAACGGTTCGTCGGCACACACGTCCCGCCCGGCATCACGCACACGATCGACTGGGAAGGCGACGGGGTGGCGCCGTGCATCGTCGGTATCGACACCGCCGCCTACGGAGCGCTCAGCCGAGCGATCGGATCGGCATTCGACACCGAGATCGTGCTTCCCACCCGCGAGGGCGGCTCCGGTCCTGAGGCCGCTATCCAGTCTGCGCTAGGCGCCCCACTGATCTTTCTCGGTGTCGGCCTGCCCGACGATCAGATCCATGCGCCCAATGAGAAGGTCACGCTCTCCATGCTCTACAAAGGGGCTGAAGCCACCGCGCACCTGTGGCGCGAGATCGCCGCGCTGGGGCGAGACGGCGTGCGGGCCTGACCATGGACGGCTCACCCGGACCGCGAGAGAACTGGGACGCGCCTGACATCTGGCTGTATCCAGAAGGCGAGACGCCGCCGCAGGACTACCGGGGACCGTCAAGCTATCAACCCAACGCCGACCCATCGGGGCCGCCGAGCTACAACCAGCCCAGTTACGGTCAGCCCGGCTACAACCAGTCGGGCTACAACCAGCCCAGTTACGGTCAGCCCGGCTACAACCAGTCGGGCTACAACCAGTCGGGCTACAACCAGTCGGGCTACAACCAGCCGGGCTACAACCAGTCCAGTTACGGTCAGCCCGGCTACAACCAGCCGGGCTACAACCAGCCGGGTTACAACCAACCCGGCTACGGCGCACCCGAAAGTGGCCAGCCGCCGTACCCGCCACCGAACTACGGTCCGCCGGGCTATCCGCCGCCGAACTCCGGGCCGGGCTTCGGCCCGGGCAATCGTCCGTCCGAACCGTCGCGCGGGCCCCGCCGAAAGGCCTGGTGGTTGATCGCCGCGGCCGCCTGCGTCGTCCTGGTGCTCGTGGTCGCGTTGGTGAATGCGGCCCGCGGCAACAACAACCGGACGGCGAACGCCGGCCCGAACCTGGCCGCGCCGACGGCCGGGGTTCCGCTGCCGGGCGGATCGGCCCAACCCGGACCGTCCGGTTCGGCCGGCTCGGGGAACTCCGGCGGCACCGGCGGTGGCTCGGGACAGTCCGCCGTACCCGCCGTCTCGTGTCCGGTCATCCGGGATGAGGAGTCGCATCTGCAGTACAGCTGCATCGACGACTATCTGAACCAATCCGAACCGGACAATCTTTTGGGGCTGCGGATTGCACTCAGCCATGAGGTGGAGCCGGGCTGGTTGATCAGCGAGGGGTCCGGCAACCCGAAGAGCGTGGTCACCCCACCGGACGACACCACCGTCGCCTTCCACGGCGGTCCCTCGCCCACAACCACGGCCACGCCTACGCCCGCACCATCGGCCGCCGACGTGCAGACCGAGGTCAAGCGACGCATCGCCTCGGCGTTGGACCGCGGCGCTTACGGCGACAATGCGACGTCCCGTACGTTCGCCGCGCACACCCGTTCGTTCGGCGGTGTGACCGGCTACGAGATCGTCACCTACATCACGCTGGACCCGGCGTTCCGGGCCAAAGAGAAGCTGGCCGACAAGACCGAACGATTGTGGACGGTGGGGATCCCCACCGCCGCCGGTGTGAGCATCTTCATGATGTCGATCCCAGACGCGCGTTCGGACCTGTGGCCCTTGGCGGAAGCCACCGTGGGCACCATCAAGGTGATCTGAGCCAGATCGCGCCCGTCGACGTGAGCTGAGCACGGCAGTTGAATGTTGCCTGACTAAGGTGGGCGGGTGCCCTCATCCAAATCTGTATTACTGCGCGCACCGTCCTTCGAACTCATTCACCACCGGTTAGGCAATGGCCTGCGGGTCGTGCTTGCGCCGGACCGGAGCGCGCCCGTGGTCGGTATCGCGCTTTGTTACGACGTCGGGTTCCGCTCGGAACCCGAAGGTCGGACGGGATTCGCGCACCTTTTCGAACACTTGATGTTCCAAGGATCGGCCAATCTCGAGAAGCTGGCGCACTTTCGCTATGTTCAATCCTCCGGTGGCATGTTCAACGGCAGCACTCACCTGGATTACACGAACTACTTCGAAGTGCTGCCGGCACACGCGCTTGAACGCGGTCTGTTCCTGGAGGCCGACCGCATGCGCTCGCCCCGGATCACCGAAGAAAACCTCGCCAACCAGATCGCGGTGGTGAAGGAAGAAATTCGAGTCAACGTCCTGAACCGCCCGTACGGTGGCTTTCCCTGGCTTGAATTGCCGCAGGTGCTGTACGACACTTTCCCCAATGCCCACAACGGCTACGGGGGCTTCGAGGATCTGCAGAACGCGACCGTGGCGGACGCCTCGACCTTCTTTGACAGCTATTACGCGCCGGCTAATGCCGTGCTGTGCGTAGCCGGTGACTTCGATTCCGATGCCACCCTGGAATTGATCGAGAAACACTTCGCCGGCATTCGCGAACGAGCAAAGCCGGTGCGGCCGAACTTCGCTGAGCCGCCATTGACCGAGGAGCGACGCACACAGGTCACAGATGCGCTGGCCCCGATGCCGGCCGTGGCCCTGGGCTACCGGGTGCCCGATCCCGGGGACAACTTCAACACCTATCTCGCCACCGTGCTGCTGGGCGAAATCCTGTCCGATGGTGACGCGTCCCGGTTGCACCGCGAGCTCGTCCAGGCCAAGGGGTTGGTGGTCGATGCCAGCGCATACCTGGGCACTTTCGGCGATCCGCTGGAGGAACGCGATCCGACCAGGCTAAACATCACCGCGCACTATCCCAGCGGACAGGACACTGAGGGCGTGATCGCGGCCATCGACGTCGAACTCGACCGGCTGGCCACGGACGGTACCGAACCAGGCGAACTCGACCGGGTACGGACGAAATTCGCGGCAACGGTCTTTCGGGAGCTGGATCAGGTGCTCAACCGCAGCCTCGAATTCGCGAAGTTCGAGCTCATCTTCGGCAAGGCGTCGCTGATCCTTGGCTTGCCGGGGCTGCTCGCGGATGTATCGGATGCCGATATCCGCGCCGCCGCGGCACGCTTGGTACCGACCAGTCGAGCGGTTGTCGAACTGCTACCGGGAGCCGCAAAGTGACCAGTTCACTGCTCAGTCAGACCAGTGCCGCCACGGCGTCAACCGCGAGTAGCAATGGGACCGCGTTGCTTCCGGTGCCCGACCTGGCTCGGCCGGCGAAACCGAAGAAGGTCAACACCGTCAGCCGCACGCTCGATTCGGGGCTGCAGGTCGTCGTGGTGCGACGGCCGTCTGTGCCGATGGTCGAAGCGCGGCTACGGCTGCCGTTCCTGTCGGCCCGGGCGCATCACCTCGCCCGGTCGTCGTTGCTGTCGGACACGATCCTGACCGGGACGGCCGAGCACGATCGGGAGGGTCTGGCCATCGCCCTGCAAGAGATCGGCGGCGACATCTCGGTCGGACTGGACGCCGACCGGTTGTTGCTGTCAGCCTCCGCGTTGTCAGCGCGACTGCCGGCACTGCTGGGCCTGTTGGCCGAGGTGGTGACCTCGGCCAGCTATCCCAAGGACCAGGTCGAGGGTGAGCGTGGCCGGTTGGTCGAGCGGATCACGCTGGCCCGCTCGCAGGCGGGCGTGATCGCGAACGAGGCGTTGGCGGCTCGGCTGGCCCCTGGTCACCCGTACGGCTTGACGCTGCCGGATGCCGACGACGTCGCGGCGACCACGCCGGCCCAGCTGCTTGCGCTGCACGAGCGACAGATCCGACCGTCCGAGGCCATCCTGGTGTTAGTCGGCGACCTGGTTCCTGCCCGCGCCCTGGATACGGTGGAGCGAGTCTTCGCCGACTGGACCGGGACGGCCACATCGGGTCGAGTGGCCGCATTGCCCGCGCTGGATCTCGGTCCGATGCAGATCGTGAACCGTCCCGGCTCGGTACAGACCTCGCTGCGACTTGGCGGCCGGGCGCTGAGCCGCTCGGATGACCGCTACCCGGCGTTGCAGCTGGCCAACCTGGCCTTCGGCGGGTACTTCTCCTCCCGCTGGGTCGAGAACATTCGCGAGGACAAGGGCTACACGTACTCGGCTCGGTCCGCGCTGGATCACGCCAAGCTCGGCTCCGACTTCACCGCCTCGGCGGATGTCGCGACCGAGGTCACGGCGCCCGCCGTCCTGGAGACGCTCTACGAACTGGGCCGGATCTCCTCGCTGCCGGTGACCGAGAACGAGCTGGAATCGGTCCGCCAGTATGCGATCGGCACGATGGCGTTGGCGATCTCAACCCAGGCCGGCTTGGCCTCGACCCTGTCGGGCTTGCTCGGGGCCGGGTTGGACCTCGACTGGTGGGTGCGACATCGCGAACGCCTCGCGGCCGTTCGGGTCGACCAGGTCGCCGAGGTGGCCGCTGAATACCTGGCGCCGCGCAAGATGGTCGCCGTGGCGGTGGGGGATGCGGATCAGATCACCGGCCCGCTCTCCGGAATCATCGACGTGACGCCGGCAATCGGAACGAAGCGATGACGACCGGCCCGGAGACCCCGGTTCTGGCCCGGCACGCTCATGATCGGCTGGCCCACCGCCGTGACGATGCCGAGTGGGTGGCTCGCGCTTGGGACGATCCCGCAAGTCGGGTGCTGGTGCTGTCCGAGAACGGCCTGGTCGCGGTTGGTGCGGACCGGTTGCCGTTGCTTGCGGCACCGGGCGATGTTGCGGTCCCCGGCGACCGGATCCTGCTGGGAGCGGCGGACGGGACCGTATTCTTCGCCTGGTTCACCGAGGTCGGCGCGCTGAGCCGCGAACAGACCGAAGGCTGGCTGGGCCTGCGCGATCTGGCCGTGGTCCTCGACGATCTGCACGTCGGGCTGCTGACTGCGGCGGTCGCGTTGCAGGCGTGGCACCAACGACATACGCACTGCCCGAACTGCGGACACCCCACTGACTTGGCCCAGGCCGGTTGGACGCGATGGTGTCCCAACGACAAGTCGAGCCACTTTCCGCGCACCGACCCGGCGGTGATCATGCTCGTCCTCGACGATCAGGACCGGGCCCTGCTGGGACGGAATGGGGCCTGGCCGCCTGGACGCATGTCGGTGCTGGCGGGCTTCGTCGAGGCCGGCGAATCGGCCGAATCGGCGGTCGCTCGGGAGGTCCTGGAAGAGGTCGGCATCGGCGTCCGCGAAGTGCGTTATTTTGCCAGCCAGCCGCACCCGTTCCCGGCGTCTTTGATGCTCGGTTTCACCGCGCGGGCGGACGGGGATCCGGAGTTGAAGTCCGACGGCGAGGAGATCGCCGAGGCGGGTTGGTTCACCCGGGACGAGGTGCGCCGAGCCGCGGACTGGGGCGACCTACTCGTTGATCCAACGCCGGCCGAACTCGAACTCCAGCCGCTGCACGCGCTGCCGCCGGCCATGTCGATAGCACGCCAGATGATCGAGGCCTGGCTGGCCGGCCACCTCGTCGCCGCTAACGGGTGACCGCTCAGACCGATCTCGTCGCCCCGAACGGTTGACCGCTCAGACCGATCTCGCCGGCCGGTTGGCGTCGTCGTAACGAACGACCAGGTCGGCCTCGGCAACCGGCGCCAGCAATTGCTCGTATCGGTCGAAGGCCGGCAGTGTCCATTGCCGCTCGGCCGGAAATTGCCGGCGGCGCGCTTGCCGGGAGACCCAGAAATGAACGGTGAGGTCGGCCGGCAGGCCCCGTCCGAGCAGCAGTTCACCCACGACCAGGACGACCGAGGTGCGCTCGAGCGTGATCGGCTCGGCCCGGGTGGCCCGGTTGCTGTCGGGGTCGCGTAGCGAGGGCAGGTAGTGCCAGTGGGCGTCCGCGCCGTCGATGGGCCGGCCCAGCGGTGTCAGCACCTCACGATCCAGCGCGGCCAGATCCAGCCAACCCGAGAAGAACGACTCGACGTCGGTGTGGCCGTACTCCAGCCGCACGGAGGCGTCCCGGTAGAACTGGCTGGCGTCGACTATGCCGACCCGTCGGCCGGCGGCGGTCAGCAACGACCCGGTTTTCCCGGCCAGCTCGAGTAAAGCCGAGGACTGCGGCCCGTCCAGCAGGACCCGCACCGGATGCTCGCCATCGTCGGCCGCCAGGCAGGCGTCAGCGAGCAGTCCGGCCAGTGCCGCCGCCGCGACCGGCGTGAATTTCACGCCGTTCCGGTCGGGAGGCTCAGGCGGATAGGGACGCCAACTTCTGCTGGACGTCGGCCACGGACGGGTTGGTCAGGGCCGATCCGTCGGAGAACTCCAGGGTGGGGACGGTCTGATTGCCGCCGTTGACCTCCATGACGCGGACCGCCGCGGCCTCGTCACGTTCGATGTCGATCTCGTTCCACGTGATGCCGGCCTTGGTGAGTCCCTGCTTCAGCCGCATGCAGAAGCCGCACCATGAGGTCGTGTACATCGTGAACGCAGTGCTCATCTGAGATCCTTCGTGGTCGGCGGCTCTGCTCGCTCAGATCCGCGGTGGCGGGCGCAGGAGGCCCGGAGAGTTCAACCCGCGCACGTCGCTGGTTGTTTCCGAGGGCGCATGTTCTGATCCTGTGCCCTCCGCGGGCCCGGCCAGCCTGGACCGGACTACCACGTGATCACAATGCCCGAGGCCGCGCGGAAGTTGTCGGTGGTCGTTGGCAGGATGAGCCTGTGACCGCGTCGGACCTGCACCCGCCCGAGGCAGTGCTGGCCGGCCTCGACCCCGAGCAGCGGGTCGCTGCCGCTGCCATCTCCGGCCCGGTCTGCATTCTGGCGGGCGCAGGCACGGGCAAGACCCGTGCCATCACCCATCGCATCGCCTACGCCGTGCGTTCCGGTGCCGCACCAGCCGACTCGGTGCTCGCGCTTACCTTCACGGCTCGATCCGCCGGCGAGTTGCGCACTCGGTTGCGCGCATTGGGCGCGGGTGGGGTGCAGGCTCGCACCTTTCACGCGGCGGCGTTGCGCCAGCTGACCTATTTCGCCCCGCGCATTCTGGGTGGTCCGATGCCCGACGTCGCCGACAGCCCGATCCGATGGGTGTCGCAGGCGGCCAACCGGTTACGGCTGCGCACCGACCGAGCGGAGCTGCGAGACCTGGCATCCGAGATCGACTGGGCCAAGTCGTCCCTGGTCGGGCCCGAGGATTACGTGCGCGCCGCCGCGCGCGCGAACCGAGGAATCTCGCTGACGCCGGCGAAGGTGGCCGAGGTCTACGCCGGCTACGAAGAGGCCAAGCGGCGTAACAACGAGATCGACTTCGCCGATCTGCTGCTGATCATGGCCGGCGGCATCGAAGAAAACGACCAGATCGCGGCTATGGTCCGTTCCCAGTACCGCTACTTCGTGGTCGATGAGTACCAGGACGTCTCACCCATCCAGCAGCGATTGCTGCAGGCCTGGTTGGGGGACCGCGACGAGCTCTGCGTGGTCGGGGACGCCAATCAGACGATCTACTCGTTTGCCGGCGCCCGGCCGACCTACCTGCTCGATTTCCCCGAGCGTTATCCGACTGCTCAGGTCGTCAGGTTGGAACGTGACTACCGCTCGACCCCGCAGATCGTCGAGCTCGCCAACCGCTTGATCTCGGCCGCGGCCGGGCAGGCTGCGGTCAAGCTGACCCTGATCGGCCAGCGAGCTCCGGGGCCGGCCCCGACTTTCGCCGAGTACGACGACGAGATCGCTGAGGCGACGTCGGTGGCCTCAACGGCCAAGAAACTGATCGCCGCCGGCACCGCCGCGTCAGAGATTGCGATTTTGTTCCGGATCAACGCCCAGTCCGAGGCGTACGAGCAGGCGCTCACCGACGCGGGCATCCCGTACGTGCTTCGCGGCGGTCAGAAGTTCTTCGAACGCCCCGAAGTCCGCCAGGCGCTGGTGTTGTTGCGGGGTGCCGCCCGAGCTGATGATCATGAGCTGAGCATGGCGGCAACCGTCGTCGAAGTACTCGGCTCCTTGAACTGGCATCCAGATCATCCGCCGCCGGGCGGGGCCGGACGCGAGCGGTGGGAATCGCTGGCCGCCTTGGTGAACCTGGCTGAGCAGTTCGCCGTCGAACAGCCGTCGGCGACGTTGGACGACTTGAACTCTGATCTGGAACAGCGCGCGGCATCGCAGCACGCGCCGACCGTTCAAGGGGTCACGTTGGCGTCGCTGCACTCGGCCAAAGGCTTGGAATGGGATGCGGTCTTCCTGGTCGGGCTGACTGACCAGACGATTCCGATCCAGCACGCCACCACTCCCGAACAACTGGCTGAGGAGCGCCGGCTGCTGTACGTGGGGGTGACGCGTGCCCGCGAACGACTGGCTTTGTCCTGGGCGCTCGCTCGCAATCCGGGTCAGGCGCGACGACGACGTCCCAGCCGGTTCCTTGATGGACTGCGACCGGGCAGCGGCGGTGGTGGGCAGAATTCAGCCTCGAAACCCAAGCGAACAAAGGTGATTCCGCATTCGAACGACGCCGCGACGTTCGGCCGTCTGCGTGCCTGGCGTAAGAAGCAGGCGGACGCGCAGGGTGTCCCGGCCTTCGTCGTGTTCTCCGATGCGACCCTGGTGGCGATCGCTGATGGAGCGCCCGCCGACGTCGATTCTCTCGGCCGGATATCGGGCGTCGGCCCGACCAAGTTGGAGCGGTACGCCGAGCCGGTACTGGCGGTGCTGGCCGGGCAGGACCCCGAGCCGGTCGAGGTCGACTGAGCGCGCAGTTCCGGCGGTGAAAAATTTTTTCGGGAATTGGCAATAAATAGTTTGTGCGGCTCTGATGCACTCCGATAACCTCGCGTGCACACGAAGAAAAATCGGCCTGCCGATTTACATCAAATCCCGCGAGTCACCGGCAAGTGACTGGCCGAGCAGCTGAAGGAGGTGCCACGTGATTTCGAACAAGATCAACACGGAAGCCGTGATCAACATGGCTTCCTTCGCTGCTGTGCCGACGACTCACCTCCGCCCCGCGACCAACGATGCCAGCTGGCTGACCTCTGCCAAGCGGGATCGCGTCGCCCCGACCGGAATGGCCACGGCCACCTTCGGTCAGGTCCGCAGACCTCGAAAGATACCGCTCTGAACACCGAGCGAGACCTCTCGAGGCCGCGGATTCCCCTAACCGGGAACCGCGGCTTTTTTGTTGTCCGCACGCCCGCCCCGACCCCATCCACCCTCGACTCCGCGCCCGTCAACTACCCACCTTCATTCCTTCACCGAACCGAAACCAGAGCTGACAAGAAACAAGGAGGTGACCCGACGTGTTCACCACTCCGCAAGGAGCACAGCTGACCGAGCTGGCGGTGCAACCGTGGGAAGCGGCCGACCCAAAGGCCGCGATCGCGATCTGCGAAGCACTCGTCCCTACCGTCGACCCGGCCTTTGGCACCGACTTCGAGGATCTGCCCTGCCAGGTCCTCGATGCCGACCTTTGGTTCGCGGAATCGCCGACCGATCTGGAGCGGGCCAAGTCCCTCTGCAGTGACTGCCCGGTCCGCGTCGGGTGCCTCGAAGGCGCCCTCGACCGACGCGAACCGTGGGGCGTCTGGGGAGGCGAAATCCTCAACCAGGGAGCGGTCATCGCGCGCAAGCGGCCCCGCGGCCGCCCGCGCAAGAACCGGTCCGAGGTAGCGGCATGAACGGTCCGACCAGTCGGACAGGCAGCACGAAACCAGCAACTTTGCTACGGCTACTCAATGAGGAGTACGACGATGTACCAGTTACACGAAGCAATGGCACGCGAACGAATGCGCGACATCCGGGGGGACGCGGCCAAGCGGCGACTGGCCAGCCAAGCGTCCTCGGCGCGGAGCTGGCGGCTGTTGGCCGGCTACGTGGCCCGGCGGGCCGCAAAATCCGAGCAACGCCTAGCCGAGCTCCCGTCCTCGGAATACGACCTCGCGGGCTGAGCCGATCGATGCAGTCGCTAGCGTTCAGTATTGATCGCGGCGCTGCGGGCCAGTCGGTGGCTGCGGGACCTGCGCGGCGGCCGTTTCGCGAACGATCTGCAGTAAAGAGTGGGCCGGACACCCAAGTGTCCGGCCCACTTTCGTTTCTCGTCCCGGGTTTCTCGTCCCGGGTTTCTCGTCCCGGGTTTGTCGTCCAGTGTGATCGCCCGCCGAATCCCGCTCGGCCCACTTCGTTTCGCGTCGACGGTGTCCGCCGGTGCATCGCCGCGCCCGCGAGTTCCGGGGTTCCGGGGTTCCGGTCGGTCAGACTGCGAATCCGGGCTGCCAGCGCTCAGCGACCTGCCGGTACGGCGCGGTAGCCCCGAGCTGGCACAGCACCCCGATCGATCCCAGCGTTACTCGATGTAGCAGCAGATACTCCGGCGGCAGGTTCAGCATCCGGCCGACGCGAGCGGCCTCGTTGCGCGGGTCACCGATCCGTTGCGCCTGTTCCCGCATCCACTCCCGGGTGAACCGGAATTCGGGCATGGCCAGGGGCTCCAGTATCGGCCGAAGGTAGTCCATCACCTTCTGCGCGTCGATGGTCATTCCTGGGCGGATGAAATTCTCGGCCTGCATGGCGTCGATCACCTCGTCGACCTTGCCGTCGAGAACCAGCCGGGTGATCCGACCGAGCGGCTCGGGTGTGCCGTTGGGCAGTCGAGCCACCGCCCCGAAGTCGAGGACGCCCAGTCGGCCGTCGTCGAGCAGCCGGAAGTTGCCGGGGTGCGGATCGGCATGCAGCAGCTGACATCGCTGCGGTGCGGAGAAGTGCAAAAGAGCCAGCAGGTAGCCCGCCCGATCCCGTTGCTCCTGCGTTCCGGAGACAATGATCTTGGACAGCGGCGTGCCGTCCAGCCATTCACTGACCAGTACCTTGGGCGCGCTCGCGACCACTCTCGGCACCACGATATCTGGATCGTCGAGATACGCCTCGGCGAAGGCTCGTTGTGACTCGGCCTCGAGGGAGTAGTCGAGCTCTTCGGACACCCGTGCCTTCAGCTCGGCGAGCAGCGGCTTCACGTCCAGTCCGGGGGAGATCCGTCCGAACAGTTTGGCAAAGCGAGACAGCTGATTGAAATCAGCCATCAGCGCCGGACCTGCGCCGGGGTATTGGATCTTCACCGCCACAGCGCGACCGTCGGCCCAGACCGCGCTGTGTACCTGACCGATCGAGGCGGCGGCGGCCGGCACGTCGTCGAACGAGCTGAACCTGGATCGCCATGACCGGCCGAACTGCTCGTCTAGAACGCGATGCATGGTGCTCGCGGGCATCGGTGGTGCGGCTTCCTGCAACCGGGTGAGGGCCTCGCGATACGGCGCGGCCGACTCTTCGGGCAGCGCTGCCTCGAACACCGACAATGCTTGGCCGAACTTCATCGCACCGCCCTTGAGCTGGCCCAGCACGGCGAAGAGTTGCTCCGCGGTTCGGCGCGCCAAGTCGGCTTGGATGTCGTCGGCCGGTTTGCCCGACAGGCGCTTACCGAGTCCGACCGTCGCCCGCCCGGCGACACCGAGGGGGAGCCGGGCCAGGCGGGCAGTCCGCGCAACCCCGCGCTGCGGAATGTCGCTCATCGTTGGATCACTCTGTCATTCTGCCGTCTCGGGGTAATCGGCGTCGCCGCACCGCAATCACAGGACGTGTGCGCCGGCCAACTCCGCCGGCGCAGTCGCCAGTCCGGCAACCGCCATTCGAGTGTTCCGCCGGACACCGTGGACGGTTCTCCGTCGAGGTAGGCCAGCGCCTGCATGACGGTCACGCCGGCGGCGGCCATGCAGAGCGCTGCCGGTGAGGCCCGGCCGGGGTTCGCACGTCGACCGAGTTGCATGGCCAGGGCGGGCCAAGCCGGGTCCCGGTCCGTCCGGGTGAGATCAGCGCAGCGGAGACAGCTTGACTGCCCAGGCACGACCAATGGCCCGACCACGGCATGAGCGCCACTGACCGAGACTGCGAGATGCGTGATGCCGTCCAGATGTAACCCGGTTCGAACGGCCGGCTCGATCGGACTCGGATCGGTCAGGATGACCAGATCAGCGGGCTGCTGCCGTGCCGGCGGCCCGATCTGGGCGTCCGGCGCCGCTCGTCGGATCGCGTCCGGGCCGGCTACGCCGAATCGGCGACCCTCGTCGGCGGGACTGAGGCCGCCAGGGCACGAGTCGCCGGCACCGACGTCCCCCCGATCGGCGAGATACACCTGACCTACACCGCCCGCGGCGAGCGTCGCGGCCACTGTGGCGGCAATCCGTGAGGTGCCGTGCACGCTGACCGTGCTACGCCGTCGAGCGGTGAGCACGGTAGTTGCCGCGTCGCCGTACAACCCGTTCAAGGCGCCGAACTCGGGGGCCAGGTAGGCCGGCAGCACGCCACGGCTGCCGGTCGGTAGATCGCTGGCCAGCAGGCCGGTCGGAGCGAGGAGATCTCGCAGGCGCGGTCCGTCATCCGGTGGACTGGCCCGCTCACCGGCGTAGCTGGCTTCGGCCGTGGGCCGTCTGCCGCGCCGGGACGTGCTCGTCGGCGGGCGATTGAGGAGTTCGCTCAGCTGATCCGAGCGGACGTTGTGCACGACGACCCGCCGGTCACCGAGCTCCAACTGCACACTGTCGGCCGAGCGCCACAGCACTTCGGTGGCGTCATTGAGGCGGGCTGCTCGGGGTCGCGACTTCGGTGCGTTGCTCATGAACAAACCGTCGCACAGCCGAACACCTGATCTGAGGTTGTCCACAGCCGCGACCTAGATAACCTTCAACTCCATGTCCACACTTGTGGAGGCCGCTGTGGATAACTGCACCACGGGCGTGCGTGCACGCTGGCCGCTGAACAGTTTGCCTGTGGACGACGAAGCGCTGGCCGACACGGGCTGTGGACAGACGATGATTTGTCGGACCGGCACTCTAGGCTTTGATTCATGTCCAGTCGCCCCGTCGTCGAGGTGCGTCGCAGCGCCCGCCGCCGTCGCACCGTAGCCGCGTTTCGCGAGGGCGACAAGATCATCATCATGATGCCCGCTCGAACCTCGAGGTCCGAAGAACAGCGGTTGGTCGCTGAGATGATCGAGCGGATCCAGCGTCGTGAAGAGCGTCTCGAGCGACGCGGTCCGCGCGCCAGCGATGGCGCACTGATGAGCCGAGCGACCCAGTTGTCGAGCCAGCACCTCGAGGGTCGCGCCAAGCCGGCCACCGTGACCTGGGTGACAAACATGGGCCAACGGTGGGGATCCTGCACGCCCACCGACGCCACGATACGAATTTCCCACCGATTGCGGACGATGCCGGATTGGGTGCTCGACTACGTGCTCGTCCACGAACTGAGCCATTTACTCGTCGCCGGTCACAGCCCGGAATTCTGGGCGTGGGTGGATCGCTATCCGCGCACCGAGCGAGCCAAGGGTTTCCTCGAAGGGGTCGCTCTCAGCAGTCAGTGGCCGGTCGAGGGCGAGCCGGAGCTCGAACCGTCGGTGTCCTCGCTCCCAGGCGGCTCGCTGGCCGGGCCGGCCGGGTTGTCGGCCGAACCCGAGCTGGCGGCAGCACCACCCGCGTCGACGTCGCCCGATGAGTCGCGGCTGTTCTGAGGGCTGCCGGATTCGGCGGCCCCGCTCAGTACCTCGAAGTCCGCGATGTCCAGCGTCGCTGCCGTTCCATAGACCTCGGCGAAACCCAGCGGATCATCGAGATCGTCCGCGCCGGGCATCAGATCGGGATGGGTCCACAGGTGATCGCGCTCGGACTGACCGTGCTTGGCCCCCATCGCTCCCCAGAGCGTGGCGGCGTCGCGTAGACGGCGCGGTCGAAGTTCCAGACCGACGAGGGTCGCGAACGTCTGCTCCGCCGGACCGCCGGCTGCGCGGCGACGCCGGACGGCTTCGACCAGGGCTGCGGTGCCCGCCATCCGCGCTCCGGCGGCCTGGCCGACCACGGTGTCGACCCAGCCCTCGATCAAGGCCAGCATCGTTTCGAGCCGGCGAAGTGCCGCGTTCTGGGCTTCAGTATTTTCGGGCTCGAACAGCCCACCAGCGAGGGCGTTCTGCAGTGACTCGGGGTTGGACGGATCGATGTCGGTGAGGGCCGACGAGATCGCTTCCGGGTCGATTTTGATGCCGCGACCGTACGCGTCCACCGCGTCGAGCAGTTGCTGCTTGAGCCAGGGCACGTGACTGAACAAGCGATGGTGAGCCGCCTCGCGCAGTGCGATAAAGAGGCGGACCTCATCGACCGGCCGGCCGATCTCGGCCGCCATCGCATCGATGTTGCGCAGGACCAGAGCCCCGGTCCCAGCTGGTCCGAGCGGCAGCCCGATTTCCGTTGCCGACACGACTTCGCCGGCCAAGGCAGCCAAGCCCTGACCGAGTTGGGCACCGAACATCAAGCCGCCGATCTGCGACATCATCGGGGCCATTGCGCCGGCTTGGGCAGCCAGCTCCGGAGGCAGCGCGCCCGACATGGCCGACACGACTCGTCCCGCCACCGGATCGCAGAGCGCCGCCCAGGTACCGATTGTGTTCTCGACCCAGTCGACCTGGCTCCATGCCTTCATCGTCGTCACGCCGGATGGCAATTCGGTGACCTCGTCAAGCCACATGTCGGCCAGCCGAAGCGCGTCGGCCGCCGTCCGGTCGTCCGCGGCACCCACCATCCGATGGGTCGCGGCCAGGTTCGACAACGCCAGTTGTCGGGCCAGATCCCAGTTGACGGGACCGCCCGGGGAAGACAGCAACTTCTGCAATTCCGCGAACAACGGGATGCTGCTCGACAGGTCGTCCGGTCCGTCGCCCGAACCGCCCTGCCCGCCCGAACCGCCCTGCCCACCAGAACCGAAGCCGAATCCGAAACCGCTCATGTCTGTCACGCTAGCGAAACGAACGGGCGCGCGCTGTTGTGCCCGAACTTCGCCCTCAGTGAACTCGGGCGAACTGGCGGAACTGGCGGAACTGGCGGAACTGGCGGCGCGCGTCCGACGCGATCTCGGGAGCCGACTCTAATGTCACCGCATGGCATGGATGTGGTGGCTGCTCGCCCCGGTGGCCGCGACCGTGATCGCGGCGGCCTTGGTGTGGCTGTGGACTCGTTGGGACCGGCAACGGGATGCTCGTCGCGACCCGATGGCCGCCCACCAGGCGTTGATCGCCGCATTCGCACCGATCGGTCGCGGCGAGCACAGTCAACTGCCGCCCAGCAACCTCACCGTGTTGCCCGCGACGAGCGATTGACCATCGCCGGCGCCCACTCGTCGCCGGCCCAAAACAACGATGACTAGTCTGTGGCCGGTGTCCCGACAAACGCGCACCCTACTGATCGGTGCGGTGCTGTGTGTCGTGCTCGGCGTCCTCACTTTCGGTCTGCGGGTGCCCTACGTGATCTTGAGCCCAGGGCCGACGGTGAACACGCTCGGCCAGGACTCAGGGCAGGACATCATCTCGGTGACCGGGCGCCCGGTTTCGCCGACAACCGGCCACCTCAACCTGACCACGATCGAAGAAGACACCCAGGACGCGACGGTGCTGGCCGCGATCAAGGGCTGGTTGGCCCACGACGAAGTGGTTGTCCCGCGCGAAGCCGTCATCCAGCCGGGTCTCAGCCAGCAGCAGAGCAGCCAGCAGGACGCCGCCGACTTCGCCCAGAGCCAGGACTCCGCCACAGCGGCGGCGGCCTGTGAGCTGAACTATCCAAAGGGCTTCGGCGTGCTGAGCGTGCAATCGGACTCGCCCAACAACGGACTGCTGAAACCCGGCGACCAGTTCAGCTCGATCAACGGCACCGCCGTGACCGACTACGCCAGTTTGAGCAAGGTCTTGGCCACCCTCAAAGCGGGTCAGACGATCCCAGCCATCGTCAAGCGGGCCGGCGCGACGGTGGCCCTGCAGCTCAAGTTGCAGGATCCACCCGCCGGCAGCACGACGCCGCGTTTGGGCATCAGCGTTACCGAAGGTTGCTTACTCCCGTTCACGGTAAGCCTGCGACTCACCGGGATCGGCGGTCCGTCGGCGGGCCTCATGTTTGCACTCGGGATCATCGACAAGATCAGCACCGACGATCTGACGCACGGCCGTTTCATTGCCGGGACGGGTGAGATCGAACCGTCCGGCAAGGTCGACCCCATCGGCGGCATTCAGCTCAAGATGATCGCGGCACGTAAGGCCGGCGCGACGATCTTCCTGGCCCCGGCTGGCAACTGCTCGGACGTACGAGGCGCCATTCCGGCCGGCCTGAACGTGGTCAAGGTGGCTTCTCTGCACGAAGCCGTGACCAGCCTGCAGGCCATTCAGGACGGCAAGCCTGTGTCGCATTGCTGACCGTGCTTGGCAACGAGCGCCACGGCGCCACGCCGACGACCCGACGGTGATCCCAGGTCATTCGGACAGGGTTGCCAGCAATGCCTCGACCATGTTCGGAGCCAGATCGGGTCTGGACAGCAGTTTGTCCTCGTCCGCACCACGAAAACGCAGTAGCCCGCTCGATGTGCCGTCCCGCAGCACAGTAACCACCAGTCGCGCTTCCCGGAGTTCTGGATGCTCGCTGGCGACGTCGATCGCTGCGGTCGGCGATAGCCCTTCCAACTCGGTTTCGGCTGAAGGCGGCAGCATTGTGATCTCTTGGCTGAGGGCGACGCCGACCACCTCGGCCGGCCAGGCGATGCCGGCCAGGACCTCGTCCAGAGGTCCTTCGGGTAGTGCTTCCTGCGCGACCGGGGTGAGCGCCTCGGAAGGGACCTGCTCGGGATTCAAGGACGCCCCGTTGGCCGACAGCAGTTCGGCCGCGGCGGGATCAGCGGCCAGGATCCGAGTCGGCACCAGCGCGAACAGCGCAGGCGGGACGTCCCAGCCGGAGTACGAGACGAACTCTTCGATTTCGCGTCCGATCGTGTCCAACCGGAAGTCAGGGCTGTGGGGTTGTTCAGAAGTCATGAATTGATCGTGCCATCTGGTCGGAACCACTCGCTGCGCCGATACGTTGCCGGTGAGATGAAAGGTGAAGGTACTCGGCTAGGTTTGGGTGCCCCAGCTTTCGCCCTGGCAGTTGACTGTGAATTTGACCCGTCCGAGTCGCAGCGCTCCTGAGCGGGCTGAGGTGCCGATCGTTCTGACCCTGTGTGACCGATGAAGGAGAACGCCCGTGGCCATGCGCCCGGAAATGCCCAACATTCGGGTGTCGCGCCGCGGCAAGATCGCGATCGGCGTGCTGATCGGTCTGATCATCGTCATCTCCTTGCTCGGCACGGTGGCCCGCATCTACACGGACTGGCTCTGGTTCGGCGAGGTCGGCTATCGCTCGGTCTATACCCGGATCTTCTGGACCCGGGTCGCGCTGTTCTTCGTCTTCGGAATCGGGCTGGCGGTGGCCGTCGGCTCCAACGTCTTCCTGGCGTACCGGATGCGGCCACCGTTCCGGCCGATCTCGCAAGAGCAAGAAAACCTTGAGCGCTACCGCGTTGCCCTGGAGCCACGCAAGCGGCCGTTGTTCATCGTGCTGCTGCTGATTCTGTTCATCGGATCGGGCATGGCGGCGCAAAACAACTGGAAGATCTGGCAGGCGTGGCGGGTCGGGGTGAAGTTCGGCGTGCAGGACCCGCAGTTCCATCGCGACATCTCGTTCTTCGCCTGGGACTACCCCGCATACCGCTTGTTGCTCGGCTTCGGGTTCAACGCGATCATTTTTTCGCTCCTGCTCAGCCTGGCCGTGCACTACATCTTCGGAGCCTTCCGGATCGCCACCCCCGGGCCCAAGTTGACCATCTCAGCGCGCCGGCACATCACGATTCTCGTGTTCGTGTTCGTGGCGTTGAAAGCCTGCGCGTACTGGCTGGACCGCTACGGGCTGGTGTTCTCCAATCGTGGCAAGGTCACCGGCGCGTCCTACACCGACGTGCACGCCTCGCTGCCGGCCAAGACCATCCTGTTCTGGGCCGCGGTACTCATCGCCATTGCCGTACTGGCCAGCCTGTGGCTGAAGAGCGCGCAGATCGCCTACATCGCCTTCATCGCATTGCTGGTGATGTCCATCGGCATCAACGGTATCTATCCCGCTCTGGTGCAGCAGATCAGCGTCAAGCCGAACGCGAGCGACAAAGAAGCGCCTTACATACTTCGAAATATAAACGCCACCCGTGCTGCGTATGGCATAACTACCAGTACGGCGGGCGGCCCGGTGAATTACACCGCCAACTACGGCGCCGTGCCCGCCGCACCGCCCTCGGTTCTTTCGACTGACAAGTCCACCGTGCCTAACATCCGGTTGACCGATCCGAACGTCGTGAGCCCCACGTTCACCAACGCCCAGCAGCTGAAAAACATCTACGGCTTCCCGGCCAAACTCGACATCGACCGGTATGTCATTGACGGGACAACGTCGGATTACATCGTCGCCGCGCGCGAACTGAAGGAATCCAACCTCACGGGCAGCCAGACCAACTGGATCAATAAGCACACCGTGTACACCCACGGGTACGGATTCGTGGCCGGGGACGCCGACCGTGACGTCAATGCGCAGTCGGACTTCACCGTGGGCGACATCCCTGTGGTGTCCAAGAACGGGTTTCCGACGGTGACCCAGCCGCGCATCTATTACGGCGAGGAAGAAGTCGATTACTCAATCGTCGGCGCCACCGGCGATCGCGAGAACGACGGTTCCGACCAGCACAATTCCTACGACGGCAAGGGCGGCGTTTCGCTCGGCAACTTCGTCAATCGGCTCGCCTATGCGGTCAAGTATCGGCAGGGCAACTTCGTGCTCAACGACGCCGTCTCGGCCAAGGGCGCCAAGGTGATTTACAACCGGGATCCTCGCGAACGCGTGCAAAAGGTGGCCCCGTTCTTGAAGGTGGACGGCGATCCCTATCCGTCCGTGGTGAACGGTCGCATCGTGTGGATGCTGGACGCGTACACGACGATGTCCAACTATCCCTATTCGGAACGGCAATCCCTCGGCGCGCTGACCACCGATTCGCTGTCCACGACCAATCGGACGGCATCCCAGCCCAACGATCAGATCAACTACATTCGCAACTCGGTAAAGGCAACGGTCGATGCGTACGACGGGACTGTGACGCTGTACGACTGGGACGAGACCGACCCGGTTCTGAAGACCTGGATGAAGCTTTTTCCCGGCCTGGTCAAGCCCAAGGCCGACCTGCTCAAGCAGACCGAGTTGATGCAACACATCCGGTATCCGCAAGACCTGTTCGAGGTGCAGCGCTCCCTGCTCACCAAGTATCACGTCGACGATCCAGTCCAGTTCTACAACGGCAGCGATCAATGGACCGTGCCAGATGATCCGACGCTGCCCGACGCGGCCGTCGATCAGCCGCCCTACTACGTATTGGCTGGTTCAGCAGCCGGTACGGGATCGGCTCAATATCAGTTGACCTCGCCGATGAAGGTCAACAACAGACCCAACATGGCGGCCTATATATCGGTTGATTCCGACGCCACTGATCTTGCCAATTACGGCAAGTTCGAAGTGCTGAAGCTGACGCCGACCACCGCGATTCAAGGGCCACAACAGATTTATCAGCGGTTCAACTCCGAACCAGCCATATCGCAGGACCTGTCGCTGCTGAGAGGTGGTGGGTCCAAGACGATCGAGGGCAACCTACTGTCGCTGCCGATCGGAAATACCTTCCTGTACGTGGAACCGCTGTACGTGCAGGGCGCAGGCAGCAACGCATTCCCGTTGCTGCAACGGGTGCTCGTGTCCTACGGCGAGTTGATCGGATACGGCCGCACGCTGAGTGCCGCCATCGCCGGGCTCTCGCCGGTGGGCAACGTTCCTGCGTTGCCTGCGGCCGGTGCCACGTCACCACCACCCAGCACGACACCGACGGCGACAGCGGGCACCCCGAGACCGACCCCGACTGTCACCGCGACCGCACCCGGCGGGACGGTGGCGCCCGGTTCGGCGGCGCTTCTCAAACAGCTCGATATTGCGTTCGACAACCTGCAGAATGCCTACAAGTCGGGTGACTTCACGGCGGTCGGCACAGCTCAGGCCGAGGTGAACCGGCTACTGCAGCAGTACCTGCAGACTGGCACCGGGGCGGCCTCGACGCCACCGGCGAGCACTCCGAAGGCAACCCCGACGCCGACTCCGAAGCCGTCCTGACCATCGCGCAGCGGCTGGCGTCTGGACCGATTTGGAGGTCTGGACGCCACGCTGTAACGTGGTGTTTACCGACGCGGGGTGGAGCAGCTCGGTAGCTCGCTGGGCTCATAACCCAGAGGTCACAGGTTCAAATCCTGTCCCCGCTACCAAGAACGACGCAGTAGAACCAGCGTCCTCAGAAATGAGGGCGCTGGTTTTTTTGTCCCACGAGAACGGACCAGAGGGTCGCTCTCGGCGTCCGCGACTCCGTCCCCTTCGGTTCGGAGCGTCTCGGCGAGGTCCCGGTCGAGCAGGCGTCGGAAGAGCAGTTTCAGATCCGCGCCCGCGACCTTGTCCTCGGAGAGCCAAAACCGGGACCGTGCTGAGGAGCTCGGCCGGACCGCGGTGGGTGTTGGTGATGGTCATGGCTGTATCCCTTCGGGGGTGGTTGCCGGTTCGGCGGCGGCGATCAGGTCGTCGAGCAGCTCGGCCAGATGGACCGGGTGTCGATGCGGCTGCAGGTGTTCGATCTGGGTGCGGCAGCCGAACCCGTCGGCGAGGATGACCGCGTTCGGGGTGGCGCGTTCGAGCGTAGGTGTGAGCGCGATGCCGGCCACCGCGATGGAGGTGTCGTAGTGGTTCGCCTCGTACCCGAAGTTGCCGGCCAGGCCGCAGCAGCCGACCGCGTCGTTCAGGTTGGTCATTCCGTGCGTGCGCAGGCTGGCGCTCTGCTTGTGGGCGGGAAACGTCGCGTGTTCGTGGCAATGCGTCTGTAGGACCCCGTCTGCGGGCAACGTCGGGTAGGTCCAGTCGGGTGCGGCCAAGGTGTGCAGTGCCTGGTCGAAGGTGTGGATGCGGGCCGCTACTGCGTGCGCGTCGTCGGTGCCGAGCAGTTCGGGCAGGTCACTGGCCAGGGCGGCGGCGCAGCTCGGCTCGAGCACGATGATCGGCTTGTCCGTGTGCTCGGCGCGGGTGAGGGTCTGCGCGGTCCGCCGCAGCATCCGGCGTGCGGTGTCGAGTTGGCCGGTGGTCGTCCAGGTCAGCCCGCAACAAACCCGCGGGGCAATGCTGACGGCGATCCCCGCATCGGCGAGCACCCGGGCGGCAGCGGTGGCGAGTTCGGGCCGGAACGCGCGGGTGAAGGTATCCACGAACAGCAGGGCCTGGCCGCCGGAGCTGGGGATGGCGGCGAGCAGCGCGCGGCTGCGGCGTCTCGCGACAAACCTAGGTAGCGGTCGCCGCGCGGTGACTCCGGCCAGCCGCGGTAGCAGCCGGCGCACTCCGGGCAGGGCGAGCAGCCGGTTCACCAGTGGCGCGAGGCTGGTGGCCAGGACGGCCGCGGCCGGCAGCCAGCCGAGGGTGTAGTGGCTGATGGGTCGGATCCGGCGCCGGTAGTGCCGGTGCAGGAATTCCGACTTGTAGGTGGCCATGTCGGTGCCGGTCGGGCAGTCGGTTGAGCAGGCCTTGCACGACAGGCACAGGTCGAGTGTGTCGAGCACCTCGGTGGAGGCGAAGCCGTCGCTGATGGTGCCGGTGCCCGACACCATGTCCTGCAGGGCGCGGGCCCGGCCACGGGTGGAGTCACGCTCGCGCCCGGTCGCACGGTAGGTCGGGCACATCACGCCCCCGGTCGGTGCCACGCAGCGACCGATGCCGACACACCGGCCGACGGCGTGGGCGAGGTCGCCGTGGTCGTGGCCGAGCCGGAACGATGCCGGGATCGGCTTCGCTGCGAGCGGAATCTGGGCTTGCACCGGGTCGGGATCGATGATGATGCCCGGGTTCAGCAGTGCGTCGGGGTCGAAGATCGTCTTGATCCGCGCGAACAGGTCGAGCAGGCGCCGGCTGTACATGATCGGCAGCAGTTCGCTGCGGGCGCGGCCATCGCCGTGCTCGCCGGACAGGGTGCCGCCGTGCCGGGCGACCAGGCCGGCCGCCTCGAGCAGGAATGCGCGCATCCTGTCCAGCCCGGCGTCGCTGCCGGTGTCGAAGTTGATCCGGACGTGGACGCAGCCGGCCCCGAAGTGCCCATAGAGCACGCCGCGGTAGCCATGTCCGGTCAGCAGTTGGCGGAACTCTCGCAGATACCCGGCCAGGTTGGCGGGGGCGACGGCGGCGTCTTCCCAGCCGGGCCAGGACCGTTCACCGTCGACGAGGTTGGCCGCAAGGCCGGCCCCGTCCTCGCGGACGCGCCACAGCGAGGCACGCTCGACGGCGGTGGGCACCACCCGGGCGTGCCGGCTGCCGCCGGAGGCGGTCAGCGCTGCGACCAGCTTGGCGGCGGTCTCGCCGGGTGCGGACTCGTCGGCGCCGCCGAACTCGACGTAGAGCCACGCCCGGCCGGTCGGCAGCGCGGCCACCGCGTCCGGGCCGCGGCGGGCACGCATGGTGTCGACGATCGCCTCGTCCATGCCCTCGATCGCGGTCGGGCCAAATCTCAGAATGGTGGGCACGTCCTCGGCTGCTTGGATGAGGTCGTCGTAGCCGACGATCACCAGGCTTGAGTGGGTGGGCCGATCGAGCAGGGCGAGTGTGGCGGTGACGATGACCGCCAGGGTGCCTTCGCTGCCGACCAGCGCGCGTGCGACGTCGAAACCGCGCTCGGGCAATAGCCGGTGCGCATGGTAGCCGGACACCTGGCGGGGGATACGGTCCAGTTCGGTGCGAAGCGTAGCCAGGTTGTCCTGCGCCAGTTCGCGCAACTGGCGTTCCAGCTCCGCGACCCGGTCGGCGTGCCGCGCGTCGACGGCCTCGATACCGGTGCCGGTGACAACGGCCGGGGTGCCGTCGGCGAGCACGACCTGCAGTGACAGGACGTGGTCGCTGGTGCGGCCGTAGGCGACCGAGTGGTTGCCGCAGGCATCGTTGCCGATCATGCCGCCCAGGGTGGCTCGGCTGTGCGAGGACGGGTCCGGCCCGAACATCAGCTGGTGCCGCGCGGCGTGTGTCTGCAGCTCGTCGAGGATGGTGCCGGCCTGCACGGTCGCGGTGCGCCCGACCGGGTCGATGGCCAGCACCCGATTCATGTGCCGGGCGAAGTCCAGGACGATGCCGGGACCGATGGCGTTGCCGGCCATGGACGTTCCGGATCCGCGTGAGATCACCGGCAGCTTGCGATCGGATGCGGCACGCACCAGCGCGACCACGTCCTCGGTGTCCCGCGGGTAGGCCACCGCGGCGGGCGTGACGCGGTAGTTCGACGCGTCGTAGCCGTATTGGCTGCGGGCGAGCGCGGTCGTGTCGATGAGCAGACCAGGCCTGGCCTGCGACAGCGCCGAGGCCAGGGCCCGGTCGGCGGCATTAAGCTGGTCGGTCATCGCTGAAATTTCTAGTTCTGGCCGAGCGCGCGGGTCACGGCGCGGTCCCACGCGGCCAGCCCGGCGTCGACCTCCTCGGCGTTGATGACCAGGGCCGGAATCATCCGCACCACGTTGTTCCACGGTCCGCAGGTCAACAGCAGCAGACCCTCCTCGACCGCGATCCGCTGCGCCGCGGCGGCCAGCGCCGGGTCCGGTGCGCCGTCGGCGGTGCTGAACTCGGTGGCCAGCATCAGGCCGAGGCCGCGGACCTCGGCGATCCGGCCGGTTCCGGCCGCGACCTTCTTCAGCCCGCTTCGCTGCCGGGCGCCCATGGCCGCGCAGTTGGCGACCACGCCATCCTCCTCGATGACCCGCAGGGTCGCGACCGCGGCGGCACAGGCGACGGCGTTGGCGCCGTAGGTGCCGCCCTGCGAGCCGGGCAGCGCCTTGCTCATCATCGCGCTCGACGCGGCGATCCCCGACAGCGGGAAGCCGGACGCGATGCCCTTGGCGGTAATCAGGATGTCCGGGGCGATGTCGCAGTGCTGGTGCGCCCAGAACTTGCCGGTCCAGCCGATGCCGGTCTGCACCTCGTCCAGGATCAGCAGGATGCCGTAGCCGTCGGCGCGTTCCCGTAACCCGTCCAGGAAGCTGGCCGGCGCGGGAATGTAGCCGCCCTCGCCGAGGACTGGTTCGATGATGAACGCCGCGGTGTCACTAGGCGCGGTGAGGGTCTGCAGGATGAAGTCGAGCTCGTTGAGGGCGAAGGTGACCGCCGTCTGCTCGTCCCAGCCGTAGCGCAGCGGCGACGGGAACGGCGCGAGGTGGACCCCGCCCATCAGCGAGGCGAAACCGGTCCGGAACTTCGTGCCGGAGTTGGCGAAGAACACCGAATCCAGTTGGGGCGGCAGCACCTTGCCGAGTTCGGCGACCAGGTGCTGCAGCGGCTCGTGCATCACGGTCGTGTACTGGCTGTCGATCAGGGTCGCGACCTGTGCCTGCGCGGCGGCGACGATCTTCGGGTGGCAGTGGCCGGTGCTGGTCACGCCGATGCCGGCGGTGAAGTCGAGGTAGTCCCGTCCGGCGGTGTCGATGAGGTGCACGCCGCGGCCGGAGGCGGCCTGAACGGGAGTGGCCTGCTTGAGCAGGGGCGACAGGGTGGTCACGGGTTCGGTCTCCAGAAGTAGCGGGGCAGCGCGAAAATAGCCCGATGGGGGTGCAGGTGGGCAGCGGTTCCTGCCGGGCGATGCTCGCCTCGGCAGGCTAGGGCTTGCCCGGGACAGCGTCCGACGCCGCCCGGGCCGTGCTTGACGAGGTGGGTTACTCGGCGTCGACGGCGGCGGCGAACGGCCATCGACGGGAACTGCCAGTCCGGGGTCACCGCCGCCGGTGGCGCGGGCGTGGCGCCCCAACCAGGCCGGTCGTGCCGGCGATTGATCCACACCGTCGCCACCCCGACCCGCTTCGCGGGCAGGTGGTCATGGAACAGGCTCTGCGCCACGTGCAGCAGCTTGCCCTCGCCGATGCCCAGGCGACGTGTTTCGGCCGCCAGCGCGTCGAAGTCACGCGCGGACGGCTTGTAGGAGCCGACGTCCTCGGCGGTGATGATCCTCCTGAACTCCACCCCGAGGCTGGCGTTGGACCCGCCGAAGGAGGCCCGGTCGACGTTGGACAGGATGATCAGTTGGAAGTACTTGCCGAGCGCGTTCAGCGCGTCGTGCGAATCCTCGAACGCCGACCAGTCCGGCACCGAGTTCGCCAGGGCCGCGGCGTCTGCGTCGCTGACTTCCGCGCCGAGTTCGGCACCGAGCGCGCGGATGCTGCGGGCCAGGATGTCGGGGTGCAGATCGGCGAGATGCTCGACCTCGGCGGTGGCCTCATGTGCGGAGTACTCCGTCAGCAGCTGCTCGGCGTCCAGGCTGAGCCCCCGCCTGGTGGCCCACGGGTTGAGCACGGCGGCGATGCCGGCCTCCCAGTCGATCAGGGTGCCGTCGCAGTCGAAGCTCAGCGCCTCGTAGTCGGTGAGTTTCACAGGTCGCGCTCCTTGATGAGTTCGAGAAAGAATTGTTCGGCGATGTCGAGGTGCGCGTGCCACGCCTCCAGCGCGGGGCGGATCTTGCCTGTCTGCAGGGCGTAGAACAGCACAGCGTGTTCGGCGGCCAGTTCCTGCGCGCCGCGGTAGGCGGGCCGCAGCTGTGCGATGAGCAGCCGCAGTTCGGTGCCGACGCTGTCGAAGGTGCGCAGGAGCCGGGGCGAGGCGGCCGCGGCCAGCACCGAGCGGTGAAACGCGATGTCACGGTCGGCCACCAGGTCCCAGCTCACCTCATCCGGGAGTGCTATGAAGCCATCAAGGGCCCTTTTGACCTCATCCAGTGGCCGCTTGCTCTCGATGATCAGACGTACCGCGGCGAGCTCGACCGAGCGCCGCAACCGGTACAGATCAACAGCGTCGAAGGCGGAGAACGAGCGGACCCGGGCACTGCGTCCGCGGCCCCGCTCGAGCAGGCCGTCCGCGACGAGCATCTGGACCGCAGCCCGCACGGTGGGTCGGGCGGCGCCGAACTCCTCAGTCAGTTCGGTGTCGCGGAGTTCTTGGCCGCCGACGTACTCCCCGGCCAGTAGTCGCCGCCGCAGCTCATTGGCCACCGCATCGGCAACGGACACCACTTCGATAGTCATGTCTAACTGTATAACAGGCTATCAATTGCACGCAAGTGGCGACGGCGCCGACGGCGCCGACGTTCGTCCGGTGTCCGCGACCGCGACCACCAGGCCGGCGAGGATCAGCACGAAGTCGGCCACCATGGCTGCCGTGAGCGGTTCGCCCAGGGCGAATACCCCGAGCAGTGCTGCGGTCAGCGGCTCAAGCAGGGAAATGGTCACCGCCGTGGCCGAGCCGAGGGTGGAGACCCCGTGGGCGGAGAGTGCGTAGGCCAGCGAGCGTAGCGACCCCGGCGTAGACTGCGCCGAGCGCCGGGCCCGGCCTGCTCAGCCACTGCAGGTCCTGCCCGTAGAGCGCCGGAAGCATCATCACCGTTCCGGTGAAAAAGATCGAAGCCACCGACCGCGGCGAGCCGTGCGGCTGCGACAACGCGCCCAGAAGTGGTGGCCTGAAGCGACTAGCAGACGCCCGCGGCGACCGCGACCAACACTCCGACAACAGATAGCGACAGCCTCCCGCCGGATCGGGTCGATACAGTCCGAGCCATGCCATGCCATGCCCGCGCACGCAGCACCTCGTAGGTCTCATCCAGGCTCGTGGGGTCCGCGGTGCGACGCCCGTCCACGTAGACGGCGTTGTCGACGAGTGCCATGTCATTCCCGGTGGTCGCATCGGTGGCGGCACACGTGCCCTCCCGACAACGGTATTGCAGGGCACCCGTTAACCGATGCTGCCTTCGCCCGCCACCGTCTCCGCCGGCGTCAGAACGACTGCCGGGTGGCCTTATTGATCAGACGGTTCATGAGCTTGCATGACCGCTCCCGGTGTCGTGTGGTGTAGGACTGCTCGCACACTGGCGATAACTGCGACGGAGACGATCGCGACGAACGCGATCATGGCGACGCGCGGGGCTACCCATTGCGTGGCGACACCGAGGCCGACGACCGGTACTGACAGGCCGAGGTAGGCGCCGAGGAAGAAGCCGGCCAATACCTCGGCGCGAGCCCCGGGCGGGGCGGTCGAGGTGGCGCTGGCTAATGCGCCGCGAAAAACCAAGCCGGCGCCGGCGCCGGTGACGGCGCCCCCGATCACGAACAGCGCCAGGCTCGGTAGCCACATTCCGACCACGAGCAGTGCGAGGCCGGGGATCAGGGCCGTGGTGCCAAGCCGCAAGGTGTCCCGCATCGCGAGTCGGCTTGCCGCCAGCTGGGCGAGGGCGCCGGAGGCGAAGGCGGCGAACGCGACCGCGCCGGCGATCGCGTGTGATGTCTCGTGCAACGTCGTGGCGAGGAAGCTCGGGGCCAGCGAGTTGAACACTCCGTACACAGCAAAGGCGCCTACCCCCGCGGCCGTGGCGGCCAGGAAGGTCGCTCGGGCCTCGGGTGGTACGGCGACTCGCTGCGGTCGCCAGGCCGGAAGCGGCTCCGGATGTGCGGCCGTCTCAGGTGAGACCGCGATCAGGATTGCGAGAACGAGCAGCGCCACGCCGAAGGCGTAGTAGGACAGCCGCAGGGGCGCCGGCGCGTACTGGGCGAGGAACCCGGAGACCAGCGGCCCAACCCCGATGCCACCGAGGTTGGCTGCCGTGGCGACGATCTGACCGCGATGGCCGCCGCGGGCCCCCGCGGTGGTGCGCAGGTGCAACTCGGACAGATACGCGGTCGCGGTTGCCGTCGTGAGCCCGACCGACACACCGGAGACCACCCGGGCCACCAGCAACCCGGGCAGGCTCGGCGCGAGCACGAAAATCCCTGCGGCGACGACATTGGCCAGCAGAGCCGGCACGAACACTCGCTTGCGCCCGAGCCAATCCGACACGTGCCCGCCGAGGAAGAGACTGCCGATAACGCCTACCGCGTAGACGGAATACACGAGCGTGATCGTGATCGTGGAGAAATGGTCGCGACGTTGGTAGAGGACGTACAGCGGTGTCGGCACGGCCGAGAAGGCCATATTGACGAGCAGGGCCGCCGCCGCAGCCCAGAACCCGAACGAGTGGTGGCGCCGCGACAAGGATGCAGGCAAGGGCGATGCGCGGAGCGCAGAAACGGTCACAAGAAACTCCTCAGTCGATCGATGTCTCTACCCTGCGCCGGGATGGTTATGCTGTCCAACGAAGAGATTGCATTGCTGTCATCGCTGCCGTGCATGACTATCGGGAGCGCCACATGGAACTTCGACATTTGGAGCACTTCCTCGCAGTAGCCGAGGAACGCAGCTTCACCAGAGCGGCCGCCCGCATCCACCTCGTCCAGTCGGCGCTATCGGTGTCGGTGAAGACTTTGGAGCGCGAACTCGGCGCCCAGTTGTTCGACCGAACGACACACAGCGTTGAGCTCACGGACGCTGGCGTGGCACTGGTCGTCGAAGCTCGCCGAACGCTGGCCGCGGCCGACGCCGCTCGCGACGCGGTGGCTGCGGTGCGCGGTGGGGTCCGGGGCACCGTGCGCGTGGGCATCATGCACTCACTGGCGCTCATCGACCTGGCCGGCTTGCTCACGCGCTACCACCGCGAACATCCCGAGGTCCGCCTCGTCCCCAGCCCGGCCGAGGGGGGATCGGTCGAACTGGCCCAAGCCGTCTTGGACGGACGACTCGATCTCGCGTTCGCGAGCCCGCCAGCCGAGTCACCCAAAGGCCTGGACGTCCGCTCTCTCGCGGCGGAGGAGATGTTGCTCGCCTGCCCACCGGATCATCCGCTGGCCCGCCGCCGGCGGATCGCCTTGTCCGAACTCGACGGCGAACGTTTCGTCGACTACCCGCCGGGCTGGGGAACCAGGGTGGGCGTCGACCGACTGTTCGCCGACGCCGGCCTACACCGCCAGATACAGGTCGAGGTCGGCGATGTCCCCACGGTCGCCGAACTCGTCCGCGCCGGGTTCGGGTTCGCCTTCATCGGCCCGTCCACCCTCCCGCAGGTGCACGATCTCGTGCTGCAGCACACCCGTCCCGCCCCGGAGTTCTCGGTCGCTTTGGTGACGCCGTCGGCCCGTCCGCTCTCGGCGGCGGCGCGGGCGTTTATCGCGCTGGTCCACGCGACCTTTCCGAAGCGGTCATGAAGTATATCGATAACTAGAATCACCGATCTTCGTTGGACAGCATGGCCAGATCGTCGCACTGTTGATGCCATGACTTCTACAACCGAGCAGACCACACTCAACGCTGTGCCGTTCGGCACGACAGACATGACCATCACCCGCGTCGGGTTCGGCGCGTGGGCGGTCGGCGGCGGCGACTGGGCATTCGCCTGGGGACCCCAAGACGACGGCGAGGCAATTGCCGCCATCCGCCACGCAGTCGAGGCCGGGATCAACTGGATCGACACTGCGGCCGTGTACGGCCTTGGCCACTCCGAGGAGGTCGTCGCCGCGGCGTTGAAGGACATCCCTGAGGCCGACCGCCCCTACGTTTTCACCAAGGCGGGCCTCGTGTGGGACGAAGCCGACCGATCGATCGCCCCGCGCCGCGTCGGCAAGCCGGCCTCGATCCGCCGCGAGGTCGAGAACTCGCTACGGCGATTGAAGCTCGACCGAATCGACCTGTATCAGATGCACTGGCCCGCCGAGGACGGCACCGAGCTGGCCGAATATTGGCAGACGCTGCTCGACCTCAAGGCGGAAGGCAAAGTGCGTGCAGTCGGACTGTCTAACCACAACCTCGCCCAGCTGGAAGCCGCTGAGGCGATCGGCCACGTCGACACGCTGCAGCCACCGTTCTCCGCCATCCACCGCGAGACGGCCGAACTGCTGCCCTGGACCCGCGCCCATGACACCGGCGTCATCGTTTACAGCCCGATGATGTCCGGGCTGCTCACCGGGGCGTTCACCCACGAACGGGTCGCCGCCCTCCCCGTCGACGACTGGCGCCGCACCAGCCCCGACTTCACCACAAACCTCGACGCGAACCTGAGCGTCGCGAACGCTCTGCGCGCAGTGGCCGAGCAGCACGGCATCAGCCAGCCAGCCGCCGCCGTCGCGTGGGCGCTCGCCCTCGGCGGTGTCAGCGGCGCCATTGTCGGCGCCCGCAGCCCCGAACAGGTCGACGGTTGGCTCGCCGCCGCATCGACACAGCTCACGCCGGACGACGCGGGCTTCATCGCCGACGCGATCATCGCCGCCGGTGCCGGCGAGGGCCCGACACGTCCCTGATATCGGACGACTTCTTGATGAAGTGCCGCACTCTCAACGTGCAGAAAAGCGGCTGGGCCCGGATGTGCCGCTACAAAGCCCGGCAGCGTACCGCCGAAGTTATGCCGATTTTGCCGGCTTGTTCCGAGCGGTGACCCGGGCAATCCGGCGTACCTGGCTCTCGGACAGATGTAGGAATCGCGCCTTGCCCAAGGCGTCGCGCAACACTTGGGCTTCGTATGCCGGCGTCAAAGGTTCCTTGGTCATGGTTCTCATTGTCCCGTCCTTCGTCAGCGTTGTCCATAACTGCCGTTCGGTGTCTCGTCGTCCCAGCCGAGAACGTCGATCAGCACGCGCGCACACAGCGACGCGGTTACTGACAGTTGGGCCCGCGCTGCCCCGTCGTCGAGCCGAGCAGCGGGATTGCGGCTCGCCGCGCTGAGCACCGCTATCGGCCGATCGGCGCCGTTTCGCACCGGTACCGCGGCGACGACCTCGATATCTGCATACCGCTCCTGACGGGGCGCAGGCAGCGCGTCGATGGCGCGTCGCAATTCGGCTCCGCGGCCGACCACCAGCGAACGGGATGCCCAGGCCAGCCCGACCACGCCGATCCCCGGCGGCCAGCCCGCATCGTCGGCATCGCGGCCCGGCTCGTCCACCGGCAGCAGTATGCCGTCGTCGTTGGGCATGTACAGATGCAATTCGACGTCAGGGCCGAGTTGGCGTCCGGCCTCGGTGAACAGGTAGGGCAACGACATCTCACCGAGTAACAAGCGGGCGCTGATCACCCGGGAATCGATAGCCGGTTCATCGGCCGGGGCCGCCTCGTCGGGGTTGGCGCTGAGCGCGGCCGTTTCGTCGCCGGACTGAGCCGCGGAATGCAGCACGAGGTTCGTGGTGACCACGGCGTTGGACGCGCTGCTGTTGGAATTGGTGAGGCTGATGACGTGCTGGCGCAACGTTTCAACCGTGGCCGCGGTGGACTCGGTCGCCGCCTGTTGTTGCTTGACTCGCATCTTCAACGCGATCAAGCCGGGCACGCTGAATTCGGTGAGCTCGGGGGACAGCAGGAGCAGCACAACCAGCAGGTCGCCGATGACGATCGGGTCGTCGATGTGCGGCGGGTGGCACACCGACACGGCGGCGCCGCCGCGGCTGAGTTGATCTTCGCAGACCTTGACCTGATCGGTCGCGATGAGCGCCCAGCCGCCGAGCAGTGCGGCGACGGCGAGCGCACGTCGCACCCACCGCAGCACGGCGGTTCTAGCATCGGCCGACGGCGCGGGTTCGGTCTCGGGGGCAACGGGTTCCACAGTCGCGAAGCATAGGAGCGGCCACCGACAGTTTCGTGGAGACGTGCGCAGGAACGGCCTATCCAGCTACGTAAAGTTACTGTTTGCCTTTTATCGACACCGTGTCAAGCTTGCTCCCGTGTTGTTCCTCGACGGTGGCCTGGGCCTCGTAATCTTCGGCATCTGGCTCTTCTGCGTCTTCGACGTCATCACCACCGACGCCGCGCTGTGCCGGAACCTGCCCAAGGCAGTGTGGGTGATGATCGTCCTGTTCCTCTTCGACATCGGGGCGATCGCGTGGCTGGTCGCCGGCCGGACCTGGTCATCGGCCGGGTCGTCGGCTGGCCTGCCGTACAAGGGAAACCGCGGCGGTCCCGGCGTGGGCCCCGCAGAGCGGCCCACGCGATACACCGAATACGACCGGCCGGGCCGATTCGCCGCCACGAATCCAGATGATGACGACGCGTTTCTGGCCCAGGTGCGTGCCCGGGCCGAGGCTCAGCGGCGGGACTACGAAGCCAAACGGACAGCCGAGCGGCAGCGCGAGGAAGGCGAGCTCTATCGCCGCGCCCAGCCCGACGACGATGATCTGGACCAGCCCAACCGCTGAGGCTCGGCACCTACCTAGAGCGGCGGCCGGAGGCTGCGTGCCCCGTTTCGGGCGGCAGTATTGTCTATCTATGGCGACTGAACCGGGCGATGCCACGCTTGACATCAAGGTCCGCGACGATTCCGCGCACTCCCGTTACGAGGTGACTGTCGAGGGTGCGCCGGGCGGCCACGCGTTCTACCGATCAGAGCCTGGCCGGGTGGTGTTCACCCACACCGAGGTCGATCCGAAGTGGCAGGGTCAGGGCGTGGGGTCGGCGCTGGCGCGAGCCGCCTTGGATGACGTACGAGCACGAGATCTCAAGGTCGTCGCCATCTGCCCGTACATCAGCGCGTTCATCCGGCGCAATCCCGAATACACCGACCTGCTGGCCAGCCGCTAGCGGAACCCGGACTCAGTGCCGAGCCGGACTCAGGGCCGAGCCGGACTCGTACTGATGGTGGTATGCGAAAACAGGCCGGGCGAGCCGACCGATTGAATGGACCCGGGATGCCGCGGGCTCTTAGCCGCGAGAATCTTGGCGAACAAGGCCAGATATTCGTCGACCATGCGATCGGCTCCGAAGCGCGTCACCGCATCGTGGCGGCAGGCGTACCGGTCCAGACTGTCGATCTTGGCCACGGCGGCGCTGGCTTCAGCCACGTCCGACACCAGAAATCCGGTTGTGCCGTGCTCGATCAACTCAGGCATGGAACCGAGCGGGGTCGCGATCACGGGCGTTCCGGTCATCAATGATTCGACGACCGACAATCCGAACGGCTCGGCGAAGCTGATCAGGTGCAATAGCGCCTTGGCGCCACCCAGCAGCCGATCCCGTTCCGCTGGGCCAACCGGCCCGACGTAGGAAATCGTCTTACCGTTCAGGCGCGGCTCGACGAGTTCGCGGAAGTAATTCTCGTCCTGCACGACGCCCGCGATGATCAGCGGCAGACCGGCGGACTCGGCGACGTCGATGGCCAAGTGCGTGCCTTTGTCGGGATGGATACGACCAAGAAACAACAGATACCCGCCGGGCTCGGCGACGTACGTGAATTGCTTGCGGTCGACGCCATGATGAATTGTCGCGTCGTAATCAAGGCTTGGTTCGCGGTTGGCGTCGCTGATGGCAACGTAGTGGGCAATGTCGTCATAGGCCTGGTACACCGGCAGGATCTGGTCCGATGAGAAGCCATGAATGGTCGTCACCATGGGTACGTTGACGAACCGGCTGTACGTCAGCGGCATGAAATCAAAATGGTTGGCCAGAATGTCGAAGTCACCGGCACGTTCGAAGGCGGCCGGCACGTGCAGGGCCTCCAGAACCTTGGCGTCAAGACTTCGATCTTCTTCGTACCCGGTCGGCGCCGTACCGTTCAGCCACGCCGAGGTCACCGAGTCCTTGGTGGCGAACAGGGTGACTTCGTGGCCACGAGCGACGAAACCATCAGTGAGGGTCGCCGCGACCTGCTCCCACGGACCGTAGGTCCTGGGCGGCAGTCGGTGCGCGATCGACGCGATGACGCCAATCCTCATGTAATCCTCGTTTGGCAACTCGACGGCAGCCGTCATAAGCATCATCAGGACGATGAGCGCGGGCGTCGGTGATACCCACATTACCCGCCGTTCGGCGATCCGTTGGACGGGTGCCGTGCATCACGCCTGACCGGCGCCGCAACGCCTGATCGGCGGACAGGTCTCGCGCCGGTGCTACCCTCGCGGTACCGACTCCTCGAAGGCTTGCGCCTGCAGAGATCTGCAGTGGACGTTCCGCCCGACGAGCCGATCACGGTCTCTTCGCAGTCGTGCCAGAACCGCCATCTCGAATACAAACGCAGGTGATCGCAGCTCGCGGTGACGACGACGTCACTCGGGCCGTCCGTGCTGCGCCGGACAAATTCTCACGTCCGACGAGCGCGAAAGCGTTACTGCAGAGAGGCACTACGTGTCCGTGTCGCCCCCGATTTCGTACGGCATGCTCAGCACCTACCCGCCAACCCAGTGTGGACTGGCAACCTTCAGTAAAGCCCTGGTCGCGGCGCTGAACTCGGATGTCGGAGTCGTCAGAATCCTCGATGCACCAGAACCGTTCAGCGGCGACGAGGTTGTTCACCAATGGGTGCGAGGTCGCGCCGGCGGAGCCGTTGCTGCCGCGATGGCGCTCAATGACTACGACGTCGCGATAATTCAGCACGAATTCGGCATCTTCGGCGGCGTTGAGGGCGTAGATGTTCTCGATGTCCTGGCCGAATTATGGGTGCCGACCATCGCGGTGCTGCACACGGTCTTGGTCACGCCGAGCAAGCAGCAGCGAGACATCATCGAGCAGCTTGTAGCCCGCTGCGTCAGCGTCGTGACGATGACCCAGACCGCGCGCCGGCGGCTGATCGAAAACTATTCGATCGATCCGAGCAAGGTAACCGTGATCCCGCACGGCGCCGTGGACAACCGCGTGGCGCTGACCTCCATCATGCAGGCGGCGCAGTCCTCGGCCCACGCCGATCCTGCTGAGCGCCGGCAGGTGATCCTGACCTGGGGCCTGCTCGGCGAGGGCAAGGGGATCGAGTGGGGCATCGAGGCCATGGCTGATCTGATCGACCTGAAGCCAGCACCGGAGTACCGGGTCGTTGGTCAAACTCATCCGAAAGTGCTGGAGCACGACGGCGAGCGATACCGGGACAGCCTGGTCGACCGGGTACGTGTGAATGACGTTTCCGGCGCTGTGAGTTTCGACGCACGTTATCTCGATGAGGCCGAGCTGCGTCGCCAGGTGCGCGAGGCCGACGTGGTCCTGTTGCCCTACGACTCGCTCGAACAGGTCACCTCGGGCGTACTGATCGAGGCCGTCACAGCGGGAAAGCCCGTTGTTTCCACGGGGTTTCCGCACGCGCGCGAGCTGTTGTCCAGCGGCGCCGGCCTGGTCGTCGACCGCCAGGACCCGACCGCCATCGCGCGGGCGTTGCGCCGGATCTTCACCGAGCCGGGTTTGGCCGAAGCCATGTCCGCTGAGGCTCGTCGAATCGCGCCGGGATTGCTCTGGCCGGCGGTCGCGGAGCAATATCGCGCGCTGGCCGGCAACGCCGCCGCCTCGCGTCCGCGCGACCACCGGCTCGCCACCGCATGAGTGAGCGCGAAGAGCCGGTGACCCTCATGAGTGAGCATCGCAGCGAGCGCCAGCGAGTGAGGAGCGGAGCGAATGCCAGCGATGAGCGCTCGCGCGAAGAGCCGGTGACCGTATGAATGTGCTGACGAGTCTGGAACGTCCGACCGTTGATTTTCGGCATCTTCGTCGGCTCACCGACGAGATCGGTCTTTTCGAACATGCCGAATACACCGCGCCGCGCGTCGAACATGGTTACTGCGTGGACGATGTCGCCCGTGGCCTCGTCATCGTGCTGCGTGAGACTGAACCATCGGCCGAGCTCCTGGAACTGGCCGAGCTGTACCTCGGCTTCGTGATCGACGCTCAGGCGGCCGACGGCCGCTTCCACAACCGCCGTGGCCGCGAGCCGGGGTGGCTGGACGACGCAAGCCTGGCTGATTGCTGGGGCCGAGCGCTGTGGGGACTTGGCGCCGCCGTCAACAGTTCTGACTTTTCGGCGCAGGCGCTGGCCTGTTTCGAACGCGCCGCAACGCTGAGATCGCCGTGGCCGAAGGCGATGGTGTTTGCCGCCCTGGGTGCGGCCCAGGTGCTGCGAGTGCACCCGGAACACCTCGTCGGGCGCCAGTTGCTGGCTGATACGGCCGCGGCCATCGTGCTGCCGGCCCGCGGCGGGTCCTGGCGCTGGCCCGAGCCGCGATTGTCCTATGCCAACGCGGCCGTGCCCGAGGTGCTGCTCGCTGCCGGTGAATTGCTGGGGGACGCCGGTGCGCTGGCAGACGGTCTGTCGTTGCTGTCCTGGTTGCTCGAAACCGAGACCTTGGACGGTCATCTCTCCGTCGCGCCCGTCGGCGGCTGGGCGCAGCATGAACCGCGTCCCGGCTTCGATCAGCAGCCGATCGAGGTCGCTGCGCTGGCCGATGCCTGTGCGCTGGCCTTCGAGCTCACCGGCGATTCGGTTTGGCGTGCCGCGGTCCGCTCGGCCAGCCGCTGGTTCCTCGGCGACAACGACACCGGGCTCAGCTTGTACGACCCGGTCAGCCGCGGTGGACGGGATGGACTCGAGCGGACCGGCTGCAATCAGAATCAAGGCGCCGAATCGACGCTGGCCATGATCTCGGTCTTCCAACAAGCACGCCGGCTGTCGGTGTGAACGCTGGTAGCGCGATCCGCGTCGGCGGCGACGATCCCGACTTCGTTCGTCGGCTGTCGCCGGTGCTGCAGCCGGATCCGGCACGGGTGATAACGAAGTTGTTCCTACCGGGACAGGAGATTCTGGCCCGGGGTATCTCGCGCGCGGACGCCGTCATCCAGCGGGTCCTCGCCATGAGCGAGGATCAGGTGTCGCTGACGCTGGCGGCGACGCTGGCCGATTTCGGCGGTCGACATCATGACCTGACGGCGATTTTCGCCGAACACTACAAACCGCTGGCTCATCGCACGCCCGGGGCGGACACCCAGTCGGCCGAGCGGCAGGCTTTGATCGGGGCCTATTGCACCCAGGAGTACTCGATCGAGGCGGCGGCGTTGTTCAACCCGTCGATGGTGGCGCATCCCGACCAGTCCGGTCTCAACCCGGGTGAGTTGCGCTTTGTGATGTCCGTGCGGGCGGTTGGCGAAGGGCATATCTCCAGCATCGAATTCCGAACCGGTGTGCTCGGCAGCGACGATCTGATCGAGTTCGACGCGCCGGGCCAGCACCCCCATCTCGGAGGGGTGGAGCCTGCGGTCATCTCGCGCGAGTTCCTGCGCCGGGCGCTGGCCGAACGGATCTCGCCGGTCGACGACGAGACGGCAACGTACGTCCTGAGCTTGTTGCCGGACAGTTTCATCGCGAGCGACCTCGGCAACGCGCTGGCGTCGGTCACCGGTGACCGACTGACGCAGGGCAGCGCCGACGACGTCCTCGAGCATGTACGCGCCATCGTTTCGAGCAACTACCGGCTCAGTTTCGACCCGAACCGGCCGCTGTCCGAGCGGGTCATCTACCCGGCCAGCGCGGATGAAAGTCATGGCGTCGAGGACGCGCGATTCACGTGCTTCGTCGAGGACGACGGCTCGAGCAGGTACCTGGGCACGTACACGGCCTACGACGGCAGCAAGGTTGCACCTCGGCTGCTGGAAACGGTGGATTTCAGCACCTTCGACAGCACCCGGCTCACCGGGCCGGCCGCCAAGAACAAGGGAATGGCCTTGTTCCCGCGGCGGGTTGGCGGCCAGTTTCGCGCGTTGTCCCGCTGGGATCGCGAAAGTATCGGCGTGGCCAGTTCGTCCGATGCCGTCGACTGGAGCAACGCGGTCACGGTCAAGGTGCCGGAACAACCCTGGGAACTCATCCAGCTCGGAAACTGCGGTCCACCGATCGAAACCGAGCAAGGCTGGCTGGTGCTCACGCACGGGGTCGGCCCGATGCGGGTATACGGGATCGGCGCCATGCTGCTGGACCTCGACGATCCGACGTCCGTTCTCGGTGTCCTCGACCAGCCGATCTTGACGCCGACGCCGCAGGAACGTGAAGGGTACGTGCCTAACGTCGTCTACTCCTGTGGTGCACTGACGCACGGTACCGATCTCGTTGTGCCTTACGGGTGCAGCGATTCCTCGATCCGGATCGCGCTGGTGGACCTGCCGGAACTACTGAAGCGACTGCTCACTCGCTAGCGTGTTGCCGAGTTCACCGCCGACCGATCCAGCGGGCCTTCCGCGGTGCGGTTGTCGGTACCTCGTGCCAGGCTGTCGGTATGTCGCTTTCCGATTCCACTGCACCGGCGGACCAGCCGTTGCCGGGTGGTCACGCGTTGCTGGGCAACGTCGTGGCCGCCTCGGACGAGGTCGCCGCGACATCGTCCCGTACCGCGAAGATCGTCCGGCTGGCCGCATTACTCACCGGCTTGCCGCCGGCCGATGTGCGGCCCGCGGTCAGCTGGCTGACCGGTGAGCTGACCCAGCGACAGATCGGCGTCGGGTTCGCGGCGTTACGGGTGCTGCCGGTGCCGTCGACGGAAAGTCGTCTCTACATAGCCGAAGTCGAGCGGCAGCTCACCGCGATCGGTGCGACCAGCGGTGCGGGGTCGCAAGGCCGTCGCCGGCAGCTTCTCGATGACCTGTTCGGCGCCGCTACGGCCGGCGAGCAGCGGTTCCTGCGCAAGCTGCTCAGTGGCGATCTGCGGCAAGGCGCGTTGGCCGGTGTCATGACCGATGCGGTGGCGCGGGCGTACGGCCTGCCGCTGACCGGTGTCCGACGAGCGGCAATGTTGCGTGGTGACCTGGGCGAGGTCGCCTATTCGCTCAGCCTGGATGGGCCCGGGGCGCTGAAGCAGTTCCACCTCGAGGTCGGGCGTCCCATCAGTCCGATGTTGGCCCAGACCGCGACGAGTACCGATGATGCGCTGATCCGCATGGGCGGGACGGCCGCGCTGGAATGGAAGTTGGACGGCGCGCGCATCCAAATCCATCGCTCGGGCAACGACGTCGCCCTGTTCACCCGGACCCTGGACGACGTCACGGCCCGGATGCCTGAGGTGGTCCAGGCTGTCCGTTCGATGACCGCGCACGACCTGGTCGCCGACGGTGAGGTGATCGCTTTGGGACCGTCCGGGCGGCCGTGTCCATTTCAGCAGACCGCATCACGCGTCGGCAGCCGAGCTACCACGTCCGCGGACGGCCATGAGTTCGCGCTCACCGCCTTCGTGTTCGACATCCTGCATCGCGATGGTGTCGATCTGCTGGATGAGCCGGCCGCGCAACGGCATGAAGCCCTGCAGTCGGTGGTGCCGGCTGCTGAACGGGTGCCGCGCATCGTCACCGACGACCCGGCGATTGCGAGTGGATTTCTCGCCGAGGCGCTCGAGCGCGGTCACGAAGGCGTCGTCGTGAAGTCGTTGACTGCGCCGTACGAGGCCGGCCGGCGCGGTAGCGGCTGGCTGAAGGTGAAACCGGTGCGCACCCTCGACCTAGTGGTGTTGGCCGTCGAGTGGGGCTCGGGTCGGCGTACCGGTTTGCTGTCCAACATCCATCTGGGTGCGCGTGATGCGAACAGCGATCAGTTCGTGATGCTCGGCAAGACTTTCAAAGGAATGACGGACGCCATGTTGCGCTGGCAAACCGATCGGTTTCAAGAACTGGCGGTCGGACCGCTCGACGGCTGGGTTGTCCAGCTACGGCCAGCTCAGGTCGTGGAGATTGCCTTCGACGGGGTGCAGCGTTCATCGCGCTATCCCGGTGGGGTCGCGTTGCGCTTTGCTCGGGTGCTCCGGTACCGCGACGACAAAACGGCGGCCGAGGCCGACACCCTGGACGCGGTGCGGGCGTTGTTGCTGTGATCGCGCAATGCTCAGCTCGGTGTGGTGTCCGTGCCGACCGCGCGGTCGTCCGGATCTCTTCGCTTCGTGTAATCGACGCCGCTGCGACTCATCAGGGCCATCTCTTCGCAGCGTTGTCCAAGACGGTCCTGCGACACCTCGAGCAACATCTCTGCGCCGGCGCAACTTTGGCCAACGCTGGGCGGAGCACGCGGCAAGATCGATTTCTTCGACCTGTGCTGTCGACGGATTCCCACCTCGGCTCAGTGTGTCTGCGGCTCCGATGGCTGCGCGGATGGCGAGGTCGGCGTAGCCGTGCCCCGGCAGTCGCGGCCCCCAGCTCGGGACCTGCAGGTCGGTGGCCGAATGCTCCTCGATGTGACTGTCCCGTCGGCCGAAACCGCCTCGGCGTGAGTGCTTATGCCGCTGTTGACCGCATTTCATCCCCTCGACCCAGGCGATCCGGGATGCGGTCAGGTAGCGGATCAGCCGGATCCTTCGGATGGATCGGCGTGGCCGTACTCCCGTTCCACAGTCGCGACCCGTATTCGGTACGCCTGGTACCAACGCTGGCGCCCCAAGCGTTGCGCGATCTGGTGTTCGGCCACCGCTTTCCAGGCTCGTGCGTCGGCCGCAGACCGCCAGTAGGACACCGTGATGCCAATCTGCTCGCGTGCGCTTTCGATGCCGAGGTAGCCCGGCTGCGTGGCGGCGAGCTGTTCCATCACGGTGGCCATGGCCGAGTACCCGTCGTGGTCGCCGCTGAGCCGCGACGTGAAGATGACCGCGGTGTACGGAGGTTCCGGTGTCTCGGCGATCGATGACATACCGCGAGCCTATCGAGCAGGATCACCCGATTATGGTGGGCCGGTGACGCGCGCTGGTGATGCCGATATGGACCCGTCCGACTGGCTGGCCGACGCGATCCTCTATGAGATCTACCCGCAGTCCTTCGCCGACAGCAACGCTGACGGCGTCGGCGATCTGCCCGGCGTATTGGCCCATCTCGACTACTTGCAGTGGCTTGGGATCGACACGATCTGGTTCAACCCATGCTTCGCCTCACCCTTCGTCGACGCCGGCTACGACGTGTCCGACTACCTCCAGGTTGCGCCCCGGTACGGCACCAACGACGACCTGATCGCCGTGATCGAGGCCGCATCGGATCGTGGCATCCGAGTGCTGTTGGACCTGGTGGCCGGGCATACGTCCGTCGAGCACGCCTGGTTTCAAGCCGAGCTCAAGTCAACCGGGCCATCCGTGGACGGTGACCGTTACGTCTGGGCCGACCGCTCGGATGGCCAGCAGAACTCCCCGGGCGCCCCAGGACAGACACCGTGGGTGTCCAGCCCGGGCCCGCGCACTGGCTTCTATCTGAAAAACTTCTATGACGCCCAACCGGCCCTGAATTTCGGCTACGCCGTGTTGCGCGCGGATGAGCCCTGGCGGGTATCCGTCGATGCCCCCGGCCCCCGGCGAAATCGGCAGGCGTTACGGGACATCATGGCTTTCTGGCTGGACCGCGGCGTGGCCGGATTCCGGGTGGACATGGCGTTCTCGCTGGTCAAGGGCGACCCCGGGCATCTCCAGACCACCGCGTTGTGGGCCGAGCTGCGGGGCTGGTTGTCTGAGGCATATCCCGCGGCCGTCATCATTCCGGAAGGCACCGAACCGCGGCACCAACCGTCGGCGGCCTTTCACGCCGATTTCTTCCTGGTGATCAACGCCGAGCACGGATCGCTGTTCAACAACGGTGGGGCGGGACGGCTGTACGGGCGGCCCCCGGCGGCGCCCTGCTTTTTCGACGCGAACGGCAACGGATCCACCGCGATTTTCCTGCGCGCCTGGGATGAGATCCGCAAGCACTGGCCGGATCGGCCAATTCTGCTGGCGTCGGCCGACCATGACTTTTCCCGGCTGGCGGTTGGTTCGCGCACCGAAGAACAACTCGGGGCCGCGTTCACGTTCCTACTCACCTGGGGCACCGTGCCGTCCATCTATTACGGCGACGAAATCGCCCAGCGCTACCAGTCGGATCTGCCGGACGTCGAAGGCAGCGTCATCTTTCCCGGCTATTACAACCGGGCCGGGGCCCGAACGCCGATGCAATGGAGTGACGAGCGCAACGCCGGCTTCTCCGCGGCCCCGAGCGCACAGTTGTACTTGCCGATCGACCCGGCGGCTGACCGTCCGACGGTCGCCGACCAACTCGAGCGTGACGATTCGGTGCTCGCATTGGTCCGCCGGCTGATCGCGCTACGACGGACCACGCCGGCCCTGGGCGGCCGGGGCGCGACCCGGGTGCTGTCCGCGGGCTACCCGTTCGCCTATCTGCGCGGTGAATCCCATCTCGTGGTCGTCAATCCACGCCGCGAACACGCGAGCATCGAGCTGAGTGACATCAGTTCGGGTCATGCATTGCTGGCCCAAGGCGTACGGGTCGCGGGCGGCCGGATCGACGCCGATGCTTTCGGTTACGGGATATTCGAGCTCGTTCGGAAGTGACGTTGCCGGTGTCTTCGCTTGCGATCCGATCAGCGCGCGGTTAGATGTACCGGTGCCTGCCGATAAACATCCGCTGGACGAGCACTTCAGCGTTGCTGCCGCTGCGCTGCAGGGCGTCGCCGGCCGAAGACCTGGGGGACCGGTCCGAGCCGGTAGCACTCTGACGATCGAGCTTGCCGCCGAATTGTTCATCGCGCAGTGCCGGTCCCGGCATACCGACTTCGCGGCCAAAGAAATGCAGCTGGCCGGCCGCGGTTTCTACACCATCGCGTCGTCCGGGCATGAAGGGAACGCAGGGGTCGCCGCGGCGGTGCGCCCGACCGATCCGGCCTTGTTGCATTACCGCTCCGGTGGTTTTTATTGCGCTCGGGCCCAGCAAGTGCCGGATCAGGATCCGGTTCGCGACATCCTGCTGGGCGTAGCGGCGGCGACCAGCGAGCCCATTGCCGGTGGTCGGCACAAAGTCTTCGGCAACAAAGACCTGGCGGTGATCCCGCAGACCTCGACGATCGCCTCACACCTGCCGCGCAGCGTCGGCCTGGCCTACGCGCTCGGCCGGGCCAAGCGACTCGGCCTGGACACCGGTTTCGACGCCGACGCCATCGTGGTCACCAGCTTCGGCGATGCCTCGGTCAATCACTCCACGCTGGTCGGGGCGTTCAACACCTCCTCCAACACGATCTACCAGGGCATTCCGGTGCCGATGCTGATGGTCTGCGAGGACAACGGCCTCGGCATCAGCACGCCCACACCGTCAGGCTGGATCAGCCAGCGGTTCTCGGGCCGGCCCGGGCTTCGCTACCTCGCCGTCGACGGCTGCGACCTGGCCGACGTTTACGACGCCGCCGTCCAGGCCGCAACCTACGTGCGGACGAAACGAGCGCCCGCCTTCTTGCACCTGCGAACCGTGCGGTTCATGGGCCACGCCGGATCCGACGCCGAGGTGGCGTATCGCAGCCAATCCGACATCACCGCCGACTACGCGCGGGATCCGTTGCTGGGTACCGCCAAGTTGCTGGTGTCCTCAGGTTTCGCCAACGGCGCGGATCTGGTCACTGAATACGAGCGGATCCGGTCCGAAGTCGCCCGGACGGCCGCCGAGGTGATGAAGCTGCCGCAATTGACGTCCGCGACAGAAATCATCGCGCCGATTGCTCCCCGGCGAGCAGAACGAATCGCCAGCGGCGTGAGCGTCGCCGAAGTCGCGAACCCGCCGACGGATCGGGCGGCGATATTCGACGGTGGGCTGCCCGAGTCGGAGGGTCCGCTGACCCTCGCGCAATCCATCAACCGGAGCCTGCACGACGAGTTGGCGCGCCGGCCCCAGGCGATCCTGTTCGGCGAGGACGTCGCGGTGAAGGGCGGCGTCTACGGCGTCACGCGGGGTTTACGTAAACAGTTCACCGCCGCGCGCGTGTTCGACACCGTCCTGGACGAGCAGGCCATCCTGGGCGTCGGCCTCGGCTCCGGCCTGGCCAATTTCCTACCGATACCCGAGATTCAATACCTGGCTTATCTACACAACGCCGCCGATCAATTGCGCGGCGAAGCGGCCACCCTGCAATTCTTTTCCCAAGGCCAATACCGAAATCCGATGGTGGTCAGGATCGCCGGCCTCGGTTATCAGAAGGGCTTCGGTGGCCACTTCCACAATGACAACTCCGTCGCGGCGCTACGTGACATTCCCGGGCTGGTCGTCGCGGTGCCGGCTCATCCGTCGGATGCGCCGCGAATGCTGCGGACGTTACTGGCCGCCGCGCACACCGAAGGCACCGTGAGCGTCTTCCTGGAGCCGATTGCCCTTTACCACGAGCGGGACTTGTTCGCTGACAATGACGGCGGCTGGCTGGCTCCCTACTCCGCGCCGGCGGCCTGGTCGGCCGAACACGTCCCGATCGGAAAGGCGCGACGCTGGATCGTGGGGGACGGCGAAGGCACCGACCTCACCGTCATCACCTTCGGTAACGGCCTGCGGATGAGCCTGCGCGTGGCCAACCGGTTAGCGGCCCGCGGCTTTTCGATCCGAGTCGTCGACCTACGCTGGCTGTCACCGCTGCCCACCGCCGACATCGTCCGGGAATCGGCCGCCACCGGCCGCGTTCTGGTGGTGGATGAGACCAGGCGCTCCGGCGGGGTATCCGAAGGCGTGGTGACCGCCCTCGTCGACGGTGGCTTCCGGGGAGCGATCGAACGCGTTACCAGCGCGGACAGTTTCATACCGCTCGGTGACGCCGCCCGAGCAGTGCTGTTGGACGAAGCCACCATCGAGGCCGCGGCCGCGAACCTGCTGGGCGGCTGATCCGCTGATCGCAGTTGATCGACCCAGGACCGGGCCAAGCCGAACGCGGGCCGGTGTTTCAGGCCGCTGGGGCGCAGGCTTCCAGCAGGCGCCGCGCCGCCAGCATGGCTGCCGCCGGATCGACGGACGGCGAACCGATCTCAGGGTCGAAGTTGGGGTCGAGAAACACCTCGGTGACGCCCTGCTCGGCCAGCCGCTCCAGGTCGCCGGCGATGTCGCTCGCGTTGCCCTGCAACGGCTTACGGGACGCACCGCCCGCACTCGACGCGGTCAGCTTCGCCACGCCGCGGACGACGATGCGCAGTTGTTCGGCGTCCCGGCCGGCCGCGCTGGCCGCGTCCTTGATGAGCCTGACGGCCGAGCCGATGTCGGACAGGTTCTGGCGACTGCTCGAAATCCAGCCGTCGGCCAACCGTCCGACGCGGCGTAGCGCGGCATCCACTGAACCACCCAGCAGGATCGGAGGCTGCGGGCGCTGCACTGGTTTGGGCTCGATCGTGGACAGCGGGACATGGTAGAACTCGCCGTCGAAGCTGACCTGATCGTCGACCAGGATGTGTCGCAGACAGCGTATGAATTCCTCGGTCCGCCGGCCGCGGTGCTGCATCGGTACCCCGACGGCCGCAAATTCCTCCGGGGCCCACCCCAGCCCCAGCCCGACATCGAGCCGTCCATTCGACACCAGGTCCAGCGTGGCGATCTGTTTGGCCAGTTGGATCGGGCTGAAGAACGGCGCGTTCAGGACGGCCACCCCGAGCCGGACCCGCTGGGTCTGCGCCGCGACGAAGCCCAGCGTGATGAGCGGGTCGGCGACTGACTCGTAGGTGGATCCCCACTGCGCGCCGACCGGATGCAACAAACGTTGAAAGGACCACAGCGAGTCGTAGCCGGCCGCCTCGGCCGAGGTGGCGATCTCGGTCAGGTTCGCTGCCGTGGCCCAGCTTCCAGATACCGGCAGCCCGAACCCGAGCAACGGCCGTCCGAGGGTGCGTGCGGTGGTCATCCATCGAGCCTGTCGTGCAGGAAACGCACGGTTCGCGTCCAGGCCAGTTTCGCGCTCTCGGCATCGTAGGTCCCGAGCAAATCCTGGTCATTGTGGAAGGCGTGCCCGGCCGGGTAGTAGAAGAACTCCGTTTCGGCGCCGGACTCTTTTCGTATCTCGTGTTCCTGATCGCGGGCCTCGGCGACCGGGTAGAACTCGTCGTCGATTGCGTAATGACCTTGCACGGCAGCCGTGATGCCCGCGAACTGGTGGGGGACCGCCGGCCCGACACCGTAGAACGGCACCGCAGCGCCGATCCGGTCGCCCTGCTGAGCGGCCAGCAGCAGCACGAAGCCGCCGCCCATGCAGAAGCCGACCGCCCCGACCTTCGACGAGGTGACCGCCGGCAGTTCGAGCAGGTAGTCGACCGCACCGGCAAGATCACGGGCGGCCCGGGCCACCGGGAGTCGCATCATCAGCTCGCCGGCCTCGTCCGAATCGTGGGTCGTACTGCCGCCGAACAGATCCGGCGCAACCGCGACGAAGCCCGCGCCCGCCAGCCGGTCGCAGATGTCGACGATGTGGTCGGTCAGGCCCCACCATTCCTGGATGACGATGACCCCTGGGCCGCTGCCGCTGGGCGGCAGCGCGAGATAGCCGTGGGCAGTGTCGCCGTTGCTCGCGAAGGCAACGTTCTGGCGCGGATTGTCCGCGGTTCCGATAGTCAACGACGTTCCTCTCTGGGTGCTGCGACGATCTGGCCCCGACGCTACCGAGTCGGCGGTGCGACGTGGCTACGGTTGTGCCTTGAGGCGGTCCGGCAGCTTGCTGACCAGGGCGCCGAGCACGATGGTGAGTAGCACGAAGCAGGCCGTGAGCGGGCCGAGCTGTGCCTCCGCGCCCGCCCCGACGGCCAGGGCGGCCACCACGACCGAGAACTCACCCCGTGGAATGAGCGTGACCGCGGCCCGCCACTTGCCGCGCCGTCCGATCCGATTCCGCCTGGCCGCGATATAGCCGGTGGCCACCTTCGTCGACGCGCACACCACGGTGAGCAACAGCGCCAGCGGCAGCACGCCCAGCAGCAAGCCCGGCTTCGTAGACAGGCCGAAGAAGACGAAGAACGCCGCCGCGAACAGGTCGCGCAGCGGCGACAGCAGCTCGACGGCCGTCTCGGCGACGGTCCCCGAAACGGCGATGCCAACCAGGAAGGCTCCGACCGCGGCCGACACCTTCAGCTGTTCGGCGACGCCGGCGACCAGCAAGGTCAAACCGAACACGCCCAACAGCAGGGACTCCGGGTCCTTGGCCGAAACCAGTGCGGTGATCTGTTCGCCGTAGCGCGTCGCGGCGACCAGCACCACCGCGACGGTGCCGACCGCGATCAGCACGGCGACCAGGATCGTGACCGTGCCGCCCCCGGCCAGCAATGCCGTGAGCAGCGGCAGATAGATGGCCATCGCGAGATCTTCGATGACCAGCACACCGAGGATGACCGGCGTTTCGCGGTTACCCAGACGGCCGCTGTCGCCGAGATTCTTGGCAATGACGCCGGAGCTGGAGACCCAGGTGATGCCAGCCAACGCCACGGCCGCGGTCGCGCCCCAGCCGGCGATCAGGGCCACCAGCGCACCGGGCACCGCGTTGAGCAGGCCGTCGATCGCGCCCACCGGGGCCTGCACCCGCAGGCTCGATTTGAGCTCGGACGCCGAGTATTCGAGCCCGAGCATCACCAGCAACAGGATCACGCCGATGTTGGCGGCCACGCTGATGAATTCCTGGCTGGCGCTCAGACGCAGTACCCCGCCTTGGCCGAAAGCCAGCCCGGCCAGCAGGTAGAGCGGAATGACGGGCAGCTTGAGGCGCCGGGCGATGCGACCGAGCACGCCGAGCGCGAACAAGATCGCGCCGAGTTCGATGAGCAGGACAGCGATGTGAGCGTTATCAGTCACGGCGTCGGCCGCGAGCAGGCGGGTGGCGGCTACGAACCCGTCATCGGGGTAGTCGACCATCGAGGCCTACCCGGTGCTGCCGTCGAGGATGGCGCCGACCTGGTCCATTGCATCCTTGGTGCCCACGACGACCACCAAGTCACCGCTCTGGAGTCCGAAATCCGGGGCGGGTGAGGCAATCGGCTCACCCTGTCGAATCACCGCAACGATCGACGCGCCGGTTCGGCTGCGCACCTGGGTATCACCGAGCGTCCGGCCGGCGAACGGCGAGGCGGCCGCCACCTCGATCTGCTCGACCAACAGCCCGGCGGATTGCTTCTGCAGCCCGGCCAGCTGCATGACGAGTTGCGGGGCGCCGAGGATCTCAGCGATCGCGTCGGCTTCTTCGTCCGACAGCTCGACATGGTCGGTCGAGGCGTCAGGGTCCTCCGCGTCATAGATCACCAGGTCGCGCAGACCGTCGCGGCGGGTCACGATGCCGATACGGCGTCCACTGCGGAGTTCCAGCTCCTGGCAGATGCCGATACCGGGTAGTGCGCGGCTGATGATGTCGATGGGGTGACTCTGCGACTTCACAGTTGCTCTTCTCGTGCGGGACGATGGGGTCGGTCCTCCAGGGTACGGATGCCGCATCATGAGTGGATGATCGAAACGCTCCACTGGCTGCCGTTGACCGACGCGTCGACCGATTTGGTGGCCAAGCCGGTGTCCGTTTTCATGGCCGGCTGGCCCGCGTCAGCAGCGATTCAGGTGGCCGAGATCGACCCGGCGCTGTCCGATACGGCGCAATTCTGCGACCGGTACGGCGTCACCTTGGCTGAGTCGGCCAACTGCGTCGTGGTCACCGGCCGGCGGGAAGGGGTGGCCCGCTTCGCTGCCTGTGTGGTGCCCGCGACGATGCGGGCGGACGTGAACGGCGTGGTGCGCAAGCTGCTCGACGTCCGGAAGGCGTCCTTCGCGCCGATGGACGACGCGGTGGCCAGCACCGGCATGGAGTACGGCGGCATAACGCCGATCGGGCTACCCGAGGCTTGGCCGGTGTACCTCGCTCCCGAAGTCGTCGAGGGCGGCGACGTCATCATCGGCAGCGGAGTCCGCAAATCCAAGCTCCGGCTGCCGGGCTCGCTCCTGGCGAAACTGCCGAGCGCCCAGATCGTGACCGGGCTGGCCCGGTAGTCCCACGTCAGCGAGTATCTGCGCGCAAGGCGGCCAGTAGCTCGTTGTGCAGCAGCCCGTTGGACGCGGCGGCATTGCCCTGCTGAACGCCGTCCACGCCGTCCAAGCCGGTGAATCGACCGCCTGCTTCGGTGACGATGGGATACAGGGCGGCCATATCCCACAGTGAGAGCTCCGGTTCGGCGGCCAGGTCTACCGCTCCCTCGGCCACCAGCAGGTACGACCAGAAGTCGCCGTACGCCCGCGACCGCCAGACCGTCGTGCTGAGCGAGACGATTGCGCTGAGCTTGCCGACCTCGTCCCAGCCCGACAGCGAGGCATAGGACAGCGAGGCGTCGGCGAGTTCCGATACCGCTGAGACCCGCAGTGGTCTCGGCTCTTGGCCGGCGCTCTGGCCGAAAGCGCCCGCACCGCGGCTGGCCCACCAACGCTGACCCAGTGCCGGAGCCGAGGCGACACCGAGGATCGGGACACCATCGACGAGCAGCGCGATCAGGGTGGCCCAGACGGGAACGCCACGGACGAAATTCTTGGTGCCGTCGATCGGGTCCACCACCCACTGTCGGGTGGCGTTTCCGGTCGGGTTGATGGTGCCGTACTCCTCGCCGAGCAGTGCATCGTCGGGACGAGCGTGCGCCAGGTATTCACCGATCATGCGCTCGACGGCCTGGTCGGCGTCACTCACCGGCGTGAGATCGGGCTTGCTGCTCACCTGTAGGTCAGCCGCGCGGAAGCGCTCGATGGTGATCGCATCGGCACGGTCGGCCAGTTCCAGCGCGATGGCGAGATCAGCTGAGGTCACGACGGTCAGGCTATCGTCGTGCGGTGATTGATCGATCAGGACCGTCGTCGCGTTCGAACGTCGCGCCCTTCTATGTCATGCAGATCTTCGGCGCCGCCGAACAACGCCGCGCTGACGGCCGGCCGGTCTTCAATCTGGCGGCGGGTCAACCCTCGACTGGGGCTCCGGCGCCCGTATTACAAGCCGCCAGCAACGCACTGCGGACCGAGCGGATCGGCTACACCTCCGCACTCGGCATCGCTGCGCTGCGAGCGGCCATTGCCCAGCATTGTCGAGATTGGTACGGCACCAGCGTCGAAGCCGAGCAGGTCGTGGTAACGACTGGGTCCTCGGGTGCATTCTTGCTGGCCTTTCTGGCGGCCTTCTCGGTCGGCGACGTCGTCGCGATGCCCCGTCCCGGCTATCCGGCTTATCGGAACATCCTGGCCAGCCTCGGTTGTGAGGTACGTGAATTCGACTGCCGCGCCGAGCAGGGTTTCAGCCCCGATGTCGCCATGCTCGAGGCGTTGCTTGCGGTCGAGCCCCGGTTGGCCGGGTTGGTGATTGCCTCGCCCAACAACCCGACCGGCTCGATGGTGGCCGGCCCCGAGCTGGCTCGGATTGTGGCTTGGTGCGAGCAGCACGGTGTTCGGCTGGTGTCCGACGAGATCTATCACGGCGTGACCTATGCCGGGCCGGCCGCCAGCGCGTGGCAATTCGGTCGACAGTCGCTCGTGGTCAACTCCTTCTCGAAGTACTTCTCCATGACCGGTTGGCGGTTGGGCTGGTTGCTGGTGCCGGACGCATTGCAGGATGCCGTTGACCGGCTGGCCGCCAACTACACGATCTGCCCACCGGCACTGTCGCAACTCGCCGGCCTGGCTGCCTTCGATGCCTACCCCGAGTTGGACGCGAATGTGGCGCGCTACCGCGAGAACCGGTCGCTGTTGCTGACCGCCTTGCCCGAGATCGGGCTGCACCGGCTGGCGCCGGCCGACGGCGCTTTCTACGTCTACGCCGACGTCTCGAATTTCACGGAGGATTCGATGGGCTGGGTCCGAAAAGTGCTGGCCGACACCGGAGTGGCGTTGGCGCCGGGACTGGACTTCGATACCGAGCTGGGGCATCGCTACGCGCGATTTTCCTTTGCCGGCGACGGCACCGAAATCGCGGCCGCGGTCGAGATTCTGGGTCGCTACCTGAGCTGATCAGTGTCGCCGTCGAAGTTTTGAAGGGTTCTGCACCTATCTGGTGCAGAACCCTTCAAATGTTTCATCGGCTGCCGAGACTTACTCGCCGAGGTCGTTTCGGCTGGTCAGCAATCTCCGAAAGCCCTCCAGCCGGCTGGGCGAGCTGTGGCCGGCCGCTACCCAGGCATCGAGCAGGCAACCGTCAGCGGCGGACAGGTGCTCACAGCCGCCGGGGCATTGCACGGCGCCGTCCTCGAGATCCGGGAACGCCCAGAGCATGTCCGAGGCGGTGACGTGCGCGAGGCCGAACGAGCGGACGCCGGGCGTGTCGATCACCCACCCGTGCAAGGGTGGCGGCAAGGCCAGGGCAACCGCGGAGCTGGACGTGTGCCGGCCCTTGCCCACGTCGCTCACCACACCGGTGCTGCGATTTGTCCCTGGCACCAGGGCATTCACCAGCGTCGACTTTCCGACCCCGGAATGCCCGACGAACACGGTGATCTTGTCGTCCAGGATCGCGCGCACCGCGGATAGGTCGCTGCCGCGTTCGATGACCAGCGCCGGGATGTCGAGCTCGCCGTAGTTGGCCAGCACCTCGTCCGGCGAGGCCAGATCGGCCTTGGTCAGCAACAGGATCGGCTCCATGTTGGCGCTCAGCGCGGCGACCACGCAGCGATCGATCAGCCCGTACCGGGGCGGCGGATCGGCTAGCGCGACCACGATCAGCAACTGGTCGGCGTTGGCCACGATCACCCGTTCGTACGGGTCGTTGTCGTCGGCGGTCCGGCGCAGCACGGTCTCACGTTCGGCGACCCGGACGATGCGCGTCAGCGTGTCGGGCTCACCGGACAGATCGCCGACGACGCCGACCCGATCGCCGACCGCCACCGCGGTCCGGCCGAGTTCGCGAGCGCGCATGGCGGTCAGCACGATGTCGGTGCCGTCCAGCAACACGGTGAAGCGGCCGCGATCCACGGCGAGCACCATCCCGGGCGCAGCGTCCAGATGAGCGGGTCGTTGCTTGGTCCGGGGTCGGCTGCCGTGCCGCGTCGGACGATTGCGGACGTCGTCCTCGTCGATCCGCTCGGTGTCCCGGCGCGCCACGTCAGGCCGCCGGCGCTTGGTTCAGCAGTTGCGTCCAGAGACCGGGGAAGTCGGCCATCGTCTTGGTGGTCGCGGCGATGTCGTCGACGCGCAACCCGGGCACGACGAGCCCGAGCACGGCGCCGGCCTGGGCCATCCGGTGGTCGGCGTAGGCGTGCCAGCGGGCGGCCCGCAGCTCACCCGGCCGGATCAACAGTCCATCGGCCAGTTCGGTGACATCACTGCCCACCGCGTTCAGTTCGGTGGCCAGCGCCGCCAACCGGTCGGTCTCGTGGCCCCGGATGTGCGCCACCCCGGTCAGCCGAGATTCCCCTTTGCTGACCGCGCAGATGGCCGCGACGACCGGAGTCAGTTCACTCACTTCACCGAGATCGGCAACCAGCGGCTTGACCTCGCCGGTGCCCTGCACGGTCAGCCCGGCGTTACTCAACACGACCTCGGCGCCCAGCTGGACGAGCAGGTCGCGCAGCGCGTCGCCGGCCTGGGTAGTCACCGCCGGCCACAACGGCACCGTCACCTGACCGCCGGTGACCAGGGCCGCGGCCAGGAACGGAGCAGCGTTGGACAGGTCCGGCTCGATCACCGTGTCCGGCGCCTGCAGCGCGCCCGGCCGAACCACCCAGCGATTGGCTTCGGAATCGTCGATCATGACACCGGCATCGCGCAACGCGGTCACCGTCATGGCGATGTGCCGCAGCGAGGGCGCGGGGGATTGGCCGATGTGGCGCAGGTCCAGACCGTGATCGAAGCGCGCGCCGGCCAGCAGCAAGGCGGACAGGAATTGTGACGAGGCCGAGGAGTCGATGTCGACCCGGCCGCCCGGCAGGCTGCCATGGCCCCGAACCGTGAACGGCAGGCGTCCGGTTCCGCCGTCGTCGATGTCGGCGCCGGCTTGCCGCAACCCCTCCAGCAGGGTGCGCATCGGGCGGCTGCGGGCGTGCTCGTCACCGTCGAATCGGATGGTCTGCCGGGTCAGCGCCGCGACGGCCGGGACGAATCGCATCACGGTGCCAGCCAGCCCGCAGTCGATGTGGTCTGCTGCCGTGCCGCCGATGCTGGCCTGCGGGTCCGCCGGCGTGACGATCCAGTCCGCCCCGTCGTCGGCGATCGCTACGTCCAGACCGCGCAGCGCGTTGACCATCAGGTGCGTGTCGCGGGCCCGAAGCGGAGCGGTGATCCGCGTCGGTGCCTGCGAGAGCGCCGCCAGCACCAGGGCGCGATTGGTCAGGGATTTGGATCCGGGCAGCGCGACCGTGCCGCGGACCGGTTCACGCGCGAAGGGCGCAACCCAGTCCGTCGGGAGCGTGCGGGCCTCGGACGGGTAAGTCACAGCTCACAGTCTGCCGGTAACGTCGAGAGCTATGTGCGGGCGGTACGTATCGACGAAGTCGACGGCGGATCTACTGAGTGAGTTCGACGCGGTTGACCAGACCGCCGAGGCCACGCCGGCGAGCTGGAATGTCGCGCCGACCCAGCGGGTGCGGACCGTGGTGAACCGGCCGGTGCACCACGCACCAGAGGGTGAGCGTGAGCCGGTTCGTCAGCTCAGGGTGGCGCGCTGGGGGCTGGTGCCGTCCTGGGCCAAGGACCTGTCGGTCGGCAACCGGATGTTCAACGCGCGGGCCGAGTCGGTGCCCGAGAAGCCGGCGTTCAAGCGAGCTTTCGCCAAGCGGCGCTGCCTGGTGCCCGCCGACGGTTGGTACGAATGGGTACGGGCGTCCGACGATGCGGGCAAGCCGAGGAAGCAGCCGTTCTTCATGACTCCGCCGGACGGATCCAGCGTGGCCTTCGCCGGGCTTTACGAATTCTGGAAAGCCGCCGACACCGATGCGGACAGTGATCTGTTGCTGTCGATGACCATCCTGACCGTGCCGGCCCAGGGCGAGCTGAGCGAGATCCACGACCGGATGCCGTTGGTGCTGGCCGAGCCGGACTGGGCGCGCTGGCTGGCGCCGGACCTTGACGGCCCGGTCGAGTTGCTGACCCCCGTCGACGAGGCCGCCCGGGACGCACTGGAGTTGCGGCCTGTTTCCGCGCAGGTGAACACCGTGCAGAACGACTCGGCCGATCTGATCCAACGGATCGAACCGACCACCCCGCTCGAGTTGTTCTGATGACGGTCGCAGGATCGACGCCCCGCCGGGTGATCGACACGGCCAGCGGTCCGGCCTGGGCCGACATCGACGTCGCCCCGGTTTCGGGCCGGCCCGGCGGCGAGCAACCGAAAACGCTGTTGGTTATCGGGCACGGGGCCGGCGGCTCGGTCGAGGCGGCCGATCTGCTGGCGGTTCGGCGGCACTGCCTGGCTGCCGGGATCTCGGTCGCCCGGGTGACCCAGCCCTACCGGGTCGCCGGCAAGAAGGCGCCCCCGGCAGCGGCAACCCTGGACGGGGCGTGGCTCGCCGTGATCGCCGCCCTGCGGACCGATTTCGCCGAGCACCAGTTCGTCTACGCCGGCCGTTCTTCCGGCGCTCGGGTCGCCTGTCGCACCGCCGTCCTCGATTCGGTCGGTGCGCCCGTGGCCGTGGTGGCCATCGCGTTCCCGGTGCATCCACCGGGCCAGCCCGTGAAATCCCGGTTGTCCGAATTGGACGCAGTGGGCGTGCCGGTGCTGGTCGTGCAGGGCGAACGTGACCCGTTCGGTCAGCCACCGCGGCGGCGGGGACGCAAGGTCGTTCTGGTGCCGGGGGACCACTCACTGAAGGCCTCGGCGGACCAGGTGGGAGTCACCGTGGCGCGTTGGTTGGCAACGGTAACGGAGCGTGCCAAAGTCGGGCCATGACCTCCACCGACACGACCAGCACCGACGGCGACTCCGACGGTCTCGTCGAATTTCTGGCCGCTCGCGACCTGCTGTTTGAGCAGCGCCGTAACCAGGATGCGGCCTACGCGGAGTTTCGCTGGCCGCGGCCGGAGCACTTCAACTGGGCGTTGGACTATTTCGACGGGGTCTTAGCGGTCCAACGCGGTGAGCAGGTCGGCTTGCGGCTTGTCGAGGACGACGGCAGCGCGGCCTCGTACAGCTTCGGGCACCTGTCTGAACGGTCCACCCAGCTGGCCGGCTGGCTGGCCGCACTCGGGGTCGAACGCGGTACGCGGGTGTTGCTCGTACTGGGCAACCAGGTCGAGTTGTGGGAATCGATGCTGGCCTGCATCAAACTCGGGGCGGTGATCATTCCGGCGACGACGCTGTTGTCGGCCGCTGACCTGGAGGATCGCCTGGAACGCGGCCGGGTCGGCGCCGTGATCGTGCGATCCGAATTGACCGCTGGATTCGCGGCGCCGAAAGGTGAATTCACTCCTGACTATGTGCCGATCTCGGTTGGTGAGCCGATCCCCGGCTGGCTCGACTACGCCAGCAGCCGCGAGCACACCACCGGCTTCAGCCCGGACGCGCCAACCGCCGGCTCGGATCCCCTCCTGCTGTACTTCACCTCCGGGACAACGGCCCAGCCGAAGCTGGTGGAACATACCCACCTCAGCTACCCCGTGGGGCACCTGTCGACGATGTACTGGATCGGCCTGCAGCCCGGCGACATCCACCTGAACGTGTCCTCGCCGGGGTGGGCCAAACACGCCTGGTCCTGCTTCTTCGCCCCGTGGAACGCCGGCGCGACGGTGCTGCTGTTCAATTACGCGCGCTTCGACGCGGCACGCATGCTGGACGTGCTCGTGGCCGAGCAGGTCAGCACGTTCTGCGCGCCGCCGACCGTATGGCGGATGCTCGTACAGCAGGACCTCGGCCAGTGGCGCACGTCGTTGCGCGAGCTCGTCGGCGCGGGCGAGCCGCTGAATCCCGAGGTGATCGCGCAGGTCCGGCAGAGTTGGGGTATCACGGTTCGCGACGGCTTCGGTCAGACCGAGACGACCTGTCAGATCGGCAACCCGCCGGGCGAGCCCGTGAAAGCGGGTTCGATGGGCCGTCCGTTGCCGGGCTACCGGGTCGTGTTGGCCGACCCGTTGACCGGCGATCATCCCGTTACCGAAGGCGAGATCTGCCTGGACCTCGGAGCTGAGCTGAGCGAGCGGCCGGTCGGGCTGATGGTCGGTTACTCCGATGACAGCGAGCGAAACGACACGGCCATGGCCGGCGGCCTTTACCACACGGGCGACGTGGCCAGCGTGGACGAGGACGGCTACCTGACCTATATCGGGCGCACGGACGACGTGTTCAAATCCAGTGACTACCGGATCAGCCCGTTCGAGCTGGAGAGCGTGCTGATCGAGCATCCGGCGGTGGCCGAAGCGGCGGTCGTGCCGGCCCCGGATGCGCTCCGGCTGTCCGTGCCCAAGGCCTTCGTGGTGCTCGCCAACGGCTACCCGCCGGACGCCGCGACGGCCGCCGACATCCTGGGTTTCTGCCGGAGCAGGCTGGCGCCCTACAAGCGGATTCGGCGAATCGAGTTCAGCGAGCTGCCCAAGACGATCAGCGGCAAGATCCGCCGGGTGGAGTTACGTACGGCTGAGTTCGAGCGCGGCGATGCTCGCTCGGCCGGCGAATTTCGCGAGGACGAACTGATCAGCTGATATCGGCTCACCGGTTCGCGATAGGGGCAAACCTCGCCGCGGCCAGAGTCGCGAGCGAGTTCGGTGCCAGTTCCAGCTGCAGGCCGCGTTTGCCCGCCGAGACGTAGATGGTGTCGAAGCCGAGGGCAGATTCGTCCACCACCACCGGCATCGGGCTGCGGTGCCCGAGCGGGCTGATGCCGCCGAGGACGTAGCCAGTCGCCCGTTGGGCCTTGACCGGATCGGCCAGCTCGCAACGTTTGTGGCCGGTCACGGCCGCGATCGCCTTGAGGTCGAGGGTCGCCGCGACGGGCACCACGGCGCAGACGAGCACCCCGTCGGCGGCCACGACCAGCGTCTTGAAGATCCGCTTGGCGTCGACACCGAGTTTCGCGGCCGCCTCATCGCCGTAGGAGGTTGCGCGCGGGTCATGGGTATATGGATGCAGTGTGTAGTCGACGCCGGCTCGGGAGAGGGCGACGGTCGCGGGAGTGCCAGCGCTCATCGTGCGATCGTGCCATGCCGGAAAGGAACGCAGCGCAGGCGGACAAACACAATGTGTAGTCGTATACGGCGATTTCTACGTCGTCCGGCTCTTTTACTTGCCTTTTACGGATCGCGGCACCATCGTGGAAAGTGATTGATCAGCCGTGCGAATGCCGCAGTTGCCGCAGCTACTGACGTTGCTGCAGTTGCCAAAGGGGGGAACACAAAACGATGGCTCAGAGTTACGAACTGCCTTATGCCTCCAATGGGCTGATCGAACGCTGGGGGCATTGGGCACCGCAACTGCTGAACGTTGCCATCGTGGTCTCGATCGGGCTCGGGCTTCGGCAGTCGCCGCCCAGCGCACTGATCATGCTCGTCACCATCGGCCTGCTCGCCTTCGTACTTGTCACCTGGCTGCTGATGCGCCAGCACGACCGCAAGCTGTGTGAGTCCTGCGCCGCGGGCATCCCGCTGAACGCCTCCGAGCAGGCCCAGCGCTACGGGCGCCGGTTCCGGATCGCCCACCTCGGCACCAACATCCCGGTCGTGGCGACCTACCTGATCGTCCTGATCGGTTCCAACTGGCTGCTCACCGTGCCGAACGGACGCTTTGTCTGGGCCGCGATCCAGTCGTCGATGATCTATCTGATCACCTCACACGCCACCCACCGGCGACTGCAGCCGTGGTGCCCGGTGTGCGCCCGCGGCGGCGGTGGCGAGGAGCCGTTCGTCCCCGAGCCGGACAGTCCCCGAGGCAACGGGCGCCAACTCGTCTGAGCCGGAACGCCGTGGCGGCCGGCTGCGGGAATGTCCGGCGACCCATCAATCGTTCTAACCAGCGAATCCCTTAGAGGAGTGAAAATGCTGGTGTTGGACAGGACGTCGGTCAGCAAGACCGAGGGGGTACTGAACACAGTTACGGGCATGCGTACGAGCCCCGTCGATCGACCCGTAAGCTCACAGGCGCCGCAGCAGCCGGTCGTTTCCGTGCTGCCGGTGAGTCGAGCGAGAGGGACAGTGGTGGCCGAAGAAACCGTCGAAGAACGTCGCGCACGTTTCGAGCGTGATGCGCTGCCGTTTCTCGACCAGCTGTACGCGGCCGCGATGCGCATGACCCGAAACCCGGCCGACGCCGAAGATCTGGTCCAAGAGACGTTCGTGAAGGCATTCGCTGCCTTCCACCAGTTCCAAGAGGGCACCAACCTCAAGGCGTGGCTGTACCGCATCCTGACGAACACGTTCATCAACGTGTACCGCAAGAAGCAGCGCGACCCCTACCAGGGCACCACGAGCGACCTCGAGGACTGGCAGCTCGGCAACGCCGAGTCGGCCACCGCCACCGGCACGTCGTCGCGTTCGGCCGAGGCTGAGGCCATCGACCACCTGCCCGACAGTGCGGTGAAGGATGCCCTGCAGAGCA
>JAOPUZ010000063.1 GCA_025966315.1 Frankiales bacterium | reverse complement strand
TGCCCGCCGGATCTGCTAAGGTTTCGGCTAGTGCCAGCCTCGTAGGTGGTCATGAATATACACGCGCCGCTAGCTCAACAGGCAGAGCAGCTGACTCTTAATCAGCGGTTTCGGGGTTCGAGTCCCTGGCGGCGCACAGAGATCCCGTCCGGTCATCCGGGCGGGTTTTTTTGTTCGCTGCCAAGCGGCCCTTTGCCCTGTGCCCCTGTGCCCCTGTGCCCCATCGATCCCCGGCATGACCGCGAACCGGTTGTGGGCAGAATCCCAAATCGAGTCGGACGTAGGGTGGGCCACGGCGCACCAGAGGGCAAAAGCGACAGGCGGGAGTGCACATGACACTGCGCATCGGATCGGGAGCGGCCTGGTGGGCGGATCGGATCTCGCCCGCACGACGCAATGCCGAGGAAGGCGACCTCGACTACCTGTGCTTCGAGACCATGGCCGAGGCCACGGTGTCGGTCGCGCAGGTACGGCGGGTCAGCGACCCGAACTTTCCGGGCTACGACACCTATCTGGACGATCGTTTCGAAGCCGTCCTACCGGGTTGCCTTCGGCGCGGCACGAAGATCATCTCCAACCAGGGATGGGTCAATCCGATCGGCGCGGCCGAACGCATCGTCGAGCATCTACAGAAACTCGGCGCCAGCGGCAAGAAAGTCGCCGCGATAACGGGTAACGAAATCACCGACCGGCTGTTCACGGTCACCGACACCATTCTCGAGACGGGCGAGCCGGTGTCGAGCCTGGATCCGGCGTCCCTGGTATCCGCCGAGGTGTACCTGGGCGCGGAACCAATCGTCGATGCACTTCGCGCCGGAGCCGACATCGTGGTGACCGGCCGGGTCGCAGACCCGTCACTGTTTCTCGCACCAATGATCTACGAGTACGGCTGGGCGTTGGATGACTGGGCCCGACTCGGACAGGGTTCTGGCATCGGGCACCTGATGGAATGCGGCGCCCAGGTCACCGGTGGGTATTTTGCGGACCCGGGTTTCAAGGACGTCCCCCGACCCTGGGATCTGGCCTTTCCGATTGCCGAAGTCGAATCCGACGGCACCGCGGTACTGGCGAAGGTGGCTGGCAGCGGCGGCCTGATCAGCCGGGACACCGTGTTGGAGCAGTTGTTCTACGAGGTGCACGACCCGGCCAACTATCTGACGCCTGATGTCACGGTCGACTTCACCACGGCCGACATCGTCGAAGTCGGCCCGGACCGAATGCGTATCTCGGCGATCGGCGGCAAGCAACGCTCGTCCACGCTCAAAGTGTCGATCGGTACCCGGGAGGGCTACATCGGCGAGGACACGTTCTACTATGCCGGTCTCGGTGCGCTGCGTCGCGCCGAGCTCGCACGCGAGATCCTGGTGCACCGTTTCGACGAGATCGGGTTGCAAGCCGAGGCCGTCCAGATCGACTTCCTTGGAGTCAACGCCATCCATGGGTCGGCCAGTCCTACCGACTGGCCGGAGCCGTACGAGGTCGGCGTGCGGGTCGTCGCCCGGACTCAAACGGCAGCCGAGGCGGCCAAGATCGGCCGGGAGGTCGACGGCATGGCCGTGTCGGGCGTCGGCATGACCGCGAAACGCGTGCCGCACGCCGACCGCACCCGCGCCGTGGTCGGCGTGTGGTCGTCCCTGGTCGACCGAACCGCGGTCGGCTACGACGTGACGATGCTGGAGAGCTGATCATGCGAGTTCCACTTCAGCGCGTCGCCCACATCCGCGCCGGCGATAAGGGCAACACGTCTAACATCTCGGTGATCGCCTACGACCTGGCGCTGTTCCCGGTGTTGGAAGAACAATTGACCGTGGCCGCCGTGCTCGCCCGTTACGGCGAGCGGGTCGCCGGGCCGGCCACCCGCTACGTGGTGTCACCGCTCGGAGCGATGAATTTCGTGCTGCAGGGCGCGCTCGGCGGTGGGGTGTCACGCACGCTGTCGCAGGACAATTTCGGCAAGGCGCTGGGGTCGGCGCTGCTGGACATCGAACTGGAAGTCGACGACGCGCTCGTGCCGCTGCTGCGTGGGCCGGCCTGACCCAGCGACGCCGGCTCCCGCCGTCCGGGCCCGCATTGAGCGAAGGCCCGCACTGAGCGAAGGCCCGCATTGAGCGAAACCCGCGTTGTGCGGAAAACCCGCATTGAGCGAAACCCGCGTTGTCAGAAAGCCCGCTTGAGCGAAAGCCCGCGTTGTCAGAAAGCGCGCGCTATGTGACGCCGCCCGCTGTGTCGAAGGTCAACGAAATAGAAAGGGTGATCTTGGGCTGCCGCCATTAGCCTTGGTTTCATCCCATCGAAATCCCGCCCGACCCGGGCAGACTCAGTTGGTCTGATGTGACCGTGAACGTCGAAGCCCAGCGTTACCTGCGCGTCGCTCAGCATGCGGCTACGTTGACCCGGCTGGCAGCGCGCATTGCCGCGCTGCGTCAGCAGTCAGCGCGCGGTCGCGGATTCCAGCTCCGTGCGGCGTGTACAGCGTACGACCAGGCCCTCGTGCTGGCAGCATGCGAATTCGGAATTACCGGTGATGCCAGTGCACCGCTGACTACCGCCCAGCGGCTCACTCTGGAAGCCGAGCTCGTACTGGCCGGGCTACGTTGGTGAGTCTCGGGGCTTGCAGAAGGGATGTACACGCAGATGTGGCTGCTGCCTGACATCAGGACCGAGGTCGTGCTGCGCGATCAGGCCGGCGGCGCCTATCGCGGCGAGGTACTCACCGTCCGTGGTCCGAACGTGGTGCTCGCTCCGTTGGAACCCGCGGTGGAACCGCCGCCGTCCGGAACGCGCCTATTGGTGACCTGGCCGGATGCCCGCGGACTGGTCTGCCTACCCGTCCTGTTCGCCGAAGCGCTTGACCATGACGGTCAGGCCAACTGGGTCGTCGAGGCGGTCGGTGAATCCTGGCGGGAACAACGGCGCCAGCACGTCCGGGCCGCCATCGACGCCCAGATGCGAATCGTCTATGCCTTCGCCGACGGCGATATCACCGTCGGCGCCCACCTGATCGACCTCAGCGAGGTCGGATTGCGGTGCGCGGTCGAAGCCGAGAACGACGCCCTGTGCGTGGCCAGCACGCCGGTCAAGGTGCACCTCGATCTGGGCTCTGACCAGATCGAGGTCGACGGCAAGGTTTTGTACGGACGACCAGGTGCGCGGCGAGACGGCCGGCTGGAGGTTGCGGTGCTGTTCAACCGCCCGGTACCCGAGGCCGCCCGAATTCGCGAGCATGTGAACGCCGGACGGGACGAAAGCGCTGAAGCCAAAGTCATTCCGCTACCGAACCATCCCCCGGCGCCCGAGTAGCCGTCACGGCCCGACTGTGCGCGAGCTGTGGCGGGGTCGGACGCTCAGCTCCGTTTGACCGGCAGAGACCGACCTGCACCAGCAGCTGGTGGCGGGAACCCGGCTAGCGACGGCTGCGGCGAAGATTGCGGACCGCGATCAGGGTGATCAGCAGCGCGGTACCGCCGAGGACGGCCAGACCGGCCGGGGAGGTCAGCTTTGCCTTCGCCGACGATTTCGCTTCTGCGGCCAGGCGGGCAGGCGCCAACCGGTTCGCCAACTCGTCAACCGAGGCCGCGAGCTGGTCTCTGGCCTGCTCGATCTCGACCCGGATCTCGTGTGCGTCGCGCTGAGCCACGCGTCCTCCGATCGTCTGGTCCAACTGTGGTCGCTTCGAGTTCTGCTGTGCGTTTTGATCAGACTAGTCAGTGGCCGGCCCGCTACGGTGGCGGCATGACTGAGCGACTCTCAACCGGGGACCCGGCCCCCGATTTCACCCTCGTGGACTCCACCGGGACCTCGGTCTCGCTGCACGACCTTCGCGGTCAGCGCGTGATCCTCTACTTCTATCCGGCCGCGGGAACGCCGGGCTGCACCAAGCAGGCCTGCGATTTTCGGGACAGCCTGGACCATCTGAAGAGTGAGGGGTTCACCGTTCTCGGAGTGTCACCGGACAAACCAGCCAAGCTTGCCAAGTTCGTGGCCGCACAGGCTCTCACCTTTCCGCTGCTCAGCGACGAGGACAAGAGTGTGCTGACGGCGTATGGCGCCTACGGGGAGAAGAAGTTGTACGGCAAGACGGTCGTCGGGGTCATCCGGTCGACCTTCGTGATCGACCGCAAGGGGACGATCGAGCTAGCGCAATACGGCGTCAAGGCCACCGGGCACGTCGCCAAATTGCGCCGAGACCTCGGCCTGGACTAAAGCTCGACGAGCGGTCCCCGTATGGTGGTCCTGCGTTGGGGCCGTAGCCCAATTGGCAGAGGCACACGGTTTA
>JAOPUZ010000050.1 GCA_025966315.1 Frankiales bacterium | reverse complement strand
TGAATCGTACACGATCGTCGACTTCGCTCAGCAATCGAGCGGCGGCGGGGCCAGCTTCAGCGGCCAACCGGCCGCGCGATCAGTCGCGCACCATCCGAGACGATATGCGGGCATGTTAAAGCCCTGGTGATCGCACGGGGGAACGACCACCAGGGCTCCCTAAGTATGAACCCTGTGTAGCCGCGCCGCAACCCCCCGCAACAAAATCTCTGATTTTGGCCTCAAAAAACGCATAAACCGTGCCGAAACGCCCTGGTTCCGGCTTAAACTGCAGCACACACGCTGATTGGCGAGGCTGCCGCAAGAACACCAGACCCGGTCGGGATGATCCCGACCGGGTCCTGTGATTCGTCGCGTGGCGGCTGTTGGGTTCGAACCAACTTAGGCAGAGCCGGCAGATTTACAGTCTGATCACTTTGGCCACTCGGGCAAACCGCCGTGCGGCGCCGTCAATTGCTGACAGGCGCGCAGGAGAGATTACACGACCCGGCGGGAGTCCCGAATAGCACCGATGGCGCCCGCCTTCGGTAACGTCAGGTCCGACCCAGCCGGCCGAGCCCGGCTGTAACAGCATGATCAGTGCCATACCAGCGACATGGCCCAGCGACACAGACAAGGAGAATCCCAGACCATGGCCGATCCGTCGTTCGATGTGGTCAGCAAAGTTGACCACCAGGAAGCCGACAACGCCCTGAACCAGGCCGCCAAAGAGTTGTCCCAGCGGTTCGACTTTCGCGGCACCAATGCCTCGATCGAATGGTCGGGAGAAGAGGGTGTCGTCATCAAGGCCGACACCGAGGAGCGCGCTTCGGCCGCGCTCGAGGTCTTCAAGGAGAAGCTCATCAAGCGCTCCATCTCGTTGAAGTCACTCGACGCCGGTGAGCCGAAGGCCTCGGGCAAACAATTCATCGTCACCAGCAGCATCAAGCAGGGAATCGAATCCGAGGTGGCCAAGAAGATCTCGAAGACCATCCGGGACACCGGGCCGAAGGGTGTACAAGCCCAGATCCAAGGTGACCAGCTGCGGGTCACTGGTAAGAAGCGGGACGATCTACAGGCTGTGATCGCGCTGCTCAAGGGCGAAGACTTCGGTGTCGCTCTGCAGTTCACCAACTATCGCTGAATACGGCACGCTGGGCTGAAATGTCCGGTCGAGGAGAAAAGTGAAAGGCATCATCCTGGCGGGCGGCTCGGGTACCCGGCTGCATCCGATCACGCGAGCCGTGAGCAAGCAGCTGCTTCCGGTCTACGACAAGCCGATGATCTATTACCCGCTGTCGGTGCTGATGTTGGCCGGCATCCAGGACGTGCTGATCATCACCACCCCGCACGACCAGGACCAGTTCATCCGGCTGCTCGGCGACGGCTCGGATCTGGGATTGAACCTGCAGTACGCCGTCCAGCCGGAGCCGAACGGCCTGGCGCAGGCGTTTCTCATCGGACGTGAGCACGTGGGCAACGACAGCGCGGCGCTCGTCCTGGGTGACAACATCTTCTACGGGCACCTGCTCGGTCGCACGCTGGCCGAGGCCGCCGAGCTCAAGAGCGGCTGCCGGCTGTTCGGCTACCGGGTCCGAGATCCCGAGCGATACGGCGTAGCCGAGGCCGACGAGTCCGGCCGGCTGATCTCGATCGAAGAGAAGCCGGCGGTACCCAAGTCCAACCTGGCCGTGACCGGGCTGTACTTCTATGACAACGATGTGCTGGATATCGCCGCATCGCTGACGCCATCGGCCCGCGGCGAACTGGAGATCACCGACCTCAACAACGTCTACGTCCAACGCGGTCAGGCCGAGCTGGTCGACCTGGGCCGCGGCACGGCCTGGCTCGACACCGGAACCCACGACTCGATGTTGGAGGCCGGCACGTTCGTGCAGGTACTCGAGCACCGGCAGGGTGTCCGGATCGCCTGTCTGGAAGAGATCGCCCTGGCCCAAGGCTGGATCGGAGCCGACGACGCGCTCCGGCTCGGTCGGGCCCAGGCCAAGTCCGGCTACGGCGAGTACATCATCGACGTCGCGCGCCGGGCCGGCGCAACCGGCTGAGCTACGTCCCGACGACGGTCTCCACCGGAGTCGGCCCGGTGCTGAGCGGCAGGCCGGCCGCGGCCCACGCCTGCACCCCACCGACCAGGTCGGTCGCCGGGACCCCGAGCGAACACAGCGAGGCCGCCGCCAGCGACGAGGTGTAGCCCTCCGCGCACACGACGATCCAGCGCTGCCCCGGCGCCGCGAGGATCAGCCTCGCGTCCGAGCGCGGATGCAGGCGCCATTCCAGGTGGTTCCGTTCGACGATCAGCGAACCGGGAATCTCGCCCTGGATTTCGCGTTGCCAGGCGGGTCGGATGTCCACCACCAGGTCGCCCTCACCGATCGCGGTGATGGCGGCTAGCGGATCGAGGCGACGGATCCGGGATCGGGCCTGCGCCAGCAGATCGTCGACCGTCGCGAACTCAGCCGCCACGGACCCGGTCATGCCGCGGACGCCCGCGGGCCCGGTTCATGCTCGGGATCGTCAGTCTGCAGGGTTGCCACTCGAAGCAGGTCGCGCCCGTCCACCAGCTCGTAGAAGTTCATCGCAGTCAGCGGCGGCGAATAGGCGTGCACGCTGACCGCCGGCTCCGAACTGAGATTGCGCAGGTCGTGGACGTAGCGAGTGCCGAAGCCGGCGCTGGCGCCGGCGCCCCGTCGCCATTCCCGAAGCGAGCCATTGGTGTGGACGGCCTCGCTGAGTTCGCCCTCGACGACGGTGAAGGCGCCGGACGAACCGCCGTGATCGTGTAGCAGGGTGCCCTGGGACGGCAGCCAGCTGATCAGCCAGAGATCGACGCGCGCGTCACGGTAGATCCGCTGATGCCAGCGCTGCTCCTCGTCGAACTGCACGTAGGGGTAGCTACCGCCGGCGACCTCGCCGGCCACATGTCTGGTGTATTCGATTAGTTCAATCGGGGAAAGCGATGTGCGGGCAGGGCGCGACAGCGCAGCAGCCCGTCGGGTGACGGCCATGATGGGAAACTCCGGGGTGTGAAATCGATCGGGTCGGCTCTAGCGGACTGTGCGCTCACAACGGGCTGCGCATAACTACTAGGCCGACAACAGTGCTGATCGAACTCGTCCCCACGGCGACTGGACCAGAACGAAACCTGCCAGTACATGGCTACTCGTCGCGGAGTCGACGAATTCCGGGTTTCGAACACGCGAATAGTGTGCACCCGAGTGGGTTTTCCTGCAATCCCTATCAGGGCAATAGGAATTGTCAGCCGGCCCACCGGAACGACGTCATCAGGACCTCGAGCCGGCGAATCAGTTCGCCGCTCTGGGAGCCACCGCCGGTGAACTCGACCAGCAGCGCGAGTTTGCCGTCCGGGGCCGGCACGATATAGCGGGCCGAACCGTCGGAAAAGTCTACGTCGATGAGTTCGGCCGGCGTTGCGGCGGTGCTGGCGCTAAAGCAGTCCCCGTTCGCATCCGCAGGCTCGTCGAGCAGCCCGATGCTCAATACCGCCGTGGCCGGCTCAAGGTGGACCGCGCCGATTACGACCGTGCTGAGCACGGCCACAACCGGCGCGCCCCCGATCTCATCCGGCACGGTGCCATCCTCCGGGGTGGCCACGATCCAGTCGCGGCAATCCAACTCGAAGGCGGGCAGTTCCCACGCCTGCAGGTCACTGTCCATGGGGCCCCCTTATGCATCGTGCGCGGTGCGTACGCCGTGGCGCATGACAGCACGGACGCCCGCGCCGGTCACGCCGGCATGGATGTACCCGAGGCGATCAACTTCTAGACACTTATCGTCAAATTCGTTGATCAATCCGCGCTAAATGCGGACAAGCGTCACCCAGCGGCGGCTTGCAGTTCGGACTCGACCTCTCGATAGCCCTGCAACGCGGAATCGACGCCGTCGGCAAGGTGAGCGATGTCGGCGCTTAGCTGGTGATGCCGACCAGACCAGGTCCCGTCGAGTTTGCGATACGCGTCGCGGAGCAACCAGTCGTCGAAGTTGGCACCCGACCCGGCTCGTCTCGCGAGTTCGCTCACGACGGTTCGCAACCGCACGCTGAAGTCCTGCAGCCGAGGCCAGTCCACGGAGATGCTGGGGCCGCCGGGTTCAGTCGTCCTATTGGTGGCGATCGAGTTATCTGTCGGGTTTGCTTCAGGTGCGTGCATCGGCCCAGGATATTTCGCGCTACCGACACGTCCGTTTAGTTATCCACAGGCAGCGGGTACTCAGGTCATGCGCAAATCGTGCTAATAGTCGTCGTAATCAAATGGCGTGACGAACTTGGCCGCGAATGACCGGCGCTCCCCTCGTAGTTCCGACGTAACATGAGCCGTTGGCCGTGCCGGTGCGTGTCTTCCGGCGTCCCGCGCGACTGACTTCCATCGGCCCACCCACCCGGCTTGGAGGCGGACACTTCGCATGTCCACTGAGGTTCAGCAGCTCGATCGCGTGGTCATCCGGATTGCAGGCGATTCCGGTGACGGCATGCAGTTGACCGGCGACCGCTTCACGCAGGAAACGGCCAACTTCGGTAACGACCTGTCGACCCAGCCGAACTTCCCGGCTGAGATCCGGGCCCCCGCCGGCACGCTGGCCGGCGTTTCGTCCTTCCAGCTGCACTTCGCCGACCACGACATCCTCACGCCCGGCGACCGGCCGGACGTGTTGGTCGCCATGAACCCGGCGGCGCTGAAGGCCAACCTGCAAGACCTTCCCAAGGGCGCGACCATCATCGTCGACACCCGGGACTTCACCGAGCGGGCGCTTGCTCGCATCGGCTGGTCGGCCAACCCCATCACCGATGGCACGCTGGAGAACTTCACGGTCCACGCGCTGGACCTGACCCAACTCACGCTGGACGCGCTGGCCGACACCGAGCTGTCACGCAAGGACGCCGGCCGCTCCAAGAACATGTACGCGCTTGGGCTGCTGTCCTGGATGTACTCGCGCCCGACCGAGGGCACGCTGAAGTTCCTGCGTGAGAAATTCGCCAAGAATCCCGACATTGCCGAAGCGAACATCACCGCGTTCAAGGCCGGCTGGAACTACGGCGAGACCACCGAAGCGTTCGGCGTCTCGTATCAGGTCAAGCCTGCGGTGCTCCCACCCGGCGAATACCGCAACATCGCCGGCAACCTCGCGTTGTCCTACGGTCTGATCGCCGGTGCCCGCCGCGCCAAGTTGCCGCTTTTCCTGGGTGCGTACCCGATCACGCCGGCCTCGGACATCCTGCACGAGCTGAGCAAGCACAAGCGGTTCGGTGTCGCCACGTTCCAAGCCGAAGATGAGATCGCCGGCATCGGTGCGGCCCTGGGCGCAGCCTTCGGTGGCGCGCTCGGGGTGACCACCTCGTCCGGCCCCGGGATCGCGCTGAAGGCCGAGACGATCGGTCTGGCGGTCTCGCTCGAGCTGCCGCTGGTTGTGGTGGACGTTCAGCGCGGCGGCCCGTCGACCGGGCTACCCACCAAGACCGAGCAGTCCGACCTCCTGCAGGCCATGTTCGGACGCAACGGCGAGGCACCGGTGCCGATCGTGGCGCCACAGTCCCCCTCCGACTGCTTCGACGCTGCGATCGAGGCGGTCCGGATTGCGACGGTCTACAAGACGCCGGTGATCCTGCTGTCGGACGGTTACATCGCCAACGGCTCCGAGCCCTGGAAGCTCCCGGTGGTGTCCGAGCTGCCCGACCTGACCGTCGAGTTCCTGACCGAACCGAACGGGACGGGTGCCGAGGACGGCGTATTCCTGCCCTACCTGCGTGATCCCGAGACGCTGGCGCGACCCTGGGCGGTGCCCGGAACGGCCGGTCTGGAGCACCGGATCGGCGGTATCGAGAAGGCCGACCGCACGGGCAACATCTCCTACGATCCCGACAACCACGATTTCATGGTGCGCACCAGGGCGGCCAAAGTCGCCGGCATCACGGTGCCGGATCTGGTCGTCGACGATGCCGACGATGACGCCAAGGTATTGGTGCTCGGTTGGGGTTCGACGTACGGCCCGATCGGTGCCGCGGTCCGGCGGGTTCGGCGGACCGGAACATCTATCGCCCAGGCCCATCTGCGCCACCTCAATCCGTTCCCGGCCAACCTGGGCGAGGTACTGGCCCACTACGAGCGGGTCGTCATTCCGGAAATGAACCTCGGTCAATTGGCCCTTCTCATCCGTGGCCGCTACCTCACTGATGTGGTGTCGGTGACGCAGGTGCGCGGTATGCCATTCCGGGCCGCTGAACTGGCGGACATGTTGCAGGGAGTTATATCGAATGGCGAGTGAACTGGGGCTCAAGGCCAAGGACTTCAAGACCGACCAGGAAGTGCGCTGGTGCCCGGGTTGCGGGGACTACGCGATCCTGGCCGCGGTGCAGGGCTTCATGCCCGAACTCGGTATCCCGCGCGAGGACATCGTGTTCATTTCCGGCATCGGCTGTTCGTCACGCTTCCCGTATTACATGAACACCTACGGGATGCACTCCATTCACGGTCGCGCTCCGGCGATCGCCACCGGGCTGTCGACCTCACGTCCGGACCTGAAGGTCTTCGTGGTGACCGGTGACGGCGACGCGCTGTCCATCGGCGGCAATCACCTGATCCACGCGCTGCGCCGCAACGTCAACCTGACCATCCTGTTGTTCAACAACCGGATCTACGGTCTGACCAAGGGCCAGTACTCCCCCACCTCGGAACAGGGAAAGATCACCAAATCCACCCCGATGGGTTCACTTGACTTCCCGTTCAACCCGGTATCGCTGGCGCTCGGCGCCGAGGCCACCTTCGTGGGACGCACGCTCGATTCGGACCGCAAGCACCTGACCACCGTGCTGCGTGCCGCGACCGAGCACCGCGGCACGTCGCTGGTCGAGATCTACCAGAACTGCAACATCTTCAATGATGGTGCGTTCGACCTGATCAAGGATTCCGACACCAAGGGCGAGTGGATCATCCCGCTGGAGCACGGTTCAGAAGTTCGATTCGGTGCCGACAACAGCAAAGCCGTCGTACGCGACCCCGGTAACGGCGCGCTGTCCGTGGCCGAGGACGTTGCCCCCGGCGATCCCCGAGTGGTCATCCACGACGCGCACTCCGCCGATCCGTCCTACGCCTTTGCCATCTCACGGCTGTCCCAGGTGGACTCGAGGCTCTCGGCGATGGGCGTCTTCCGTGACGTCAGCCGGCCCAGCTACGACGACCTGATGAACGACCAGCTCGATGCGGCCCGGGTCAAGGCCGAGGCCAGCAACGGCACGGACGACGCCGCGCTGCAGTCGTTGATCTACGGCGCGGACTCCTGGACCATTCAGTAACGCCTGGACGGTTCAGTAATCACGGACCATCAGTAACCACGGGCGCCGTCCGGTCTGCCAGGTCGTTCGAGGCTCAGGTACGTCACTGTGCGGCGCAACCGTGACAAGCGCACTGACGTGACGCGCACCGACGCGAGTCGCCCGCGTGACTCCCGTCAGCGCGAGCGGACTCGCCAGCGGGTTGTTCCGGTAAAGACCAGGGTCAAGCCGGTTCCAGCCAGGCCGAGCAGGACGAAGAGTCCGATGAACGCAGGCGCTCCACCAGACCCGAGCCGGCCGATCGAGGTAGTAGCCAGTCCAACCGCGGGTGGACGCAAGTGGGTGGGCGCAGACACGGCGGGCTTCGCCGGGGCGAGCGGGGCCTTCTTCGTAGTGTTCGCCGGGCCACCCGCTGAGCCGCCCAATGACGATGACGTGCCAACGCCGGTGAGTGCGCCCGGTCCGGTGTTTTGATTACCTACCTGACCGCCCGTCTGACCGCCGGTCTGACTGCCGCCTGGTGGGCTGGCCTGCCCACCAGGCGGCAGGTTGGTCACCGAACTCGCGGACGCCTGCGCCGTAGCGGTGGACGATGTTGACGTCGTCGAGGCCTGCACGGCAGGTGCCGTGGAGCCGCCAGCCGAGACGGTCCGGTGGACGGTGGTCCCGGCGTTCGGGTGCGGGGACCGACTCGGCCCGGGGTAGCTCGACCCGGGGTAGCTCGACCCGGGGTTGCTCGGGCCGGGGTTGCTCGGGCCGGCGTTGCTTGAAGCGGGGTTGCTCGGTCCGGCGTGCGTCGGGGAGGCCGCATGAGCCACCGTCGGCGCCGCCGATGGTGGCGCCCCGGCCGGCCGGGGAACAAGTTGCGCCCTAGCCGAACTACTCGGGCGGGCCGTCGCGCCCTTGCTGCGGTCGCGGTTCTTGCCGTCGCGATTCTTGCCGTCGCAGTTCTTGCCGTCGTGGCCCTTGCGGGCGCCGGGCGATTTCGTCTTGTCCGCTGATTTCGTCTTGTCGGCTGATTTCGTGCCGGTGCCGGACGATGTCGCTGTCGGGGAGGGCTGCTTGCTCCCGTGACCATGACCCCCATGCCCGCCAGGCCAATGATCGGTCGCCGCGCCTGCGGCTTGCGGCCCGGCGACGATGAGCAGACAAGCCGCGATCGCGGCTGCAGTGCCTAGAAACGCTCGTACGGCAGTGCGGTATGACAAACGAACCTGCTTCAAGGAAGCCCCCGGATCGCGGAGCCCGCTCGTAGTCGACGGGCGAGTTGACGCGACCAGTCCGTCCAATCAAGATCGGTGTTCAGTTCACGTCAGCCTAAGGTCACTGTAGCGCAGTCAGTAGAAACCCACAGCGGGCCCTACGGCCTGTCGCAGTCGACTGTGCCGGCCCGCCGAGCTAGCCGCTGGACCTTCCGCTCAGGCCTGACGCGCCGCTTCCCGCGCCCGAATGCGATCTCGCTGCTCAACGAAGCGCGCGGCCTGCGCATCCAGCCCGGTGAGGAAATCAGCCAGCTCGGCCCGGGCCTTCTCGCCTTCCGGGCCCAGGTCGGTGCGCTCGAAGACCCTCCAGTACTTCAATACCGGCATCAGCACGGCGTCGTGGTGCAGCCGAAGGTCGTAGATACCGGCCTTGGCGATGGTCACCGAATTTCGCATGAAATCAGACATGCCCGCGCCCGGCATTTGAAAGTTCATGACCTCGCTCCGGATGGCCGACATTGTGGCGTCCGGAGCTATTTCAAAGGCTGCTTCGACTAGGTTGCGGTAGAAGACCATGTGCAGGTTTTCGTCCTGCGAGATGCGCGACAGCAGTTGTTCGGCCAACGGGCAGCCGGCCGCCTTGCCGGTGTTGCGGTGCGAGACGCGGGTCGCGAGTTCCTGGAATGACACATAGACAACCGCTTCGAGCGCGGTCTTGTCGCCGGAGTCGTAACCCCCGGTCATGTGCTCCATCCTCAGTAGTTCGAGCTTGACCGGATCCACTCCGCGGGTGACCACCAGGTAGTCGCGCAGCGCGACTCCGTGGCGCCCCTCTTCGGCCGTCCAGCGTCCGACCCATTCGCCCCAGGCGCCGTCGCGACTAAAGCGGGTGGCGATCTCGCGGTGATAGGACGGCAGATTGTCCTCGGTCAGCAGGTTGACGACCATCGCCGTCTTGGCCACCGGGTCCAGAGCCGAATCCTCCGGCCGCCAATCCGTGCCGCCCAGGAAGGCAAAGTCCCGACCCCGACTCCACGGGACGTAGTCGTGTGGCATCCAGTCCTTGGTCACCTTGAGGTGGCGATCCAGGTTGGCGGCGACCACCGGTTCCAGTTCGTACAGCAAGCGAGCCTGGACGCCGTCTTCCCCCGTGGGAATTGGGCTGGTGTTGATCGCCATCTGCTGGATACCTCCTCGTGCGGCCCGGACCGAGCCTCGTAACCTACGGCACCGTAGGTTAGGACCTACGGTACCGTAGGTTACGAGGTTTAGCCCGTCCGGGCGATGACCAGCTCGATCAGCGTGTCCAGCGCGGATCGGGCCGAGCCGGTCGGCAGGGTGCCCAGAATCTCGCGCGAGGCATCGGCAAAGCCCACCATCGTGGCCCGGGCCTCATCGATCGCGTCCGAAGATCGCAGCAGGCGCAACGCCTCGGCATGCTCGTCGTCGTCGACGATAGGCCTGCTCACCAGCGCGCGAAGCCGGTCCTGATCAACGGCCGTCCCCCGCAAGGCGTAGAGCACCGGCAGGGTCTGCACGCCCTCGCGGAGGTCGGTCCCCGGTGTCTTGCCGGACTGGCCCGTCTCCGAGGCGATATCCAGGATGTCGTCCGAGATCTGGAACGCGATCCCGATCTGCTCGCCGAAATTGCGCAGCGCCTCGACGGTAACCGGATCCACACCCGCGAACCGGGCACCGAATTCAGCCGACGTGGCGATCAGCGACCCGGTCTTGTCGCGCAGCACATCGAGGTAATGGTTGATCGGATCGCTGCCGGGCCGCGGCCCGACCGTCTCGCGCAACTGCCCCGAGACCAGCCGTTCGAAGCAGCGGGCCTGGATTCGAACCGCTTCCGGACCGAGATCGGCCAGGATGTCGGACGCCCGGGCGAACAGGAAATCACCGGTCAGGATGGCGACGGTGTTGGTCCAGCGGCTATTCGCCGACTCCGCCCCGCGACGCACGGTCGCCTCGTCCATCACGTCGTCGTGATACAGCGTGCCGAGATGGGTCAGCTCACAGACCACCGCCGACATGACCACGCCGGAGGCGCTCGGATCGCCGAATTGGGCGGCGAGCAGCGCCAGCAACGGGCGGAACCGCTTGCCGCCAGCGTCCGCCAAGTAGGTCGCGACCTCAGCCACGAATTCGTCGTCCGACGCGACCGCGGTTCGCAGCGCCAACTCGACCGATTCCAGGCCGCGCCGAACCGAATCTTCCAGGTCGGCGTCGGAGAACTCGATGCCGATCGCAATGGCAGGCACCTGCGAAGTCACCCGCGCAGCTTGGCGGCGTTATTGGCTAGATCTAGCAACGGCTGCGGGAAGACGCCCAGTACGAGAGTGCCCACGGTGCCGACTGTAATCGCCACCGTCGTCACTGCCGAGGGGATGGTCACACTCGGGCCGTCTTCGGGCGGCTCGGCGAAGAACATCATGACCACGATGCGCAGGTAGAAGAACGCTGCTACCGCGGACCCGATCAGCGCGATGACGACCAGCGGACCGGCCAGGTGATAGGCCGCTTTGAACACCACGAACTTGCCGATGAAGCCACTGGTCAGCGGGATGCCCGCCAGCGCCAACAACAGGAACGTGAAGGTCGCGGCGAACAACGGCGATCTTCGGGCCAGTCCGGACCACTGCGAAAGATGGGTCGATTCGCCATTGCTGTCGCGCACCAGCGTGACCAGACCGAACGCCGCGATCGTGGTGAACCCATAAGCGGCCAGGTAGAACAGGATCGCCGCCAGCCCGGCCTTGTCGAGCGAGATGACCCCGATCAGGATGAAGCCGGCGTGCGCGATCGAGGAGTAAGCCAGGATCCGCTTGACGTCGGTCTGGGTGAGACCGAAGACCGAGCCGACCACGATGGACGCGATCGCCACCACCCAGATGATCGGGCGCCAGTTCCAGGCGCTGATCGAGAAGCCGACGTAGAGCACCCGCAGGATGGCGCCGAACGCGGCGATCTTGGTACAGGCCGCCATGAAGGCGGTGACCGGCGTGGGTGAGCCTTGATAGACGTCGGGCGTCCACGAATGGAACGGGGCGATACCCGCTTTGAAGAGCAAGCCCACGATCAGCAGACCGAAGCCCAGGTAGAGCAGTACGTCTGACTGGGTCGAGGTGTTCTGAGCGGTCAGGATGTCGGCCAGGTTCACCGAGTTCGCGTAGCCGTACAGCAGGGCCAGGCCGTACAGGAAGAAGGCCGACGCGAACGCCCCGAGCAGGAAGTACTTGATCGCCGCTTCCTGGCTGAGTAACCGCCGCCGACGGGACAAGCCCGCCATCAGGTACAGCGGCAGTGACAACACTTCCAGTGCGACGAACATCAGCAACAGGTTGTTGGCGGCCGGGAAGACCAGCATGCCGCCCACCGCGAACAACGCCAGCGGGAAGACCTCAGTCTGCACCCGTTCGCTGGTGGCCAGCCTGCGGTCAGCCGGCGAACCGACCACGACCGCCGCCTGGGCGACGATGGAGCTGCCGGAATCTACCGAGCGTTCGGCCAGCAGCAGCACCGACAGGATCGCCATCACCAGGATGGTGCCCTGCAGGTACAGGGTGGCCGGATCGATCGACAAGGCCCGGGACGCGGTGACGACCGAATGGCCGCGAATCGCGATCACGTCCAGCAACGCCGCGACGAGTGCGGCAATGGTCAGCACGACCTGAGCCACGAACCGCTGCCCGCGCGGTACGAAGGCCTCGAACAGGACGCCCACGCACGCCGCCCCCAGCACGATCAGGATCGGTGCGATCGCCGCGTAACTGATGCTGGGCACCGGGATCGTTCCGACGTCGGTACCCGCGGCGAGCAGCCCATGGCCAGCCGTCACCACGCTCAGCGCGCTCACTTGGATCCTCCGGACTGAACGAGGCTAGACGGTTGCGGATCGGTCTGATGCATATCCGACATCGTGAACTTGACCGCGGGGTTGATGATGTCCAGCACCGGCTTGGGATAGACGCCGAGCACCAGGATCAACGTGATCAGCGGAGCCACCGCGGCAATCTCGATGGCCGACAGGTCCGGGAAGTCCTTGATGGCGGCCACCTTGGCGCTCAGCGGGCCCTGCATCGTGCGTTGGTACAGCAACAGCACGTAGAGCGCGGCCAGCACGATACCGGCCGTGGCCACGATCGCCAGCGCCTTGTGCCGCGTGAACGTGCCCACCAACGTGAGGAACTCGGAGATGAAGGTGCTCATACCGGGCAACGCCAGCGCGGACAATCCGGCCAGCAGGAAGGCGCCACCCAACCTGGGCGCGATCTTGGCCACCCCGGAGTAATCCGACACGATCCGGCTCTTGCCGCGGCTCACCAGGAAGCCGACCACGATGAACAGCACCCCGGTCGACATGCCGTGGTTCACCATGTACAGCACCGCGCCCGTTTCGCCTTGCGTGGTAAAGGCAAAGATGCCCAGCCCGATGAAGCCGAAGTGAGCCACCGAGGTGTAGGACACCAGCCGTTTCATATCCCGCTGACCCATGGCCAGGAACGCGGCGTACAGGATGCCGATCACCGACAAGATCAGGATCGGGTTCGCGAAGTAACGGGACGCCTCGGGGAACAGCGGCAGGCAGTATCGCAGGAACCCGAAGGTGCCGACCTTGTCCAGCACGCCGACCAGCAGGGCCGCGCCACCGGCCGGTGCCTCGGCACCGGCGTCGGGCAGCCAGGTGTGGAACGGCACCAGTGGCGCCTTGATGGCAAACGCGATGAAGAAGCCGAGAAACAGCCACTTCTGGGTCGCGCCTTCAGGCACCTTGCCGACCAGATCCGCAAACGCGAAGCTGGACGAGCCGGCGCTGATATACAACCCGATCACCGAGGCCAGCATGAGCAGGCCGCCGAGCAGCGAGTACAGGAAGAACTTCACTGCCGCGTACTGCCGGCGCGGGCCGCCGAACGAGCCGATGATGAAGTACATCGGGACCAGCATGGCCTCGAAGAACACGTAGAAGAGGAACACATCGGTCGCGGCGAAGACGCCGACCATGAAGACCTCGAGCAGCAACAGCAAGGCGAAGTACGTTTTGGGTGACCGGTTCGGTGCGTCGGCCGGGGCCGTCTCTTCGGCGCCGGCAACGGTGTCGAAGCTGTTCCAGGACGCCAGCACCACGCACGGCACCAACAAGGTCGCCATCACGATCAGGACCAGCGCGATGCCGTCCACACCAAAGGCGAAATGCACGCCGAGTGATTTGATCCAGGTCCACGAACCGACGAACTGGAACCGGTTACCGCCGGTCTTGAATTCCACGCCCAGCACCACGGCGTAGATGAAGGTGAGCACCGAGGCCAGCAGGGTGACCTGCTTGGCCAGCCGCTCCGAACCATTGGGCAGCGCGAACACCACAAGCGAGCCGACCAGCGGGATCGCCAGCAGCAGCAACAACGCGAGGTTGTGCGCGTCAGACGTCATCAGTTGAACCTCACTGCGAGCAGGACCGCGAGAATGGCGGCGGCCCCGGCCAGCATGGACAGTGCGTAGGAGCGTACGAACCCGGTCTGCATCCGGCGCAGGCGGGCCGAGCCGCCCCCGAAAGCGGCGGCGGTCGAGTTGACCGCGCCGTCGATGCCTCGGTTGTCGAAGAACACCAGCGCCCGCACCAGCCATTGACCGGGACGCATCAGCACACTCTCGTTGAAGGCGTCGGCGTACAGGTTGCGGCGCGCGGCCACCGTGATCGGCGAACCGGCCGGCTGAGTGATCGGGATGGTGTCGCGGTTACGTCCGAAGGTGACGTATGCCCCCAGCACACCGAACCCGATGACGACCAGGGTCAGCGCCAGCAGCACGTTCGGGTTGATGGTGTGCGCACCGGCCTCGATGGGCTCGCCCACCGACGGTGTCAGCCAGTGCTGCAGGTTGCCGCTCAACACCAGCAAGCCACCGCCGACCAGGGACAGCACGGCGAGGATCGACATCGGGATGGTCATGCTCGCCGGCGCCTCGTGCGGGTGCACGTCGTCCTCCCAGCGGCGTTTGCCGTGAAAGGTCATGACCAGGGCGCGGGTCATGTAGAACGCGGTGAGGCCGGCGCCGAGCAACGCGACGATCCCCAGCAGCCAACCCGAGGTGCCGCCCTTGTCGAACGCGGCCTCGATGATCTTGTCCTTCGTGAAGTACCCGGTGGCAAAAGGGAATCCGATGATGGCGAGATAACCGCAGACGAAGACCAGGTAGGTCACCGGCATCACGCGGGCCAGCCCACCGAAGCGGCGCATGTCGATCCGGTCGTTCATGGCGTGCATCACCGACCCGGCCGAGAGGAACAGCGCGGCCTTGAAGAAGCCATGTCCGACCAGGTGCAGGATGCCGATCGCGTACACGCCGTTGCCCAGGCCGACGGCCAGGAACATGTAGCCGATCTGACTCACGGTTGAATAGGCCAGCACCTTCTTCAGGTCGTCCTGGCCGAAGGCGCAGACACAGCCGTACAGCAGCGTGATCGCTCCGATGATGACGACCACCGTGCGGCCGGCCTGGGTGGCGTTGAAGATCGGCGCGGAACGGGCGATCAGGTAGACACCGGCGGTCACCATGGTCGCCGCGTGAATAAGGGCCGACACCGGGGTCGGCCCTTCCATGGCGTCTGGCAGCCACGTTTGGAGTGGGAACTGCCCCGACTTACCGCAGGCGCCGAGCAACAGCATCAGCGCGATGGCGGTGGTCGCGCCGGCGGACAGCTTGCCGACGTTCGGCAGCACGCCGGCGAAATCGGTCGAGCCGAGGTAGGCGAACATCAGCATGATCGCCACCGACAGCCCGACGTCACCCACCCGGTTGGCGATGAACGCCTTCTTGGCCGCGGTCGCGGCGGAGGGCCGCGTGTAGTAGTAGGAGATCAGCAGATAGGACGCCAGACCGACGCCCTCCCAGCCGACGTAGAGGACCAGATAGCCGTTGGCCAGCACCAGCAACAGCATTGCGGCGATGAAGATGTTGAAGTACGCGAAGAACCGGCGGCGTCCGGGGTCGTGATTCATGTAGCCGACCGCGTAGATGTGGATCAACGAGCCGACGCCGGTGATCAGCAGGCAGAACGTCAGCGACAACGGGTCTACGAGGAAGCCGACGTCGACCTTGAAGCCGCCGACGGGTACCCAGCTGAACAGGTGCAGGTTTCGCTCGCGAGCTTCACCGGTCTCGGACCGAACCGAGAAGAACAGCGCGACGACGTAGACGAAGAGCGCCACTGGAACGAGTGCACCCAGCAGGTGGCCCCAACGGTCGGATCGCTTGCCCAGCAGCAGCAACAGCCCGCCCGAAGCTGCTGGTACGACCACCAGCAGCCAGGCCAGGGTCTGGATTCCCTGCGCGCTATTCACGGATCTCCCTTAGTACTTGAGCAGGTTCGCATCGTCGACCGAGGCCGAGCGACGAGTTCGGAAGATGGACATGATGATGGCAAGCCCGACGACCACCTCTGCGGCGGCCACCACCATCACGAAGAACGCCATGATCTGGCCGTCCAAGGTGCCGTTGATGCGGGAGAACGTCACCAGACTGAGGTTGACGGCGTTCAGCATCAGTTCGACGCACATGAACACCACGATGGCGTTGCGTCGGATGAGCACACCGACCGCGCCGATCGAGAAAAGGGCGGCCGAAAGAACGAGGTAGTAGGTCGTGGTCATGTACTCGTCACCGATCCAGTTCCGGAGTGGACGAGACCGCGCCCACTTCGATGGTCGTACCGCCGATGAGTGACTCCGGCGCGATCGAACCGTCCGGCAGCAGTGCGGGTGTGCCGATGGCATTGCCGGAGGACAGCACACCGGGACCGGGCAGCGGTTGCGGCCGCCCGGACCGGATCCGCTCGCGCGCCAGCATTTTCTGGGTAGGCCGCGGACCGTCGCGCTCGATGTGGGCCAGCACCATGGCGCCGACCGCGGCGACGATCAGCAGCGCCGACGTCAATTCGAAGGCGAACAGGTAGTCGGTGAAGAGCTTGTCCGCAATGCGGTTGACGTTGTTGCCGTTCGCGTTCGGCGTGGCGAGGTTGACCGGTGCCCGGCCGATGAATGCCCGTCCGACGGTAATGGACAACAGCAACGCAAAGGCCAAACCGGCCAGCAGGGCCGCTGCCCGCTGCCCTCGGAGCGTCTCGACCAGCGAGTCCGATGAATCACGCCCGACCAGCATCAGGACGAACAGGAAAAGGATCATGATCGCGCCGGTGTAGACGATGATCTGCACGAGCCCGAGGAATGGGCCCTGTTCGATCAGGTAGAACAGGCCCAGGCTCATCATGGTGGCGACCAGGGACAGCGCCGAGTGCACGGCGTTACGGGCCACGACCGTGCCGATCGCGCCCAGCAACGAGACCGGTCCGAGAATCCAGAACGCGATCTCTTCGCCATTGGCGACGTGGGTCGGATCGCCCGCAGCCAGGATGGTGTTGACGGCCAGCAAACTGCTCACGCGTGGTGCCCCCCAACCTCGATCGCCCGGCCCGTAATCGGCTTGCCGGCGACGTTGGCGTCGCTCTGCGGAGCGCCCTTGGTCTCACGCGGTGTGTAGTAGGCCTTTTCGTCGTCACCGAGCCGCATCGGGTGCGGCGGCGCTTCCATGCCGGGCAACAACGGAGCCATCAGCTGCTCCTTGGTGTAAATGAGGTCCTGGCGGTTGTCCAACGCGAGCTCGAACTCGTTGCTCATGGTCAGCGAACGAGTCGGGCAGGCCTCGATACAGAGACCGCAGAAGATGCAGCGCAGGTAATTGATTTGATACACCTTGCCGTACCGCTCACCCGGCGAGAAGCGCTCCGTCTCGGTGTTGTCGCCACCCTCGACATAGATCGCGTCCGCGGGGCAGGCCCATGCGCACAGCTCGCAACCAACGCACTTCTCGAGTCCATCGGGGTGCCGGTTCAGGACGTGCCGACCGTGATAGCGCGGCGCCGTCGGGAAGATCTCGAACGGGTACTGCTGGGTGTAGACCTTCTTGAACATGGTCGAGAAGGTCATGCCGAAGCCGGAGGCGAAGCCGGCCAGGGTGGGGGCCGGCGCGTTGAAGTCGTCCTCTTCCAGGCGCCGCTGCGAGACGTCGACCTGCGGCGGCGGACCGCTGACGACCGGGACCGAATTCTCCCATTGCGCCGGCACCGCTGCACCGGTTGGCAGCGCCGCGTCGTGCGCGGGCTGGTCGGGATTCTGCGGCGCGTCAGCCATCGGATCGACCTTCCTCAGTTGTACTCGGCGGGCCGCCACTCGGTGGAGTGGCTGAAGTGGCCAGGGCCGGCACGCTCACGCCCACCGATACGAGCCGGGGCGAAGCCGGCACCACCAGGTCCATCGGCGGAATCGGGAACGTCGTGCCCAGCGCTGCTTCGGCCTCGTCCTCGGCCTGCAACTCCGCCTCGATGTTCTTCTGCCGACGGACGTCGAAGATGGTGTAGATCAGGATGATCGCCAGCACCGGCACGAGCACGCAGGCCCCCACCACAACCCGGTTGGTCCCCCGGTCGCCTAGAACCTTCACGGTGGTGATGGCCAGGATCCAGATCAGGTTGATCGGGATCAGTACCTTCCAGCCGAAATGCATGAACTGGTCGTAGCGCAGGCGGGGAAGCGTACCGCGCAGCCATACGAAGGTGAAGATGAAGAGCACGACCTTGGCCGTGAACCAGAGCAACGGCCACCAACCGGCGTTGGCACCGTGCCAGAGCGACAACGGGATCGGTGCCCGCCAGCCACCTAGGAACAGGGTCGTGGCCAGCGCCGAAACCGTCACCATGTTGATGTACTCGGCCAGGAAGAACAGTGCGAACTTCATCGACGAGTACTCGGTGTGGAAGCCGCCGACGAGCTCGGATTCGGCTTCGGGCAGGTCGAACGGTGCGCGGTTGGTCTCGCCGACCATGGCGATGCAATAGACGCCGAACGACACGCACAACGGCAGCACGTTCCAGAGATGGCGCTGATAGTTGACGATTCCGGACGTCGACATGGTCTCGGCGTACAGGAACACCGCCACCATCGACAGGCCCATGGCGACCTCGTACGAGATCATCTGGGCGGCCGAACGCAGCGCGCCGAGCAACGGGTACGTCGACCCGGAGGCCCAGCCGGACAGCACGATCCCATAGACGCCCAGCGACGAACAGGCGAAGATGACCAGCACGCCAACCGGCAGGTCGGTCAGTTGCAGCGCGGTGTGGTGGCCGAAGATCGAGACCACCGGCCCGAACGGCATGACCGAGAACGCCAGGAACGCCGGCACCGCCGACACGACCGGCGCAATCCAGTAGACGGGCTTGTCCGCCAGCACCGGGATGATCTCTTCCTTGAAGGCCAGCTTCACGCCGTCGGCCAAGGACTGCAGGACACCCCACGGGCCGGTGCGGTTCGGGCCGATCCGGTTCTGCATCCGGCCGACGACCTTGCGCTCGAACACGATCGAGAACAGCGTCATCACGACCAGGAAGACGAACACGCCGACGACCTTGATCAGGATGATCCAGACCGCGTCGTGGCCGAAGGCGGACAGCGTCGCGTTGGAGTCATCCGCGGCCAACAGGCTGAGATTGGCGGACATCATGCGCCCCCGACGGTCTGATCAGCGGTCGGAACGAGCGTGACCACGTCACCGTGTCGCGCTCCCAGGGTGGCCCGGACCGAGCCTTGCCGATGATTTGTGGGCAGCCACACCGCACCGTCGACGGCTTCGGCCGCGATGATCGCCGGAGCCTGCACCGCGCCGTGCTTGGAACGGATCGTCACCTGCTGGCCGGCTTCGACTCCGAACCTGACCGCGGTCGCCGGCGAGATTACGGCCCGCAGCGGCTTGGCCGTGCCGGCCAGGTTCTCCTCACCGTCCAGCATCGAGCCCGCGTCGATCAGCTCGTGCCAGGTGCTCAGCGCGAGTTCGTCCGGGCCGGACGGAGTTGCTTCGGCCGGCGCGGCGGCGGCGGCGGCGCGTGGCGGGCTGGCCGAAGCCAGCAACACGTCGAGCTCGGTCCGGGCCACGAGATGGCTGGGCAAGCCCAGCACGGCGTCAAGTTCGTCGGCCAGGGCGTTGAGCACCCGACCGTCGGCGAGCTGGCCGGTGTTGGTCAGCGTGAGATCGAACGGCCGGCGGCGGCCTTCCCAGGTCACGAAGCGGCCCGCCTTCTCAGCGGCCGCGGCCACCGGGAAGACCACGTCGGCGAATTCGGTGACGGCCGTGCGACGCAGCTCCAGGCTGACCACGAAATCTGCCGCGGCCAGTGCCGCTTCGGCGACGGCCGAGTTGGGCAGATCCGCCAGCTCGACACCGCCGATGACGAGCCCGGCCAGGCCGCCCTCTTCTTCGATCAGCGATTCGAGGATGCCGGTCAGGTCGCGGCCGGCGGCGGCGGGCACGCTGGCCTGCCAGACCCGCTCGACTTCGACCCGCAAGGCGTCGTCGGTCACGTTGCGCCCGCCCGGTAGCAAGGTCGGCAGCGCGCCGGCGTCCACCGCACCACGCTCGCCCGCCCGGCGCGGCACCCAGGCCAGCCGGGCACCGGTTGCCGCTGCTAGTTCGACGACCGCGGTCAACGCACCGGGCACGACGGCCAGCCGCTCACCGGCCAGGATCACCCCGCCCGAAAGCGAGGTTCGCAGCGCGGTGTCCATGCCCTTGATGGTGGCCGTTTCTGCACCAGGGACCGTCGGCAACAGCGTCCCGTCGAGTTTGGCCAGCCCGCGCGACTCGACTGCGGCCGCGCTGAACACGGTGGTGCGTCCGGACCGAACGCCCTTACGCAGCCGGAGGAAAACGATCGGCGATTCTTCTTCCGGCTCGAAGCCGACCAGCAGCACCGTGCCGGCACTCTCCAGATCGGTGAAGGTCACACCGCCGCGTTCTGGAGTCGCACCGACCACGTGCGCACCCAGGAAACTGAGTTCCTCGTCCGAATGGGGCCGAGCCCGGAAGTCGACGTCGTTGGTGCCGAGGGCGACCCGCGCGAACTTGCCGTACGCGTAAGCGTCTTCCTCGGTGATCCGGCCGCCCGGCAGCACCCCGACGCCGCCGTTGTCGATGGCCGCCCGCAGACCGGCGGCGGCAACTTCCAGCGCTTCGGGCCAAGAAGCTTCGACCAGGTCCCCGGCGTCGTTGCGCACCAGCGGGGTGAGCAACCGATCGGTCTGGGTGGCGTAGTGGAACGCCCACCGGCCCTTGTCGCAGTTCCACTCCTCGTTGACGGCGGCATCTTCGCCAGCCAGCCGGCGGGTGATCTTGCCGCGTCGCCAATCGCTGCGTTGAGCGCAACCTGACGAGCAGTGCTCACAGACGCTCGGCGTGGACATCAGGTCGAACGGACGGGCGCGGAACCGGTAGCTCGCGCCGGTGAGCGCGCCGACCGGGCAGATCTGCACGGTGTTGCCGGAGAAGTAGGACTGGAACGGCGTGTCCGAGGCGGTGCCGATCTGCTGCTGGGCACCCCGTTCGAGCAGGTCGATAAAGGGATCCCCGGCGATCTGGTCGGAGAAGCGGGTGCAGCGCTGGCAGAGCACGCACCGTTCCCGATCGAGCAGGACCTGGCTGGAAACCGCCACCGGCTTGGGGAAAGTCCGCTTGTGATCGTGGAATCGTGTCTCGGACCGCCCGTTGCTCATGGCCTGGTTCTGCAGGGGGCATTCGCCGCCCTTGTCGCAGACCGGACAGTCCAGCGGATGGTTGATGAGCAGGAGTTCCATCACGCCCTGCTGGGCCTTGTCGGCCACCGCGGAGGTGAGCTGGGTCTTGACCACCATCCCGGGCATCACCGTCGTGGTGCAGGACGCCGCCGGCTTAGGCATGCCGCCCCGGCCGTTGCCCATGTCGGTGACCTCGACCAGACACTGGCGACAGGCACCGTCCGGGTCCAGCAGCGGATGGTCGCAGAAGCGCGGGATCAGGATGCCGAGATGCTCCGCGGCCCTGATCA
>JAOPUZ010000041.1 GCA_025966315.1 Frankiales bacterium | reverse complement strand
TCAGCGCACGGAAATGGTGGTACGTCGGTGGCAGGCAGTTAGTCGTGGGCCTCCTCGCGGCGGCCGTGGCCTTCGGGATCGGCAACCTGTTCGACGCCAGCCTCGGCTGACCCGACGGAGTGGCTGGAGTCGGCGGGGTGCCTGGATTCGGCGGAGTGGCTGGAGTCGGTCGACCATCCCCGGGTGCGGGCCACTGTCAGCCCGACCATCCAGGACACGATCATGGCCACGTAGGCCAGACCGGCCAGCTGTTCGAGCATCACGAAGCTGCGGGCGTGCGGCAATACCGGGACGACATCGCTCAGGCCGGTGCTCGACAGCGTCGTGAAACTGAGGAACAAGAGTTCCATCCAGGTTCGCGGCGCGCCGGAGTTCAGGGCGGCGGTGAAGGAACCAGGCCAGATGATCTGGGTGACCACGAACAGATGCGCGAACGCCCACGCCAGCAACGTGAAAGTGGCCCCCACGGCGAACAACTCGTCCCGGGTGATGGTCCGGTCGGCCAGCATGTACGCGATCAGGCTGCCGGCCGCATAGAAGTAGAATCCGGCCTCGAAGCTCGAACCGATGCCGACCCAGACGTTCGCCGCGGAAATCATCTGCAGGATCGCGAAGGCGGCGGCGGGCACGCCCAGCACGATCGACACCCACACCGTCCAGGCGGTGGTCTTGACCGACCAGATCGCGAGGGCGAGCACGACCAGCCCGAAGACCGAGATGGCGGCCGATCCGGCTCGTGAGTCGCCGAACGCCGGGTAGATGAGGACGCCGAGTAGCTGCACGATCAGCAGCGCCGCGGACGGTTGTCGCTGTATCCGGTGCCACAGGAGGCGGCCCGAGCTCATGACGCCGCGTCGCGGAGTAATCGCTCGATCTCGTCATCGGTCGACAGGTCGGCCGGCGTCCGGCCCTCACGATCGGCGGCCGAACGATCCGCGCCCGCCGCGAGCAACGCACTGATCGAATCCAGGTCCGCGTTCGCAGCGGCGACGTGCAGCGCGGTGGCGCCGTCCGGTTCGCGCGCGTCGACGTCGGCGTCGCTGGCGATCAGCAGCCACACCAACTCGTTGTGGCGACCGGCGACCGCTGCGTGCAACGGGTACCAGCCCAGCCGGTTCCTGGACGGCTCGGCCACCGGCGCGTCCGCGTCGAGCAGGGCCCGGGCCGCCTCGCCGCGTCCGAAGCGGGCGGCCAGATGCAGGGCCTGCCAGCCGTCGGCGCTCCACGCCCTCGCTTGAGCGAGGTCGGCCAGCAGTAGTTCGGCCAGCCGGTCGGTCTCGTCGAAGGCGGCGGCAGCAAAGATGTCCAGCGGCGCCGAACGGGCCGCGAGTTCGTCGGCCAGGCCCGGATGGCCGTGAAACAGCGCGCTCACGCACGCCGTTTCACCGTCCGGACCGGGTTGCCCCGACAGCGCCGGGTCGCGGTCGAGCAGGGCCCGCACCCGGTCACGGTCACCGGCGGCGACGGCCCGGAAGAAATCTGCGCCCATGACCGTCACTCTGCCAGCAACCAGGGCGAGCTGCCTCACAACTATCCATTGGCCGCGGTAGGACCTCAGCCGGTAATGTCTGGTGCGCAGGTGTTTCGGGCCGACGCTGTCCCGCTTCCGACGCTGTCCCGCTTGCATTGACAGATCGACCGTTAGTGGACAGCACCGATCAGCAGGACAGGCCCGGACATGCAGGTTCGCTCGGGCCTCCCGAATTCTCCGATCCAGGGGGTCGCCATGCCTTCGTCTATGACGCCCACAGTGAATTTTCGGCACGCCCGTTCGGGCCTTCCGTTCTCCGCCCTTCCTGCCGCTCAGGGGCTTTACGACCCGGAGCGTGAGACCGATTCGTGCGGTGTCGCCTTCCTGGCCGACCTGAACGGCGCCCGTAGCCACGATCTGGTCAAGAACGCGTTGATCGCCCTGCACAACATGGACCACCGCGGCGCGGCCGGCGCCGAGCCGTCCAGTGGCGATGGGTCCGGCTTGACGGTCGGCATGCCGGACGAGTTCCTGCGCGCGGTCCTCGAATTCGAACTGCCTGCACCGGGCGCCTACAGCACCGGTATCGCATTCCTGCCGGTCGACGACGAGGCACGCGCCCGGGTCAAGCAGCTGCTGGCCGATACGGCCGCCGAAGAGGGCTTACAGGTGCTGGGCTGGCGTCCGGTCCCAATCGACGCTGACGGCCTCGGCCCGACCGCGCTGAGCGTGATGCCGGCCTTCGAACAGCTGGTGCTGTCCGCGGTCGACGGTGCCGACGGCCTGGCGCTGGAGCGCCGGTCGTACTGCCTGCGCAAGGTGGCTGAACGCCGGGCCGGCGATGCGGGCGACGAGCTGTACTTCCCGTCGCTGTCGGCCCGCACGCTGGTGTACAAGGGCATGCTGACCACGGCTCAGCTGGCGACGTTCTACCCGGATTTGGCCGACCCGCGCTTCACGACCGCCATCGCGCTCGTGCACAGCCGGTTCTCCACCAACACCTTCCCGTCCTGGCCGCTGGCGCAGCCGTTCCGGCTGATCGCCCACAACGGTGAGATCAACACCGTCGGCGGTAACCGCAACTGGATGCGGACCCGGCAGTCACTGCTGGCCTCGGCTGAACTGGGCCGCTATCAGGCCGCCGAAGGAGCCGAGCAGGACCTGAGCCGGCTGTTCCCGATCTGTACCCCCGGGGCCTCAGACTCGGCGTCGTTCGACGAGGTGCTGGAACTACTGCACCTGGGTGGGCGCAGCTTGCCGCACGCAGTGCTGATGATGATCCCGGAGGCGTGGGAGAACGCCGCCAACATGGACAAGGCCCGGCGGGAGTTCTACGCCTTCCACTCGACCCTGATGGAGCCCTGGGACGGCCCGGCCTGCGTGACCTTCACCGACGGCACGGTCATCGGTGCGGTGCTCGACCGCAACGGCCTTCGTCCCGGACGCTGGTGGCGTACCTCCGACGATCTGGTGATCCTGGCCAGCGAGGCTGGCGTGATCGACATCGACCCGGCGACGGTGGTGGCCAAGGGGCGGCTGCAGCCCGGCCGGATGTTCCTGGTCGACACCGCCACCGGTGAGATCCGCGACGACGACGAGGTGAAGTCCGCCCTGGCTGCCGAGCAGCCGTACGGCGAATGGCTGCATTCCGGCCTGCTGCACTTGGATGACCTGGCTGACCGTGAGCACGTCGTGCACACCCACGAGTCGGTGCTGCGGCGCCAGGTCCTGTTCGGTTACACCGAGGAAGAGCTTCGGGTGGTGCTGCGGCCGATGGTGACCGGCGCTGGCGAGGCGCTCGGCTCGATGGGCACCGACACCCCGATGGCGGTGCTGTCCAAGCGACCGCGGCTGCTGTTCGACTACTTCTCCGAGCTGTTCGCCCAGGTGACCAACCCGCCGCTCGACGCCATCCGTGAAGAGATGGTCACCTCGATGGCCGGCAGCATCGGGCCGGAGCGCAACCTGCTGGAGCCGAGCGCGGCCAGCTGTCGCCAGATCGTGCTGCCTCGCCCGGTGGTGGACAACGACGAGCTGGCCAAGATCTGGCATGTCAACGCCGACGGTGATCTGGCCGGATTCCAGTGCGCCTTGATCGACGGCCGGTACCGGGTGCATGGCGGCGGTCCCGCGCTGACCGCCGCACTGCAGCGGGTTCGCGAGGAATGCTCGTCCGCGATCGAGGCCGGCGCCCGGATTCTGATCCTGTCCGACCGGGACTGCGACGCCGACCACGCCCCGATCCCGTCCCTGCTGTTGACGGCTGCGGTGCACCACCACCTGGTGCGCACCGGCGAACGCACCCAGGTCGGGCTCGTCGTCGAGACCGGCGAGGCCCGCGAGGTTCACCACATCGCGCTGCTGCTGGGTTACGGCGCGGCCGCGGTCAACCCGTACCTGGCCTTCGAGACGATCGAGGACCTGATCGAGGCCGGCATCATCTCGGGCATCGATTCGGCGACCGCCATCACCAAGTACGTCAAGGCGCTGAGCAAAGGCGTCATCAAGGTCATGTCGAAGATGGGAATCTCGACGGTCGCGTCCTACACCGGGGCGCAGGTGTTCCAGTCCTTCGGTCTGTCGGACGAGGTGGTGGCCGAGTACTTCACCGGCACCACCCACAAACTGGGCGGTGTCGGGCTCGAGGTCATCGCGACCGAGGTGTCCGCGCGCCACGCTCAGGCGTTTCCGCAGACACCGACGTCGCGGGCGCACCGCCGGCTCGAGATCGGCGGCGAGTACACCTGGCGCCGAGAAGGTGAGATCCACCTGTTCAACCCCGAGACGGTGTTCAAGCTGCAGCACGCGACCCGGCAACGTCGCTACGACGTGTTCGCCGAGTACACGGCCGAGATCGAGCGGCTTAATCGGGAAGGGGCCACCGTGCGTGGCCTGTTCGAGCTGAAGACCGGCCTGCGAGCACCGGTGCCGATCGATGAGGTCGAGCCGGTGTCCGAGATCGTCCGCCGCTTCGCCACCGGGGCGATGTCCTACGGCTCGATCTCGGCCGAAGCACATCAGACGCTCGCGATCGCCATGAACCGGATCGGTGGTCGATCGAATTCCGGGGAGGGTGGCGAGGACGCCGACCGGTACATCCCGGACGCGAACGGCGATCTGCGTCGGTCCGCGGTCAAGCAGGTGGCGTCCGGGCGGTTCGGGGTGACCTCGCACTACCTGGTGAACGCCGACGATCTGCAGATCAAGGTTGCCCAGGGCGCCAAGCCCGGCGAGGGCGGCCAGTTGCCCGGTTACAAGGTCTATCCCTGGATTGCCCGCACCCGCCATTCCACGCCGGGGGTCGGCCTGATCTCGCCGCCGCCGCATCACGACATCTACTCCATCGAGGACCTGGCGCAGCTGATCCACGACCTGAAGAACGCCAACTCGGCCGCCCGGGTGCACGTCAAGCTGGTGGCTGAGTCAGGAGTGGGGACGGTAGCGGCCGGCGTGTCCAAAGCGCATGCCGACGTGGTCCTGATCTCCGGCCACGACGGCGGTACCGGGGCGGCTCCGCTGACCTCGCTGAAGCACGCCGGGATGCCGTGGGAGCTCGGGCTGGCCGAGACCCAGCAGACGCTGCTGCTCAACGGGTTGCGCGACCGGATCACCGTCCAGGTCGACGGCGCGATGAAGACCGGCCGGGACGTGATCATCGCGGCGCTGCTCGGGGCCGAGGAGTACGGCTTCGCGACGGCGCCGCTGGTGGTGTCGGGCTGCGTGATGATGCGCGTGTGTCACCTGGACACCTGTCCGGTCGGGGTAGCCACCCAGAATCCCGAATTACGCTCCCGGTTCACCGGGAAGCCGGAATTCGTGGTCACCTTCTTCGAATACATCGCCGAGCAGGTCCGCGAAATCCTGGCCTCGCTGGGTTTCCGGAGCCTGCAAGAGATGATCGGCCACTCGGAGTTCCTGGACACCGCCGCGGTGATCAAGCATTGGAAGGCCGACGGTCTGGACCTGACGCCGCTGCTGCAGATGCCCGAGTTGCCGGCCGGCGCCAGCCGGACCAAGCGGGTCGAACAGGACCACGGTCTCGACGCCGCGCTGGACAACACGCTGATCCAGCTGTGCGAAGGCGCGCTGCTGGACGGCACCAAGGTGGCGCTGGAATTGCCCGTCCGCAACGTGAATCGGACGGTCGGCACCATGCTTGGTTCGCTGGTTACCCGGCGCTACGGGGCCGAGGGCCTGCCATCGGGCACCATCGACATCACGTTGCATGGTTCGGCCGGCCAGTCGCTCGGCGCGTTCCTGCCGTCCGGCGTCTTGATCCGGCTGTTCGGCGACGCCAACGACTACGTCGGCAAGGGCTTGTCCGGCGGCGTCGTCGCGGTGCGCCCCGATGAGAATGCGCCATTGATCGCCGAGCAGAACGTGATCGCCGGCAATGTCATCGGCTACGGGGCAACCAGCGGCGAGCTGTACCTGCGCGGCATTGTCGGTGAGCGGTTCTGCGTCCGGAACTCCGGTGCCACCGCGGTGGCCGAGGGGGTCGGGGACCACGGCTGCGAGTACATGACCGGCGGGATCGCCGTGATCCTGGGCCGGACCGGGCGGAACTTCGGCGCCGGCATGTCTGGCGGAGTGGCCTTCGTGCTGGACCTGGACCGGGCACTGGTCAACCCGGAACTGGTCGACGTCGAGGAACTCGACTCGGACCAGGCCGAGACGCTGCGGGTGATCCTGGGCCGGCATCACGAACTGACCGGTTCAGCCGTGGCCGAGCAGCTGCTGTCCGAATTCGGTTCGGCGCGGGATCGCTTCTCGGTGATTATGCCGCGGGATTACAAGCGGGTACTGGATGCCACCCGGGAAGCTGAGGCGGCCGGTACCGACGTCGATCTCGCGGTCATGGCGGCCGCCCGCTCCTGACATCCCCTCCGGAAAGTCCTACCCTCGCGTCGTCATGGCCACGTGACGGTAGGACATTTCGGGGCTGCGGCGAGGTGTAACAGCGCGCTGGCACTATGACGGCATGCATTTCGCATCAGGCCTCGTAGTCCTCGTCGCAGTGGCCTGCGCGTTTGCCATTCTGGCTCGCCGGCTGGGGCTGTCCGAACCGTTGCTGCTCACCGTGGTTGGCATCGCCGGGTCCTACATTCCGTTCATCCCCGACGTGAAGCTGTCCAGCGAGTTGGTGCTGGTCGGCTTGCTGCCGCCGCTGCTGTACACCACGGCGATCCGGACGTCCCTGGTGGACTTCAAGGCCAATCGCCGGCCAATCGGGCTGCTTTCCGTTGGTCTGGTGCTCTTTACGGCGTTCGGCACCGGCATCGTGGTCTGGCTGGTGTTGCCGGTTCCGTTCGCCGCGGCGATCGCCCTCGGTGCCGTGGTGGCGCCCCCCGATGCGGTGGCCGCCAGCGCGGTGGCCCGCCGGGTCGGGATGCCGCGCCGGATCGTCTCGATCCTGGAAGGTGAATCGCTGCTCAACGACGCCACCGCGCTGGTCACCCTGCGGAGCGCGATCGCAGCGGCGGCTGGCGGCGTAAGCGTGTGGCGGGTAGCCGGCGACTTCGTGTGGGCGGCGGCGGGCGGCGTCCTGGTCGGGATCGCGGTGGCGGCGGTGCTCGGTGTGCTGCGGAGCCGGTTCACCGATCCGGTGGCCGACACCACCCTGTCGTTCCTGGCCCCGTTCGCGGCGTACCTGCCCGCGGAAGCCATGCATGCCTCCGGCGTACTGGCGGTGGTGGTGACCGGGCTGATTCTCGGCCACCGGGCGCCGGTACTGCAGAGCGCCGCGTCCCGGGTGGCCGAACGGACGAACTGGCGGACGGTCGATTTCGTCCTGGAGAACTCGGTGTTCGTGCTGATCGGCCTCCAGGTCCGGATCATCGTGCAGGACGCCTGGCGCACCGACCTCGGCCACGTCCAGCTGATCGGTGCGTGCACGGCCATCTTCGCCGCCGTCGTGGTGCTGCGCGTGGTGTGGGTGTTCCCGGCCACGTACCTGCCCAGGCTGATCCCGAGCATTCGCGCCGCCGATCCACCGCCGCCCTGGACCGTGCCGGCCACCTTGAGCTGGGCCGGCATGCGGGGTGCGGTGACGTTGGCCGCCGCGTTCGTCCTACCGGCCGACACGCCGCTTCGGCCGGTGCTCATCCTGGCCGCCTTCGTGGTCACCGCCGGCACCTTGCTCGTGCAGGGCACCACCTTGCCGATGCTGGTTCGCCTGTTGCACCTGCGCGGACCGAGCCGGGCCGAAGACGCTTTGCAGCAGGCGAACGTCCTGCAGTTGGCCACCGACGCGGGCCTGCGCGAACTGGACGAGCTGAAGGCTGAGGAGCAGCTCGACGCGATGACGGTGAACAAGTTGCACATGCGCTCGGTCGAGCGGGCCAACGCGGCCTGGGAACGGCTCGGGCCGGCCGAGGCGGATCTGTCCACGCCGAGTGACACCTACCGGCGTCACCGGCTGCGGATCCTGCAGGCCGAGCGGGCCGAAATCCTGCGGGCCCGGGACGAAGGCCGTTTCGACCACGAGGTGCTACAGACCGTGCTGGCCACGCTGGACCTGGAGGAGTCGATGATCGATCGGCTCAACGACGCCGAGGAAGCAATCCAGCAGGAGCAGCTCGAGGCCAACTTCGGCAACGCTCGCTGCCAGCATCTCATCGACGCCCCGATCACCCAGCGCCCGGACACGCCGGGGTCCTGTTCGGAATGCGTTGCCGAGCATCTGAGCTGGGTGCACCTGCGAATGTGCCTGACCTGCGGCCACGTCGCCTGCTGCGATTCCTCAGCGGGCAAGCATGCTGACAAGCACTACGCCGACACCGGCCATCCGGTGATGCGCAGCGTCGAGCCGGGGGAGGCGTGGCGCTGGTGTTACGTGGACAGCGAGCTCGGCTGACCGCCCGCTGACTCGCACGCGCTGTGGAAGGGCATCGGCGCAGGCACGGTTCGGATACGGCGGGGCCGTCCGTTCTGTGATCTTTCAGAAAGCGTTTAGGGTTATTCGATGTGACGCGTCGCGCAAAGATCGTTTGCACCCTTGGCCCTGCTACCGACCCGCCGGAACGGATGCGGGCCCTGGTCGAAGCTGGTATGGATGTGGCCCGGCTGAACTTCAGTCACGGCGAACACGCCGAGCACGGGGCAAGGTTCCGGGCCGTACGTGACGCCGCGGACGCCGCCGGCCGCAACATCGCGACGCTGGCCGACCTGCAGGGTCCGAAGATCCGGATCGGCCGTTTCGCTGACGGGCCGGTCGACTGGTTGTCCGGTGAGCGGATCCGGATCACGGTCGAGGACATCGAGGGCGACCACGACCGCGTCTCCACGACGTACAAGCAGCTGGCCGAGGACGTCCGGCCCGGGGACCGGCTGCTGGTCGACGACGGCAACGTGGCGCTGGTCGTCGTCGGCGTCGAGGACGGCACCGATGTGGTGTGCGACGTCAGCGAGGGCGGCCGGGTCAGCAACAACAAAGGCCTGTCGCTGCCCGGGGTCGCGGTCAGCGTGCCCGCGATGAGTGAGAAGGACATCAACGATCTCGAGTTCGCGCTGCGGCTTGGCGTCGATTTCGTGGCTCTGTCGTTTGTCCGCTCGCCGGATGACATCAAGCTCGTACACGAAGTGATGGACCGGGTTGGCCTGCGGCGCCCGGTGATCGCCAAGATCGAGAAGCCCGAAGCGGTCGAGCGGCTGGTCGAAATCGTGCTCGCCTTCGACGGGGTGATGGTGGCCCGGGGTGATCTCGGCGTGGAATTGCCGCTCGAACACGTACCGATGGTTCAGAAGCGCGCCATCGCCATCTGCCGGGACAACGCCAAACCGGTCATCGTCGCGACCCAGATGCTCGAGTCGATGATCACGCACTCCAGGCCGACCCGGGCCGAGGCGTCCGACGTGGCCAACGCCGTGCTCGACGGTGCCGATGCCGTGATGCTGTCCGGTGAGACCAGCGTAGGTACCTACCCCGTCCAGACCGTGGCCACGATGGCCCGGATCATCACCTCGGTCGAGGGGTCGACGGTTGACGTCGCGGCATTGCTGCATGATCCGCGTACCCCCGGCGGGGTTATCGCCAAAGCGGCCAAGGACATCGGTGACTCGCTCGGGGCCAGTGCCCTGGTCGCGTTCACCCAGAGCGGTGATACCGCGCGCCGGCTGGCCCGGCTACACGCACATCAAATCGTGTTGGCGTTCACGCCGGATGAAAACGTGCAACGGCAGCTGGCGCTGTCCTGGGGTGTGCAGGCCCATCTGGTCTGGACGGTTCAGACGACAGATGAGATGGTGCGTCAGGTGGATTCAGCTCTGGTGACTCAACGGGTCTGCCGCCCGGACGATTTGGTGGTGATCGTGGCCGGTACGCCGCCCTCGACACCTGGCGCGACGAACACGATTCGGATCCATCACATCGGGGATGTTTTGCAACGTGACCGCTGAGATCGAACCGGCGGCCGGCGACACCGACAGCGGCGGACCGATCCCGAGCGCCCAGCAGGTCGTCGACCTGCTGGTGGATCTGCTCGATCTGGAGCCGATCGAGCAGAACATCTTCCGCGGTGTGAGCCCGAAGGTGTCCATGCAGCGGGTGTTCGGCGGCCAGGTTGCGGGCCAAGCACTGGTAGCGGCCGGCCGGACCGTTGGTCCCGATCGGGCCGTGCATTCGTTGCATTCCTACTTTATCCGGATGGGCGATCCGGCGGTACCGATCGTCTACACGGTGGACCGGATCCGGGATGGGCATTCCTTCTCGGTCCGCCGGGTGACGGCTATCCAGCACGGCCAGGCGATCTTCACGCTCTCCGCCTCGTTCCAGTTGGTCCAGTCGGGGATCGATCATCAGCCCGCCATGCCGGACGTCCCGGGGCCGGAATCCTTGCCCACGCTGGCCGAGCGATACATCGGCTTCGAGGAACTGGCCGGACACCTGAACCGGATCCCGCAGGCCCTGGACGTGCGCTACGTCGACGACCCGCCGTGGGTGCAGCGCGGGCTGGGGCCTCGCGAATCTCAGCCGCACCGGATCTGGCTGCGGATCAACGGCACGTTGCCCGATGACCCGCTGGTGCATGTCTGCGCCGCGACCTTCGCCTCCGATCTGAACCTGCTGGACTCGCTGTTGATCCGGCATGGCTTGGCGTTCCGGCTCGATCCGATCTCGATGGCCTCGCTCGACCACGCGATGTGGTTCCACCGTCAGTTCCGCGCCGACGAGTGGTTCCTGTACAGCATGGAATCGCCCTCGGCGTCCGGTGGCCGGGGCATGGCCACCGGGCAGATCTTCAGCCGGGACGGTCGGCTGGTGGTCAGCGTGGCCCAGGAAGGCATGATCCGATTGCCGAACGCGTGACTATGTCGATTGGGTCGATGACCGTTGGCGATTCTCGCGTGTGAGCGCGGAACGTCGGCGTCGGCGGCCCTAGCTTGAGTCACGACTTCGGTCCGATGTGGGTGTCCATCAGACGCACGTCCGCCGCGCGAGCCACCGACATCAGATTCGGACGACCCATTCGCCAGTTCAGGCCACGAGATCCAGGGCACCGGTGAATATGCTGATGACGTCGGGCGATTCGTTGCTGAAAAAGTAACGCGGGTAGCGGTATTCGGCGCCGTTGCGACACCTCTGCGGAACATGTGGGTGGCGCCTTCGCGCGTTGACCTGTCGTTCATGGCCTCTTCGTACCGGGCCGGTATGACACTTTGTTCAGAGCGCTGCGGCTACCTCACGTGGAGCGCTGAAATCGGTACCCCCGGTGGGATTCGAACCCACACGCCTTTCGGCAATGGTGTTTGAGACCATCTCGTCTGCCTAGTTCCGACACAGGGGCTTGACATGCAGAGCAATGTTAGCCCGATAGGCTCACTCCGTCGCGCACCGGTATCCCCGGTTCGAGGGACGCCAAGTTCGCCGGCCCACTCTCGGAGGTTGTAGGTCTAGTGGTCGATCAGGCTGCACCAGCTGCTCGTCGCCGTGTCCTCATCGCCGAGGACGAGGCACTCATCCGGCTCGATCTGCGCGAGATGTTGATCGAAGAGGGCTTCGAGGTCGTCGGCGAGGCGCCCGACGGTGAGAAGGCGGTTGCCCTGGCCACCGAGTTGTTGCCCGACGTGGTGATTTGCGACGTGAAAATGCCCAAGATGGACGGCATCACCGCTGCCGGACACATCGCCGGTGCCCGGATTGCCCCGGTTGTTATTCTGACCGCGTTCAGCCAGCGTGACCTCATCGAGCGGGCCCGTGATGCCGGGGCGATGGCGTACCTGATCAAGCCGTTCCACAAGCGCGACCTGCTGCCGGCAATCGAGATGGCCACCAGCCGGTTCGCCGAGATCAAGGCGCTAGAAGCCGAGGTTGAGGGACTGCAGGACCGTCTCGAGGCGAGGAAGCTCATCGAGCGCGCCAAGGGTGTGCTGATGGCTGAGCATCGCCTGTCCGAGCCCGATGCGTTCCGCTGGATCCAGCGCGCCGCGATGGACAAGCGAACCACCATGCGCGCGGTGGCCGAACTCGTCCTCACCGAGACCGGGCATCGCTGACGCGAGCAGGCACCTCGGGGCCGTCAAATGGCCGCCTCGAAACGGCTGTGTTACAGCCGACGACTGCTTGGCCGCGATTTGGTTACGACCGGCCCTTTGCAGGAGTTGAGGTTCCCATCTGAGCGATTGGCGCGCTAGCGTGCCAGACCACGGAGGCGGGTCACGCGGGGGTCTATGCCGCATGGATTGCTAACGGTTTCACCATCAGCACCACAAGGCGACGGACCAGAACCGCTGGACCGAGCCGAGGAAAGGGAGGAAACGTCAGTGCGGACTCGGTCCCTGGCGAAAATCGCCGCTATCGGCATTGCGGGCGCACTTGCGCTCACTGCCTGCTCCAATTCGAGTAGCCCTTCTGGTACCGGCCTCGGCGGCGGCGGAAGTTCGAGCAACACGAGCAACAAGACCTACAAAATCGGTTTCCAGGGTGCTTTGTCGGGTGACAACCAGCAGCTGGGAATCAACGAAATCAACTCGGTCAACCTGGCCGTCGATGAAGCGAACCAAAAGGGCGACCTGGGCTTCAAGCTCGAGGTTCTGAAGTCCGACGACGGTGGTACCGCTGACAAAGCGCCTGCCGCGGCGGCGCTACTGATCCAGGACACCGCAGTGCTCGGCGTCGTCGGGCCCATCTTCTCCGGCCCGACGTCCGCTACCGGCAAGACCTACGCCGCAGCCAACATGGGTCTCATCAGCCCGTCGGCCACGAACGCGACACTGACGAGCTCCGGTTTCACCACCTTCCACCGCATCGTTCCGACCGATGGCGTCGAGGGCACGCAGGCGGCTGAATGGCTGGCGAAGAAGAACAAGAAGGTCTTCGTCGTCGACGACACCAGCGTCTACGGCAAGGGCGTGGCCGATGTTGTGGCCAAGACGCTGCAGGGTAAGGGCGTCAGCGTCACGCGCCAGGGTGTCGCGGCCACCACGCAGGACTACGGCGCGATCGCCCAGACCGTGACTTCCTCGGGTGCCACGGCCATGTTCTACGGTGGTTACGACGCCCAGGCGGCACTCTTCGCCAAGGCGCTCACCGCGTCCGGATTCAAGGGTCTGCGTGTGACCGGTAACGGTGGCAAGTCGACCGTGTTCACCAGCGGTTCAGGAGCGGCAGGCAACGGCTGGTACTTCTCCTGCGGTTGCCAGGACGCCACCACGGCACCCGAGGCGAAGGCGTTCAACGATGCCTACACGGCGAAGTACAACACCCCACCGTCGACCTATTCGCCTGAGGCCTATGACGCCGCCAACGCGCTGATCGACGCGTACAAGACCGCTGTCGCAGCCGGCAACCCGACTCGCCAGTCCGTCGAGGACGCGATCAGCAAGCTCGACTACAAGGGCATCACGACCGAAGTGAAGTTCGCCTCCAACGGTGAGGTCGCGCAGGCCACGGTGAACCTGTACGAGCAGAAGGACGGCAAGATCGTGCAGTTGGGGAACATTCTCCAACAGAGCTAGGGCGCTAATCGAACTCCAAGCGCGATCGGCAATGCACCTCTAAGGGGGAGGGGCGCTGAGCGTCCGGTGACAACACCGGATGCTCAGCGCCCCTTTCCAATGGGTTTTGAATGGCGTACGACGCTAGATCAGTGCCGTCGTGAATGCGACGGCCAAACAACCGGGGACAGGTATCGAAATGGCCGAAAGGCATACAGCATGACCGACTTCATGAGCTATCTCGTTCTTGGCATTACGCGGGGATCGATGTACGCGCTGATCGCGCTCGGCTATACCTTGGTCTACGGCGTGCTCCAGCTGATCAACTTCGCGCACAGCGAGGTGTTCATGTCCGGCGCCTTCGGCAGTTACGCGATCGTGCACTTGCTCGTCGGGGACGGTAAAGGCACCCCCGCTTGGGCCGTGCCGTTCGTCTTGATCGCCGGCATCCTGTCCGGCGCGATCACCGCCGCGGCCATTGCCTGGACCCTGGAACGCGTTGCCTACCGTCCGCTGCGAAAGCGAGGCGCGCCTAAGCTTGCATTCCTGATCAGCGCGATCGGTGCGTCATTCTTCCTCTCGCAGCTGGCCGGAAAGCTCTTCGGCCGCCTGACCTCGAACAGTTTCCCGGCGTTCTGGGACCAGAACCACATCATCTTCCACCTTTTCGGTGCGCCGGTACGAACGTTGCAGATCGTGATTGTCGGTTCGGCCGTCGTCATGATGTTGTTCCTTGATCGCCTCGTTTCGTCGACAAAACTTGGTCGCAGTATTCGAGCCGTGTCCGAGGACGCACCGACGGCCGCGTTGATGGGAATCGACATCGACAAGACCATCTCGCGAACGTTCATCATCGGCGGTTTGCTCGGCGGCGCGGCTGGCTTCCTGTTCGGCCTCAACTTCTCGTTGGGCAACACGATGGGATTCCTGCCTGGCGTCAAGGCCTTTGCGGCCGCGGTGCTCGGTGGGATCGGAAACATCCGTGGCGCGATGATCGGCGGGTTGGTCCTCGGGATCGTCGAGAACATGGTGCCAGTGGTGCACATCGATACGAGCTGGACCGATGTCGTGGCGTTCGTGGTGCTCGTACTGGTGCTGATGTTCCGACCGACCGGCATCCTCGGCGAGCGTTTGGGGCGTGCTGCATGAGCGCCCCCAAGCGGACGAACCCCCGGACTGAATCGCTGAAACGGCTGGTATCTTGCCTGCTGGCGTCACTAGTCGTGGCGCTCATGTGGGGGCCCCAGGAAGGCAGTTTCGGCAACTTCTGGTTCGGTATCACGCAGTCGATCTTCAAACCGCGGGTCTTGGTCTTCTTGGCTCTCGGGGTAGTGCTCTTTCTGGTTATCAGTTTCTGGCCCAAGGTCGTTCCTTACTTGACCCGGCCGGGGGTCGGCCCGCTCGTGTCTGGTGGCGTGACCGTTCTGGCCGCGCAGACCCTCATGCACTGGGGCGATGGCATCGGCGACTCGAAGTTCGGCACCGTCGCGACGGCCGTGTCGAATACGCCGGGCATAGCCCCGTTGACCAAGGCCTTTTTCGGCTGGCTCTGCTGGGTGATGCTGGCCGTGATCTTCGTCCTGGCCGCACTCGCGATCGTTCGTGGCATCAAGGTCCTAGCCTGGGTGGCAGCAGGGTTGTCCTTGGTCGCCGCCGTCATCGCCTACGTGGCCCATCACAGCGTGGTCACCTACGCCCATCTTCTTGATCACTCGCTGGGCGTCTACGTCGAGATCATCGGTTACCTGGTGATCATCACGGCCGCCGTAGTGACGGCCCTGTCGAGCGCCGAAATGGCCGAAGGCCGCGTGGCGGTGAACCGGGTGCTCGGTTGGCGGCCTGGCCTGCCCCTGGTGGTCCTAGGTCTGGTTGTCGGCTTACTCGCCTTCGCCTCGGCTACTTGGTTCTCGCCGCAGAACTTCAACGCGACTATGAGCGATACGCACGAACGTTTCCGCGGCACCGGCCTGGCGCCGCTCGCCGTGCAATACCTGATCTGGCTGGGCTGGACGCTCTTCGCCGTCACTACGCTCGTCGGTGCCGCCGCGGCGTATTTGCGCAATCGGGTGCTCGGCTGGGTGGCGGCGGCCGGGGGCGCGATCAGCGTCGTGCTGACGTTGATCACGATTTATGACTTCTCAAAGTTGGCTGGCCAACTGCACGTCGATTCGGCCACCGGACCGTGGCAAAATCTGGGCGCCGGCGGCTGGATGGCGTGCGGCGCGTTCTTCTTGATCGGGGCCGGCGGTTTCATCGCCGCAACGGCGCACGGCAGCGTGCGGGAAGCACTGGCCCGGGCGGCCGATTCCGACGTGGTTGCCTCGGGCCGCGCCGCGAGCACCCAGTTCCTCAGCGCGCCCGGCGCGATGCGCAGTGGGATCATGCTGGCAATTGCCGTGGCACTCTTCTACCCGCCGACCGCGACTGGATTCTGGCAGTCGGTGCTGGTATCCGAGATCGGCATCTACGTGCTGCTGGCCATCGGACTCAACGTCGTCGTCGGCTGGGCCGGTCTGCTCGACCTCGGTTTCATCGCCTTCTACGCCATCGGTTCGTACACCACGGCTTATCTGGTCGGGTCCTTGCCGATCAAGCCGCCGTCCTGGCTACACATGAGCCCGCTGTTGGCCATTCCGTTCGCCGTGGCGATCTGTCTGCTGGCCGGCCTCGCCCTCGGCGCGCCAACCCTGCGGCTCCGCGGTGATTACCTGGCCATCGTGACCCTGGGCTTCGGTGAGATCATCCGGATCGTGGCCGTGAACGCCGACGGAGTCACCAACGGCAGCCGCGGTCCGGACACCCAGGTCCCGCACCCGGTGATCCATCTCGGGCCGATCCACATCACCTGGGGGCTGAACCAACTTCAATATTGGTACCTGTTGCTGGTCTTCGTGGTGATCGTGCTGCTGGCGTTCCGGCGGCTGGAGAATTCCCGGATCGGCCGCGCGTGGGCCGCCATCCGCGAGGACGAGGTCGCGGCCCAGGCCACCGGCATCAACACGTTCCAGATCAAGCTGCTCGCCTTCGCCATCGGCGCTTCGACGTCGGGTCTGGCCGGGGTGTTCTTCGCCAGCCAGGTGGGCTTCTTCAACCCGGACAACTTTGTCCTGAACAACTCCATCCTCGTGGTGGCCTACGTCGTCTTCGGTGGTATGGGGTCGCTGCCGGGGGCGATGGCTGGGGCGGCGTTGTTGACCTGGTTGCCCGAGTTCCTCAAGGATCAGGTGCCGGCGGCCGACCGCCAGATGTGGATCGGGGCGGTAGTACTGGCCATGATGATCTTCCGTCCGGGTGGCTTGCTGCCGGCTCGCCGTCGAGCCATCGAACTACGTGGATTCGACGGCGCGGGCAGCCAACCTCGGGCCGTACCGGCCAGCGAAGGGATGTGAGCGTCGATGTCGACGGTGACGGAATCAATGTCCGCAGCTAAATCGCCTGGGGCCGACGACCTGGTGTTCGAGGTGCAGCACGTGACGCTTCGCTTCGGTGGAGTCACGAGCCTTAACGATGTCTCGTTGCAGATGCGGCGGGAAGAAATCCTCGCCGTCATCGGGCCGAACGGGGCCGGCAAGACATCGCTGTTCAACTCCCTGACCGGGGTGTACTCGCCGCAGGAGGGCACCATCCTCTGCCGGGCCCGGCGCGCGTCCGCACCGGTCAGCGTGATCGGCAAGAAGACGCACGTGGTCAATCGTCTGGGCGTGGCCCGAACGTTTCAGAACATCAGGCTCTTCCCGGCCCTGACCGCGCTCGAAAACGTGAAGGTCGGCGTCGAAACCCGGCAGCGATCCGGGCCGGTTTCGGCCATGCTCGGCTTGCCGCGCCAGCGACGCGAGGAACGCGAAAGCACGCGGCGGGCGTACGAACTGCTGCATCGGGTCGGTCTGGAGAATCGCGCGAACGACATCGCGGGATCGCTGGCCTACGGTGAGCAACGTCGCCTGGAGATCGCCCGCGCGTTGGGGACCGGTCCCGGGGTGATTCTGCTCGACGAACCCGCGGCCGGTACGAACCCGGTCGAGAAGCGCGAGCTGGCTACCCTGATAAAGAGCATCAACGTCGAGGACGGCGTGAGCGTGCTGTTGATCGAGCACGACATGAAGCTCGTCATGTCGATCGCGGACCGGATCGTGGTGTTGAACTTCGGTGAGAAGATCGCGGAGGGGACGCCGGAACAGATCCAGCGGAATCCGGCCGTCATCGCGGCCTATCTAGGATCCTCGGCCGACGAAGCCGAGCAGGACGTGCTGTCGCAGCCGGAATTGCACCGCATCGACACTGCCTTATCGCTCGATGAACTGACCGGGCAGCAGATTGCGCGCGCGGAGCAAGCAGACACCACGGTGGACCAGGCAGATCTCGGGGACGGCGGCGAAAAAGCATGACTGTTCTGTTGAGTGTCGAGGACATCGAGGTTCGCTACGGCGCCATCAAGGCGCTCAAGGGCGTCAGCTTCGAAGTGAACGAAGGCGAAGTCGTGGCGTTGCTCGGTGCCAACGGTGCGGGCAAGACGACCACCCAGAAGACGGTGTCGGGCATGATGCGTCCGTCGCTGGGGCAGATCGTGTACGACGGTTACCGCATCGACGGCATCCCGCCCCATGAGCTGATCACCCTGGGTATCTGTCACGTGCCTGAGGGCCGCCGGGTCTTTCCGCGGATGACCGTAAACGAGAACCTCGAGATGGGTGCGTTCCGGTTCAAGCGCCCGGACGCGGCCGTGTTCGAACACGTGCTCGAGTTGTTCCCGCGACTGCGCGAACGCATCAAGCAGCCAGCAGGGACGCTGTCCGGCGGCGAGCAGCAGATGCTGGCTATCGGCCGCGCGCTGATGGGCAAGCCACGGCTGCTGCTGCTCGACGAACCCTCGATGGGCCTGGCGCCGCTGATCGTGAAGCAGATCTTCGACATCGTTCGGGGTATCAACTCCGAAGGCGTCACCGTCCTACTCGTCGAGCAGAACGCATCGCAGGCGCTTGCCTTGGCCGACCGCGGCTACGTGCTAGAGACGGGCGAGATCGTGCTGACCGGCACCGGTGCGGAGCTCCTGGCTGACGACCGGGTGCGGGCCGCGTATCTGGGTGAAGAGATCGCCTCCTAGGCTGTCGGTGCGCGGGCGGGCCGTCCGTCTTCGGGGAGATTGATTGTGTTCGGGACGTAACGCCATGTTTCGAACGCCAGATCTGTTGCCATAGGCTCTGTTGGCCGACTCGTGCGCGCGCTACTGTGCGTTCGGGTTCGGTTGCCGGACGAGTGATCGCCGGTGTCATGGCGCAATAGTTCGAAGGCCCTATGTCTGTGGAGGCAGCGTGTCGAGAGGCAACGTTCGGGTGCGGCCCGCTGCACCATCGGATATCTCCGACCTGATCACGCTCTCGGTAGACGTTGGGGTGGCCGATCACGTCGGCCGGCGCGGGCGGGGTGTTCGCAACGGCGACTCTCGTACCATGGCTGACCGCTATGCGTCATTGCTGACCGATTCGGAACGCTTGGTGCTGGTCGCTATCGACGAGGAGCATGACCGCCTGGTCGGCTTCGCCGTCTTGCTGGAGGAGCGGGTCGGCGTGTTGTCCCCGACCCCGACGCTGTACATCTCGCACTTGCTGGTGGCCCCGAACTTTCGTCGCCGTGGCGCCGGCCGGGCGATGTTGACCGGAGCGGTTCGGCATGCCGAAGACCGCGACATCGATCACGTGGTCGTGGGCGTGCAGGCCGGCGCTCGGGACGCGAACCGCTACCTGGCCCGGCTCGGTTTCGCGCCGCTGGTGGTGCGGCGGATCGCCTCGGTCTCGGCCCTGCGCCGCAGCCTGGGCATCGTGGATTCGATCGACCGGGTCGCGCTCCGTCGGCGGCGCAGTGTCCGGGGCATGATCCCCGGCAGCGCGGTGGGCCGAGGGGCGTGATCACGCCGGCGCAACAGTCCGTTCTCGATTCGCTGAGCGAACGTTGGAGCGGTACCAGCGAGTTGCTCGCGCCTCGCCTCGGCATCGAGATTACCGACACCGATCCCAATCACCTGGTCGCAACCATGCCGGTCGCCGGAAACCGCCAGCCGTATGGACTGTTGCACGGGGGCGCCTCCGCGGTGCTGGCGGAGTCGCTCGGTTCGGTCGCTGCGGCTCTGCACGCCGGACTGGACAACATCGCGGTTGGCGTCGAGCTGAATTGCTCTCATCACCGCTCGGCCACCAATGGTCTGGTCACCGGGACCTGCACGCCGCTGCATGTCGGTCGGACGATATCGAGCTTCGAGATCGTGATCACCGACGAGAGTGGTCGTCGCACCTGCACCGCGCGGCTGACCTGCGCCGTTCGCCCGGCCCATCAAGCCGGACTGGCCACGCCGGGTTAACCCTCAACCCCAGGTTGAACCGAGCAACCTCGTCAGTGGGTCGGCCTAGACTCGCCACCGTGACGACAGCTACCGATGTGCGGCCCAGGCTCCTGCTTCTGGACGGTCATTCGCTCGCGTATCGAGCCTTTTTCGCGCTGCCCGTCGAGAACTTCTCGACCAGTACCGGGCAACCCACGAACGCCGTCTACGGCTTCACCTCGATGCTGATCAACCTGCTGCGCGATGAGGAACCGAGCCATCTCGCGGTGGCGTTCGACGTCAGCCGGCAGACCTTTCGCAGCGATCAATACGCCGAGTACAAGGCGAACCGATCAGCTACGCCCGAACCGTTCAAGGGCCAGGTCTCGCTGATCCAAGAGGTGCTGGCGGCGCTGCGGATTCCGACCCTCTCGGTCGCGGGTTATGAAGCCGATGACGTCATCGCGACGTTGACCACCGAGGCCCAGGAGCACGGCATCGACGTCCTGATCTGTACCGGCGACCGGGATGCGCTTCAGCTGGTCAACGACCACGTCACCGTTCTCTATCCGAAAAAGGGCGTCTCCGAGCTGACCCGGTTCACCCCGGACGAGGTTCGGGTGAAATACGACCTGACGCCGGCCCAGTATCCGGACTTCGCGGCCCTGCGAGGCGATCCCAGCGACAACTTGCCGGGCATCCCCGGGGTGGGCGAAAAGACCGCGGCGAAGTGGATCCGCGAGTACGGCTCGTTGACCGAACTGGTCGACAAGGTCGACACCGTGAAGGGCAAAGTAGGCGACGCACTGCGTGAGAATCTGGGTTCGGTGCTGCAGAATTCGCAGCTCACCCGGCTGGTGCGTGACGTGCCGCTCGACATCGGCGTCAGCGAGCTCGGCCGACTGTCCTGGGATCGCGACGAGGTCCATCAACTTTTCGACAACCTGCAGTTCAGGGTGCTGCGCGAACGCTTGTTTGCGACGCTCTCCACGGCGGAACCCGAGGCCAGCGAAGGTTTCGACGTGCAGGTCGAGCGGCCGGCCGGGGGAGCGGTGGCAGGTTGGCTGCTTGAGCACGCGTCCTCCGGAGTCCGGTCAGGGGTGTCTTTCGGCGGCACGTGGGGCCGCGGTGGTGGCCGCATAACGTCGGTCACGGTTGCTGGTGCGGGCAATGTCGTGGGCTGGTTCGATCCCGATGAACTTGCCGCCGAGGACGAGAAAGCGCTGGCGACATGGTTGGCCGATCCGGCCGTCCCGAAGGCCGTGCACGACGTCAAGGGCCCGGCGCTGGCGCTGGCCGAACGCGGTTGGCGGTTGGCGGGGGTCACCTCGGACACCCAGCTCGCGGCGTATCTCGTTCAGCCTGGCCAACGTGCGTTCGATCTCGCCGACCTGTCGCTGCGGCACCTGCGACGTGAACTGAGGGATGAGTCGCCGGCAGAGTCCGACCAGCTCACCCTGGACGGCGGCCTCGAAGAATCCGATGACGTACGAGCTGAAATCGAGGCGGTACGGGCCTCGGCCGTGCGTGATCTGGCCGACGCGCTGGACATCGAGCTGACGGCGCGCGGTGGCACCGCGCTGCTCACCGACCTTGAGCTTCCCTTGACGTTTGTCCTGGCCGAGATGGAAGCGACCGGCATCGCCGCCGACGTCGAGCATCTTGAGGGTCTCCAGAGCGAACTCGCGGCGGCTGTCCGCGAGGCGGAATCCGACGCGCACGCGGTCGTCGGACGCGGTTTCAATCTGGGCTCGCCGAAGCAACTTCAACAGATCCTGTTCGACGAACTCGGCCTGCCCAAGACCAAGCGCACCAAGACCGGCTACACCACCGACGCCGACGCGCTCGCCTGGCTGGCTGAGACAACCGAACACCCACTGATCGTGCATCTGCTCCGGCACCGCGAGGTGTCACGGCTGAAGTCGGTCGTCGATTCGCTGCTACCGATGATCGACGAGGTCGGGCGGGTGCACACGACCTTCAACCAGACGATCGCGGCGACCGGGCGGCTCAGCAGCGTTGATCCGAACCTGCAGAACATTCCGGTGCGGACGGCCGAGGGGCGGCGGATCCGGCAAGCCTTCATGGTCGATCGGCGGCCCGGCTCCGGCTTCGAATCGCTGATGACCGCGGACTACAGCCAGATCGAGATGCGCATCATGGCGCACCTGTCCGAGGACGCGGGGCTGATCGAGGCCTTTACCTCGGGCGAGGACCTGCACACCTTCGTGGCCTCGCGAGCCTTCAACCTGGATGTTGCGCACGTCGACGGCGACCTGCGCCGACGGGTCAAGGCGATGAGTTACGGCCTGGCGTATGGCCTGTCGGCCTACGGTCTGGCGCAGCAGCTCAAGATCACCCCGGAAGAAGCCAAGGGCCAGATGGAGGCCTACTTCGCCCGGTTCGGCGGTGTGCGCGACTATCTCTACTCGGTCGTCGATGACGCTCGTCAGACCGGCTACACCGAAACCATCATGGGCCGGCGGCGGTACCTGCCCGACCTCAATTCAGACAACCGGCAGCGGCGCGAGATGGCCGAGCGGATGGCCCTGAATGCACCGATCCAGGGGTCGGCCGCCGACATCATCAAGGTGGCGATGCTTGGCGTACATCAGGCCTTGCAGGTTTCCGGGCTGCGGTCTCGCCTGCTGCTTCAGGTGCACGACGAACTGGTGCTCGAAATCGCCGAGGGCGAGCACGCGCAGGTCGAGCAGCTGGTCCGCGATCACATGGGCGCGGCGGCCAAGCTCCGGGTCGAATTGGATGTCAGCGTCGGCGTCGGTCTGAACTGGGACGCCGCCGCTCACTAGCCCGCCCCACCCCGTCCCGCCCTAGCCCGCCCCACCCCGTCCCGGCCGCCCGCCCGCCCGCGCGATAGTCCTACTGTCGCGGCGCCATGACGACGCCCGGGTAGGACATTCGGGTCAAATTATGACGCAAACGAAGATGGCCGTGCCGGGCAGGTGCTTTCCACGCAACGGTGACCAGCCACCCCATTCCTCGGTCAGCTCCGCCGGCCATTCAGGTTCGATCAGGTCGAGCAGCTGGAATCCCGCCGAGGTCAATTCGCGCACCCGGTCGCCCAGGGTTCGGTGATGCTCGACGTAAGTAGGCGTGTCGGCCTCGTCGAACTCGACGTAGGGCCGACGGTCGAAGTAGGACATCGTGGCGGTCAGGCCGTCGGCGCCCGGGGAGTCGGGAAAGGCCCACCGCACCGGATGCGTGACGGCGAAAACCCAGCGGCCACCGGGTGAAAGCACCCGGGCCGCTTCAGCCATCACCGCCGCCGAGTCGGCCACGAACGGGACGGCACCATAGGCGCTGAACGCGATGTCGAAGCTGCCGGTCACGAACGGCATGATCTGCGCGTCGGCCTGTACCAACGGCAACTCGGTGACCGGCCGCGTCGGCGCTGACCGTTCCGCGCCGGGCTGCACCGGCGGCCTGTACCGCAGCATCCCCATCGAGATGTCGAAGCCCACCGGATGCGCACCCCGGTCCGCCAGCCAACGCGAGCACATGGCCGAGCCGCAGCCCACCTCAAGGACACGACGACCGGCCAGGTCAGCGGCGGGTCCGAGCAGCGCCGCGCTGTCCTCCGTCAGCCCCTCCGGGCACCAGACAAAGTCCGATACACCGAGGAACCGGCCGTGCTCGGCGTGGTAGTTGTCGGCGTCCGCATCCCACCAACGCCGGTTCGCCCGGGCCGAGGTGGCAGCGTCAGCTGGCCGCCGTCCGACCCCGACGGTGCGCAGTTCCCGCTCGGTGCCCACGATGCGAAGATAGCTGCCGAGTTGCGGCGATTTCCGGCCGACGTAGGCCCAGGAGTAGACTTTTTAGTGGACAGGTCTGTGGTCTCGTCATGGAGTAGACCGCCCATCGAAAGCCCCTCGCCGGCCTCGGCGTTGGGTCCCGGTATTGAGCTTCAGTACCGTCATTTCGGTGGATCGGATCGGTCCGTCCGTACTAGCAACTGTCAGGACCTACCTACTAAATGACGACCACCGCTGTTCCGACCACAGCAACATCCTCGATCCCGCAGGTAGCAGTGAACGACATCGGCACCGCCGAAGACTTCCTTGCCGCGATCGACAAGACCATCAAGTACTTCAACGACGGCGACATTGTCGAAGGCACCATCGTCAAGGTGGACCGTGACGAGGTTCTGCTCGACATCGGTTACAAGACCGAAGGTGTTATCCCGTCTCGCGAACTCTCCATCAAGCACGACGTCGACCCGTCCGAGGTCGTTTCCGTGGGTGATGAGATCGAGGCCCTGGTCCTGCAGAAGGAGGACAAAGAAGGCCGGCTGATCCTGTCCAAGAAGCGAGCTCAGTACGAGCGCGCATGGGGCACGATCGAAGAGAAGAAGGAACGCGACGAGGTTGTCGAAGGCACCGTCATCGAGGTCGTCAAGGGCGGCCTGATCATCGACATTGGCCTGCGTGGCTTCCTCCCGGCGTCCCTCGTCGAGATGCGACGGGTCCGCGACCTGCAGCCCTACGTCGGCAAGACGCTTGAAGCGAAGATCATCGAGCTGGACAAGAACCGCAACAACGTCGTCCTGTCCCGACGCGCGTGGCTCGAGCAGACCCAGTCCGAGGTCCGCAGCGATTTCCTCAACAAGCTGGCCAAGGGCCAGGTTCGCACCGGCGTCGTGTCGAGCATCGTGAACTTCGGTGCCTTCGTCGATCTGGGCGGCGTCGACGGTCTGGTGCACGTTTCCGAGTTGTCGTGGAAGCACATCGATCACCCGTCCGAAGTTGTCGAGGTCGGTCAAGAGGTCACGGTCGAGGTGCTCGACATCGATCTGGACCGCGAGCGCGTGTCGCTGTCGCTCAAGGCCACCCAGGAAGACCCGTGGCGTCAGTTCGCACGCACCCACGCGATCGGTCAGGTCGTGCCGGGCAAGGTTACGAAGCTGGTTCCGTTCGGTGCTTTCGTCCGGGTCCAGGATGGCATCGAGGGACTGGTGCACATCTCCGAGCTCGCCGAGCGCCACGTCGAGATCCCCGAGCAGGTCGTGAACGTCGGTGACGAACTCCTGGTCAAGGTCATCGACATCGACCTGGAACGCCGCCGGATCTCGCTGTCGCTGAAGCAGGCCAACGAGGGTTCGCTGCAGGAAGAGAGCTTCGACCCGTCGCAGTACGGCATGGAAGCCCAGTACGACGACAAGGGCGAGTACATCTACCCCGAGGGCTTCGATCCCGAGACCCAGGAGTGGCTGCCCGGCTTCGACGAGCAGCGCGAAGCGTGGGAGAAGCGCTACGCGTCGGCCCGTGAGCGCTTCGAGGCGCATAAGAAGCAACTCGAAGAAGCCCAGAAGGCGGACGCCGAAGCCGCAACCGAAACGGGCGAGGCGTCGTCGTACTCATCCGAGGCTCCGGTCGACAACGCCGGGACGCTTGCGTCGGACGAGGCGCTGGCCGCGTTGCGCGAGAAGCTCGCCGGTCGCTAAGCGCGCATATCTGCCTCACTAGCTGAGGATTCGAAGCCCGGGAGGTTCGCCTCCCGGGCTTCGTCATATCCAGCGGCTACCGTAAGGCGGTGCCTGCGCAGCCCACCCTCCTCGTCCGAACAATCGTCCTGCCGTTGGCGACGGCCGTGGTCGCCGTCGTTGGCCTGTCCGCCTGTACGAAGGCAAGCCCGTCGGATGGTGGCAGCAATACCCCCGCGACCGGATCGGCCACCGTGCCCGCCACCGGATTGGCAACGCCGCCCGGCTCCGCGAGCATCGTGGTCACGCCGACTCCAACGCCCACCCCGACGGCAACGACGCCGGTTTCATTGGGGGGCACTTGTGACGATCTGCTTCCGGTCAGCCGGGTCAACGGGGCAGTCGGCAAGCCCGTCGTCGGCACCACGGCCTACGTCGTCGGCGTCGCTGAGCCCAATATCGGCCGGCTTATCTACCTCAACTGCCGGTACGGAATTGCCAAGCGCGTAAAGGGCAAACCGGCTCCCGGGCCACTGCTCGAGGTTGGCGTCAGTCTTTACAAGACCGCCGCCCAAGCCAGCAGCCGAGTCCAGGCAACGGTCGACGACTACGCCTCCCAAGGGGCGACGTCGCGCCCCGTCGCCATCGGACAGTTCCCGGGTACCTTGCTGGTCGGCTTCGGGTCGCCGACGCTGGTGGTCAACGCCGGGCCCAGGACGGTGGCGGTCACGTTGAGCACGCGTGTGGTCGGTGCGGCCAAGACCGCGACGGCATTGCGCAATGTCGCCTCGATGGCGCTTGACGGCACTACCCAGTTCAGTCAAGGCGGCCCGGTTGCGGTCACACCCACCCCCGGCCCCACCGATTCGCTTAGTCCGTCACCAGCGGCCAGCTGAACGAGGAACACACCTCGATGACCCTGTACGCACTGACCGGCGGGATCGGCAGCGGTAAGAGCACGGTGGCTCGGCGGCTGGCCGAACTGGGTGCGGTGATCGTCGACGCGGACGCGCTGGCGCGCGAGGTGCTCGCCGTGGGCAGCCCGGGGCTCGCAGCGGTAGCCGATCGGTTCGGTGCGGATCTGATCGATGCTGATGGCGCATTGAACCGGGCGGAACTCGCCAGCCGCGTATTCGGCGACCCAACCGCGTTGGCGGACCTGAACGCGATCACTCATCCGTTGATCGCGGCGCGGTCGGCCGAAGAGTTCGCCCGTATTCCAGCGGAGAAGGTGGCGATCTATGACGTCGCACTGCTCGTCGAGGGTGGCCTTGGCGGCCGATTCGACGGGGTGATCGTGGTCGAGGCCACGCCTGAGGTACGCGAACAGCGGTTGGTCGGCCGCGGGTTGGACGCTGCGGACGCTCGAGCCCGGATGGCTCGCCAGGCGACGGACGAGCAGCGGCGAGCCGTGGCGACCTGGGTCATCGACAATTCTGGATCCCTCGAACAGCTCCAGGATGCGGTGGATGCCGTGTGGAGCGAGATGGGTGCGCGGTAGTGGGCGATGCCGTTTGTTACCGGCAGATGCCATCGGCTAAAGTTCACTCTCGGTGCCGAACAGGCGGGAGCTGATCTTGATCAGATCCAAGTGGAGCACCATGCGGACGTAGCGCAGCTGGTAGCGCATCACCTTGCCAAGGTGAGGGTCGCGGGTTCGAATCCCGTCGTCCGCTCGGTGGACGCTACTGGCGTTCCTCAGGATCGACGCGGATCCCTGGTGGAGTGGCCGAGAGGCGAGGCAACGGCCTGCAAAGCCGTGTACACGGGTTCAAATCCCGTCTCCACCTCGTAAGTGGTTCTGCAGTGGCCCAGGGTTGGGTTCTGCCGGGCTGAGTAAGGGCGATTAGCTCAGTGGGAGAGCACTACCTTGACACGGTAGGGGTCACTGGTTCAATCCCAGTATCGCCCACCATTGAACCCCCCAGATTCTGGGGGGTTCAGTCATTTCCGGGGATGTCTGGCGCGTGTCGCTGACAGTGCTGCTCTGTCTCAGAAAGGGTGGAGTAGCGGTGCACGCTCGATCCGAAGGACAGAGTCCCAGACGCTAACTGCTCCAGTGGGCCACACTCGCGCGGACGTGCCCTCCTTTACTCGAGCGCGAGCATTGCCGCGGTGACCTCCTCGGCCGCCGATTCGGGGATCGCGGTGGCAGCCTGCTCGAGGACGAGCAGCCGCGCCTCGGGGATCTCGCGCGCGATCGCCTCGCCGTTGCCGACGGGGAAGAACGGGTCGCTACGGCCGTGGACGACGAGCGTGGGGACCTCGATCTCAGACAGGCGTTCGCGCCAGCGGGGTGCGCAGTCGAGCTTGCCGAACACGAGGCCCAGCTGGTTGGCCATCTGGATCGGAGGTGCGGTGCTGGGCGTGCGGTCCCAGATGCGTGCGGCGATTGCGCGTGCGGCGACGGGGTCGTCGCCACGGATCTCCGCTCCGGTGGCGGCGAACTCCGCCACCGCCTCACGATCGCTCCAGTCAGGCATCGGACGTGCGAACAGTCGGCTCATCGTTGCTTGGTCATGGTCGGGGAGGTCGTCGTCGGGTGGGCCGGGCGCGACCGCGCGGGTGCCGACCAGGGTGAGTGCTGAGAACGCGCGCGCATGGTCGAGCCCGGCCACCTGGGCGACCATCCCGCCGACGCCGATCCCTGCGAGGTGCGCGGGTCCGCCGCCGAGCGCGTCGACGAGGGCCGCCGCGTCCGCAGCGAGGTCGCGCAGGGTGTAGCTGGGTGCGTCCGGGTCCGCCGTCGTTGAATCGCCGCTGTCACGCAGGTCGTAGCGCACCACGCGGCGCCCGCCTGCAGCGAGGCGCACGCAGAGCGAGTCGGGCCACGAGAGCATTGTCGTCCCGCCCGCGAGCAGGATGAGTGGTGCGCCGTCGTCACCGAAGGACTCGATGCCGATGACGATGTCATTGACATTCGCGGTGGTCATTGGATCACCGTAACCGCTGCCGTGGCCATGGATTCTCAACATCGGGCGACGGATTACCCAAGCCTGCGTCCCGCAGGCGTACCCGTCGGCGGGCGCGCCGCGGGCCTGTTCAACGCAACTGCGGCCTGCGCTTTATCGAGACGGATATTTCGCGGCGCGATCCGGCGCCGCCGGGTACGTGGTCGTCGCCGAGGGCGTGCGCCGAGTCCAGTGCGGGGCAAGGGTGGGTGCACCCGCGACGGGCGTCTGCCGTGGCGGCGCACATGTCGGACTCGGCGAGGTTGCGCGCCGCCATAGTGAGGACACTCCTCGCGGGTCGGACGGCCGCCGCCAACGAGAACCGAGATCTGCGTGCGACGGTCGCTTCGACCAACCTGAGTTCTTTCAGCACCGGTCGAAGGGCGATGAGTTTTCGTGACGGCAGCGAGCGCTTGGCTGCTGGCGTCGTCGGTCCGATCGGGAGCATTGCTCACAGGTCGGCTCGGGCCACATGGGGGCCACACCGCAACCGAAGGCAACCATCGTCAGTCGCGACGACCAACGTCGGAGGTCCAGGAAATCTGGGATATCCAACGTCCGTAGGAGCAACCAACGTTCCGGGGAAAGCATTGACACGGTAGGGGTCACTGGTTCAATCCCAGTATCGCCCACCCAGAGCGCCCGGAATCACTGGCTTCCAGTGGTTCCGGGGCTTATTTGTGCCCTCCGTGAGCACTGAACTTAAGGTGTAGTGCTCATCGCCGTTGGTGATCTCGAACCGAAGCGCTGAAACCCCTGATTTCAGGCGCTCTGAGCGATCGAAGCACCTCGATTCGGTCGTCCATCTTGATCGAATCGGCCGCCGTGCAACAAACGTGCAACACCGGCGCGGCCGCATGCGGCGCTGCAAGCGCCCGGTCGCGCCGGCCGATGTGGAAGGCGTCGCCCGTTACTACCGGGGTTGAGTAGGTGTCGCTTGGGGTCTCAGACGCCAGCAGGCTCATCAGGGCCAAATCGCTCTCGATCCAACCTTTCTGTCGGTCGAGTGACGCGGCACCTCGGCCACGTGCTCAAGGTCGTTTAGGGGACGTAAGCCTCTGGTTGGCAACACTGCGAGCATCCACGCTCGATTCATGACCCCGATGTCGATGTCTGAGGCGGCTGACGGAACGGTCGATCGGTCGTTGCACGTCGTGTTCGGTGCGGGGCAGGTTGGCCGGGCGGTGACGTCTCGGCTGGCTGGATTAGGGCTGGCTGTTCGGTCTGTCTCTCGGCATCGGCCCGCGGACCTGGTTTCGGGGGTGGATTGGCGGTCGGCTGACCTGACCGACGCGGAGGCGGCGATCGATGCAGCGAAGGGCGCTGGTGTCCTCTACCAGTGCCTCAACGCCCCGTACACGCAGTGGCCGCAGCTGTTCCCGCCCTTGCAGCGCACGGTGCTGGCCACGGCTGAGCGCGCCGGCGCGCTGCTGGTGACGTTGGAGAATGTCTACGGCTACGGGCCGACCGCCGGTAAGGCGATGACCGGCGAGCTGCTCGCCGCGGACAAAGCCGGACGGGTTCAGATCGCGATCGGACGGGCGTCGGACTTCTTCGGACCCGGCGTCACCGAATCAACGCTGGGCTCCCGGGTCTTCGGCAACGCAGTTGGTGGCAAGCGCGCTGACTTCATCGGCGATCCCGACCTACTGCACACATACAGCTACGTGCCCGACATCGCTACCGGACTGGTCACCTTGGGCACCGACCAGCGGGCCATCGGGCAGATATGGCACCTGCCCGGACCGGAGACCGTGACGACCCGCGCCCTGCTCGAGTCGATCGCGCGCGAGGTCGAGCACCCGGTCGGTGTGCGCAACGTCCCGAAGCTCATGGTGTCGGTGCTCGGGGTGGTCAGCCCGATGATGCGCGGGCTCGCCGAAATGTCTTATGAGTTCGAGCGACCGTTCGTGCTGGACACCTCCAAGTACCAAGCCACCTTCACCACCGCGACCACCCCGCTCGCCACCGCGATCAGCGACACCATCGCCTGGTACCGAACCCACCGGAGCACCCCATGACCGCCACCCGAGCGCCCACGCCCGCCGAACTGAGCCCCACCGTCGCCTGGTCACAGCGCGTGCGTAAGGTCGGCGGCTTCATCCAGTTGGCGTTCGCGGCGTTCTGGCTGATCCGCGGTGGGCTGAGCCACAACGGCGCGACCGGAACCAGCCTCGCCGCCGCTGGCCTGCTCGTTTCCATCGCGGTACTGGCCTACGCCATCCAGGCCACCAAGGGCATCGGCGGGCGACCCACCAGCCCCGAAGCCAAACGGATCGAACGATCCGTGACCATCGCGACCATCGTCGAACTCGTCGCGTCCTTCGCGTTTCCCGTGATCGTCATCGCCGCCGGACACAGCGACTGGGTCCTTCCTTCGATCGCCATCACCATCGGGCCATTGCTGCTCTGGCTCGACCACGTCGTCGATATCCCCCGGCTCCGCCCAGTCGGCTGGGCCCTCATGGTTGTCCCGTTCATTCTCGTGGCGGCGATGTCCGGCTCGACCCTGGCCGCCACCACCGGACTCGGAGCCGGGGTCCTACTGCTGGGCACCGCCGCCGCCGGGTTCCACGACCTCGCCGTTCTTCGATCGCACGGGCTGCTCGGACCGCGCACGGACCTGCGGCTCAGCCCGTGAACGCCATGACCAGGCCGACCAGTATTCCCCCGGTCGGCCGGCCTGAGCGTCACCCGACTATCTCCACTAGGCCGACGCGAGCCCGGCGTGATTGAGGCCGTGAACTTGAAAGGCGTCTTCCTGACCGACCCCGGAGTGCTGCGGGCCGTGCTCGGGGGGGCCGCGCACTTAGTTCTCATCGGGGCCATCGCGGTCGGGGTCGGCGCGCTGCGGCGCCACACCGCCGTCGCCGTCGCAGTCCTGTTCGCGGTCCTGCTCATCGTCGCAGGGCTGGTCACGTTGCGGCCCTCGCCGTGGAATGACAACGTCACCAAATACCTCCCCAGCTCCGCAGGCGTGGCCATGTCAGCGGTCGTGCGCTTCCCGAACCTGCTCTCACCTGGCGGTGGCCTGATGGTGCTCTGCGGCTATGCCGCGCTCATCCTGGGCGCGGCGTCCTACGTCCTCGCCCGACGGGACGCCTGAGTGATATCCAGGAACGCCGGTCCGCGGTTGGCGTCGCCCCTGATTCGGCATCGCCGGTCGTTGTGCGCGCTGTCGGCGGGTGCTGTGTCCGTGATGTTGCTCCGCCGGGCCTCGTTGCGGTGGGGAGCCTCCGAAGCAGAGCTTGACATGGTCCTGCCGGGGGACGATCTGCTGGCCCAGGCAAACCTCTGCGCGACCAGGGCCATCACGATCACGGCGACGCCGGAAGCGATCTGGCCGTGGATCGCCCAGCTCGGACAAGGACGCGGCGGGTTCTACAGCTACGACTTCCTCGAAAACCTCGTCGGATGCGACATCCACAGCGCGGATCGGATCGTCGAGGAATGGCAGAACATCGCGCTCGGCGAGCAGATCAATCTCGCACCAGGTGTCGGGTTGACCGTCGCGCACGTTGACCCGGGCACCGCCCTTGTTCTGCGCGGAGGAATCCCCACCACGACGATGCGTCCCTCCCCGTATGACTTCACCTGGGCGTTCGTGCTTCGCCCGGGGCCGGAAGCAACGACCCGCCTACTGATTCGCGAGCGATACACCTACGCTCACCGCTGGGTCGCGGCCCTTGTGGAACCGGTCGAGCTGATCAGCCTCGTGATGAGCCACCGCATGATGCACGGCATCCGACAACGTGCCGAGCGGCGCCCCCGAAGCGATGACCACGTATGACGAGAGCCGTGGCGACAGCAACGCAGACGGATTCGTACTGAGCATGCTGGCTGGCTGCCGCGCGATCACTTACCAGCCCGGGCTGCGTGGCAGTCACCCCTCGACGATGGCCCCGGAGTGAGATGACCAACCGACAGGGCAGTGCAGCAGCCGGCGCGCACAACATTGCGCCCGGTCGTAACCGCGGCACGACCTCCCGGCCGTTTCCGCCCAGTCGCCGCCTGGTGACCGCAGCCGTCCGTGCTGGTCGACGGATCGTGCCGATGATCGGGCTCTTCCAGGTCGATATCACCCCCGCTAGGCGGCTGCTCGCCGACGCTGACCCGCCGCTGTCTGTGACCGCCTACGTCGTCGCCGGCGTTGGCCGGGCCGCAGCAAAGCACCCGGAAGTGCACGCCTACCGCGACTGGCGCGGACGCCTGGTCGAGCACCAACACGTCGACATCCAAGTGCTGATCGAGGTGGCGACCAGTCAGGGACCGTTCGGCCTCGTCCACGTCATTCACGACGCCGACATCCGCAGCGTCGCTGAGATCAGCGCCGAGATCCGAGCCGTCAAGGCCGACCCCGCCAGCACCAGCAACGGGCGCCTACTCGACATGCTCGCACCCACGCTGGGACGGGTGCCCGGCCTGTACCGGGCGATGTATGCCGTGATGAGCCGCTCGCGTCGCGTGCACGAGGCGATCGGCACGGTGCAGGTCACCGCGCTCGGCATGTTCGCCAACGGCGGCGGCTTCGCCATTGCCCCGCCCAGCCTGGCGTCCTTGTCCGTGGTCGTCGGCGGGATCAGCCCCAGCCTTGTCAACGTCGACGGGCGCACCGAGACGATCGAACTGCTCGACCTCACCGTCAGCATCGACCACAACGTTGTCGATGGCGCACCCGCCACCCGCTTCGCGGCCGAACTGCGCCAAATCCTGCACCGCGCAGCGCTGTTCGCCCCCATCGACGACACGCACGAGTAGGCGAGTCAGGACCAAAGTCCTCTACACCGGTGTAGTTCGGCTCTGCCCGAATTCCTCGCCCAGGGGTGTACTCATCTCATGGATATCGCCGACCGCACCTTTCCCGCCCGCCTGGACGGACACCTCGATCCGGGACTGAGTCGGTGGAAGTGGCTGATCAAATGGCTGCTGGTCTTCCCACATCTAGTCGTGCTGCTGATTCTGTGGATCGTTGCCGTGGTGCTCACGGTGATCGCCGGCGTCGCCATTCTGTTCACGGGTCGCTACCCGCGCCGGATCTTCGATTTCAACCTGGGCGTCATGCGATGGACGTGGCGGGTTTCGTTCTACGCTTTCAGCGCGTTCGGGACTGATCACTACCCCCCGTTCACGCTTAAAGAGAATGCGGACTATCCGGCGACTTTCACCGTCGACTATCCGGAGCACCTGTCCCGCGTGCTGGTGCTGGTCAAGTGGTGGCTGCTGGCAATACCCCATTACCTGGTGGTCGCCGTGTTCGCGGGCGGCTGGGCCTTCGGGGGGAATAACGGGTGGCGAAGCGCCGGCGGGGGCGGACTGATTTCGTTGCTCGCGGTGATCGCCGGCGTCATCCTGCTGGTGCGGGGACGTTATCCCCGTGACCTCTTCACTTTCGTGATGGGCCTGAACCGGTGGTGCTACCGGGTACTTGCCTACGCCTTGCTGATGCGCGACGAGTATCCGCCGTTCCGCCTCGATAACGGCGGCACTGACCCGGGTTCGATCCACACGCCGGCACCGACGCTGACGACACCACCCACGTTCGCGCCGGTTCGATGAGCGCGGCTGCGTTGAAGCGTGGATCTGTGTCGGGACTTCCGACTCTGCCGGGCAATGGGCGGACGCGGTTCCCTGAAGCAGGCAACGAAAGGAGTGGACGATGAGAGCAGTCGTGGTGTACGAATCGATGTTTGGCGACACACGCCAGGTCGCCGAGGCAATCGCTGACGGGCTCGGCCTGAATTTCGAGGTAGCGACCGTACCGGTCGACCGGGTCGCGACGGACCAACTCCGCGGGATTGATCTCCTCGTCGTCGGCGGCCCTACCCACGTTCGGGGCATGAGTCGGCCGAAGACGCGCGAAGGCGCTGTCGACCAGGCGGCGCAGCCCTACAGCGGAATCAGCTTGGAGCCCGGAGCCGCAGGGCCCGGGCTGCGCGAATGGTTCAGCACGCTGACCGATGCACCCCCACATGCCGCGGCGTTCGACACACGGGTTCAACTGTCCCCGTTGGTGACCGGCCGCGCCGCACCGAAGATTGCCCGTGTCCTGCAACGCAACGGGTGCCATCTGATCGCTGAGCCCGAGAGTTTCCTGGTGACCTCGAAGCAACCCGCGCTGGTCGCAGGCGAGCGGGAACGGGCCCGCGCGTGGGGCGAGTCATTGGCGGTCACGGGCGCGCATGCCTGTGCTCGGTCAGGCGCATGAGGCCGTCCGGAACCGCGGTGGCGGCCCGACCAAGTCGAGAGCCCGTCGCGACGGAGTCGGTGATCTCGGTCGAGGGTTTGACGATGGCCTACGGCGCCGTCGAGGTGCTGCACGGCATCGACTTGGAAGTTCGCCGGAGCGACGTGTGCGCGATCGTCGGGCCGAACGGTGCCGGCAAGACCACCCTGGTGGAGATTCTCGAAGGTTACCGGGGCCGAAGCGGCGGCCGAGTAACTGTTCTCGGCGTCGATCCTGGCCGGCCCACCCGAGCCTGGCGGACGCAGATCGGAATCGTCCTGCAGAGCTGCGAAATGCCCGCAGAGCTCACCGTGTCCGAGCTGGTTCAGCGATTTGCCGGATACTACCCACGGCCCCGACCGGTCGCCGAAACGCTTGACCTCGTCGGTCTCAGCGACCGCAGCGGAGCGCGCGCAGGCACACTGTCCGGTGGGCAGCAGCGCCGCCTTGACGTGGCCATGGCCTTGGTCGGTGACCCGGATGTGCTGTTCCTCGACGAACCGACCACCGGCTTTGATCCCAGCGCCCGCCACCAGGCCTGGTCGGTGATCACGCGCCTGCGCGAACTCGGCAAGACGATTCTCCTCACCACGCACTACATGGAAGAGGCCCAGGCGTTGGCCGACCGAGTCATCGTCGTCGTGGCGGCCGCGTCGTCGCCGACGCAACACCCGATTCTCTCGGCGGGCGCGACCACGCCCCCGCGACCGTCCGGTTCCGACTGCCCGTCGGGATCGAACTGGAGCAGCTACCAGAGATTCGCGGGCGGCGCTTTCGAGCTGACCGTGACCATATGGAGCTGACCGGGGCCGACCAAGCCGACCTCGGTGCGCTTCTGGACTGGGCCCGGGAGCTCCGAGTCCAACTTGGCGACCTGACGGTCGCACGTCCCAGTCTTGAGGACGTCTACCTGGAGCTCACGGGAGGAGTGCGATGAGTGACCTAAGGCTGGTCTGGAATGAGTTCCGGTATCAGCGGCGGTCATTCAGGCGTGACCCGCAAGCAATGTTTTTCGCGATAGGGTTGCCGCTGCTGTACGTCGTCATCTTCGTCTCCCTGTTCGGCAACCAGGCCCTCACCTTCGTGTACAACGGCCAGCCCGGCCCGCTCAAGGCACACACGCCGATGCTTGCGGGCTTCATCGCCATAGGCGTGGTGTCGACCACCTTCTTCAACCTTGCCGTCGATCTCGTCCAAGAACGCGAGAGCGGGATCCTCAAACGATTCCGCGGGACACCCCTCCCCACCTGGGCGTTCATCGCCGGTCATGTCGGGACAGCCGTCGTGCTCGGGTTCGCTGTGTCGATCGCGCTGGTCGCTCTTGGCGGCGGCGCTTACGGAATTCCGGTTCCGCTGGCCGGTTTGCCAGCCATCGTTCTCGCGTTGCTCGTCTCCTGCGCGGCGTTCTCATGCCTTGCCTTCGCCTTCACGCTCGCGGTCAGAAAGGCCGGCGCCGCCGTGCCGCTGGGCACCGGAATCACGCTCACCTTGTATTTCCTATCTGGGAACTTCTTCCTCGTCGAACACCCACCGCTGGTATTACGGATCCTTGGCGACACTTTCCCCATCAAACACCTCAACAACGCTTTGCTAACCCCACTCAATCCCAACACCCACGGGACGCGGATCGAGTGGCTCGACCTGCTAGTCATCGCCGTGTGGGGGATCGGCGGCCTGATCCTCGCGCTCCGCTTCTTCCGATGGACCCCCACGGTCACGCGCACCCGGGCTGGAGCCAAACCCGCGGCGCAACCCCTGGATGGGCCCGAAACAGCAATCGATGACGTGCGAAGCGCAGCGGCAGTAGGAGCAGCCGGGAAGCAACCAGGTCGCCCTCTCGAATCGCACGTCCTACCAAGAAACCGAGGTACGACATGAACGTTCTAATCACCGTCTTGGTCATCGTCGTTGTACTTGCCCTGCTGGGCTTGGCGACGTCGGCTCGGATCGTCAAACAATACGAGGATGGGGTGCTGTTCCGGCTCGGCCGTGTGGTCGGGGAACGGGCACCAGGATTCCGGCTGATCATCCCCTTCGTGGATGTGCTGCACCGCATCTCGCTGCGGATCGTCACGATGCCCATCCAATCCCAAGGCATCATCACTCGAGACAACGTCAGCGTCGACGTCTCGGCCGTGGCCTACTACAAGGTCGTCGACGCGGTGAAGTCCGTGGTCGCAATCGAAAACGTCCGCGCCGCGATCGACCAGATCGCCCAGACCACCCTGCGTAAAGTCGTCGGCCAGCACACCTTGGACCAAACCCTGTCCGAGACCGACAAGATCAACCTCGACATCCGCGCCATCCTCGACGTGACGACCGTCGACTGGGGCGTGGAAGTCACGTTGGTCGAGCTGAAAGACATTCAACTGCCCGACAGCATGACACGGGCGATGGCCCGTCAGGCTGAGGCCGAGCGGGAGAAGCGAGCGAAGATCATCAACGCCGAAGGCGAATCGCTCGCTGCCGCCGCGCTAGGCGATGCCTCCGACATCATGATGGCCCACCCGCTCGCCCTGCAACTGCGCAACCTGCAGAGCCTGGTCGAAATCGGCGTCGACAAGAACACCACGGTGGTGTTCCCGGCCCCGTTGATGTCCACCATCGGTGAACTCGGGTCCTTCCTGGCGCGTGAGACCGCAGCCGCCGGAGCGATGCCAGCGGTAACGACGAGGCCCGGGCCAGTCCCAGTTGCCGCCGTGAATGGAAAGGCAACCAAACCCGAATCCGGGGTCGTCTGAGTTGCCCCATTCCCGCCAGTCCCAAGTAGTACGGCCGAAGCGAGCAACCGAAGTCGTTCAGTTCAAGTCTCGTCCACTGCGTTCTGATCCTCGCCGGTCAGCGCGATCCGGTCGGCATGGGATGCCTTGCGGTCGTCCTTAGCATGGGCTCGATCGGAACCAGCGTTTCGCCGCTCCGGCCAGTGCGCCCCGTAGTCGCCTTGCACGTTCAGCATGTCGGCTCTGTCGAGTTCGTTTCACGCTTGTCCGCCGCGACGTCGCGGGCGCCGGAAACGAGGTCACGCGCGTCTGCGGTGTGCCTTCTTGCTCACCCGTGACCGCCGGTTGATCCGTCAGCACCCCCAGTAGGTCCGAACGCGCGGTTCATCAGGCCTACACCGAAGCAGTCGTCCCCAAGTTGCGCGAGTTGACCGTGATCGACGGCGTCGTCCAAGCGGCCAACGTCCTAATGGTGCCGAGCCGGACGAGGTCAGTCCTCGACGTCCTCGGCACGGGTCAAGGCGACCAGTTGGCGCAGGCAGTGATCGCGCAGTGGGGCGGGGAAGTCGTCGGCGAGCCGGTTGAACACGACCCGGCCCTCTTTGCGGGTGCGGACCAAGCCGGCCGTGCGGAGTAGGCGCAGGGCGTAGGAGACGGAATCTTCGCTGACATTCAGGGCGAGGGCGAGGTCTCCGACACAGAGCTCTTCGACAATGTCGAGGGCATAGATCAGGCGCAGCCGGACCGGGTCGGCCATCAGGCTCAGCAGTCCGGTCAGCCGGGCGGCGTCATCGGCGGACGGGAGCCGGCTGCGAGCGTGGGCCACCCGCGCGGGATCGATCGGGTGATCGTGATCGGTGACGGTCACTGGCGCGCTCCAGGGTCGCCCGGGGCGTTGGGCTTAAGCACACCGCCCACCGGCGCGACTGCCGGAGCTTGGGTGAGGTAGGACTCTGGGTCGGTCAGGAACGCGGCCCGGCAACCTGCTCCGCAGAAGTAGTACCGGGTTCCCTGGTGTTCGGCGGCGTGTTCGGCGCTGGCGACGTTCACAGTCATCCCGCAGACGGGGTCAACGGCGGGCTGGCCGCCGATCCGATCCAGTGAGCCGGCGGGCTCACCGGCCGACCCGGTCGCGGTCGTGAGGTAGCGGGAGGGATCGGCGGTGAAACGGTGCTGGCAGTGATCGGAGCAGAACCAATACTGGGCACCGCCTTCTCTCGCGGTGGCGGGGGCGTGTTCGATCTCGACCTGCATCCCGCACACCGGGTCCTTCGCGTAACGGTGGCCGCTGGTGTCGCGGTGGCGGTACAACCAGTAGATGACGGCGAACGCGAGCAGGGCGAGGATGTTGAGGACCGTGGTGTAGTTCCACTCGAAGCCGGTGCGCACGGCGATCCGCGGCCGGACCGGATCCGAGATGCGGATCGCGCGGAACAGGTATTCCACGGCCAGCCCGGCGATGCTCATCGTGGCCCAGAACGTCGCGAGCAATCGAAGGGTGATCGCGGTGCCGAAGTATTTGCGGTAGATCGACAGCAGCGGCAGTGTGATCAGGTCGGCGAACACGAACGACACGACGCCGCCGAAGCTGATCCCGCCCTGCCACAGCGCGGCGGCGAGGGGGACGTTGCCGACCGAGCAGACGAAGCTGATGATGGCCAGGAGCGGACCGAGGACCACGTTCTCCAGCGAGGACCAGAATCCGTGCCCGGTCAGGAACAGCGACCGCCAGAATCCGGTCGGTACGAGCGCGGCCAGGAAACCGGCGGTGACGAAACCGATGACCAGTTCTTTGCGCACCATCGTGAGGTCGCTGATCGTGTAGCCGGACGCGTCGCCCCAGCCGGCCCGGCTGCGGATCCGCTGCCGCAGTGATTGATGCTCGTCCGGCCCGGAGTCCTCAAGCTCCATGCCCATCCCGGCCATCGCGTGGTGAGCATGCGGACCAGCCCCGCCCGCCGAGGCCTGAACGGTGTCGGCGTTGAGCCGGTCACGGGCCTCGGTGATCCAGCTCTGCGGGATGACGCGCGGCACAACTAGCCCGAGCAGGACGATCATGATCGCCCCGCCGACGAACTCGGCCAGCGCGAACTGCCACCCGATCAGCAGCCACAACACGATCCCCAGCTCCACCACCAGGTTGGTCGAGGCGATCATGAACACCATCGCCGCGGTGAAGTCAGCACCTCGGGCGAACAGGGACTTGGCCAGTGCCGACGAGGCGTAGGAGCAGGATGAGCTGATCACCCCGAAGAACGACGCCTTCCCGAGCGTCGCCGGGCGGTGATCACCGAGCGCCTTGCGCATCTCGCCCCGCGAGACGAACGCCTGCACTGCCCCCGATAGGCCGAAGCCCAGGACCAGCGCCCACAGCGTCTCCCAGAACATGAAGAACGCCTCGTCCAGCCCGTGCCAGACGCCACCGAAGAAACTCATCACCACTCCGTCTTCGACACCCGTACGGATCTACGGGTAACCGGTGTCAGGTCTACACCGCACATCCGCTGGTTGCAAGTCCGTACGGTTGTGCGGATATAGTCGGTGGTGTGATCGCCCGCGATCGTGCCTGTCGATGCGCCGGGCGCGCCTGGATTGCGCGGGGTGTGCTGGCGGTCGCGGTGATCGGCGGCCTGTTTGCGATGCACGGGCTGGCCAGCACCGGCGCCGCTGGAATGAGCCACGACGGTCTTATGTCCAGCCCCAGCACGGCGTCGAAGGACATGGCTCATGCCCTTCCGGCAGATCCGGACCCAGGCGAGGGGTCGGCGTCGATGGTGCCGGCGTCGCTCGTGCGGACTACCGAGGTACCGGCGGGGTGCGGGATGGACCACACGAACTGTGTTGCCGTCGTGCGCGCTGAGCACCAACCCGCGCCAGTCGCCGTGCTCAGCGCCATCGCGGCGCTACCGCCCGATCACGCCGCACCCGAGCGGGATCGGTTGGCTCGCTGTGACTCGCGCGCCCCGCCCGATATCGCCCTGACCAGGTTGTGCATCAGCCGGACGTGAATCGGCCCTCCCGCAGTCCGCGCCAAGGCGTGCTGCGGCCCGACTACGCACGTCCCATTTCGCACACCCTATTTGAGGACAACTCTGATGAAACGACACCTGATCACCGTCACCGCAGCGACGGCAGCCCTCGGCGTGCTGGCCGCCTGCAGCAGCAATTCGACCTCCCAAGCGGGCCACCCCTCCATGTCGCCCAGCGGCATGCCGATGACGACCGTTTCGGGCAGCAGTGCCTCCCTGAACACGAGCACACCCGCGGTCGTCGCACACAACCAGGCCGACATCACCTTTGCCACCCAGATGATCGCGCACCACCGCCAAGCCGTGCAGATGGCAGACATGGCCCTGACCCAGGCGACGAACGCCGACGTCAAGACCCTCGCCCAAGCCATCAAAGCGGCGCAAGACCCCGAGATCGTCCAGATGTATGGGTGGCTCGCCGGCTGGCAGCAACCCATCCCAAGCTCGTCGACCAGCGGGATGGGCGGCATGGACCACACCGGTACCGGGATGATGAGCGATGCGGACATGACCAGCCTCGGCAACGCCACCGGTGCCGCGTTCGACCGGATGTGGGTGTCGATGATGATTCGCCACCATCAGGGCGCGGTCAGCATGGCCACAACCGAAGAATCGATTGGACAGAACCCCGACGCCAAGAAACTCGCCCAGTCGATCATCACCAGCCAGACAGCCCAGATCACCCAGCTCACCACGCTGCTCGGCACACTGCCCAGTAGCTGATCCCGGGCGTTGCCGGGCCGACACATCGCGTCGGCCCGGCAATGCCGACCACGACTTGGTATCAAAGCGTTCGTCTCAGTCCCTGTGGAAGCGCTGCGCGCCAGCCACGTGCTGCGCTCGAACGGCCGAGGGGACAACCACACCTGCGGGTCGCAGGACACTCCGGTCCTAGGACGTTGTGCTCTGCCCTGCCGGGGTAGGGCAGCGCACCCTGGCTGGTGTGACCTTGGGATTGTCCCGGGTCACGGACGTGCGGAGGTGAGTCCCGATGATGATGGGTTGGAACAACGGAGGCTGGGGCGCCGGCGAGTGGCTGGCGATGAGTCTGATGATGGTGATCTTCTGGGGCGCGGTGGTCGCGCTCGGGGTGTGGCTGGTGCGCAGCACCCGCGCTATGCCGACCACCCTCAAGCCGGGCGAGATGACGGAAGGCGCGCAGCGTCTACTCGCCGAGCGGTTCGCCCGCGGCGAGATCGACAAGGCTGAGTTCACCCGTTCCCGGGCACTGCTGCGCACGTCGCCCGCGAAGGAGACCTCGCGATGACCGCGTACTGGCCGTGGCTGCTCTTTCTGGTCTGCCCGTTGATGATGATGTTCATGATGCGGGGTATGGGCCGCGCGGGTGGCGGCACGCGCCCTGCCGGCGGCGACGCCGTGGTGCCCTGAGGAGATTCTGCGCGTCCGCCGGCGGCACGGCCGCGCACCGCAGAGAAGCAGACGGGTGACCGCCATGGTGGACAACGGCCGGTACCGCATCGACGTGCTTGACCAGCTATCGGCGTCACGAACGCCATCGACGCGATTGCGGTGCTGGTCCCCTGCGATCACGTCAACGCCTGCGTCCGCCAGGCGATCGAGTCCGGTGACACCGATGAGAAGGTCACCGAACTCATCACCGCGATCCGCCGCTACGTCCGCAGCCCATGAGATCAAAGGTTATGACGCTCACTGACCTGACGGTTCTCGTCGGCGCCCTCGTGGTGTCGGCCGGGTTGGCCTGGTTCTTCTTCGGCACCAAACGACCAACGCAACACGCCATACGAAACGGGCAAACCCAGCCGGTGACCGTGGTCGTGCCCAGCTGCGTCGCGGGCGTTGTCCGCTGCGAATCTGTTGCGACTGTCGACGCACGTCCCTCCTCGGGCTCAGAGCGCTGTGCCTGCTCGAGCCGGGCGCTCGACAGCGGCCATTGAATTCGTGTCGCGCGCGGCCGGACCGGTCGTCGCTCGGCTGGGCTGGACGTACGGAGGTCGCGATGCTGGAAGTGCTGTTCCCGCTGGTCGATCTCGGGCAGGGCGTGGAGCGCGGCGCCAGTGCTAGGCCAAAGAGTTGTTGGGAATTCCCGCCGATCTATCGATTCCTCACACCGCGCAGCGACGACACAGTGAAGGCAGTGCCGAACGGGTTAGCCGGTGGGACCGAACAAACGTGACCGAACTCGGCCTCAGGGCTGGGAAGTCCAGATTCCGTTGATGGCGGGGGTGCTTGTGGCGCCGGCGAAGGGCGCCAGTCTGAAGCTGTCGAGCAGGGTGTGGAGCACGCCGTAGTGATCGGTCCGGGTTGGGTACTGCCCAGCTCTGACGTGGGCGCCAGCCAGGATGGTGGTGATGTGGTTGGCGTGGTTGGTGTCGTCCTCGTCGGTGGTCACCACCAAGAGGCTGTTGTGGGTGGCGGCCCAGGTGCTGTAGGCGCCGAGGTGCCCGGATAACCATTGGTCGCCTTGCTCGATGCTGCCGTCGTGCATGTCGTCTTGCAGGTTGGGGATGACGAAGGACAGATCCGGAAGTTGGGTGAAGTCGGTGGGGAACGCGGTCATCGGCTGACTCGTGGATGCTGGCAACGCGAAGTTGACCCACGGGGCGTGTTTGCGGGCATATGTGCCAGCACTGCAGCCGGTGTAGCCGGGGGAGGGCAGTGATTCGGAGTAACCGATGAACGTGTCGCCGGCCGCGATCAGCGAGGCGCCGAGGTTGGGTCCGCTGAACTGGTGCGGGCACGAATCGCTGCTCAGCCCTTGGGTGGAGCCGGAAAACAGGGCGAGATAGTTCGGTTCACTGGGATGGCTGATGGCGTAGGACTGGCCGAGAACGGCGCCGCCTGTGGCCAAGGCGCTGAGGAACGGGGTAGAGGTCGTTCCGACTAGATCGCCGTAGGGTTTGTTCTCCTCGACCACGATGACGATGTGGTCATAGCGGGGCACTCCGTCGGCGCCCGTGACGGCGGCGCGCGGCGTTGGTGTAGAGATCGCCGCGGAGATGGTCGGGACCGCGGTGCTCGTCGTCGTGGGCGGTGTCGGACTGGCGGCGGGAGTGGTCACCGTTGAGCTGGCGCCACAGGCCGCGATCAGGGATGTGGTCGCGACGATGACTACGGCGGCTGCAATACGCACCCGCCTGACGTTGATCATGATCTCGAGTATCGGCCTCGCCTCGCCGTCACGTCACCGTGGGGCGGCTCTTTCTCAGCCTTGAAGCAAGAGACTGATCAAACGAATATCACCGAGCGGCATGAACAACGAAACGCCGGCCTGTCTGCTAACTGCGACGGTTTCTGGCACAGCACAAATCCCCGAACCGGTGTCCCCATGCGGGCTGCTCACGCGGTCGCCAGAATCTCGGGACGCGCGGTGCGTCACCGCCGCCGGATATGCGCCCCGACCTTAGGGCGGCGCGCACCGTCAACATGCACGCGCTGGTCGCGACCGCCGTCAATGCCGAGAGCTACCGAGAGATTCCCGGCCTGCCGGTGTAAGCGGCCGACGGCAGCGCGGGCTGGTTGGCGCCTGGTCGAGGCGATCGGGGCGACCCTGCCCGGCAGCCTCCTCGCAGCGGTGCAGGACGCATTACGCGGCCAACCTCATGAGTGCGACACCGAAGTAGGAACGGCTCAACCGCGAGACCTGCAGCCACGGGCCACCGAGCCAGAACAGGAGCTGCCGCGTCCGCCATCACCGCATAGAGTCCAAGCCAAGATCATGCGGAGGTCGGCTCAATACCACTCCCGTGGACGTGACTAACTCCCGCTCCAGCGTCGTCTTTGCTTAGAGGTGTGCTTCGTCGATGAGCTGGATGTGACCGACGTGTGACCTTCCGTGGTCGTCGTCGCAGGTTTAGCATCGTTGGTGCTGTCAGGTATGACTCGATGTCGGTAAGACGCATGGGACTGTTCGACCGAGCAGCAGCCTCACGCGGAGTACCTGGTGGGATTGTCTGGGACGCGTCGTGCCGGAATTGAGGCTGCCGTGACTGCCACCGAAACTGATCTCGATTTGACGGAGCCGGTGCTGATTTGTCTGCTCGGCAGCTTCCGCGTGATGAAGGCGGGCGCATACCTGCCGATGCCCAGCGGCGGCAAGACCGCGATCCTTCTTTCGAGTCTCGCGCTGCGGGACCGGTACCGCGCGTCCCGTGAATCCCTGTTGGAGGCGTTGTGGCCGGGAATTGAGGCCGCGCGCTCGGCGCATTCCCTGAATAGCCTGATCCACGCCCTCCGGCAGATGCTCGGCGATGTGCTGGCGGGCGCGTCACCGGTGATTTACAGCGCTGGTGGCTACGAGTTGAACGTGAGTGCCGGAGTCGGCGTTGACGTATCCCATTTTGAAGCCCACGCGGGCATGGCCGAGCGGCAGTTGCGTGCCGGCAACAGCGATGCAGCGGTGCGCTCATGGCTGCGCGCTGTCGCGCTGTACCACGGCGAGATCTGTGCGGCCGACGACATGCGGGCTATCGTGCAACGCGAGCGAGTCCGAGCTCTGTACCTATCGTTGCTGAGCCGCCTAGCGGATCAATATTTTCGGGAGCGCGATTACCGCTCGGCATTGGACTATGCGCTCCGGTTGCTCTCACACGATCCTTGCCGTGAAGACGCTCACCGCGTAGTGATGCGCTGCCATGTCCGCATCGGTGAGCGAGCCCAGGCGCTGCGTCAGTACCGGGTTTGCCAGCAGATTCTCGCCGCAGAGTTCGAAGCGCGCCCGGAGCCGCTCACTGATGCGCTCTTCGATCGGCTGCGCCTCGACCCGGCCGGCGTCTGATCCAAAACTCACTCGAACCTGTCCCGCATCCGCCTGCGAGCGGCCCCAAGTTGAGGGACGCCTGACCGCAGAGGGATAGGACTGAGCGACGTCAAAAACCGACCGAGGAGGTGGTTTCCGAATCAGGCACGCGCCCGGTTCGCGGACGGACGCATTGGTACCGGCGCTTTACACATGGCTACAGCGCGAAAAGCGGAAGAGCGGGGGTGGCGCACACGTGGCACGGGTGAAAGGTCACGCCCTTTCGACAATTAATAGCGGACAACTTAAGGAGTGATCCGGATGCGTCTGATCCGACTGAGCCCAAGACCGTTCCGGCACCCGAGATCGGTGCGGGCGGCCAGTCTCGTGATTCTCTGTGCAGCGTCATTCACCCTGGGGATGGGAAACCCCCAGGGAAGCGCCCACGAAGCCCAAGCGGCAACCTCGGCCACGTCGCCCACCCCGCCGACGACGGGCAACTCGGCTACCTCGCCGCAGGCCCCCGCTGCCGGATGCCCGGCGGCTGACCCGAACTTGTGGCCGTTCGGAGTTGTGTGTGGCCGCGACTTTAATGTCCCATCCCCTCCGGGGGCGCCGAGCCTGGTGCCGACCATCACCACCAAAACGACCACCCGTATCTGGGGCTCCGACCCCTTCATGGAGGCCGTGTCGGTGACGCAGCATGTCTTCCCGGCCGCGCTGCCCGAGAACGCTCCCAACGAGACCAACAACGTTCCTGACCGGCCGTGGGGCCTGACGCTCATTACACCCGACGACCCGCTCACCGGCATCTCGGCGGTTCCGCTGCTCCACTTCCCAGATGACGCCCCGATCCTGTACGTCACCAAGAACGGCATCCCCAAAATCACCCTCGACGAGATCAAGCGGCTCGGGGACACCGGCATCGTCCGCGCCAACAACATCGACGCATTCCTGGTCGGCGCCGCCGCGAACTCCGCGGTCAAGGCGCAACTCAGCGCAATCGGCATGACGTTCGTGGCCGTCACCGGCAGTAACGTCTTCGAGCTCGCCAACAACGTCGACAAGCTCTATGGCAGCCTCCAGAACCCGGCCACCGGTGTGCCGCAGATGGGCGTGAGCGCGAGTTCGAGCGGCAACGGCATGCAGGATGTCTTCATCGGCTCCGCCGATGGCAATGACTGGCAGTTCTACCTGCCCGCCACGCACTGGTCCTCCCACATGCCCTCCGGGCTGTTGTGGGTCCACCGCAACAGCATCCCGCAACCGACGCTCGACGCGCTCAAACGGCGCAACGGCCGCGCGCTGATCTACGTCTGGGGTGGTCCGAACCAGGTGTCGAACGCGGTCGTCAAGCAACTCGACCAGCTCGGCGCCGTGCAACGGATCAGCGCCGATGATCCGGTGGCGTTCAACACGCCGGCAACCACAACGCCGGTCAACATCTCCATCGCGTTCGCGAAGATGTTTGACCCGGCGGGCAATGTCGGTTGGGGCGAGCTCGGACCGGGCCATGGCTTCACGTTGGTGAACGTCAACGACTGGCAAGGTGCGGTCGCCTCGGCGCCTCTGTCACACCTGGGCTTCCACGCTCCGCTGCTGGTGACGGACAACCCCAACACCCTGCCGGCAGAGCTGCAGGCCTACTACATGGCGGTGGCTCCGACATTCCTGAACTCCCCGGGCGAGGGGCCGTACAACATGACCTACGTCGTCGGGAACTACCAAAAGCTCAGTTGGCCGCTGCAGGCCCATGTCGACTACATCTCCGAGATGTCCAACCGTCGCGTCTGGAGCAACAACAACGGCGGTCGCTACAGCGACTCCGGCCAGTAACTCCACCGTTCACCCGGCGCGCCCCGGACGGTCTGTCCCGTCCTGGGCGCGCCCTCGCCAAGGCGTGCGACAAGGGGGAGTTGGAAGGGCGGCTTCTTAGCCGAGAGGCCCGAGTGCCTGTCGAGGTTGCAGCGGGGGCGGCGAATTCAGGCGCACACGCCGAATAGCAACGCAGTCCGTCGCATTGCGGTGTTGACCGCTGCCGCTACGCGGCACTGATCAGAACCGGCACCCGACAGAAAATCCGTCCGCACCCCCGAATCCCAGCCGACTCTCAACCCGCGAGCGCGAACGCCGCCAAGGCGGCACTGGCCTCACAGGTGGGGGTGGTTAGCGCGCGCATCGTGATGATCCAGAGCCACATCAGAGAGCTCGAGAGCAGTGCGCAGGTCGTTGAGCAGAAACTCGCCGTGTCCCTGCAACGGCAACAGCAGGCGAAGGACGCCGCGACCGCGGCTCACGCTTATGTGACCGAACCCCGGGCCCCACTCGAGCGCACGGCGGCCCGCACGCGAACCCCCTATCTTTTATGGGCGTCCTGCGTCCAGGAAGGCGGATCTTCACGAGCCCGGTGCCGGAGAGTCGCCGGCCGATCTCTGGCGCGCCCCGCTCACGGCTCGACGATGAGCTCGGATTGTGACGACCTGTTTCCGGCGGAACCCTTATATGGCAGGCGAACCAAGCCCAGGTCGGCACAACTACGAGGTCGGCGCAATCGGTGTTGTGCCGACCTCGGCACAACACCGCAGCGCGCAACGTCTGGGAGCGTCGTCGGCTGGGTGGTGCGTCGTTATGCGTTAAGCCGCCCGCGCGGGATTGACCCTTCCGATGGTCCGGCGACGGCCGGCAGTGATGCCCGGGGCCTCGCTGCCACTCTGCTGGCGACGATGTATATGCCCCGAAGGGCCAACTCCCAGTTCCTGCACCGCTATCCACAAGTCGCCAGCCGACCAGGCCGAGGTTCCCCAGCCCGCCCGACGCGAGCTTGCAGAGGACATGCGCCGTGGAGGATTACCGACTAGCGGTAGCACCCAGGTAGCACCAGCCCGATCACGGCCAGCGACCACCAACGGTGCTCCGCCCGAGCGTGGTGGGCATGCCCGGACCGCGCGGCGCTGTCGACGCGCGCGTCGACCTGGGTGGATGCCATGCAAACTCTCCTCGTTAGCAGCTCGATTGGTTCGGCTCTGCGACCCCACCGGCACGACGACCGCGCCAGCGTCGTGCCTCAGGCACATGGGATGTCCGCGGGTGACCGCAAACCTCGGCCGAGCGAAGGACCGTCACTGCACGCCGGGATCACCAACACGACCACCACGTCGAAGAGGTGCGCCGCGAGGAACCACACCTGCGTCTCGTGACGCTGCGCAACACATCACTCGCGAACAGGTCGTTGGTCATCGTGTTTCCCTTCGCGAGCGGCTATGAAACGGTCCGCAGCACAACCTTCGCGTCCTTCGTCGTCGTCGTCATCGCCGGTAGCAGGAGGTTTGAGATCAGGTCAGCGGGAGCTGATATTTCCTGCTGGCGGCAATGCGAGAGCAGCGCCAGCTACTAATCCGCACGGCAGCGCGTGACAGGCTTGGTCATGCGGCGACCTCCGACGCGTCTCGGCAAGCGGGCCGCCGGCCGGGTGTCGTCTGGGTTTGCGCTCGGTGCGCTGGATACCCGGGTCGAAGAGCCATTGGTTCCAGGTCAAACCGACGGCTCTCGTCTCATTTCGAGACAGTCGTCTTCCGCCGTCGCGGCAGCGGCTGCAGCGGCGATCGGACCGAGTACTCGATCGACCGCGAGTTCGAAGACCTGGTCGCTGTTCCGCAGGGAGGTCCTGCCGCCGCCACGTTGGTTTCGGGCGGCGAAGGGCAGCACCAGATCCACTTCGCCCGGGACGTGGATGTAGTCGGGGACGTCGCAGCGGGTGAGGTGGAATTGAGGACGGTCGAGTAGCTGCGCCTGAATCGAGTCCTGCGGTGCTCGCGGCCGTCCGCGCGCTGTGCTGGGCGGGGATGGCTGCTCGTGGCGTGCTCAACATGACAGGGAATCGGCGGGAGCCTGCCGGATGGTTGACGCTGACTTGTACGCTGACAGCAGTGCTCGCGCACCGCTCAGCCCGCAGCGGAAGTATTTGGTCTGCGGAGAGTGAGTTCACCGATGCTCGTACTCGGTATCAACGCGATCTATCACGATCCGGCGGCTGCCGTGATCGTCGACGGCGTCACGGTGGCCGCAGCCGAGGAGGAGCGGTTCAGCCGGCGTAAGCACGGCAAGCGGCCGGTGCCCTTCTCTGCCTGGGAGCTACCCGATGCGGCGGCGCGGTGGTGCCTGCAGCAGGCGGGCGTCGAACCGGCTGACCTTGACGCAGTGACGTACTCCTTCGACCCCGCTTTGCATCTCTCACCCGGCGAGCTCGGGCTCAACGACCCATGGGATCACCTCCGCGAGAGTTACGCCCAGCAGGCTGGAAGCTTCCTCAGCGACGCCCTACCTGGCTTGGACGCCGCCAAGCTCCGGTTCGTCCCGCATCACGTCGCACACGCCGCCTCGGCCGCCTTGGCCGCGCCGTTCGACGGGGATTGCGCCGCGTTGGTCTTCGACGGCCGAGGCGAGCAACACAGCCAACTGGCAGCCCGGTTCGCCGCCGACGGCGCCGTACAACAACTGCGATCGCAGCGGCTTCCGCACTCGCTGGGCTTGTTGTATGAGGACGCCACCGAGCACCTGGGATTCCTGCGTAGCAGCGACGAGTACAAGGTCATGGCGCTCGCCTCCTACGGAACGCCACGCCACATCGACTATCTGCGACAGTTCGTGCACGCCACCGAGGACGGCGGATTCCGCACCGCCGGCGTCGACTGGAACGTGCTGGTCAAGCGGCGCCAGCCACACCAGGAGTGGGGCGAGGAGCACGCTGACCTGGCCGCGAGCGTGCAGCTTGCACTCGAGGAAACGGTGCTCGACCTGGCCCGCTGGCTGCACGATGTGACCGGTGCGAGCCGGCTGGCCCTGGCCGGCGGCGTGGCCCTGAACTGCGTGGCCAACACCCGCGTCTTCGCTGAGTCGGCATTCGAAGAGCTCTGGGTGCAACCGGCCGCGGGTGACGCGGGAACTGCCCTGGGGGGCGCGCTTTACTTGGCGGCGCAGGCTGGGGACCGGATCGCTCCGGTCACGTCGGCCGCTCTCGGTCGCGGCTTCAGCGACGAGGAGATCGAATTAGCGTTGCGGACCGCCAGAGTGCCCTACGAGCGGCCCGATGACGTGGCCGAAGCGGTCGCTGAAGAACTGGCCAGCGATGGCATCGTCGCCTGGTTCCAGGGGCGAAGCGAGTTCGGTCCGCGCGCCCTAGGACATCGCTCGCTGCTAGCCCACCCCGGCCGGTCAGAGAACCTGACTCGACTCAACGACGTCAAGGGCCGTGAGCAGTTTCGACCGGTGGCACCGATGGTGTTGCTGGAGCGCGCCGCCCAGTTGTTCAGCCGCGGCCCGATTCCATCGCCGTACATGTTGTTCGTCCATGACGTCGATCCGCGGTGGCGAGAGCGGATCCCGGCCGTCGTCCACGTCGACGGCACGGCCCGAATCCAGACCGTCGACCAGCGTGAAGAGCCGCTGCTGGCCCGGATGCTTCAGGGCTTCGAGCGGCGCACCGGTCTGCCGGTAGTGGTGAACACCAGTCTGAACACGGCGGGCCGGCCGATGGTCGACGACATCAAGGACGCGTTGGAATGCTTCGGCTCGACACCGGTCGACCTGCTGGCGATCGGGCCATTCGTGCTACGGCGGGCCGTCCTCGGGGTAAGTCGATGATCTTCTCGATCGTCATCCCAACGATAGGTCGCGCCTCGCTCGGCGCACTCCTGAAATCGTTGGACGGCTGCAGTGGTCCCCGCCCGCAGAGCATCGTGATCGTCGATGACCGCCGCGAGCGAGCCGCGCCGCTGCCCCGAGCGGACGGCTGGACGGCGCAACGGACGCAGGTTCGGCGCAGCGGCGGTCGCGGTCCCGCTGCCGCGCGCAACACCGGCTGGCGCGCGACGACGACGGACGTTGAGTGGGTCGCTTTCCTCGATGACGACGTACTCGTCAACCCGGATTGGCTGGACGAGCTGTCCGCCGACGTGCACTCGGCCCTACCCGGTGTCGCTGGGTCGCAAGCGCAACTGACGGTTCCGCTGCCGTCGGGCCGCCGCGCCACCGACTGGGAGCGAGGTACCGCTGGTCTGGCCACCGCTCAATGGATAACCGCGGACATGGCCTACCGCCGCCGGGTACTGGAAGAGGTCGGAGGGTTCGACGAGCGGTTCGCCCGCGCGTTCCGGGAGGACGCCGACATCGCCCTACGCATCGTCGAGCGTGGTTACCAAATCGATCGCGGCCAGCGGACCACTCGCCATCCGGTGCGCCCGGCACCCTGGAATGCGAGCCTGCGGCAACAGCGAGGCAACGCCGACGACGCCCTGATGCGCCGCCTGCATGGGCCAGGCTGGTATCAGCGGGCCGACGCCGAACCCGGCCGCCGCCCGACGCATCTGCTTACTACAGCGGCGGCTGCCTTGACGGTCGCCTCGATTGTGACCGGCCGTCGTCGCTCGATACCGGCCGGGGCCGCCGCCCTCTGGCTGGCCTTGACCGGCCGATTCGCATGGATTCGCATCGCGCCCGGCCCCCGGACGCCGAGGGAAATCGGCGCGATGCTGGCGACCACCGTGGCCATTCCGCCCGCCGCGGCGTGGCACTGGCTGCGAGGCAGCTGGCAGCATCGCGGTGCCGAGCCGTGGCCATTGCCGTTAAGGGCCGTCCTGCTCGACCGCGACGGCACTTTAGTGCGTGACGTGCCCTACAACGGAGACCCAGCCCTCGTGGAGGCGCTGCCCGAAGCCGAGAAGGCCCTGCGCCGACTACGCGAAGCCGGTTTGGGTCTCGCGGTCGTGTCCAACCAGTCGGGGATCGCCCGGGGCGTGCTGCGCACCGAGCAGGTCGCCGCCGTGAACGCGCGGGTCGAGCAGCTGCTCGGCCCGTTCGCGACTTGGCAGGTCTGCCCACACGGGGACGCCGACGGCTGCCACTGCCGCAAGCCCGCGCCCGGTTTGATGCAGGCCGCCGCCGACGCGCTGGGCCTGGCCGTTCACCAGTGCGCGGTCATCGGCGACATCGGCGCTGACATCGAGGCGGCCACCGCCGCCGGCGCCCAACTGGCGGTGCTGGTCCCGACGCCGGCGACCCGACCCGAGGAGGTCGAAGCAGCCGAGCTCGTGTGCCCGGACCTTGGCGCCGCTGCCGATGTCATCCTGGCCCGGGTGACGCGGTGAGCGGCGCGTTGGTCGTCCGGCTCGACAGCATGGGCGACGTCCTCATCAGCGGACCTGCGGTCCGCGCCGTCGCGGCGAGCACCCCGGTCTCGATGCTGGTCGGCCCGCTCGGCGTTGCGGCGGCCGAGTTGCTGCCGGGCGTTGAGGAAGTGCTGGTATGGGACTGCCCGTGGATCAGCGGCCGCCCCGGGGCAGTCGAGGCCGAAGCTATCGAGGCGGTCCGGGCCAGCGTCGCTGCACGCCGCTTCGACCAAGCGGTCATTCTCACGTCTTTCCATCAGTCCGCCCTGCCGACCGCGTTGATGCTGCGGCTGGCCGGGGTCGCTCGGATCACCGCCATCAGCGAGGACTATCCGGGTCGGCTGCTCGACGTCCGAGTCGCGCCGCCCCCGGACGGCCCCGAACCGGAGCGGATGCTGGCCGTAGCCCGGGCGGCCGGTTTCGACCTCGCGGCCGGAGACGACGGCCGGTTACGGTTGCGCGCGCCGCTACCCAGCGTCGAACTAGGGGCCGAGGTCGGAGCGCAGCGCCCCTTCGTCGTGCACCCCGGTGTGAGCGCGTCGGCCCGGGCCTACCCACCCGCCAAATGGCGGGAGGTGGTGGCCGAGCTGGCCGCCTCCGGCGCGACGGTGCTGGTCACCGGACCCAAGTCGGAGGCGGAGCTGACTGCCGAGGTGGCCGGCGGCGCGGGGCTGGACTGCGGCGGACGCTTCACGCTGCCCGAGTTGGCCGCGGTCGCGGCACAGGCCAGCGTCATGCTGGTCGGCAACACCGGACCCGCGCACCTGGCCGCGGCAGTAGGGACCCCGGTCGTCTCGCTGTTCGCGCCGGTCGTGCCGGCCACGCGCTGGGCGCCCTACGGGGTCGCGACCCGGGTACTGGGCGATCAAAACGCGGCGTGTCGAGCCAGTCGCGCCACCAGTTGCCCGGTGCCGGGACACCCGTGTCTGGCCCACGTCGAACCGGCCGAGGTGGTGCGGGCCGCGCGCGAGCTGGTCGGCGCGCCGCGGCGGGCCATGGTCGGCGGGGCGGCTCGATGAGGATCCTGCTCTGGCATGTCCACGGCAGCTGGACCACCGCATTCGTGCAGGGCGGCCATGACTATGTGCTGCCGGTGCTTGCCGACCGCGGGCCGGACGGACGCGGACGCGCCCGCACCTGGGATTGGCCGGGCACAGTGGTCGAACGGACCCCAGAGCAGCTGCGGCATGAGCCGATCGACGTGGTGATCGTGCAACGGCCGCAGGAGCTTGCGCTCGCCGCCGAGTGGACGGGCCGCCGGCCGGGTCCCGAGCTGCCGGCGATCTACCTGGAGCACAATGCGCCCGAGCCGCACCCGGTGGGCACCAGGCATCCGATCGCTGATCGTTCGGACCTTCCGTTGGTGCACGTGACCCACTTCAATGAGCTGTTCTGGGACAACGGCCAGGCGCGGACGACGGTGATCGAGCACGGCGTCATCGATCCGGGGGAGCTGTACACCGGCGAGTTGCCCCGGGCCGCGGTCGTGATTAACGAGGCGGGACGGCGCGGGCGGATGGTGGGTGCTGACCTCCTTGCCCGGTTTGCGAGCGAGGTGCCGATCGATCTCTTCGGGATGGGGGGATCGGTTCCGGCACGCGGCGTGCGCCTGATGGGCGACGTGCCCCAAGCTCGCATGCACGGCGAGCTGGCCCGCCGCCGGCTCTACCTGCACCCGGTGCGCTGGACCTCGCTGGGCCTGTCGCTGATCGAGGCGATGATGCTCGGCCTGCCGGTGGTCGCCGTGGCCAGCACCGAGGCGGTCGAAGCCGTTCCACCCGCTGCCGGTGTGATCTCCACTGATCTGGAGAAGCTGCGCGCCGCGGTGCGGAGGTTTGCCGCTGATCCCGAGCCGGCTCGGCTGGCCGGCAAGTCGGCTCGCGAGTACGCCCTGGCGCGCTACGGCGTGCAGCGTTTCCTGCACGACTGGGATCAGCTGCTCGCGCGGACAGTCGCAGTGAAGACCACCGCAGGCCGATGAGTAGCACGAGACGGATGAAATGAAAGGGCGCAAGCAATGAAGATTGCCATGGTCTCTGAGCATGCCAGTCCGCTCGCGGTCGTCGGCGAAGTAGACGCCGGCGGCCAAAATGTGCACGTGGCCGCGTTGGCGTCCGCCTTGGCGCTGCGCGGGCACCGGGTCGACGTTTACACCCGCCGCGACCACCCCGACCTGCCACCCTCGGCGCCGCTGCGTGACGGTGTCATGGTGCACCATCTCGACGCGGGACCGGCCGAGCACATCGCCAAGGACGAGCTGCTGCCGCACATGCCGCAGTTTACGCAGCAGCTGCAGGCCGCTCTTGAGCATTCGCAACCGGGCGTGCTGCACGGTCACTTCTGGATGAGCGGCCTGGCCTGCACCCAAGTCGCGGCATCGCTGGACATCTCGCTCGTACAGACCTTCCACGCGCTCGGCTCAGTCAAACGGCGCCTGCAAGGCGCGGCCGACACCAGCCCCGAACAGCGGATAGCCCTAGAGCGCGACGTCGCCGAACGCGCCGACCGGGTGATCGCCTCGTGCACCGACGAGAAGCGCGAACTCGTGCGGATGGGCGCGGACTCAGCGCGAGTCGACATCGTTCCCTCGGGCGTGGACTGCGACTGGTTCGTCCCCGACGGCCCGCGGGCACCGCGCACCGCGCGGCCCCGACTGCTGGTGGTCGGACGCCTCGTGCCGCGCAAAGGCGTCGACGACGCCATCACCGCGTTGCAATGGATTGAGGACGCCGAACTGGTTATCGCCGGAGGCCCGAACGCCGACGACATCCGACACGACGCTGAGGCGCGTCGGCTGGCGGCGCTGGCCGACGAGCTGGGCGTGGCCGACCGGGTCCATCTGATCGGACAAGTGCCGCACACCGAGCTCACCTCGCTGATCCGTTCCGCCGAACTGATGCTGTGCCTGCCCTGGTACGAGCCATTCGGAATCGTCCCGCTGGAGGCGATGGCGTGCGGGATACCGGTCGTGGGCGCGGCCGTCGGGGGTCTGCTCGACACCGTCGTCGACGGGGTCACCGGCGCCCTGCTGCCCCCTCGTCGCCCCCGGGCGGTGGCGGCAACGGTCACGGCGCTGCTCGGCGACGAGCCGCGCCGCCGCGCCTACGGCCGGGCCGGGCGGGCGCGGGCGCTGAAGTACACCTGGGATCAGGTCGCCCGCTCGACAGAACGCAGTTACCTACGCGCCGTCATGAGCCGCCGGCCCGAGGCCGAGCTGGTGGCCGCCGAGCAGTCCGGGGGGCTGCTGTGACCGCGACGACCAACCACACGGCGCACGCTCACATCGGCCTTCTCGCGCGCGCTTTGGGACGTTGCGAGGAGCAGTGGGACCAGGCGCAAGCCTGGGGCGTGACCCTGGCTGAACGCTTGCCGGCCGGAGCTCGGCTGCTGTTGGCCGGCAACGGCGGCAGCGCCGCGCAGGCACAGCATCTCAGCGCCGAGATCGTCGGCCGTTACTGCCGCGACCGTCAGCCGTTCTCGGCCATTTCCCTGCATTCCGACACCTCGGCGGTCACGGCCATCGCCAACGACTACGGCGCCGAGGAGATCTTCGCCCGTCAAGTGCAAGCCCACATCAGCGGCGAGACGATCCTCATGCTCTTGTCGACCTCGGGCCGCAGCGCCAACTTGATCCGGGCGGCGCAACGCGCCCGCGAGATGGGAGCCGCCGTGTGGGCGATGACCGGGCCCGCACCCAACCCGCTGGCCGACCTCGCCGACCAAGCGTTGTGCATCGACGCGCCGACGACGGCCGCCGTCCAGGAGTTGCACCTGGTCGCGTTGCACCTCGTCTGCGAGGCCATGGACGAGCGGCTGCTCGGCGCCAACCCCGCCGCGGTGGCGTTGTGAGCCGGCACCTGATCGTGATCGGCGACGTCCTGCTCGACGTGGACGTCCTAACCCGGGCCGACAGGCTCACTCCGGACGCCCCGGTGCCGGTGTTGGACGAGCTTAGACGTGAGCTTCGCCCGGGCGGAGCGGCGTTGGCCGCCTTACTCGCGGCCCGCGATCGGGACACCGATATCACCCTGATTGCGCCGCTGCCGGACGACGACACCGGACACGAGGTACGGTCCCGGCTGGCCGGAATCGTCGAGCTCATCGCGATGCCGGCCACCGGCCGCACTCCGGTCAAGACCCGGCTAAGCGCCAACGGACACACCGTGACCCGGCTCGACTCCGGTGGCGGCGTGGAGATCGCCCACGTCGGCGCTGAGGTCGGCGATCGACTAGCTGCCGCGGACGCCGTCCTGGTCAGCGATTACGGCGGCGCCACCGCTCGCGACGAGCGGCTGCGCGAACTGCTTGGTCACGTCGCCGGGCCGATCGTCTGGGACCCGCACCCGCGGGGCGCCACGCCGGTGGCCGGAGTCGCGCTGGCCACCCCTAACCTCACCGAGGCCGCCGCGTTCAGCGGTGTCGCGTCGCTGGCGAGTGACCGAACTCCGTTGGCCGCCGCCCGACGGGCCGGGCAAACCCTGCGGGCGCGTTGGAACGCCCACAGCGTCTGCGTGACCCTCGGCGCTCGGGGCGCGCTTCTCACCTACGGCACTGGCACCAGCCAGTACCTCCCGGTCGAGCGCGCCACCACCGGCGACCCGTGCGGCGCCGGTGACTGCTTCGCCGGTGCCGCGGCCACCGCCCTAGCCCATGGCGAGCTGCCCAGTCAGGCCGCCGCGCATGGCGTGCGCACGGCGGCCGCTTTCATCGCCGCCGGCGGCGTCGGATCGCTCACGCCAGCCGCGGACTGCGCGCCCCCGACCGGTGACGCGATCGAGCGCGTGCGAGCTGCCGGTGGCACGGTCGTGGCCACCGGTGGCTGCTTTGACCTGCTGCACGCAGGACACATTCAGACGCTGGCCGCCGCCCGATCGGCCGGCGACTGCCTGGTCGTCCTGATCAACTCCGACGAGTCGGTCCGCCGGATCAAGGGCGCCGGGCGCCCGTTGCAGCATCACGCCGACCGCGCGCGGGTACTCGCCGCGCTGCGCGATGTCGACCAGGTGATCATCTTCGAGGAAGACACTCCCGAACGTGCGCTGGCCGCGCTGCGCCCAGACATCTGGGTCAAGGGCGGTGATTACACGGCCGGTGAGCTACCGGAAGCTGAACTGATCCGCAGCTGGGGCGGGGAGGTTCTCACGGTCGGCTACCTCGATGGGAAATCGACTTCAACGTTGGTCGACCTCGCGCGCCGGTGACCGTTCTCGTGCTACGCGCCCTCGGGTTAGGCGACTTCTTCACCGGTCTGCCCGCTCTGGCGATGCTGCGCCAGGCGCTGCCAGCCGAGCGCATTCTACTAGCGGTCCCCGAGGCACTTCGCCAGTTCGCGCTGCTATCGGGCTCTGTCGACGCGACTGTGCACGGACATGAGCTGACGCCGCTGATCGACCCGCCGCAGATGCCTGAGCTGGCTATCGACCTGCACGGAAACGGCCCGGGCAGCCGGGCGCTGCTCGAGGCTACGCGGCCGGCACGACTGATCGGCTACGGGCATCGCGGTCTGGCCTGGGACGCGGGAGAGCACGAAGTCGAGCGCTGGTGTCGGCTGATCCGCGAGGGGCTGCGCGCGCCCGCGCTTCCCACGCCGAGCGTGGCCGGTCGGCTCCCGACGCCGCCCGATGCGACCGTGCCGGTGGGGCGGACCGTCATCCACTGCGGGGCCAAGTCCGCCTCGCGACGATGGCCAGCGGCCCGGTTCGTCCGCGTCGCCGCCGCATTGCGGAAGCTCGGACACGAAGTCGTGATCACCGGAGGTCCCGACGAGCAGCACCTCGTCCGGCACATCGCCCAGCAAGCTCACGTCGCGACAGTTGGCCCCACCACGCTGGGCGAGCTTGTTGCCCTGATCGCCCACGCTCGGCTACTGATCAGCGGCGACACCGGAGCGGCCCACGTCGCGACGAACTATGCGACGCCATCGGTCATCCTCTTCGGCCCGGTCTCACCGGCCGTCTGGGGTCCCCCCGCCGACCCACGACATCAAGTGCTCTGGCACGGCGACGGAACCGGCAACCCGCACGGCGAAGAGCTCGACCCAGCTCTGTCCAGAATCACCGAGGACGAAGTGCTGGCCGCCGCGGTACGAGCACACACCGCAGCAACGGTGACTCATGGCGCCTGACACCCGAGAAGCCGCAGCGCGCGGCAAGGACCCGCGCGACGGTGCGGCCGAGACCGAGTTGGGCGAGCGGCTCACGATCGTGCTCCTGACCTACAACTGCGCCCACCGGTTGTCCCCGATCCTGGCCGAGCTGCTCGCGTTGGGCGTCGCGATCATCGCTGTCGACAACGGCTCCTGCGATCAGACCGCTGACCTCCTGCGCGCCTACCACGGGATCGAAGTGATCGCACTCAAGCGCAACATCGGCGCTGCGGCACGCAACGTCGGCGCCCAACATTCGACCACACCCTACGTCGCCTTCTGCGACGACGACGGCTGGTATGAACGCGACGGCCTCGTCCGCGCGGCCGACGCTCTCGATTCGCACCCTGCGCTCGGGCTGATCAACGCACGCATCATGGTTGGCGACCAACAGCGACTCGACCCAGTCTCAGCCGAGATGGCTGACAGCCCACTGCTGGAACAAGACGGCATACCAGGCGCAGTACTGCTCGGCTTCATGGCCGGGGCGTGCATCACCCGAGCCGAGGCCTACCTCGCCGTCGGCGGCTACGACCCAGAGTTCTTCATGGGCGGCGAAGAGGAGGGGCTAGCCATCAAACTGGCCGCCGCCGGCTGGAAAATGCGCTATCGAAGTGACATCGTCGCCCAGCACCGACCCAGCCAGGCCAACGTCACCAAGCTCCGCGCCTTCGGCCTACGCAACGCCTTATGGACCCGATGGATCTACCGGCGCCCAGCGACAGCCGCGACCACCAGCCTTCGGCTGCTCGCCGAGCGCCCGAAGAACCGCGACTGGCTGGTAGGTGTCACCCTCGCGTTACGAGGTCTGCCCTGGGCGCTGAGCCAACGTCGTCCGGTCGACGCTGAACTCGACCGGCAGCTAAGCTGCCTCGACCACCACCGCCCGTCCTTCCGCGAGGCGCACCGGGCGCACCGGATCACATCGGAAAGTACGCAGCAATGACCGTCCGGTCTGGCGACGCCGCGGGCGCGGCCCGCTTCATCCGACCCACCACTCACCTGGCTGAATTGGGTGAGGCGGCTCGGGACTGCCAGGGCTGCGAGCTGTAGGATGGACCACCCAGACGGTGTATCGACCGCGGGTCACCTCACGCGCGGCTGCTACTGGTCGGTGAGCAGCCCGGCGACGTCGAGTATGTACGAGGCGCGCCGTTCGTGAGACCGGATCGCCAGCCACGACACCCAACTACGGACATCCCAGAAACCAACGGGTTCAAGCTCAGTGGTAGCAACCAACCGGGTCTGGAAAGCATTGACACGATAAGGGTTACTGGTTCGATCCCAGTATCGCCCGCATAGATGTCCCGGAATTGAGTCACGTCCTGCTAGTATCTGATCGGATACAGGTCAGTGAACGGAGGTACATCATGCGCGGCGCCGAGTTGTTGGCGTGGATGCGCCGAGGCGCAGGTCTGAGTCAGGATCAGCTTGCGGGTCGGGCTGGTACCTCGCGTACGGCCGTGTCGGCGTATGAGCATGGGCGGAAGTCGCCGTCGCTGGACACGGTCGATCGGCTCGTTGCTGCCGCTGGTTACGAACTGGAGGTTCGGCCGCGGATCGAGTTCGCAGATGTGACGGTCGCTCGGGGTCGTGTGGTGCGTGTGCCCAGTCGCCTGCCACGTCTGGTTGTGGAGCTGGCGTTGGCTTCGGTGGAGTTGCCGTTGACGGTGAACTGGTCGCAGCCGGGGAGGCTGTTTCGGCTGTCTGATCGTGGCGATCGGGCTCGGGTGTATGAGCTGGTGTTGCGGGAGGGCGGCGACGCGGACGTGCTTGCGTATGTCGATGGCGCGCTGCTGGTTGATCTGTGGGATGAGCTGGTGTTGCCCAGGGCGGTGCGCTCGGCGTGGTCGCCGCTTATCGATCAGGTTCGTGGTGTCTTGGATGTGCCGGTCGTGGCGTAGTGACTGGCGCGGACGGCGGTCGTTTGACTGCGTTTCAGGTGCAGGTCGCGCAATTGTTCTTCGGCCTGCCGGCTAGTGATGGGTTCCTGCTGGCCGGGGGAGGGGCATTGCTGGCACAGGGTCTGACGGCGCGTCCGACCCAGGACCTGGACTTCTTCACTAGGCCCGGTGCTGGTGATGTTGGTCGGGCGCGGGATCAGCTCTTTGCCGCGGCTGCTCGGCACGGTTGGGATGTCGACACAGTGCAGGACGGCGGCACGTTCTGCCGCCTGCTCATCCACGGACCTAAGGACCTGCTGGTGGACCTGGCTTTGGACTCCGCTCCGGGTCGTCCCGCGATGGCCAGCATCGCTGGTCCGACGTTCGCCCCGGCGGAGCTGGCCGGACGCAAGGCGATCGCGCTGTTTGACCGTGCCGCTGCCCGTGACTTCGTGGACGTCTTCGCCCTTAGTCGGCGGTTCAGCAAGTCGGAGCTGCTTGAGTTGGCGCGGGAGGTCGACGCGGGCTTCGAGGTCGGAGTCTTCGTCGAGATGATCGATTTGCTCTCGCGTTACAGCGATGACGATCTCGAACTCGGCGGGGTGAACGTTGCTGAGGTCAGGGCGTTCTTCGCGGACTGGAGGGCCGAACTCGAACCCGGTCGGGACTAAGCCTCGATCCGTGGACCGATAGCCGCCTGACGGCGTGGTGATCACGTGAAAGTGCCTTCTGGCTCGGAAGAATCGGGAGTGTCGAGCTCTTGATCCGTTCCGTACCAGAAGGCACTGATAGTGAAGCTACCTGATGCGTGGGCGCGGGCCACGCCGATCTTCGATGATGACAACTTGGTGTCGTACTCGGGCCTGATTCCGGTGATGGCGCTGGCGGAGCAGGCGGGGTTGTCCGGGTTGATCGGGACGCGGGTCCGGTTCCGGTCGACGAGGGTTGTGTCGGCGGGGGTGAACCCGGCGGGGAAGCTGACCTCGATCGTGGCGGGGATGGCCGTTGGGGCGGATTGCATCGATGACCTGGACGTGGTCCGCGCGGGCGGGATGAAGCAGATCTTCGGCGGGGTCTACGCCGCGGCGACGCTGGGTCAGTTGCTGCGCGAGTTCACCCATGGTCACACGCTGCAGTTGGCCTCGGTGGCCCGGGCGCATCTGGTCAACCTCGTGCAGCACAGCGACTTGTTACCGGGCATTGGGACGCGGGCGTTCGTGGACATCGATTCCCTGCTGCGCCCGATCTATGGCCATCACAAGCAGGGCGCCTCCTACGGGCACACGAAGATCGCGGGCAAACAGATCCTGCGCAAGGGCCTGTCCCCGCTGATCACCACGATCAGCACCGAGACCGGTGCGCCGGTGGTGGCCGGGATCCGGCTGCGGGCCGGACGCGCGGGTTCGGGTAAAGGTGCGGCGACGATGGTCACCGACGCCATCGGCACCGCCCGGGCGGCCGGCGCCAGCAGCGAGGTCCTGCTCCGTGGCGACTGCGCCTACGGCAGCCGCGCCGTGATCGGGGCCTGCCTGCGGGCCGGAGCCCGGTTCTCGCTCGTGCTCACCAAGAACCCCTCCGTGGCGCGCGCCATCGCCGCGATCGGCGAGGATGCGTGGACGCCGGTGCGCTATCCCGGCGCGGTCCTAGACCCCGACACCGGGCAGCTGATCTCCGACGCCGAAGTCGCCGAAGTGCAGTTCACCGCGTTCGCCTCGACCACGCACCCGGTGACCGCCCGGCTGATCGTGCGCCGGGTCCGCGACCGCGCCCGGACCGATGAGTTGTTCCCGGTCTGGCGTCATCATCCGTTCTTCACCAACAGCCTGGAGCCAACAGCGCAGGCCGACATCACCCACCGACGCCACGCGGTCATCGAGACCGTGCACTCCGACCTGATCGACGGACCACTGTCCGGGATGCCCTCAGGCCGATTCGCCGCCAACAGCGCGTGGGCGATCTGCGCCGCCATCTGCCACAACCTGCTCCGCGCCGCCGGCACCGTGATCGGCGGCGCGCACGCCGTGGCCCGCGGCGCGACCTTGCGCCGCCACCTCGTCGCCGTCCCGGCCCGCCTGGCCCGCCCGGCCCGGCGCCGCGTGCTGCACCTACCCGCCCACTGGCCCTGGGCCGAGCAATGGTCCACCCTCTGGAACGCCGCAACCGGACCACCAACCACCGCCTGACAACCCGCCGATCGCCGACAGGCCCAACCAGGAACATCGTGGAACAGCTGGGCAGACCAGCAGATCCGTCGCGCCACTTCGCGCCAGCACCCGCCCGATGATCAACTACAGCTGGTCAAGATCATTCGATCAGCGGTTCCACGGATCGAGGCTTAATCAGTGATCCCGCTCGCCTGTTTTGCCAGGCAGGAGGGGATTACACCTGGATGCCGCGACTGGTCATCCAAGGGATCGCTCCGCATCTCGACGACACGAAGCATCAGACGTTGGAGGACGCGGTTCGCGATCTTCGCTATGACTGGGATCGACGGCCACACGGCGGCTACGCCTTCCCACTGCTCTCGGCACTCGACGAGTCGCGCCTGACAGATCTTGGTCGTCGTCGCCTCGGCGAGTATCGCCGGGCGTTCGGAGTCGAACAGCCAATCGAGTCCGGCGGAATACTCGATGTGTCTCCGCACTCACCAATCTCGAGCGACGCCGCGAGCCGGATGGCGGATGACAACTGGCTGCAAGCCATTGCGCGTCACTCAGCTGATGCGCGTGACTGGTCGACTCGGCAAGGTGGTGCCCGGGAGCTGTCAAGCGTGCTGAAGGAGCAGACGACTGCCGATCCGATTCGCTTCGCAAAGCTCGCCCTGCGACTGACCGATCAGACCAACACGGCCTACACGAATGCCATCTTGTGGGGAATGCAGGGGGCGCCGGTGCCGGCCGACCAGGTCGATGTGGTGTTCGACTGCGTTCGGCACATCGCCAGTCTTCGTCAGGCGGACAATGATCGATGGCTGGGCTTTGCCCTGAGCGACCACCTGCGAGAAGTGCCGCTCGACGTGGTCGAACTTATTCGGGATCGAGCGGTCAGTGCCCTCGATCCCATCGATGATCGCGGCATCTTCAGCTCGGACGAGCGCTCGCCCGGTGAACGGTTGCGGAACGACGGCCTTAACAGCGCACGGGGGGCGCTCGCTGAGACGTTAGGTGACATCCTCGTCTTCGATACCGACGGATCGAAGACGACTGCCGTGATTCCCGCGTTGCCGATTCTCGCTGCTGATCCCGTCGTCTCGGTGCGCGGCCAGGCGGCGCACACGATCGGAGCCGCGCTCCGCTCTGCACGCGCGGACGCAGTGGCTGTATTCCCGACGCTCATAGACACCGACGACAGCGTTTTGACCGTGCCGTACGTGCGGCAACTGATGATGTACATCGGTAATGGTGGTGAGCCTGCGTTGATACTGCCGGTCATTGAGCGCATGCTCGTGTCGGAAAACGCGACAGTGCGAACGTGCGGTGGCCAGGTTGCGGGACACGCAGCAGTGGAATGGGAGTTGACCGGACCCTTGGCTGCGGTCATGAGGGATACTGACGAGGCGAGCCGAAAAGGTGTCGCGCAACAGGGCGCGAGCAGCGTGACGCGAACTCGCAATGTTCAGCTCGCCACGGCGACGCTCACTGAGCTTTTCGATGATCCTGCCGTCGACGTCCGGAAGGCTGCAGCCGAGGTCGCCGCGCAGCTTCGGAACGAACCGCTGCTGCCGTACTCGACGATGCTGGCGGCGTTGATTGAGTCGGCTGCATACGAGGCAGCCACGCCGCAGCTGTTCATCACGCTCCAGAACGCCCCCGACCGAGTCGACTCCTTGGTACTGCGGGCAGCTCAGCGGTATATCGAGGTATCCGGCGAGGCCGCCGGGGACATGCGAACGGGCGCAGCGGGGAACGCACACTACGTAGCCGATCTCGCCATTCGCGGGTTGGCTCAGGCACGGCGGCCGCAGGAGCGATCGGCTTTGCTTGACGTCGTCGATGGGCTGATGAGGGTGGGGGCGTACGGGGTGGACAAAGCAGTCGAAGAGGCCGCCCGCTGACCCACTTTGCAGCCGGTCTCGCCCGCTGACGCTACCGTCGATGGATATGCCGCCGTGGGATGCCGGCCTGCACTAGAACGGCTTGAGTCACGGTGTGTTCCCGGCCGAATTCGCGGCCCACCCCGGCCAGCGACCAGCCCGAAGTCATGACTGGACGGCTCGCTCTGACTGTTGGACGGTCAACGCCTGGTTCCGGCTGGCTGGACTATTTCACGGGTCATGCCCGCGCCAGAACAGTCCGTCTGTACTGGTCGATCTCGTGGCGGGGCGCGCGCCGACCGACGGTTTCGCTGCTGACGGGCGCGACGGTGCAATATCAAGGACGTCGGGCGGGAGGACGTCGGAATTCGGCCGAATGCTCCACCGCGTCGTGTCGCTCTGCCCTGGCCCAATCGTCGAATAGCTCGTGATGCCCAGCCGCTCGTCGAGAAGGGAGGCCCGACTTATGTGTCCACCACCTTGAAGCCGTAACTTCGGTCGGGCTCTGCGGATAGGGTTGTGGTCCCAATATGCGCTTGCTTTTGGCAGGTCGCGCGCGTGACCGCCCTGGCGTCTATCGCGAACCTTGCTGTACTAGTAAAGCTATCGGCGGCACCGGCCAGCGCCTGACATCAATGCGAGGTCAACTGTGGTGAAGCGTAATGACGTGGGTACTGGCGACTGTACGTGGCTGCTCCGCATTACGGTGCCTCCGCCGCGATCAGGGTACGTCGTTGATCTACTCCGCGAGGTCCCCCAAGTTGTCAGCGCAGCAGCGGTGTACTCGGAGGTTGACGTCGTCGCCGTCGTACGTGGTGAGCCAAACGCCCTCAAAGGCGTTCTGAAGCAGATACACGGGTGGCACGCACCGATTCGCAAGGTGCGTACTTGGGCAGTCGATGAGGTTTCCGATGGACCGAGGGCACGTACGAGAGCACACCTTCTGAAGAACTCATACCGCGCCTATGTTGTGTGCGACGTGAGCGTATCGAGGCAATCCGCCGACTATGCCGCGGCTGTGCTCGCGAGTGTGCCTGCGGTTCGGACCCTCTATCTGTGCCGAACTCGAAACAGGGTCGTCCTCGACGTCGTGGCTGATGACCGTGGTCATTTCGACGACGTCGTCATGAGGGAGATCCAAGGGCGCTCAGGGGTCGTCCGTAGCACTCGAACCCTCGTTGGCATCTCGGAGCCAGCTTGGGAACGCAAAGCCAAACAAGATGGATCACCGACCATCTTCCTCGGCATGTCGGTTCAAGACCTGCAATTCGGCTCGGCCCTTTCGGATCGGCTGCGGTTGGACACCGGTCTGAAAATCTGGGACTACCGGCAGATTCCTACTGCCAGTGGGAGCTGGCCTCGGACCGTCGATCAGGCGATGAAGGCCGCGCCACTTCACCTTTACGTGATGAGCGAAACTTTCCTGCATAGCCCTGAGTGCGTGGGTGAGTACACGCGCAGCACAGCGGAGAGTCGCCGAATCAAGGACACTCTCTGCGTCGTAGAGCCGGGACTCGACGTTCGTGCCATCGGCGTGCGCATCCAAGAACGGCAGCTGGTGCTCGCCGACCAGTTCCTCGCTTACCCGAAGGTGATGGACTGGATCAGGAAACGACTGAAGTAGTTACTGTGCGGACGAGCTCGATCCTGATCGTGTCGACGGGTCGCTGCTTTGCAGCAGCGCCACCGGGCGGTTGGTCGACGAGCGTCGCCGCAGTCCCTAGTGTGTGTGGGTGTACCTACTACTGACCCCGGCGAGTTGCACTTCGCGCAGAGTCGATCCCGTCCAGGATACCAGTCGCACTTAGTAAGTCGGTGGACCTCAGAAGCCTCTGTGTGTTTGACGTCTGGTCGTCGCATCGGTTCTTTGACTATCGAGGCGCGGAACGATCGAGCGCATTCTTTCCATGACCCGACAAATGAGGCGCCGCTCACATTTGTCCGTCGGTGCTTCATTTGCGCGCGCTCAAACCACCGCTTGAGTCGCGCAGATCGAGACGGTTGGTGCTCTACAGGAACCACGCGAAGCACAGGATGCCCGCGATTATGGCCGTCCGCCTGGCCGCCATGTACAGCAATGATCAGATGCCCCGTTCGATGGACGACCTGGCTCCTCGGCCCGAAGAGCCGGTACGCGTCGGCGACGTCATCGCAGTAACCCCGTTGGGCACCAGGACTCCCATCAACCTGTTCCCGACGATGGGGATCAGCAGGCCGGGCACGGACCGCTGGCCAGTGCTGATGACAGAGCTCGATGAGATCTCGCAATGGGTCCGCACCCAGGCGGTGCCGCGCCTCATCACGGGCACAGAGCCGCCCGAGCACCCACTCCCGACACGCTACGAGATCGCGGTCGCCCATCTCGACGAACGCGACGCGATATCTGCCGGGTCAATGACTTCGGCTTCGGATCATCACAAAGAGCGCCTGGTTGCAGCGACGCTCCGAATCCAGCTGGTCGATCTCATCGGCGGGATAGCAGGCTCCCCGAACGAACATCAGATCGCGGCGTGGCTCGCCAGCCTGGCCGACGACCAGGTCCTCGCTCGGACGGCCAGGTGGAAGCCAAGTTTCGACCATAACCCTGGCGTCATGCGGCAGAACATTGAAGTCCTAAAGGCTCTGCATGACGAGGCCATTACGTTTACTCGTGACGGTCAACGGTTCAGGGAAACGGCTGAGGAGCAGGAGCCCGCGGCACCTGGAGCCTGATGTCAATCGAAATGACTCCTCCGAGGGGACAGGCCGTAGCTGAAGAAAAGAATGCAGCACAGCTCGAACCGCTGCTTGTCTTCCCTCCATGTCTACATCTGCTCGTAGTGCTGGCTGCCCGCCGGCGTGAGGTCGAGGGGGACAACGTAGTTCGTTCGGTTCCGGCCACCCGGCTCCTCGTGCTCATCTTCGAATGGTTCCCGCGAGGCCTGTTCGGCAGCCAATGGCTCGGCCGTCAGGCGAACGAAAGTTACTTCGGCTGCCCCACGCCCAGCCGATCGAGGCCGGAGAGATGAACCGCTGATCCTGAGTAACGAGGCCGAATCAACACAGCAAGCCAGCGTAATCGGCCGAGCTCAGGCTTATTTAAAAGCTATCGTGCGTCACGTCTGTCGGCGGCAAGTGAAGACTGACCACCGCGCGGCAAACGGAAATTGACCAGCTTCCCCGAAACCCTGTGCTCAGTCGAGCCGGGAGGAAGCGAGTGTTGGGTGTGGAGGATTGGGCTGAGATCCGC